>JACDFR010000062.1 GCA_013815685.1 Ramlibacter sp.
TGGCGCGAAACATTCGACACCAATCTTTTTGGCGTTGTCGAGGTGACTCAGGCATTCCTGCCGCTGATCCGTAAATCGGCAGCAGGGCGTATCGTCAATGTCTCCAGCTTGCTCGCTTCGCTAGGCACGCACAGTGACCAAAGCTCGTATGCCTATAGTCCAATGTTCAAATCGCTTCCAGCATACAGCGCCTCCAAGAGCGCGATCAACTCCTGGACTGTGCACTTGGCCTTCGAATTACGCGAAACGCCGATCAAGGTGAACGCAGTGCATCCGGGCTACACCAAGACTGACATGAATGAAGGCGCAGGCGAGCTCGATATTCCGAGCGGCGCCAGAACAAGCGTCAGCATGGCCCTTCTCGACAGCGACGGGCCAAGCGGCAAATACGTGCACATGGGAAAAATCCTGCCCTGGTAAGTCGTTCCTCGCGACACATTGAATTCGCCTGATGAAAACTCTCGCTCTGGTTACCAGCGCAAGCTGTCTTCCAATCGACTACGACATGCCGCTATTGCTTGAGGCATGCCAAGCCATCGGCTTGAGAACCGAGGTATGTGACTGGGAGGATCCGGCGATCGATTGGCTGAGTTTTGACGCCGCCCTGTTGCGCTCGCCCTGGAATTACGTTGAGCGACCGCCGCAATTCCTGGGATGGTGCGAGCGCGTCAGTGCGTTGACGCGCCTGTTCAATCCCTTGCCGGTGACGCGGTGGGGGCTTGATAAACATTATTTGGCGGACCTTGCCGCGCACGGCGTGCCAATTGTGCCGACCAGGTTTGTCGCACCCGGCGAAGACCCGATGCTGGCTGTGCGGGAATTCCTCGTTGCGCATCCCCAGGCCAGGGAGATTGTGATGAAGCCCACCGTCGGCGCCTATTCGAAAGATGTCCAGCGACGTGCCCGCCTATTGGAAACCGAGGCAGTTGAATGCGTCACCCATTTACTGGGAAAGGGTCACCACGTCATACTCCAACCCTACCTGGAGTCAATCGATCGCGACGGCGAAACCGACCTGGCCTATTTCGATGGCGTTTATAGCCACGCGATATGCAAGAGTGCAATGCTCATGCCGGACGGCACGGTCAATGTGCCGACGCAAGATCTGAGAAAGGCGCGAGCCGCCGACGAAGCTGAGCGCACGGTTGCTTCAGCCGCGCTTGAGGCTGCCGCATCACATCTGTGTCTTGAGCGACCCCTGCTCTATGGGCGCGTGGATCTGGTCCGCGGCGACGATGGCCAGCCGGTGGTTTTGGAACTCGAGATATGTGAGCCTTCGTTAAATCTACCTTTCGCTGAAGGCAGTGCCATGAAATTTGCGCAAGCAGTGGCTCAGCGGCTGAAGTCTGAAACAGGGTAGGGTGGCACCAGCACCGGACGGCTTCCTTGCGCGGGTCAGGGAACCGGACTTCGCGTGCTTCCTCTCCAGAAACCTGCATGGCTCGCGCGAAGTGCTGCAGGGCCGTGCCAGCAGGGCCCCGAAATTGCTATCCTGTTGCCCTGGAGATTCGCCTCATGCACAAATTCGACGAGATGTACTCGCAATGGCCCGGGGGAGAGGCGCCATTGCGCGGCAATGGGCAGTTCCAGTCTCAGAGCCAGTCCCAGGGCGGGCAACTCCAGATCCAGGGGCAGGGCGTGCGCAACCATTACAGCGGCTATGCGTATTGGCTGGCGCGCCAGCCGCACGAGGCAATGCGCGCTCGCCGGGAAGAGGCCGAGATGATCTTCCGGCGCGTGGGCATCACCTTCGCGGTCTACGGCGCGAAGGACGAGGAAGGGGCCGGAACGGAGCGCCTGATCCCGTTCGACCTGATCCCGCGCATCATTCCGGCCGACGAGTGGGCGACCATGGAAAAAGGCTTGGTCCAGCGGGTCACGGCACTCAACAAATTCCTGCATGACGTCTACCACGACCAGGACATCATCAAGGCCGGCATCATTCCCGCGGAGCAGATACTGAACAACAGCCAGTTCCGCAAGGAAATGATGGGTGTGTATGTGCCGCACCGCATCTACTCCCACATTTCGGGGGTGGACATCGTGCGCGCGCCCAACGCCCAGGGCGAGGGCGAGTATTACGTGCTCGAGGACAACCTGCGCGTACCCAGCGGCGTAAGCTACATGCTGGAAGACCGCAAGATGATGATGCGGCTGTTTCCCGACCTCTTCAGCTCGCACCGCGTGGCGCCCGTCATGCACTATCCCGACCTGCTGCTGGAGACACTGCGCGCGTCGGCCCAGCCCGGGGCGCCCGACCCGACCGTCGTGGTGCTGACCCCCGGCATGTACAACAGCGCGTATTTCGAACACGCCTTCCTGGCCCAGCAGATGGGTATCGAACTCGTGGAGGGCCAGGATCTCTTCGTGAAGGACCGATTCGTCTACATGCGAACCACCCGCGGCCCCCGGCGCGTGGACGTGATCTACCGGCGGGTGGACGATGACTTCCTGGACGCCTCCGTATTCCGGCCCACGTCGACCCTGGGCTGCGAAGGGCTGGTGGACGCCAATCGCGCCGGCAATGTCAGCATCTGCAATGCGATAGGCACGGGAGTTGCGGACGACAAGTCGATCTATCCCCATGTACCCAAGATGATCGAGTTCTACCTCGGCGAAAAGCCCATCCTGAAGAACGTGCCCACCCACGTCTGCCGCGAGGCCGACGACCTGAAATACGTGCTGGCCAATTTGAAGGACCTGGTCGTCAAGGAGGTCCACGGCGCCGGCGGCTATGGCATGCTGGTCGGTCCGGCCGCAACCCGGCAGGAGATCGAGGATTTCCGCAAGGCGATCGAGGCCAACCCCAGCGGCTATATCGCCCAGCCCACCCTGTCGCTGTCGACCTGCCCCACTTTCGTCGAAAGCGGAATCGCCCCGCGCCACATCGACCTGCGGCCCTTTGTGCTCTCGGGCAAGGAAGTGCAGATGGTGCCCGGCGGCCTGACCCGCGTGGCCTTGAAAGACGGGTCGCTGGTCGTCAACTCTTCGCAGGGCGGCGGCACCAAAGACACCTGGATCCTCGAGGTATAGATGACATTCCCCCGCCTTCAATTTGTTCTCTGCCCCCCGGGGGGCGCAGCGCCCATCGGGCGGCCGGGCGGGCGCTGACATGCTGTCAAGAACCGCCGACCATCTCTTCTGGATGTCGCGCTACACCGAGCGGGCGGAAAACACCGCGCGCATGCTCGACGTCAACTACCAGACGTCGCTGTTGCCGCAATCGGCCGCTGTCGCTCAGGTCGGCTGGCAAGGGCTGCTGTCGATCAGCGAACTGCTGCCGGCTTACGCCGCCAAGCACGGCGATGTCACGCCAAAGTGCGTAATGGAATTCATGGTCAGGGACGAAAGCAACCCCTCGTCCATCCTGTCGTGCCTCAAGGCCGCGCGGGAAAACGCGCGCGCGGTGCGCGGATCGCTCACCACCGAAGCCTGGGAAACGCAGAACCAGACCTGGCTGGAGGTCAACCGCATGCTGCGCATGGGCGAGTTCGAGCGCGATCCAGGGCAGTTCTTCGAGTGGGTCAAGTTCCGCTCGCACCTTTCGCGCGGCGTCACCGTCGGTACCATGCTGATGGACGAAGCCTTGCATTTCATGCGCCTGGGCACCTTCCTGGAACGCGCGGACAACACCGCGCGGCTGGTGGACGTGAAGTTCCATGCCGTGCAAAGCGACTTTTTCGGCGCGGCCAGCGAGAAGGACCAGGAATACGACTTCTACCACTGGAGCGCCATCCTGCGCAGCGTCTCGGGCTTCGAGATATACCGCAAGGTCTACCGCGATGTGATTAAGCCCGAACGCGTGGCCGACCTGCTCATCCTGCGTCCGGACATGCCGCGCTCGCTGCACGCCAGCCTGAACGAAGTGGTGAGCAACCTCTCCATGGTGGCCAACGACCAGTCGGCCGAAACCCTGCGCCGGGCCGGGAAGCTGCGCGCCGACCTGCAATACGGCCACATCGACGAAATCCTGGCTACCGGGCTGCATGCCTTCCTGACCCAGTTTCTCGACCGCGTCAACGAGCTGGGCGCACGCATCAGCCGCGACTTCCTGGTGCCGGCCAAAGCTTGACCGAGCCGGCGAGCCCGATGACACACGGCGCAGCGCTGCTGTGCGCGGGCCATTTTGATGCGGCCTTGCAGCAGTTTGCGCTGGCACTGCGCGAGCCGCCGCTCGCGGTGGAGCCTCGTGTCGGGCTGGCTCGGGCGTGCCAGGGAACGGGCGATGCTGGTCCGCCGCTGCAGGGTTACCCAATGCCCCTGGTTCAACAGCGCGTGCGCCGAATCGTCGGAAAGCGCGGCCGCCTCGCCAAGCAATTGGGCGAGCAAACCCTGGTGGCGTAAGCCTGGCCCGATCGTGGTATCAGGCCGTTGTGGTGGGGAGGAAGCCATCCGCGGCGGGCCCGTAACGGGCGATCACCGCTTGAAGTTGGCCGGCCTCGACGGGCTTCGTGATGCATGCGTTCATTCCTGCATCCAGGCAGCGCCGGCGTTCGCCTGCCGTGACGCTGGCCGCGAGGCCGACGATGGGAATGTCGCGCTCGGGCCCTGTCAATGCGCGGATGCGCGCGGTCGCTTCCAGGCCGTCCATGATGGGCATCTGCACGTCCATCAGGACCAGATCGAAAACCAGCCGACCCACCAGCGCCAGCGCCTCCAGTCCGTCCTCGGCGAAGACCAGGACATGGCCCCATTTAGCCAGCATACGTTTGAGCATGGCGCGGTTGATCTCCACGTCCTCCGCGACGAGAATCCGGCGCGGCTGGAGCGGCGCGGCGCCGGAGCAGCACGGCGGCGGCAGGGAGCTCGGCAGGGGCGGTTGGCGAAGGCGAGGCATACGAAATTCTCTTGATGCAATAACTCATGTGCCCAGGTATTTTCCTATGCGCGGGCCCGTCCTTGACAACTTGGCGGCGATGCCCTTTAATCTTTACGTAACGGTCGTTCGTTACTTGGTATCCGACGTGCGCCTGTTCCGGCGGGGGCTGGGGGAGGCGAGGGGGCGGTGCAGGTGGGGCGGGTGGTCGAGGCGCTGCGCGCGTGGATGGCCATTCGGTAGGACAACGTTCCTTTCATGAAGACCGAACCCTGGGTGAGACATGACGAGCACATCCACGTGGACTTCGCGATTCCCTGCAAGCAGCTCGGTTGCCGCTCAGCCGGACGTACCCGGCGGCGGGTGATGCGCTGGAAGGGTGAAATAGAAGCTTGCGCCTTGTCCGTCCAAAGCTTCGGCCCAAACCCTGCCGCCGTGGCGAGAAACGATCTTGCGCACGACCGCCAGGCCAATGCCCGTGCCCTCGAACTCCCGCGCCCCATGCAGCCGCTGGAACGGCGAGAACAGCTTCGCGGCAAGAGCCGGATCGAACCCCGCCCCATTGTCGCGAAGGTGGAAAGTCGTGATGCCGTCCGCCTGGACCGCGCCGAACTCGATGTGTGCGTGCGCGCGCTTGGACGTGAACTTCCACGCGTTGCCCAGCAGGTTCTCCAGCATGTCCGACAAGAGCACCTTGTCGCCGGTGACGGGGGGTGTCGCGTGGATGACCATATCGACGCTGCGCGAGGGGTCCTGCTCGCGCTTGCGCGACAGCCATTCGTGCGCCAGGGCCGATAGATCAACCTCGTCGCGCAGCAGTTCGGCATCCGACAAATGCGCCAACGCGAGCAAGGCGTCGATGAGATTGGACATTTGCCTGACACCGGTTCTCATCCTTTGGAGAAAATGCCTGGACGTGTCGTCGGCGATATGCCCAAGCCGCTCCTGCAGCACGGTGCTGAATCCGTCTATGCTGCTGAGAGGGGCGCGCAGGTCATGCGCGATCGAATAGGAAAAGGTGCGAAGCTCCTGGTTGCTCTCTTCCAGCTGCGCCGTGCGCTCGCGGATGCGGGCTTCCAGCGCAAGCTGCAGCAGCGCGACTTGCCGTTCGGCGTGCTTGCGCTGGGTGATGTCGGCGCTGACCGACAGCACTGCCACTGGGGAGTTTCCTTCGTCGTGAATGACGGTAAAGCGCCTCTCTACCTCGAGCACGCGGCCGTCGGCCGCCCTGCATACCACCTCGGCGACCCAGTCGCCTCGCGCCAATAGCGTGTGCGCCGCTTCGTCGGAAAGCGCCGCCGCCGCGCCGAGCAGTTGGGTAATTGTGCGGCCCATCGCCTGCTCCGCGGTCCAACCGAAGAGGCGCTGCGCGCCCTGGTTCCAGTAGCGGACGCGCCGGTCCAGTTCATGCACCACGATCGCATCGTTGGCCTGGTCCAGCATGTCGGACTGCTCGCGGACCCGCTGCTGGCTGGCCAGCAGCTGCGATATGTCTTCGACGATGGATACGATATAGGGCTCGGGCGTGTCCTCCTTGACCAGGGTGACCGATACGCGGGCCGCGTACGCCTGGCCGTTCTTGCGGATGAACTTGTGCACGGCGGTGTAGGTCGACTGCTCCCCGGTGATCAACGACCGCAGGCTTTCGCGGCCGCTCGCGCCTGCGTCGGCCATCAGGTCCCCCGCCCTGAGCCGAAGCAATTCCTCACGCGAATAGCCGTGCATCTCGCACAGCCGCCGGTTCACCCTGAGCATGCGGCCGTCGAGCGCGATATGGGCGATGCCCAGGGCCGCATGTTCGAATGCCGCCCCAAATCGCTGTTCGCTTTCCCTCAGCGCGGTCTGCGGCGATTGGCCCGCGGGAAGGAAGAGCCGGCGAAAGCTTTGCCAGTTCATGGCCTGCCTCGCGCGACGAAGGCATCGCCCGGATGCAGCGAGCATCGCGAAGAAGAAGGAAAGTCGATCTTCATGCCCGAACAATTTTCTTGTGCAGGTATTGGGCAACGGCGCGCGCGCCATTGCCAGGGGATAAACGCTAGCGTCTTTCGGGTGACCTATACGATAGTCCTAAAAACTTGGGCTTGCCGACCGAGACAGGCCTTGCGGCGGTCAATGCTGCGGCAGCCAGGCCTCGATCGCGGCGATCAAATCATTCAGCAGCTGTTCAAGTGGTTCAAGCTCTCCCAGCACGGGCTGGGTGTCTCCTGCAGGTTGGGCCTGCCTCAACGCTTCTTCCAGAACGCCTGCCTGGGCCTGCACCGCCGTGGCCCCGATGCTGCCCGAAACGCCCTTGGTCGTATGAGCCAGCCGTTCGGCGGTGGCCACATCGCCCGCGGCCAGTGCGTTGCGCAGATCGTGCGTCATGCTTTTTTGTCCGGCCACGTATCGGCGCAGCATGGCGATGTAAAGGGACTTCTTTCCCATCATGCGCGACAGACCCAGCGCCGTGTCCAGGCCGGCAATGTCCTGCGGCAGATCGCTGGGCGCAGCGGCGGCGACCGACGCAATTGCGGCCGTACTTGCCGGGGGCCGGGGCGAGATCCAGCGCATCAGGATCTCCCACATCTGGTCCGGGTCGATCGGCTTGACCAGGAAATCGTTCATGCCCGATTCCAGGCATTTGCGGCGGTCCTGCTCCATGGCGTTCGCCGTCATCGCGACGATCGGCAGCTTGCCCAGATGCGGATGTTGACGGATCTTGCCGGTGGCCGTGATGCCGTCCATCACCGGCATCTGCATGTCCATGAATACCAGATCGAACTCGGATTTGCGGACCATCTCCAGCGCAATCTGGCCGTTCTCCGCCACCTCGACCACCAACCCGGCGTCCTCCAGAAGTTCCCGCGCGACTTGCTGGTTGATATCGTTGTCCTCCACCAGCAGAATGCGGGCGCCGCGGATCGCGGCGACCTTGCTCGCCGCACTGGGCACGGCTTCCTCGTCGCGGCTCGGCGCACGATGCCCGCCCAACACGGCCATGGTCGTGTCGAACAGAACCGAGGGATTGACGGGTTTGACCAGAACATGGCCAATGCCCGTGGACTGCGCCTCGCGCAACACCTCGTCGCGGCCATAAGCCGTCACCATCAGGAACAGGGGCGGGCAGGCCAAGTCCAGCTCCTTGATACGGCGCGCCGTTTGCAATCCGTCCATATCCGGCATGCGCCAGTCGAGGTAGATGATGTCATAGGGCGTGCCGGCCAATGCCGCCTGGCGCACCAACTCCACCGCGGCGGCACCGCCTGAGGCCTGGGCCGTCAGGAAGGTCATGCCTTCCAGCATGTCGATGATGACGGCGCGCGCATGGTCGTTGTCGTCCACCACCAGCGCGCGCCGGCCGCGCAGGTCGGGAATGGGCAGCAGCTCGCGCCGGGCGAGCGAACCCACGCCCAGTCTCGCGCTGAACCAGAAGATGCTGCCCTTGCCGTATTCGCTTTCCACGCCCACTTCGCCGCCCATCAGCTCGGCCAGCTGCTTGGAGATGGCCAGGCCCAGGCCCGTCCCTCCGAACTTACGGGTGGTGGAAGTGTCGGCCTGCGAGAAGCTTTGGAACAGGCGGGCCTTCTGTTCGGGCGTGAGCCCGATGCCGGTGTCCTGCACCCGGAAGTGCAGCAATACGTCTTTCTCGGTCTGCTCGCTGGCGCGCACCGAAATGACGATCTCGCCCTTTTCGGTGAACTTCACCGCGTTGTTGGCGTAGTTCAGCAGGATCTGCCCGAGGCGCAGCGAATCGCCCACCAGGTTGGGCGGCACGTCCGGGGCGACCTCGAACACCAGCTCCAGCCCCTTGGCATGGCTTTTCTCGCTGACCAGGTTGACCGTGTTGTCCAGCAGTTTCTCCAGCTCGAAATCGGTGTTCTCCAGGTCCAGCTTGCCGGCTTCGATCTTCGAGAAGTCCAAGATGTCGTTGATGATGCCGAGCAGGTGCTGGCCGGAGGTCTGAACCTTGGCGATGTAGTCGCGCTGGCGGCCGGTGAGGTCGGTCTTGAGCACCAGGTGCGACAGGCCGATGATCGCGTTCATCGGCGTGCGGATCTCATGGCTCATGTTGGCCAGGAAATCCGACTTCATGCGTGTCGCCTCCTCGGCCATTTCCTTGGCCCGGCGAATTTCTTCCTCGGCCCTGCGGGACTTGGTGATATTTCGCGCGACGCCCAGCAGGCCTCGTGGCTGGCGATCTTCGTCCCATAGGGGTGAAACGACTGTGTCGTAGAGTACCCGTTGGCCGTCGGGTGACGTCACCCAGTACTCGCGATGCTGCTCGCCCAGTTGCGCCATCGCCGCGCGGTCCCGCTCATCGCTTGCCAGGGCGAACTCCTTGGAAAAGAAGTCATGAACGGTGCGCCCCGGTATGTCGTTGGCAGGCCATCCCACCGCTGCCGCATACGCGTGGTTGCAACCCAAATAGCGGCCTTCCAGATCTTTATAGAAGACCGGGTCGGAGAGGGAGTTGATGACCGACGCGAGCGTGGAAGCCTGCTGCTTACTCTCGCGCTGGGCTTGTTTTTGCTCGGTGACGTCCTTCACCGACACGATGTACATAGCCTGATCGGCGCCCTCTGTCAGGTAGGTGGTGATTTCGACGTCCCGCACGACGCCATCCTTGCGCAAGTGGCGGGACGGAAAGTTCAGCGGGCGAGTGGCTTGCCTGAGCTTCTCGCGGAAGCCCGGCACCCGCTCCATACTGAAGCCCAAGTCGAAATCGGTGATTTTGCGGCCGAGCAGCTCCTGCGGCGTGAAGCCCAGATGTTCACAGCACGCCGGATTCGCGTAAGCCACGGCCAGGCTGTCGCAGGCAAGCCAGAACATGGGCCCGGAGTTTTCCAGGACCAGATGATTGAACATCATCTTTTCTTCGTAGCGCGCCCGCTGCGTGACGTCCCGGTAGGTGCTCACACTGCCGACACACCGGCCCTGGACGCGCTGGGGCAGCACGTGCCGCTCCACGACCCGCCCGTCCTTGAGCTCGATCAAGCTCAAGTCCTCGGCGTCGTGATTTTGCCGCCGCCGCTCGATATTGGCGATCAGGCTGCCGGGATCCTTGACCCGCGCGGCCTGCAATGCGATCAGCGCCGGGCCATCCAGCGCCGCGAGCTCGTCTTCGGGGATGCCCCACAACTCGACGAAACTGATGTTGTAGTACATCGAATTGTCGGAGTATTGCAATGTCAGGATGCCGTCGCTGGCCGCGTCCAGGCTCGAACCCAGGAGCGCGAGTTCATGATCTTTCTGTTCCAGGCGCGCTTTGCTTGCCGCCAGTTCCTCCTGTGCCGCGGCCAGGGCCTGGCGGGCCTCGGTCAATTCGTCGCCGGCGCCTGCGGAAAAAAGTGCCTTTTCCCCTTCTAGCTGGACTGTGAGGTCGATCAAAGCGCGGTCCATTGTGGTCCTTATGGCGGCACCTCCAATGAGACTACCGGACAGGGGCCCGGGCTATAGCGAATGCGCTACGCGGCTTAGGGGAATTTCCGATGGCGCGCGCATTTCTCCTGGCGGCACGCTGGCGCGCGGCGGCAAACCGCCACGCTCGCGGCCGGAGAAAGTCTGCGGGTTCTCCTGGTTGCCCATAACGGTAGCGGCACGTACCCTCAATCGCGAGGAACCAGAGGCCATCATGAAGCATCCGACCTGGCGCGAGGGGCGCGCGCGTCGAGCCTGCGCAGGCGTCCCATGAGCGGATCCGGACCGCGCCAGGTCGGCATCCTGCTGTTCCCGAATTTTCCATGATGGCCATGGCATCGGCCACCGAACCCTTGCGCGCCGCCAACCGGCTCAGCGGGCGGGACCTGTACCACTGGCACCTGCTGTCGCGCGACGGCTCGGCCGTGAGTTCGAGCAGCGGCTTGTCGCTTCAGACCGGGTGCGTCGAGAAGCCGCGCCCGCTGGACCGCCTGTTCGTCGTCGCCAGCCTTCGCACCGAGAAGCTGCGCGACGCGAAGATCCATCACTACCTCCAGCGATTGGCAGTGCGGGGCATACCGCTCGGCGCGCTGAGCACCGGCACCTTTGTCCTGGCGCGCGCCGGGCTCCTCGCCGGCTATCGCTGCACGTTGCACTGGGAGTCGCTCAGACAATTCGCCGAGGAGTTTCCGGCGATCCCGGTCAGCCGCGAACTGTACGTGAGGGACCGCGACCGGCTTACCTGCGCCGGCGGGACCGCCGCGATGGACCTGATGCTCGACCAGATCGCGGCGGACCATGGGGGACAGCTCGCCGCCGACGTCGCGGAGCAGTTCCTGCACTCGCGCATCCGCGGCCCGCAAGAGCAGCAGCGCATGGCCATCCAGTGGCGCTACGGCGTCAATGATTCCAGGGTGGCCAAGGCCATCCTGATGATGGAGCAGAACCTGGAGAACCCCGTGTCCGTGGAACACATCGCCGAGCGCTGCAATCTCTCCGCTCGCCAGCTCGAGCGCCTCTGGCTCCAGCTGTTCGACTGCACCCCGCAGCGCTTCTACATGGGCATACGTCTGGGCGAGGCGCAACGCCTGCTCAAGGAAAGCACTGAATCCATTTCCTCCGTTTCGCTGCGCTGCGGATTCGCTTCGGCATCACACCTCAGCAGCGCGTACCGCAAGAAGTTCGGCCATACCCCGGGGGACGGGCGTCGTAAATCGGATAGGGCGGCTGGCTGAAGAACATTGGCTTGCCCGGTGGCGCGCTCCTAAGTGTTTACCCTCGATCCGATACCCATGTCGGGTTTTTGACAGAAATCGTCGGGACCGCTGAAGAGATCGGGGCACGGCACGCCCTATCGTTGCGGCCGTGCTCCTGAACATCGCCGGGAGTCGAGACCAACTTGGAAACACTGCGCTTCATCGCCGAGAACCTGCCGCTCATCGGGCAGCTGACCCTGCAGCACCTGGGCATCGTCGCCGTCGCCGTAGGCCTGGCCGTACTCACCGGTGTGCCCCTCGGAATCGCGATTTCGCAGAACGAGCGTGCCGCCCGGATCGTGCTTTCCATCGCCGCCATCGTCATGACCATTCCCTCGGTCGCGCTGTTCGGCCTGATGATCCCCCCTTGTCGTTGATAGGCAGGGCATCGGCGTGGTGCCCGCGGTACTGGCCCTGTTCCTGTATTCGCAGTTGCCGATCATCCGCAATACCACCACGGCCATCGCCAACGTCGATCCCGCGCTGCGCGAAGCCGCGCGCGGCATGGGAATGACCTCCTGGCAGCGGCTGAGGCAGGTCGAGTTGCCCATCGCCGTGCCCTTGATCATGGCCGGCGTGCGGGTTGCCGTCGTCATCGACATCGGCATCGCCGCCATCGCCACGTACATCGGTGCCGGCGGTCTGGGCAGCCTGATCAGCCGCGGCATCAGCCAGTCCGACGTGCGCCAACTGCTGGCGGGCGCCCTCATCGTCAGCATGATCGCCGTCGTCGCCGACTACGCGCTGCTGTGGCTGCAGCGATTCCTGACCCCTCGGGGCCTGCGCACGGAAGTGCTTCCACCGAGAAAGGCAGCCGCATGATCCGCATCGAAAACCTCTGCAAGAAGTACGACGGCCGCGAAGGCCTCGTCACCGCCGTGGCGGACGTTTCCTTCGAGGTGGAAGAGGGGCAGATTTGCGTGTTGCTCGGCCCGTCCGGCTGCGGCAAGACCACCACGCTGAAGATGATCAACCGGCTGATCGAGCCAACCTCCGGCAAGGTCCACATCGACGGGCGCGATACCACGGGAATGGACACGGTCACCTTGCGCCGCTCCATCGGCTACGTGATCCAGGTCGGCCTGTTTCCCAACATGACCGTGGAGGACAACATCTGCGTCGTACCCGACCTGTTGGGCTGGCCCAGGGACAAGAGCCGCAAGCGCGCTGGCGAGCTGCTCGAAATCGTGGCGCTGGATCCGGAGCAGTTCCTCAAGCGCTTCCCCAAGGAACTGTCGGGCGGGCAGCAGCAGCGCGTGGGCGTGGCGCGGGCCCTGGCCGCCGATCCCCCGGTGATGCTGATGGACGAGCCGTTCGGCGCGATCGATCCGATCAACCGGGAAATCATCCAGGACGAATTCATGCGCATCCAGCGCCACGTCAGGAAGACCGTCCTGTTCGTCAGCCACGACATCGACGAAGCCGTGAAGATGGCCGACAAGGTGGCGGTGTTTCGCGCCGGACGGATAGAGCAGTTCGGCTCGCCCGACGACCTTCTGGCGCGTCCGGCCAACAAGTTCGTCGCCGAATTCATGGGCAGCGACCGCGCGCTCAAGCGCCTGCGCCTGATGCGCGCCGGAGGCATCGCCCGGCGAAGCCTCAATGGCGGCGGGGACGGCATCAAGGTCGACACGGATGCGGACGGCCGCATCGTCGGGCAGGTTCCCTTGTGCGTGGGCGCGGCCGATGACCTGAGGCAGGTCCTCTCGGCGCAGTTCGCCCGCGGCACTTCGTGGGCCGCGTGCGTCGACACCGACGGCCGGTTCGCGGGCTACGTCATGCAAGCCGACATCCTGGCCAACCTGGTCGAGGCCACCGAAGTGCGAGGCGGGGTCTGAGATGAGCCGGACATGGATTCCCTGTCTGGGCGCCGGCCTGCTGCTGTTTCCGCTGGCGGCCGCTGCCGGTCTGTGGGACGAGATCGCCGTGCACCGCGCCGACATCTGGCACTTGTCGATCCAGCATATGCGGATCGTGGCGGTGTCCGGCGTGCTGGCGCTGGTCGTCGCGCTGCCGCTGGGTGTATGGATGAGCCGCCCGGCGCAGCGAAACACGGCCAATGCCGTGCTGCAACTTCTCAACATCGGCCAGGCCATCCCCAAACTTGCGCTGCTGGCCCTGGCCATGGGGGTGCTGGGCATCGGCGCGCCTTCGGCGATCTTCGCCTTGTGGGTCGCCACCTTGCTGCCCATCGTCGTCAACACCTATGAAGGCCTGCTGGCGGTGCCCCGGCCGATGCTGGAGGCGGCGCAGGCGATGGGCATGACCGCGCGCCAGATCCTCTGGCGGGTGGAGATACCCAACGCCCTGTACGTCATCTTCGCGGGGATCCGCACGGCACTGGCCATCAACGTGGGCACCGCGCCGCTGGCTTTTCTGGTCGGCGGCGGAGGCCTGGGCGAACTGATCTTCACCGGCATAGACCTCAACGACATGGGAATGATGCTGGCCGGCGCACTTCCCACCGCATTGCTGGCGGTTTCCGTCGACCTGCTGTCGGGGCAACTCCAGTACTGGCTTGTTTCACGCGGCGTGAATCCGCAACGCGCCTGACGAGGCGCACCACCACTCGCATTTCAACTCAGGAGACAGACATGTTCATGAATATCCTGCGGATCGCCGCCCTGGCGACCGCGTTGGTTGCCGGCGCGGCCGGCGCCCAGACCCCCATCGTCGTGGGCGGCAAGAACTTCACCGAGCAGCAGATCATGGCGGAGATGACCACGCGCCTGCTGGAAAAGGCCGGCTACAAGGTCGACAAGCGCGCCGGCATGGGAACCGCCGTCCTGCGCGCCGCCCAGGAGAACGGCCAGGTGGACGTGTACTGGGAATACACCGGCACCTCGCTCGTGACTTTCAACAAGGTGACCGAGCGCCTCAACGCCGACGAAACCTACAAGCGTGTCAAGGCGCTCGATGCCTCCAAGGGCCTCGAATGGCTGAACCCCTCGGCCGCGAACAACACTTACGCGTTCGCGATGAACCAGGATCAGGCCAACAAGCTGGGGATCCGCTCCATGAGCGACCTGGCGGCCGCGGTCAAGAAGGGGCAGGCCCTGACGTTCGCCTCCAATGCCGAGTTCTACTCGCGCTCCGATGGGCTGAAGCCCTTGCAGGCGCTGTACAGCTTCGAGTTTCCGCGCGACAACGTCAAGCGCATGGACAGCGGCCTGACCTACCAGGCCCTCAAGGACCGCCAGGTCGACGTGGCGCTGGTCTTCGCCACGGACGGGCGCGTGCCGGCCTTCAACTTCGTGCTGCTGGCGGACGACAAGGGTTTCTTTCCCGCTTACGCGCTGACGCCGGTGGTGCGCGCCAGCACCCTGAAGGCCAACCCCAAGCTGGCGGACCAGCTGAACGCGTTGTCGGCGAAGCTGGACGACAAGACCATGGCGCGGCTCAACGCGAGCGTCGACGTCGAGAAGAAGACCGTGGAAGCCGTTGCCGAAGGGTTCCTCAAGCAAGCCGGCCTCCTCTGATCCACCTGACAAGAACCAACAGGACGAACAACATGAGAAAGAGAAACTTGAAGTCACTGGCGCTGGCTTGCGCGCTCACCGGCGCCTGTACCCTCGCCGCGGCGCAAAGCAGCGTCACGATCTATGGCATCGCCGATGCCGCCGTGCGCTACGAGCACAACGCCAACAACAGGGGCGATCACGCACTGCAACTCGTATCGGGCGGCATCGCGGGCAGCCGGCTCGGCTTTCGCGGCACGGAAGACCTGGGCGGCGGAATGAAGGCGCTGTTCAACCTGGAGATGGGCATCAGCCTGGACGACGGCATGCCGCGCCAGGGCCCGGCCTTCGGCCGCGCGTCGTGGGTGGGCCTGGAAGGCGGCTGGGGGCGCGTGTCGCTGGGGCGCCAGTACAACGCCCTGAACGCGGCCTGGAACAACTACAACCCGCTGGGCGACCAGTGGGGGATCTACTGGTCCGACCCTGTCTACATCGGTGGCGATCGCTTCTTCATGGGCTATCGCATCAACAACAGCATCATCTACAGCAACAAGTTCGGCCCGGTGGCTATCCAGCTGGACTACGCTTTGGGGGAGCAGGACACCAACACCCGCGACGGCTCGACCTACGGCGGCAACGTGGTCTACAGCGACGGGCCGGTCACCATCGCCCTCGCGGCGGACCGCAATCGCGCCCCCACCGGCGCAGAAACCACTACCAACTGGACCGTGGGCGGCAAGTACGGCTTCACCGGCGGGCACTATGTCTCCGGCGGCGTCATGACCTCGAAACTCGCGGTCAGCGGTGCCGACTACCGCATTGCCTTCGCCGGCGGCGGCTTCCGTATCACCCCGGCGCTGCTGCTGTCCGGGGCGGTGTACGCCTACGACCAGAACGGCTCGACGCCCCAGGGGGCCGGCAAGGCGAAAGCGATCGCCTTCGTCGCCGACTATGCGATGTCCAAGCGCACCAGCCTGTACGCCGAGTTCGACCGCACGATTGCCAAGGACGGCGCTGCCCGCTCCACGGCGGCCTATTGGGCCACGGCGCCGGCGGGCCTGACGACGCTCGGCCGCTCGGGCTTCATGGTCGGCATTCGCCACCGCTTCTGAAGCGATGACAGGCGCCACCGCATCCACGCTCAAGGTCGCGGCCGCGCAGCTGGCGACCCGGCTGGACGACATCGACGCCAACGTGGCCCTGCACCTGGCGGCCATCGACGATGCCCGTACGCGGGGCGTGCAGCTGCTGTTGTTTCCCGAGCTGTCGCTGGTGGGCCACAGCGCGGGACGCGACGCCGTCCGGCTGGCCTTGGCGATGGAAAGCGCCCCCGTGCGCCGACTGGTGGAGGCCGCCGGCCCGATGGCGGTGGGCTTCGGTCTGATCGAAGGCGCTGACTTCGGGCTGTTCTACAACAGCCTGGTTTTTGCGCGCGACGGGCAGGTGATGGCCTGCCACCGCAAGGTGGCCCTGGCGACCTATGGGCGCCTGGACGACGGGATGTACTTCGCGCGAGGCACGCGAATGGACCTCGTCGCGATGCAGCCCGGCTGGCGGGTCGCCGTGGGCATCTGCAACGACGTGTGGCAGCCCGGGCTGGTGACGGCCGCCATGATGCGCGGCGCCACGCTTCAGTTGGCCCCGATCAGCTCCGCCATTCAGGCTGTGGGCGCCGGGTTCGACAACCCGGCGGGGTGGGACCTGAACCTGCGTTTCAACGCCATGACCTGGGGATGCCCCGTGGTGATGGCCAACCGCGTCGGCGCCGAGCCTGGCCTGGAATTCTGGGGCGGTTCGCGCGTGCTGGACGCGTTCGGCCAGGAGGTCGCCCGTGCCGACGGTGCGCATGAACAGCTGGTCTGCGCGCAGCTGGATCTGCAGAGCATGCGCCGGGCCCGGTTCACGCTGCCGACCTTGCGAGATGCGCTGGCGCTGGCCGGCATCCAAGGAGATTTCGATGCGTGACACATTGCTCGACAGCGAGGACAAGCTCTTTCGCGAGGAAATCCAGGACTTCATGGCCAGGGAACTCGGGCCCCGGGCCCAGGCGATCGAGCGGGACGAATGGAAAGCCACCCGCGACATGCTGCGCGAACTGGGCCGGGCCGGCTACCTGACGCCCATGTTCAAGGACCATTACCGCGGCAAGCTGGCCAACCCCGGACTCACCCACGCCGTCATGGTGACGGAGGAGGCGGCGCGCCTGAGTTACGCCTTCGAGACCACGGTGGCCACGGCCTTGTCCTGCGCCTACCCGCTGCATCGGCATGCCCAGGCACAGCCGCGAGAGCGCTGGCTCGACGCCATCCTCTCGGGGCAGGGTATCGGCGCCATTTGCATCACCGAAGACAGCGTGGGCAGCGACAGCGCCGGGATGAAGACGACGCTCCGCTATGACGAGTCCACCCGCGAATGGGTCGTCAACGGCTTCAAGCGATACATCTCCAACGCGTCGGTGGCCGACGTCTACCTTGTCTACGGCATTACCGACGCCAGCGTGTCGGCGCAAAAGGGCATGAGCGCCGTTCTGGTGCCCAAGGACGCGCGCGGCATGAGCTTCCCGCGCCGCTACAGCTTCATGGGCCGGCGCGGCTGCGTGGTCGGCGAAGTGAGGTTCGAGGACGTTCGGATTCCGGCCGACCACCTGCTGGGCGAGCCCAACCGTGGCTTCCAGATCATGCTGGGGATGTTCAACTTCGAGCGGGTGATCCTCGGCGGCTCGGGCCTGGGTGTCGCCCGCAGTGCTTTCGAGATCGCCATCGCGCACGCGCAGCAGCGCGAGGTCTTCGGCGAAATGCTATCGGCCAAGCAGCTGACCTGGGACAAGATCGCCGAAATGAGCTGGCGCATCGACGCCGCGGAACTCCTGACTTACCGCGCGGCGAAGCTCTATGACCGCGGAACCGACAACAAGACGCTGATGAAACCCGCCGCGATGGCCAAGCTCGTGGCTACCGAAACGGCGAACTATTGCGCCGACCGCACCGTGCAGATCCTGGGCGGGGACGGCCTCACCTGTGAATACGGACGTGCCGAACAGATCTACCGCGACGCCCGGGCGCTGACCATCGTGGGCGGCACCAGCGAAATGGTGAAGTACCTGATTGCCAGCGCCGATCTGCCGCTGGCCAAACCCAAACTTTGAAGTAATGACGGAATTTTCCCCGACGATAGCGAGCCTGTTCCAAAGCGTTTGCGACAAGCACCCGGACCGCCTTGCGGTCGCCTACGACGGCCGTCGCTGGACGTACCGGCACTGGCGGGAGAGGGTTGCGCGGCTGGCGCGCACCTTTGCCGGCCTGGGCGTGCGGGCGGGCGACCGCGTTGCCATCTACCTCAAGACAAGCGAGGCCGCTGCCGCGAGCTACATGGCCTGCCAAGTGCTGGGCGCCGTGGCCGTTCCCATGAACTTTCGCCTGTCCGGCGGCGAGGCCCTCTACCTCGTGCAGGACTGCGAGGCTTCATTGCTGGTATTCGACGCCACGGTAGAGCAGAGCGTCGAGCGGGTGCTGCAAGAGCTGCCGCACTTGCCCTGCGTACGCAGCGGAGCCACCGTCCGCGTCAAGGCCCACGACCTGGAAAGTCTGGTGCTGGCCGCCGATCCGCTGCTGGACGCCGCGCCGGTCGGCGGCGAGAGCCACTCCGCCCTGGTGTATACCTCGGGCACGACGGGCCGGCCCAAGGGCGTGATTCACACGCACGCCAACGACGTGGCCATTGTGCAGAACTGCGTGATGGAGTACCACCTCGGCGCGGAAGACATCGCCTTGCACATCGCCCCGCTGTACCACGTGGGCGGCATGCAGGCCTTCTTCCTGCCCCACCTCATGGTGGGCGCCGGCAACGTCATCGCCGTGCGCTATGAGCCGGCACAGACGCTGGCCGACATCCAGCGAGAGAAGGTGACCACGCTGTTTGCCGTGCCGACCCAGATCCAGGACATGCTCACGCATCCTCGCTTCGGCGACTTCGACCACGCGAGCCTGCGCCTGATCATGACCGGCGGCGCCGCGCTCCCCGCGGCGACGATGGAGCGGGTGGTCGGCGAATTCTGCGCCGGCATCTACAACGGCTACGGCATGACGGAGGCCAGCCTGACGCTGCTGTTGCATCCGCGGGATGCCATCTCGCGCCTGGGCTCGTGCGGCAAGCCCACGCTTATCAGTGAATGTCAGCTGCGCCGCCGCGGCGAACCCGGCAAGGGCGAGGTGGCGCCAGGGGAGGTAGGCGAACTGTGGGTGCGCGGGCCGCAGATGAGCCCGGGCTACTGGAACAAGCCGGCCGAAACCGCGCAACGTTTCTCCAAGGGGTGGCTGCATACGGGCGACCTTTTCAGCCGTGACAAGGACGGCTATTTTTTCTTCCATGGCCGTGTGGACGACATGATCGTCACAGGCGGCGAGAACGTCTATCCGCGCGAGGTGGAGGAAGTCCTCTACCGCTGTCCCGGCGTCCAGGAGGCCGCTGTGGTGGGCCTGCCCGACACAGGTGGGGCCAGGCCGTCACCGCCTTCATCGTGAAAAAAGATCCCTCGCTCACGGCCGGCATCATTGACGCATTCTGCCGATCGAGCGGCGAACTGGCCGCCTTCAAGCGACCCAAGCGGGTCGAATTCGTCGATGCCTTGCCCATGAATCCCAGCGGGAAAGTGCTCAAGCGCGAACTGCTGGCGCGCCATGCGTCCCAGGAGGACACGCAATGAGCGAGTCCGTGGTGCAACTCGCGTGCGACAACTCGATCGCCACCCTGACGCTCAACAGTCCGGGCACGCGCAACGCCTTCACCGAGCTTTCCATCGTCGACGCGCTGGTCGGCGCGGTTCAGCGGGTACAGGCCGACGACAGCGTGCGGGTTCTGGTCGTCACCGGCGCCGGCCCCGTGTTCTCCTCGGGCGGGAACATCAAGCACATGCGCGACCGCAGCGGCACGTTCGAAGGCGATGCGGCGCAGGTGGCGGAGAACTACCGTCGCGGCATTCAGCGCGTGCCACTCGCGTTTCACCAGCTGGAGGTTCCCGCCATAGCCGCCGTCAACGGTCCGGCCGTCGGCGCGGGCTTCGACCTGACCTTGATGTGCGACATGCGCATCGCCAGCACGGGGGCCACCTTCGCGGAAAGCTTCGTGCGCGTGGGCATCATTCCCGGCGACGGCGGTGCCTGGCTGCTGCCTCGGGCCGTCGGCTGGGCCCGGGCCTGCGAAATGGCGTTCACCGGCGAGGCGATCGACGCGCAGACGGCGCTCCAGTGGGGGCTGGTTTCCCAGGTGGTTAAGCCCGACCGCCTCATGATCGCCGCGCGCGAGCTGGCGCTGCGCATCGCGGCGAATCCGCCGCGGGTGGTGCGCCAGACCAAGCGGTTGATGCGCGAGGGCCAGCGCATGGAGCTGCCCGGGCTGCTGGAGCTGTCCGCCGCGCTGCAGGGCGCGGCGCACCAGACCCACGACCACAGGCGCGCGCTCGAACATATGCTGGGGGGCGGGGCCAGTCCACCGCAGTTCAAGGGTGACTGAGCGATCGATCGCTTTCGTCCATCGCCTCGCGGCGCAGGACATACCGCAACAGGTGCGCGAACGGGCCGCCTGGCTGCTGCTCGATCTCATCGGCGTGGCGTGCGCCGGCGCCGGCACCGGGCTTTCGCGCATCGCCCGCGACCACGCCGCGAACCACTTTCC
>JACDFR010000017.1:0-11494 GCA_013815685.1 Ramlibacter sp.
CAGGTCGGGCGCTCGGCCATGGAGGACCGCCTGGCGCTGGCCGTCGGCTCGATCGCCGAGCTGACCGGCAAGCTCGAACGCTTTTCGGCCAGGCAGCCCGGTATCGAAGGCTTGCACCGGGGCAGCGCCGCGAGCGGGCGGGAAACGGCGGCTCTCTTTGCGGATGACGACGACCTGGGCGCGGCCGTGCGGGCCTGGGCGGCCAAGGGCAAACATGACAAGCTGCTCGAGCTGTGGGTCAAGGGCGTGCCGATCGACTGGAAAATGCTGTGGACGGATCGCCAGCCGCGCCGCGTCAGCCTGCCGACCTATCCCTTCGCCCGCGACCGCTATTGGGTCCCCCTGGCGGCTGGGACGCCCGCGCCCGTGCCCGCAGCCCCTGCCCGCTTCGTCCCGGGCACGCTGCTGATCGCCCCTGCGTGGCACCCCGCCACCGTGGGCGATGCGGCGGCGCCGTCGTACGGCCGGCATTGCATCGTGCTGTGCGCGCCCGCGCCGGCGGTAGCGTCCTATACGGAAACCATCGAGGCGGCCTTACCGTCGGCCAGCGTGGTTGTGCTGGACATCCGCGCGCCGAATCCCGCGCAACGCTATACCGAAGCCGCGGGCCGGCTGCTGGAGTTGGCGAAGGAGCTCATCGATTCGAAGCCGGCCGGCGGGGTGCTGCTGCAACTGGTCGTCCCTGCCGAAGGGGAACTGGCCTTGCTGGCCGGGCTCAATGGCCTGCTGAGGATCGCGCGCCTGGAAAGCCGCCCCCTGACCACCCAGCTGATCGAGTTCGAGGCCTGCGACAGCGCCGCCGATGTGGCCGGCCGGCTTGCGGAGAACCTTCGGGCCGGGCCCGCCGAGATACGTTACCGCAAAGCCCGGCGCGAAGTTGCGGGCTGGCGCGAAGTCGGTGCGGACACCGAGCCGTCCGTGCCCTGGAAAGCGCAAGGCATCTACCTCATCACGGGCGGCGCGGGGGGCCTGGGCCTGCTGTTCGCGCGCGAGATCGCGCAGCAGGCCCAGGCCGCGACACTGGTGCTGACCGGGCGTTCCAAGCCGACCGCGGCGACGCACGAGCACCTTCGCCGGCTGGAAGCGATGGGTGCCCGGGCCGAGTACCAGTGCGTGGACGTCGGCGACGCAAAGGCTGTGGCAGCCTTGGTGGAAGACATCATTCATCGCTTTGGCGAGCTCAACGGAATCCTGCACGCGGCGGGCGTCATCCAGGACAACTACATCCAGAAAAAATCCGCGGCCGAACTGGCCGCGGTTTTTTCGCCGAAGGTCCAGGGCGTCGTCAATCTCGACCTCGCCAGCCGGGAGCTCAAGCTCGATTGCTTCATCCTGTTTTCGTCCATCGCGGCCGTCTTCGGCAACCTGGGCCAGGCCGACTACGCCGCGGCCAACGCCTTCCTGGACGGCTACGCCATCTACCGCAATGAACTCGCGGCGGCCGGGAAGCGACACGGGCAAACGATCTCCGTCAACTGGCCGCTGTGGGAAGAGGGCGGCATGCGGGCCGATGCCGCCACGCTCGCCCGGCTGCGCGACATGTTCGGGCTGGTTCCCCTTTCGCGCGGCTCGGGCCTGCGCGCCCTGTACCGGGCGCTGGCGCAAGGCTGCCCGCGCGTGGCCGTGCTGGAAGGCGACGTGACGCGGCTGCGGGAGCGGCTGCGGCCCGATCCCCCGGCGGCTCGCGCATTGCCAGCCGATGACAGCCTCGGCCATGTCGAGCGGCAGTTGAAGCAGCTTGTCTGCGGATTGCTGAAGGTCGACATCGAGCAGGTCGATGCCGAGGCGGAACTGGCCGTCTACGGCTTCGACTCGATCAGCGCGTCGCAGTTCGTCAGCGCGTTGAACGAAACCTACCAGCTGCAGCTGAAGGCGGCCATCGTGTTCGAGCATCCGACCCTGCGCGGGCTGTCCATCTACCTCACGCACCAGCATGCCGCTTCATTCGAGCGCAGCTCCATGCCACCGGCTCCGATGGCCGCCGCGGCGACCGGCGACGCAGAGGGTGCGCTGGCGCAGATTGCCGCGAACGTACTGAAGCTCGATGCGGCGACCATCGATCCGCAAGCCGAGCTGAGTCTCTATGGATTCGATTCGATCAGCGCATCGCAGTTCGTGAGCGCCCTCAACGAAACCTACCGGCTGCAGCTGACCGCGGCCGTGATCTTCGAACATCCGACGCTGCGGGAACTGGCGGCGCACCTGGCGCGCGCGCATCCCACCATCTTTGAACGTCCCGCCCCGGCGCCGGGGGCGCCTGCGTCTTCGCCCCGGCTCTCGCGCGGCACCGCAACCTGCGAGCCCGTAGCGATCATCGGCCTGGCCGGCCGCTTTCCCCAGGCAGCCGACATCGACGAGTTCTGGCGCAACCTGCAGGCCGGCAAGGATTGCATCGCCGAAGTCCCGCCGGAACGCGGCTCTCTCGAGCATTTCTATACCCCTGATGTCGAGCATGCGGTCGCCGCCTCCAAGAGCTACAGCAAATGGGGAGGCTTCCTGGAAGACGTGGAGGCATTCGACCACCGTTTCTTCAATATGTCTGCCGGCGAAGCGCAATCGAACGGGCCCAAGGTGGCGCTGTTCCTGGAAACCGTCTGGGCCCTGCTCGAGCGCGCGGGCTACACACGCGAGACCTTGCGCAAGCTGTCCCACTCGAAGGTCGGCGTATACGTGGGCGCCATGCCGGGGTCTTACACCCGGTTCGGCTCGCAAGCCGACGCTGCGGCGGCGCCGCCGCGCCTGGCGACCATTGCCAACCGGGTGTCCCATTTCTTCAACTGCACTGGTCCCAGCGTCGCCGTGGACACGATGAGCTCGTCCGCCATGATGGCCATTCACATGGCCTGCGAGTCGATCCGCCACGGCACCTGCGCAATGGCCATCGCGGGCGGCGTCAGCCTATTGCATCCGCAGGCCTATATCCAGGCCAGCCAGCGCCGGATGCTGGCCACCCAGGTGGACAGCCGCAGTTTCGGTACCGGGGGCGGCCTGATCCTGTCCGAATGCGTGGGCGCGGTACTGCTCAAGCCCCTTTCGGCAGCGGTCCGAGACCAGGACACTGTCCTGGCCGTGGTCCGGTCGAGCGCGGCCTCGCATGCGGGCGGGGCGATCCGGTACTCGCTGCTCGACCCCAACGCGCAGGCGCAGCTGATCAGGGAAACCCTCGAGCAGGCCGGTGTCTCGCCCCGCTCCATCAGCTATGTGGAAGCCGCCGCCAACGGCTCGCCGTTGTCCGACCTGATCGAAGTGTCGGCGCTGGCGAAAGCCTTCGAGGCGAGCACCGCCGACAGGCAGTTCTGCGCCATCGGCTCGGTGGAGTCCAACGTCGGGCACACCGGCCCCGCGACGGGCTTGACACAACTGGCCAAGGTGGTGCTGCAGCTCACCAACAAGCAGTTGGTGCCGTGCATCAAGTCACTGCCGCTCAACAAGGACATCCGCTTCGAAAGCACGCCGTTCTTCCTGCAGCCGACGTTGGCGCCGTGGCTGCGGCCAACCGTGCGGACCAGCGATGGCGAGATGGAATACCCGCGCCGCGCGATGATCAACTCGGTGGGCGGCGGCGGTGCTTATGTGAACCTGATCGTCGAGGAATACAGTGCCGCCGAAGTCCAGCTATTACCGGGCCGGGGCCGCGACGCCCCGCAGCTCGTCGTGCTCTCGGCGAAAGACCCCGAGCGCTTGCAGGCGATGACGCAGCGGCTGGTGCGGTTCCTGGATGCGCACCCTGACGTTGCCTTGGAGGATCTGGCCTACACGCTCCAGGCAGGGCGGGAAGAAATGACGTCGCGGCTGGCGGTGGTTGCCGACAGCTGCGAAGACCTCGCCGGCAAACTCGCCCGCCACCTGAATGCGGCTCATGAGTCCGGGACGGCCGATCCCTGCATTGCGCGCGGCGAAGCCGTCAATCTTTCGCTGCGGGTCTTCACGCAGGCAGAAGGCCTGCGCACGCTGGCCGCGCATTGGGTCAAGGGCGGACGCATCGCCTGGCAACGCCTGCACCGTAAAGGATTGCCCAGGCGAATCGCCCTGCCCACCTATCCTTTTTTCAGGCATCCCCACGCGCCATCCGCGCCGGAGGGGCCGCACGGCGCGCGCGCATGACGCCGATGCTACGGCCGAGATCGCCGCAGCGCCGGACAGCTGAGCGGTGTTTCGCACAGGAGCGGCACGACCTTCCTGGTTCGCGGCGCCTCGTTCGAGGCGGGCATGCGTTCCACGCACAGTGCCAGCAAGTGGGCGGGTGTGGGCTGGAGCAGCCAGCAGTACCAGCGGCCGGGGTCGTCCTCGAGATCGGGTTCGATGGAAAGCGAGATGCCGTCGGCGCCAGGAAATGCATAGGAGAAACGGTCGAGCGGAAGCGACAGCCCCATCCCGCGCGCCTTGATGTAAGCCTCTTTCAGCGTCCAGTAGTAGAAGAACCGGGCCTGCCGGTTCTCCGGTGCCTGGGTGAACAGCTCGTCGCACTCGCACGGCGAGAAAAAACCCTTGGCGATGTCCACGGTGGTCGGCTGGCGGCGCAGGATGTTTTCGACATCGACGCCGATCTCGCGCGGGCCGGTGACGGCACAGACCACCAGGTCATCCGTATGCGAGATATTGAATGAGAGCGCGAGGGCCGCGTTCGAGATCCGCGGGCGGCCCCAGGCGTTGGGCTCGAACGTCCAATGCGCAGGCTCGACGGGCGCATACCGCGACAGCACGGTGCGTACCAGGGCGCGGGTCACCAGGTAGCGGTGCCTGTCCTTCTCGAAGTAGAAACGCTTCTGCTGCGCCTTCTCCGCGTCGTTGAGGAGCTCCCAGTACCGCCCCAGCAGGGCGGCGTCGCGAATCTCGTTCGGAAAGGCCAGCCACAGGTCGGTCTGGTGTCGTGCGATGGCAAGGTTCATTGACGGTGATTCTGGGCGTTTCGCCGTTGCGAATTCCGATCGGGACAGGCCCTAGTAGGACATTCCCTAGGAATGTCGTTGCAAAGACATCGGGACGTCAAAGGCAAGCCTAGTATTCGCGCCAATCGGGTAGGCATCTTTCAGACCAAGGATATCGAATGGAGACCACGTTCCCGCGACTGCTCCTCCAGCACGCGGCGCAGCGCCCGGCCGACGCGGCCATGCGCGAGAAAGAATACGGCATCTGGCAGACCCACAGCTGGGCGGCCATGGCACAGCTGGTCGAGCAGGTCGCCTGCGGCCTGCACCAGGCGGGGCTGCGGGCCGGCGAGCACATGGTCGTGGTGGGCGCGAACCGGCCCCGGCTCTACGCCACCATGCTGGCGGTGCAGTCGCTGGGCGCCGTGCCCATCCCCCTGTACCAGGACGCAGTCGGGGGCGAATGTGTATTCCCGATCAACAACGCGGAGGTGCGCTTCGCTTTCGCCGAGGACCAGGAGCAGGTCGACAAGCTGCTGGAAATCCGGGCGCAATGCCCGCAACTGAGCGCCATCTACTACGACGACCCGCGGGGCTTGCGCAAG
Source organism: Ramlibacter sp. (assembly GCA_013815685.1). Taxonomy (GTDB): domain Bacteria; phylum Pseudomonadota; class Gammaproteobacteria; order Burkholderiales; family Burkholderiaceae_C; genus Ramlibacter. The sequence goes on from JACDFR010000017.1 coordinate 5,474, forward strand.
TACAGCGAGCCGGGCCTGCAGTCGCTGGATGACCTGATCGCCGCGGGCCGGGCGTTCGCCCAGGCCCAGCCCTCGTTCTACAAGACCGAGATCGAAAAGGGCCGCCCCGATGACGTGGCCGCGATGTTCTTCACCTCCGGCACGACGGGCAACGCCAAGGGCGTGGTGCACACCCATCGCAGCTTGCTCGACCGCGCCCAGGCCGGTGCCGTGTTCGACAAGCTCACCCACCAGGAAGAGGTCCTGGCCTACCTGCCCCCGGCCTGGATTGGCCAGAACATCTTCAGCTACGCCCAATGGCTGGCCTGCGGCTATGTCGTCAACTGCCCGGAATCGGCGGCCACCGTGGTGATCGACCTGAAGGAAATCGGGCCGACCTATTATTTCGCGCCTCCCCGTGTGTTCGAAGGCCTGCTCACCACCGTCATGATCCGCATGGAGGACGCCAGCTGGCTCAAGCGCCGCATGTTCCACGGGCTGATGGACGTCGCCAAGCGGGTGGGCCCCGCCCTCATGAACGGCACACCCGTGTCGACAATGCAGCGGCTGCAGTACGCGGTCGGCAATTTCCTGGTCTACGGCCCATTGCGCAACAACCTGGGATTGTCCCGGGTTCGCGTGGCCTACACCGCCGGCGAAGCGATCGGGCCCGACCTGTTCACCTTCTACCGGTCGATCGGCATCAACCTCAAGCAGCTGTACGGCTCGACCGAAACGGCCGTGTTCGTCTGCCTGCAGCCCGACGACCAGGCCAAGGCCGACACCGTGGGCGTCCCCGTCAGCGGCGTCGAGATCAAGGTGGCCGACAACGGCGAGATCCTGGTGCGCTCTCCCGGGCTGCTCAAGGAGTACTACAAGAACCCGGCAGCCACCGCTGAAGTGCTGACGGCAGACGGCTGGTACCACACCAGCGATGCGGGCTTCGTGGATGCGCAGGGCCACCTCAAGATCATCGACCGCGTCAAGGACGTGGGCCGCATTGCGGGCGGCGTTAACGACGGCGCCATGTTCGCGCCCAAGTACGTGGAAAACAAGCTGAAGTTCTTCCCGTACATCAAGGAGGTCGTGGCTTATGGGGATGCGCGCGAGCGGGTCTGCGTCATGATCAACATCGATTTCGATGCCGTGGGCAACTGGGCCGAACGGCGCAACCTGCCCTATGCCGGCTACACCGACCTGGCGCAAAAGCCGGAGGTCTACGAACTCATCAAGGATTGCGTGGAGAAGGTCAACGCCGACCTCGCAGCCGACACCCTGCTGGCCGGCTCGCAGGTGAGCCGCTTCCTGGTGCTGCACAAGGAACTGGACGCCGACGACGGCGAGCTGACCCGCACCAACAAGGTCCGGCGCGGTTTCATTGCCGAGAAATACCTGGTGCTGGTCGACGCCCTCTACGCGGGGAAAACCGAGCAGTACATCGAGACCCAGGTGAAATTCGAGGACGGCCGCACCGGCAGCGTGAACGCCACCCTGCGCATCGCCGACACCCGGACTTTCGCACCCGTGAAGGCGGCGGCATGAGCCGCCGGGCCGCTCTCAAGGCGAATACCGCCGCAGCGCGCAGCACGGAGGTGCACCGCATGCTCCGCCGGGCCGCGCCCAAGGCCAATACCGCAGCCCACATGGCGGAGGTCACCCAATGAGCAGTATCACTTTGCGCGCCGATTCGGCGCAAGCACTGGCGCCCGAGGCGCCTGGCCGGCGCGTCGAACAGGCCGGCGCCCACCCCCCCATGGCACCGGCCCGCAAGACCGGCGACGTGATCCTGGACGTCCAGAACATCTCGCTGGCCTTCGGCGGCGTGAAGGCCTTGTCCGATATCTCCTTCGACGTGAAGGAGCACGAGATTCGCGCCATCATCGGCCCCAACGGCGCCGGCAAGAGCTCGATGCTCAACTGCATCAACGGCGTGTACCAGCCCCAGCAGGGATCGATCACTTTCCGCGGCCAGACCTTCAAGCACATGAACAGCCACCAGGTGGCCGTGATGGGCGTGGCCCGCACCTTCCAGAACCTGGCGCTGTTCAAGGGCATGAGCGTGCTGGACAACATCATGACCGGGCGCAACCTGCGCATCAGGAGCAACCTGTTCCTGCAGGCGCTGCGCATCGGCCCGGCCGAGCGCGAGGAGATGCGGCACCGCGAGTTCGTCGAGCACATCATCGATTTCCTGCAGATCCAGCCCTATCGCAAGACCCCGGTGGGGCAGCTGCCCTACGGCTTGCAAAAGCGGGTGGACCTCGGCCGGGCGCTGGCCATGGAGCCGCACGTGCTGCTGCTGGACGAGCCGATGGCTGGCATGAACGTCGAAGAAAAACAGGACATGTGCCGCTTCGTGCTGGACGTCAACGACGAATTCGGCACCACCGTGGTCCTCATCGAACACGACATGGGCGTGGTGATGGACATCAGCGACCGCGTGGTCGTGCTCGACTACGGCAAGAAGATCGGCGACGGCACGCCCGACAAAGTGCGCAACAACCCCGAGGTCATCAAGGCCTACCTGGGCACCAGCCATTAAGGACACAGATGGGATTTTTTCTCGAAACCGTGCTGGGCGGCCTGATGGCCGGGATGCTGTATTCGCTGGTGGCGCTCGGCTTCGTGCTGATCTTCAAGGCCTCGGGCGTGTTCAACTTCGCGCAGGGCGCGATGGTGCTGCTGGCCGCGCTGGCCATGGCCCGCTTCGCCGAATGGATTCCTCAATGGACGGGCACCGATAACCGGGTGCTGGCGGGCGTGGGCGCCTTCATCCTGGCCGGCGCGATGATGTTCGTCGTGGCCTGGCTCATCGAACGGCTGGTGCTGCGCCAGCTGGTCAACCAGGAAGGCGCGACCTTGCTGATGGCGACCCTCGGTATCGCCTACTTCATCGACGGCCTGGGCCAGACCCTCTTCGGCAGCAGCATCTACAAGATCGACATCGGCATGCCCAAGGAGCCGGTGATCGCCTTCGAAAGCGCATTTCCCGGCGGCATCCTGATCAACAAGGAAGACCTCTTCGCCGCCGCCATCGCCGCCGGGCTGGTCCTGCTGCTCACCATCTTCTTCCAGAAAACCGGCACCGGCCGCGCCCTGCGCGCCGTGGCGGATGACCACCAGGCGGCGCAATCCGTGGGCATCCCGCTCAACCGGATCTGGGTCATCGTCTGGTGCGTCGCCGGCGTTGTGGCCCTGGTCGCCGGAATGATCTGGGGCAGCAAGCTGGGGGTGCAGTTCTCCCTGGCGACCGTGGCGCTGCGCGCCCTCCCGGTGGTCATCCTGGGCGGCCTGACGTCGGTGCCGGGCGCCATCATCGGCGGCCTGATCATCGGCGTGGGCGAAAAGGTTTCCGAGGTCTACCTCGGCCCTTACGTGGGCGGCGGCATCGAGATCTGGTTCGCCTATGTCATCGCCTTGCTGTTCCTGCTGGTGCGGCCGCAGGGCCTGTTCGGCGAAAAGATCATTGACCGCGTGTAATTCAGGACGATCGGACTCGACACATGATTTACCGTGAGAACGGCCAGTTCAAGACCAACTACCGGGCCGACCAGCAGATCTTCCCGATCGCGCAGGACCGTGCCTTCATCCTGCTGATCCTCGCCGTGGCCTTCGTCGCGGTGCCGCTGCTGTCCAGCGACTACATGTTCCGGGCGATCCTGATCCCGTTCCTGATCATGTCGCTGGCGGCCCTGGGCGTGAACATCCTGGTGGGCTACTGCGGGCAGATCTCGCTGGGTTCGGGCGCCTTCATGGCGGTGGGCGCGTACGGGGCCTACAACTTCTTCATGCGGCTCCCGGGCTTGCCGCTCATTCCCGCACTGATCCTCGGCGGCCTGTGCGCCACCGCTTTCGGCATCCTGTTCGGGTTGCCGAGCCTGCGCGTGAAGGGCCTTTACCTGGCCGTCGCCACCCTGGCGGCACAGTTTTTTGCCGACTGGATGTTCCTGCGCATCAAATGGTTCACGCTGGACACGCCGTCGGGGACGGTGGCGGTTTCCAACCTTCAGGTGTTCGGCTTGCCGATCGAGGACGCGGCCAGCAAGTACCTGTTCTGCCTGGCGGTGCTGGTGGTGATGGCCCTGCTGGCGAAGAACCTGGTTCGCGGCGCCATCGGCCGCGAGTGGATGGCGATCCGCGATATGGACGTGGCGGCGGCGGTGATCGGCATCCGCCCGATGTACGCCAAGCTGACGGCCTTCGCCGTGAGCTCCTTCATCATCGGCGTCGCCGGCGGCCTGTGGGCTTTCGTCTATCTCGGCGCCTGGGAACCCGCGGCCTTCTCGGTGGACATGTCGTTCCGGCTGCTGTTCATGGTGATCATCGGGGGCCTGGGCTCGATCATGGGCGGCTTCTTCGGCGCGGCCTTCATTGTCGTGCTTCCGATCGCGCTGAACCAGTTCCTGCCCGCGCTGGCAGGCCTCGTCGGCTTGACGGTGTCCACCGTCGGCGTGGCGCATGCGGAGCTGATGATCTTCGGCGGGCTGATCGTCTGGTTCCTGATCGTGGAACCCCATGGACTCGCAAAGCTTTGGTCCACCGGCAAGCAGAAGCTGCGCCTGTGGCCGTTCCCGCACTAGGGACAGAACTTACTCGCAAGTCCCGATGCCAACTTCGAAACCAGGCAGTCCACTGGCGTATCGTTCATTAAAAAAAGCGATTCACCCCCTTTTCTACAGGAGACAAACCATGAAGCTTCGCAACCTCATCCTGGCCACGGCCGCGGTGGCCGCGGGTGCGTCGGTCGTATCGACCAGCGCATTCGCCCAAGCCAAGGAGCAGTACATCCCCGTGCTGTCGTACCGCACGGGCCCCTATGCGCCCAACGGCACGCCCTGGGCCAACGGCTATGTGGACTACTTCAAGCTGGTCAATGCCCGCGGCGGCATCAACGGCGTCAAGCTGATCTGGGAAGAATGCGAAACCGGTTACGACACCGCCCGCAGCGTGGAATGCTATGAGCGCCTGAAAGGCAAGAATGGGGGCGCGTCCCTGGTCCAGCCCTTGTCCACCGGCGCCACTTACGCCATTACCGAAAAGGCCGCGAGCGACAAGGTTTCCGTGGTCAGCATCGGCTATGGCCGCAGCGAAGCGGCCGATGGCACGGTGTTCAAGTGGAATTTCCCGCTCGCCGGCAACTACTGGGTGGCGGCGGACACCATCTTGCAGGCCATCGCCAAGAAGGAAGGTGGCTTCGACAAGCTCAAGGGCAAGAAGATCGCGCTGGTGTACCACGACAGCCCCTACGGCAAGGAACCGATCCCGCTGCTGCAGGAGCGCAGCCGCATGCACGGCTTCGAGCTGCAGCTGCTGCCCGTGGCGGCGCCCGGTGTGGAACAGAAGGCGACCTGGCTGCAGATCCGCCAGTCGCGCCCCGACTACACCCTGTTATGGGGCTGGGGCGTGATGAACTCCACGGCCATCAAGGAAGCGCAGGCCACGGGCTACCCGCGCGAAAAGATGTACGGCGGCTGGTGGTCGGGCGCGGAGCCCGACGTCAAGGACATCGGCGACGGCGCCAAGGGCTACAACTCGGTCACCATGCAGCATGGCGCCGAGCCCAACTCCAAGCTGGCGAAAGAAGTCATCGCGCAGCTGCACGGCAAGAACCAGGGCACGGGCCCCAAGGACGAAGTGGGTAACGTGCTGTACATGCGCGGGGCCATGAGCGCGATGCTGGGCATCGAAGGCATCCGGGCGGCGCAGGAGCGCTATGGCAAGGGCAAGGTCATGAGCGGTGAGCAGGTCCGCTGGGGCCTGGAGAACCTGAACCTGACGCAGGCCAAACTGGACGCCCTGGGCTTCGCCGGCGTCATGCGCCCGATCAGCACGTCGTGCACGGACCACATGGGCGCCGCCTGGGCGCGCATCCACACCTGGGACGGCAAGGAGTGGAAGTTCAGCTCCGACTGGATGCAGGCCGACGACCAGATCATCAAGCCGCTGGTCAAGAGCACCGCGGCAAAGTACGCCGCCGAGAAGAAACTCACCCCGAGGACGCCGGCCGACTGCCAGAGCTGATGCAGACCCGCCCTCCCGCCG
>JACDFR010000017.1:11504-64442 GCA_013815685.1 Ramlibacter sp.
GGGGGGCGGGCCGGCGGCTCCGGGGGAGCCGCCAATCGAAAGGCCTCAGGCCTTTCGATTGGTGAAGTCAAGGGAATTCATGGTTCACAAAAACATCGTTCTCAACGTCAACGGCATCGAGGTCATCTACAACCACGTGATCCTCGTGCTAAAGGGCGTTTCGCTGCAGGTGCCCGAAGGCGATATCGTGGCCATCCTGGGCGGCAACGGCGCGGGCAAGACGACGACGCTGCGGGCCATCTCGAATCTGCTCAAGGGCGAGCGCGGCCAGGTGACCAAGGGGTCGATCGAGCTGCGCGGCGACCGCATCGAGAACCTCTCGACTTCCGAGCTGGTGCGGCGCGGCGTGGTGCAGGTGATGGAAGGCCGGCACTGCTTCGCGCACCTCACCATCGAAGAGAACCTGCTCACCGGCGCCTACACCCGCGGCAGCAAGGCCGAGGTCAGCGTGAGCCTGGAGAAGGTCTACGCGTACTTTCCGCGCCTGAAGCTGCGCCGCACCTCGCAGGCCGCCTACACCTCGGGCGGCGAGCAGCAAATGTGCGCCATCGGCCGCGCCCTGATGGCCAGCCCCAGCATCGTGCTGCTGGACGAGCCGTCGATGGGCCTGGCGCCGCAGATCGTGGAGGAGGTGTTCGAGATCGTCAAGGACCTGAACACAAAGGAGAAGGTTACCTTCCTGCTGGCCGAGCAGAACACCAACATGGCGCTGCGGTATTCGACCTACGGATACATCATGGAAAGCGGGCGCGTGGTGATGGACGGCCCGGCCGCCGAACTGGCGACGAATGAGGACGTCAAGGAGTTCTACCTGGGCGTGGGCGGCGGCGAGCGCAAGAGCTTTCGCGACGTCAAGAGCTACAAGCGCCGCAAGCGCTGGCTGGCGTAGGAACGGCCATGACCGAGCACTACGATCATCTCGAAACGCGAGAGCCGGCCGCGCGCGAAGCCGCGCTGATGGCGGCTTTGCCGCAGCAGGTGTCGCACGCCAAGCGGGCGGCGCCGGCCTTTGCCGAGATCCTGGCGAATGTCGACCCCTCCGCAGTCACGTCGCGCCAGGCGCTGGCGCGGCTGCCCGTCACTCGCAAGCATGAGCTGCTGGAGCGGCAGAAGGCCGGCCGCGCCAAAGAACCCTTCGGTGGTTTTTCGACTTTGCTGCGCGGACCGGCGATGCCGCATGTCTTCGCTTCGCCCGGCCCCATCTACGAACCCGACAGCGTCGGCAAAGACTACTGGAGGGCGGCCCGGGCCATGTTCGCGGCGGGTTTTCGCGCCGGCGAGCTGGTGCACAACGCCTTCAGCTACCACATGACGCCCGGCGCCTTCATCATGGAGTCGGGCGCCCATGCGGTGGGCTGCACCGTGTTCCCTGCGGGGGTGGGCCAGACCGAGCAGCAACTGCAGGCGATCGCCGAACTGCGGCCAGACGCCTACATGGGAACACCGAGCTTCCTGCGCATCCTGATCGAAAAAGCCGCCGAAACCGGCAGCGACGTCTCTAGCATGCGCAAGGGCCTGACCGGCGGCGAAGCGCTTCCGCCCAGTTTGCGCGACTGGTTCGCCGAGCGCGCAATGGCGGTCTACCAGAGCTACGCCACCGCCGACCTGGGCCTGATCGCCTATGAGACCCAGGCCCGCGCGGGGCTGATCATCGACGAAGGCGTCATCGTCGAGATCGTCCGCCCGGGTACCGGCGACCCGGTGCCCGAGGGCGAGGTCGGAGAGCTGGTCGTGACCACGCTCAACGCCGGCTATCCACTCATCCGTTTCGGCACCGGCGACCTGTCGGCGCTGCTGCCGGGCACCTGCCCGACCGGCCGCACCAACACCCGCATCAAGGGCTGGCTGGGGCGCGCCGACCAGACCACCAAGATCCGCGGTATGTTCGTGCACCCCGGGCAGGTCGCCGACATCGCACGGCGCTTCCCCGAGGTGCTCCGGGCAAGGCTGGTGGTCAGCGGCGAGATGGCCGACGATGTCATGACGCTCAAGGTGGAGGCGGCCTCCGCGCCCCAGGGGCTGGACGCCCGCATCGGCGAAGCCATCCGCGACGTGACCAAGCTGCGCGGCGACGTGCAGCTGCTGCAGCCCGGCAGCCTGCCCAACGATGGCAAGGTCATCGAGGACGCCCGCAGCTACAAGTAATTGCAGCTTCCGTGCGGCCGGCTAGGGGCTTACCCCGGGGGCCCCGGTACGTAATTTCCTCCATGCAGGCGGACGCGCGCGCCCCTACCATTTGTGGTTTCACTTTCAAGGAGACCTCATGAACTCACTGCTCAAGTCCCTGGCGCCTTTGGCTCTGCTGGCAACAGCGGCCGGCGCACAAGCCGCCGACTTCCCGATCAAGGACAAGCCGATCGCCCTGGTGGTTCCGTTTGCCGCCGGCGGGCCGACCGACCGTGTGGCGCGCGACCTGGCCGAAGCCATGCGCAAGGCGCTCGGTGGTGCGACGAGCGTGGTGGTCGAGAACGCCGCTGGCGGTCCCGGCGGCCTGATCGGCGCGAACAAGGTGGCCAAGGCCACGCCGGACGGCCATACACTGCTGGTTCACCACATCGCCATGGGCGTCTTCCCCTCGCTGGTGCGCAACCTTCCGTTCAAGGTCGAGACCGACTTCGAATACCTCGGCATGATCAACGACGTGCCGATGACGCTGATCGGCAAGCCGACGCTGCCGGCCGACAACTACAAGGAACTGATGACCTGGGTGCAGGCGAACAAGGGCAAGATCAATCTCGCCAACGCGGGCATGGCCTCGGCATCGCACCTGTGCGGCATGCTCTGGCAGTCCGCCGTGGGCATCGACATGACCACCGTGCCGTACAAGGGCACGGCGCCTGCCATGACCGACCTGATCGGCGGCCAGGTCGACCTGATGTGCGACCAGACCACCAACACCACGTCGCAGATCGAAGGCAAGAAGGTCAAGGCCTACGGCGTCACCACGGCCAAGCGCCTGAGCACGCCCGCGCTGAAAGACGTGCCGACACTGCAGGAGTCGGGCATGAAAGGCTTCGAGGTCACGATTTTCCACGGCCTGTACGCACCCAAGGGCACGCCCCCGGATGCCCAGAAAAAGCTCAACGACGCCCTCAAGACGGCCCTGAAGGACCCTGAGTTCATCAAGAAGCAGGAAGGCCTGGGCGCCGTGGTCGTCACCGACAAGCGCATGGAGATGGGCGAGCACAAGAAGTTCGTCGCCGCCGAGATCGCCAAGTGGGGCCCGGTGATCAAGGCTGCCGGCGTCTACGCCGACTAACCCGGTGCGAGCCATGACCGACTTTCCCAACCCGGCCCGCCGGCGCGTCCTGGGCGCGATCACCCTGTCCGCGCTCGCACTCTGCGCATTGCCGGCCGCCGCCCAGGGCAGCTGGCCGACCAAGCCCGTGCGCATCGTGGTGCCCTTCGCGCCCGGCGGCACGACAGATATCCTGGCCCGCGCGCTGGCGCCCGAGCTGTCCAAGGCGTTCGGCCAGCAGTTCGTGGTGGAGAACCGGGCCGGCGCGGGCGGCAACATCGGCGCCGACATCGTGGCCAAGTCGGCACCCGACGGCCATACGCTGCTGATGGGCACCGTCGGCACGCACGGCATCAACAAGTCGCTCTACAGCAAGATGCCCTTCGACCCGCAGAAGGATTTCGCACCCGTCACTCTGGTGGCGGGCGTGCCGAACGTGATGGTGGTGAACACCGAGAAGGCGAACGCGCGCGGTATCCGCAACGTGCAGGATTTCATGCAGCATGCCCGGGCGAATCCCGGCAAGCTGAACATGGCTTCGAGCGGCAACGGCACTTCCATTCACCTCGCCGGCGAGCTGTTCAAGAGCATGGGCGGCGTCTTCATGACCCACTTTCCCTACAGCGGCTCGAGCCCGGCACTGCTGGGCCTGCTCGGCGGCGACATGGACGTGATGTTCGACAACCTGCCCTCTTCGATGCCGCACATCAAGGCCGGCAAGCTAAAGGCGCTGGCCGTGACCAGCAACCAGCGTTCCGCGGCGCTTCCCGAAGTGCCCACCGTGGAAGAGGCGGGCGGCCTCAAGGGTTTCGAAGCCAGCTCCTGGTTCGGCCTTCTGGCGCCGGCCGGGACGCCCCCCGACATCGTCAACCGCATCCAGCAGGAAACCGCCAAGGCCTTGAACGTGCCGTCGATCAAGGAGCGCCTGCTCGCCCAGGGCGCCATCCCCAGCGGCAATTCCCCAGCGGACTTCGCCAAGCTGATCGACGCGGAAATCAGGAAGTGGGGGCCTGTGGTGAAAGCCGCCGGCGCCAAGGTCGACTGAGTTCAAACGCCCCAGACGATCTCCTGGCCGGCCTTCTGGCAGCGGCGCAGCATGTCCAGGAACGGCACGGCGCGCTGGCGCAGCGACACATTGTCAAAGCGCGGAGGGGTTTCTCCCTTGGCCCGGGCCTCGTCGGCCAGGGCCTGCTGGTCGGCTTCCTCCCTCGCGATGGCGCCTTCCAGCGCGGCAACCGCCGCAGGCATGTCCGCGGGCAGGATGATGCCCTTGGGGCCGGCGTCCTTGCCGACGATCTCCAGCACGCGCCGGCCATTGGGCTCCAGCATGATCAGGTCGCCGGCAGCCTTGGATTTGAATTTGTAGAGCATGCGTACATTTACTCACGGTTGAATTGAAAGGCCGATTGTGCGCCGGGCGCAAGCAAACCAGCCCGGCGCCGCGGGCTAGTCCTGTTGACAGCTATTTGTTTAGACTTAAACTATTTAGGCAAAGCTTCAAAGGAATGCCGATGGACATGGAAGCGCGCGCCCACAGCGAGCACCCCGATGCCTTGCGTCTCTGGCTGCGCCTGCTCACCTGCACCCAGATCGTGGAAAAACAGGTGCGCAGCCAGCTGCGCGAGCGCTTCGACACCACGCTGCCGCGCTTCGACCTCATGGCCCAGCTGGAGCGGGCGCCCGAAGGGCTCAAGATGAACGAGCTGTCCCGCCGGATGATGGTGACCGGCGGCAACGTGACGGGCATCACCGACCAGCTGGTGGCCGAGGGGCTGGTGGACCGGGTCGATGTCCAGGGCGACCGGCGGGCCTACCGGGTGCGGCTCACACCGAAGGGGCGCAAGCTGTTCCACGAGATGGCCGGCCAACACGAGAACTGGATCGTCGATGCCTTCGCGGTCCTGTCCGACAAGGACATCGCCATCCTGCACAAGTTGCTGGGCAAGGTGAAAAACCACGCCCGCACCCGCGCCGATGAGGCCGTCTGACAAACATCAAAGGAATGCGGATGTCCGCCCAGCAAGACCGCTTCGTGCATGACCGGCTGCCGCGCGCCGCGCAATGGCCGCAATTGCGGTACCAAGGCCCTGAGTTCCAGTTCGCGCAACAGTTGAACCTGGTCGAAGAGTTGCTCGACAAGGCGCAGGCCAGGGGTTTCGGCCAGCGGCCGCTGCTGCGGTCCGGCCGCATCACGCTGAGCTATGAAGACGTGGGCGACCGCGTCGACCGTATCTGCAGGGTCCTGACCGAAGACCTTGGCCTGGTTCCCGGCAATCGCGTGCTGTTGCGCGGAGGCAATTCGATCGGGCTGGCCCTGGCCTGGCTCGCCGTGGTCAAGGCCGGATTGATCGCGGTGGCCACGATGCCGCTGCTGCGGGCCCGCGAACTGGGCGACATCATCGACAAGGCCCAGCCCGTCGTCGCGCTGTGCGACATCAAGCTGCTGGAGGAGCTGGAGCTGGCGCGGCGCGAACGGCCGTCGCTGGCCCAGGTGGTGGCGTTCAACGCGCTGAACGAGCCGGGCTCCCTGGCGGTGCGGTCTGCCCGGAAATCCGGCGATTTCACCGCATGCGCGACCGCGGCCGACGACATCGCCATGATGGCGTTCACGTCCGGCACTACCGGCAAACCGAAGGCGGCCGTCCACACCCATCGCGACGTGCTGGCCGCCTGCGAAGCCTGGCCCCGGCATGTGCTGCGGGCCCTGCCCGACGACATCGTTGTCGGCTCGCCGCCCCTGGCCTTCACGTTCGGCCTGGGCGGCCTGCTGGTCTTCCCGATGTGGGCGGGCGCCAGCGTCTATTTCCCGGATGCGCCGTACACGCCCGAAACGCTGGTGCGCACCATCAACGAAGTCGGCGCGACCATCTGCTACACCGCGCCCACCTTCTACCGCCAGATGGCACCGTTTGCGCGCGAGCATGGCGTGGGCAGGCTGCGCATCAGCGTGAGCGCGGGCGAAGGCCTGCCCGATGCCACGCGCCAGCTGTGGAAGCAGGCCAGCGGGCTGGAGATGCTCGACGGCATAGGCGCCACCGAGATGTTCCATATCTTCATCTCCTCCGCGGGCGCCGATGTGCGCCCCGGTGCCATCGGCAAGGTGGTGCCGGGTTATATCGCCAAGGTGGTCGACGACGATGGAAACGAGCTGCCGCGCGGCAGCATCGGCAAGCTGGCTGTGACCGGTCCCACGGGCTGCCGCTACATGGACGACCCGCGCCAGGCCAGCTATGTGAAGGACGGCTGGAACTATCCCGGCGACGCCTTCGTGCAGGACGAGGACGGCTATTTTTTCTACCAGGCGCGCGCCGACGACATGATCATCACCGCCGGCTACAACGTCGGCGGCCCGGAAGTCGAGGACGCGCTGCTGCGGCACCCGGCGGTGGCGGAATGCGGCGTGATCGGCAAGCCGGACGAAGAGCGCGGCATGATCGTCAAGGCGTTCTGCGTGCTCAAGCCCGGCCATGCAGGCGATGCGGCGATGACCAGGGCCCTGCAGGATCACGTCAAGGCCAGCATCGCGCCGTTCAAGTACCCGCGCGAAATCGAATTCGTGGCGAACCTCCCGCGCACCGAGACCGGCAAGCTGCAGCGCTTCAAATTGCGCCAGGCATAGGCGGCGTACCCGCGGGCCGATAATCGCGGCATGCCAGCATATTCGTTCGAAGCCCTGGACGCCCAGGGCGAAACTCGCCGCGGGGTCATGGAGGCCGACACGGCCAAGGCCGTTCGCAGCCTGTTGCGCGGCCAGGCCCTTGTGCCGCTGCAGGTCATCCCGGTGAGTTCGGGCGCGGCCGCCAACGAACCGGGCACCGGCTGGCGCGAAGGCGCGTTCAGCCGCGCCACGTTCAACGCCACCCGCCTGGCCATCTGGACGCGCCAGCTCGCCGGCCTCATCACCTCCGGACTGCCGCTCGAGCGCGCGCTCACGGCGCTGACCGACGATGCCGAAACCGAACGCGAGCGGCACCTCGTGGCCGCCCTTCGCGCCGAGGTCAACGCGGGCTCGCCTTTCGGCCGGGCCCTGGCACGTTTTCCACGGGAATTCCCCGGCATCTATACCGCTGTGGTCGGCGCCGGCGAGCAAAGCGGCAACCTCGGGCTGGTGCTGGAGCGCCTGGCGGACGACCTGGAAGAGCGCCAGGCCCTGCAGGCGCGGTTGCTGGGCGCGGCGCTGTATCCCGCCATCGTCAGCGTGGTCGCCATCGCCATCGTGCTGTTCCTGGTGGCGTATGTGGTGCCCCAGGTCGCGAACGTATTTGCGGGAAGCAAGCGCGCCCTGCCCTTCCTGACGGTGGCCATGCTGGCGGTCAGCGGCTTCGTGCGCAACTGGGGCTGGCTGGCCGCGCTGCTGGCCGTAGGGGGCATCGTGATCTCCCGCCTGGCGCTGCGCAACGAGGGCACGCGCGAGCGGTTCGATGCCGTCTGGCTCAAGCTGCCGCTGGTCGGCAGGCTCTCGCGTGGCTACAACGCGGCCCGGTTCGCGAGCACGCTGGCCCTGCTGGCGGGCGCGGGCGTGCCGATCCTCAAGGCCCTGCAGGCCGCCGCGGAGACCCTGAGCAACCGGGCCATGCGCGCCGACGCCATGGATGCACTGGTGCTGGTGCGCGAGGGCGCGCCGCTGGCCTCGGCCATGTCGCAGAAAAAGCGCTTCCCGGGGCTGCTGTCCATGTTCGCGCGCCTGGGGGAGCAGACCGGCCAGTTGCCGCAGATGCTGCAACGCGCATCCAACCAGCTCGGCGCCGAGGTGCAGCGCCGCGCCATGCAGCTGGCCACGATCCTGGAGCCGCTGCTGATCGTCACCATGGGCTTCGTGGTCATGCTGATCGTGCTGGCAGTGCTGCTGCCCATCATCCAGCTGAACCAGTTCGCCAGGTAAGGGGAGCGCGCTGAATGGCCGTCACGCTCGAAGACAAGCTGGTCGTCGCGATTTCCTCACGTGCGCTTTTCAACTTCGAGGAGGAGAACTCGCTCTTCGAGAGCGGCGATCCCAAGGCCTACATGCGCCTGCAGCTGGAGCGCCTGGACGTGGCGGCCCGCCCGGGCATCGCGTTCTCGCTGATCAAGAAACTGCTGGCGTTCAACGACTCCACCACGCAACGCGTCGAGGTGGTGATCCTTTCGCGCAACGACCCGGTGTCCGGCATGCGCATCTTCCGCTCCGGCCACGCCAACGAGATCAAGCTCGAGCGCGGTGTGTTCACCCAGGGCCGCCCGCCCTTTCGCTACCTGCGGCCGCTGCGGGCCCACCTGTTCCTTTCGGCCAATGCCCAGGACGTGCGCGAAGCGCTGGCCGCCGGCTTCCCCGCCGCCCGGGTGCTCACCGAATCCGTGCTGGCGGGCAGCAACTACCCCAACGAAGTACGCATCGCCTTCGACGGTGACGCGGTGCTTTTCTCGGATGAAGCCGAGCGCGTGTACCAGGCCCAGGGACTGGACGCTTTCCAGCAGCATGAACTGAGCAAGGCGGCGCAACCCCTGCCCGAAGGTCCGTTCAAGCCCTTGCTGGCCGCCTTGCACCGCCTGCAGCAAGCCGGAACCCCCGAGATGCGCATCCGCACTGCGCTGGTGACGGCCCGCAGCGCCCCGGCGCACGAGCGTGCCATCCGCACACTGATGGATTGGGACATCCGCGTGGACGAGGCCATGTTCCTGGGCGGCTTGGCCAAAGGCGAGTTCCTGCGCGAGTTCGAACCCGACTTCTTCTTCGACGACCAGACCGGCCATGTGGACCATGCGGCGCGGCATGTGCCTTCGGGCCACGTCGCCAGCGGAATTTCCAACCAGGAGCGCTGAGGCCGGCGCAGTCCTGACCTCAGCCGCGCACCGCTGCGCGCGCTTCGCGGCGCGCGATCCAGATCGTCGATGCGCAGATCACCACGCCACCGATGAGGGTGGAGCGGCTGGGGATGTCGGAGAAGACCAGCCATCCCAGCAGCGATGCCCACACCAGGTCGAGAAACTTGACCGACTGCGTGGCGGAGATGTCGGTGACAGTGAACGATCGGGCCAGGAAGTAGTGCCCCACACTACCCAGAAGGCCGCACGCCAAAAAGGTGAACCACTGTCCGACCGACGGCGTGCGCCAGGCCAGCAACGCCAGCGGCAAGCTGAACAGCGTGACCGTGATCGATTGCCAGGCGACGATGACCGAGGCCCGCTCGTAGCGCGTCAGTCCCTTGGTGATCAGGAACGATGCGGCGAAAACCGGTGAAGAGGCCAGCATCAGCAGGGTGTAGCCCCCGCCGGAGCCGCCCAGTTTGGGCGCCACCACGATCAGCACCCCGGCAAAGCCGATGAGCGCGGCCAGCCAGCGCTCCCAGCGCATGCGCTCGCCGAACATCCAGGCCGCGCCGAGCATGATGAAGATCGGGCCGGTGAAGCCGATGGCGGTGGTGTCCGCCAAGGTGATGTGCGGGATGGCCGAGAACCACAGGAACAGGCCGAAGGTGTGCACTCCGCCGCGCATGAACTGCCCGCCGATGTTGCGCGGCCGATAGGCGGTCAGGCCGCTGCCAACGATCAAGGGGACCATCACCAGCAGCCCGAACAGATAACGCAGGAACTGGGTCTGGAACGGATCGAGCTGCAGCGTCAGGCCGCGCATCAGGGTGTTGAGGGCCACGAACGTGAGGCCCGCGGCCATGGACCACAACAGGCCCCGCACGGTGGGATCGAGCCGCGCCGCGCGCCGTTGTGCAATAGCGGCGTGGCGCATCAGCACGTTGCGGCGGGCGCGTCCGCTACCGTTTTGAACTGCCACGGCTGGTCTCCATCGCGACTGACTATAGCCCACGGCACGGTGGACATCCTGCAATTCTTGACGGAGTGATCTATAGTGCCATTGTCTTCAGGGCGGGGTGGAATTCCCCACCGGCGGTAGGCGGCGCAAGCTGCAAGCCCGCGAGCGCTTCGCAGCCCACCAGGGCCGCGGAGGTCAGCAGACTCAGTCCAATTCTGAGGCCGACGGTCATAGTCGCAATCCGCGCGGGCCGGCCCGTGCTGGTGCTCGACGATGCGCAGCGCGAGAACGAGGCCGACCTCATCTGCGCGGCCGAGCTCGTCAGCCCGGCCGTCATGGCCATGCTGATCCGCGAAGGCAGCGGCATCGTCTGCTTGTGCATCAAGCCTGACAAGGCCAGCGAACTGCGGCTGCGGCCGATGGTCGAGGTCAACCGCTCGCGCCATGCGACAGCATTCACGCAGTCGATCGAAGCCGCGCATGGGGTCAGTACCGGCGTCTGCGCCGCGGACCGGGTGCAGACCATCCAGTGCGCGTTGCGCTCGACCCTGGAGCGCAGCGAGATCGTCAGTCCCGGTCACGTGTTTCCCCTGATCGCGCGGGCCGGCGGGACGCTGGACGCGACGGCCATACCGAGGCGGCAGTCGACCTGCCCGCTCTCGCCGGCCTCGCGCCCGCCGGCGTGTTGTGCGAGTTGATGAACCCCGACGGCACCATGGCCAGGGGCCAGCAGGTCGCCGACTTCGCGCGGGCACACGGCCTGCTGTGCACTACCGTCGAGCAGATCGCCGCTTGGCGGCGCACGACGGATCGGACATCGCTATGACGGCGATAGCCCCCCATTTGCTCGGCCGTTGAGACCTCGGCATGTGGTCCTACAAAAACGTTGGGCGCGCGCCTTTACCGTGGCTGTCGGCAATTTCGCCCGTCGACCCCCACTGTCATGCCCAAGTCCACCAAGCCCTCGACTCCCAAGCAGACCGCCGCGAAAGCGTCATCCCGAAACACGGACAGCGGACCCGCCCGCGTGAGGCCGCAAGGGGCTGGCCTGCCGGCTGAAAAGATGGCCCAGGTCGAGGCCTTGGCCGCGGCCATCCCGCACAACCCGAACAAGCCCCCCGAGCACGGTTTCGCGAATGGCGTCGCGCCCGTCGCCGGTGCGACCGCGAAGCCGGCATCGCGCTTGCCGACCGGCAGCACATTGTCGGAAGAGAACGGCTCCGAGAAAACCGGCAGCGTCGCGTCCGAGGGCGTGAACTCGACGATCGAACCGCTGGACCGCGTGCGCGTCGATTCCAGCGGCCAGGTGCTCACCACCAACCAGGGCGTGGCGATTGCCGACAACCAGAACTCGCTGAAGTACGGGGTGCGCGGCCCGGCACTTCTGGAAGACTTCATCTTGCGCGAGAAGATCACGCACTTCGACCATGAACGCATCCCCGAGCGTATCGTGCACGCCCGCGGTTCCGGCGCCCATGGGTTCTTCGAGTCCTATGAGTCACTGGCCGACATCACCAGGGCCGCGCCGTTCCAGGAGAAGGGCAAGGTCACACCCGTGTTCGTGCGATTCTCCACCGTGGCGGGCGAGCGCGGCTCCAAGGACACGGCCCGCGACGTGCGAGGTTTCGCGGTCAAGTTCTACACCGACGAAGGCAACTGGGACCTGGTGGGCAACAACATCCCGGTGTTCTTCATCCAGGACGCGATGAAGTTCCCCGACCTGGTCCATGCCCTGAAGCCCGAGCCGCATCACCAGATGCCGCAAGCGGCCAGCGCGCACGACACCTTCTGGGACTTCGTCTCGCTGATGCCCGAATCGACGCACATGCTGATGTGGGTGATGAGCGACCGCGGTATTCCGCGCAGCTACGCCACGATGCAAGGCTTCGGCGTGCACAGCTTTCGCATGGTCAACCAGGCCGGCGAATCGGTCTTCGTCAAGTTCCACTGGACGCCGATGGCCGGCACGCATTCCTTGGTATGGGACGAGGCCGTGAAGATTTCGGGCGCCGATCCCGACTTCCACCGCCGCGACCTGTGGGAGCGCATCGAGGCCGGCGCCTTTCCCGAATACGAGCTGGCCCTCCAGGTGTTCACCGAGGAACAGGCTGAGCAGTTCAGCTTCGACATCCTGGATGCCACCAAGATCATTCCCGAAGAACTGGTGCCGCTGCGGCCAGTGGGCCGCATGGTGCTCAACCGCAACCCGGACAATTTCTTCGCCGAAACCGAGCAGGTGGCGTTCTGCACCGCGCACGTGGTGCCGGGCATCGACTTCTCCAACGATCCGTTGCTCGCCGGGCGCATCCACTCCTATGTGGACACCCAGATCTCGCGCCTTGGCGGTCCCAACTTCCACGAGATTCCGGTCAATTCGCCAATCGCCCCGGTGCACAACAACCAGCGCGACGGCATGCACCGCCAGGCCATCCACCGGGGCCGCGTGGCCTACGAGCCGAACTCGCTCGCCGGCGGCTGCCCCTTCCAGGCCGGTGCCGCGCAAGGCTTCGTCTCGGTTCCGGCGCGCATCCAGGCCAAGGAGGAACAGGGCAAGGTGCGCGCCAAGCCCGAGAAGTTTGCCGACCATTACACCCAGGCACGCCTGTTCTTCGAGAGCCAGACGCCGGTCGAGCAGGACCATATCGCCAACGCTTTCCGGTTCGAGCTGTCCAAGGTGACGGTGCCGGCGATCCGCGAGCGCACGGTCGCGATGCTGCGCAATGCTTCGGAACCGCTTGCAAAAAAGGTTGCGATGGGCCTGGGCATGGACCCGATGCCCGCGCCCTTGCCACTGGCGCTGCCCAACCCGGCCGAACCGGAGGTGCGCAAGTCGCCGGCGCTGTCGCTGCTGGCGCGCCCCGGGGACGGTTCACTCAAAGGCCGCAAGGTCGCGGTGCTGGTCGCGCCGGGCGTCGAAGGCGCGTCGATCGCCATGGCGCAGGCGGCCCTGCTCGAGCAGGGCGCCGTGGCGCGCCTGGTGGGCACGCGGATCGGCCCCATGCCCACCACTGCCGGCGATGTGCTGGACGCCGACGCGTCGCTTGAAAACGAGCCGGGCTTCCTGTTCGACGGGCTGATCCTGCCCGACGGGGACGAGGCGGTGGCGGCGCTCGCGCAGGACGGCCACACGATGGAATTCATCAAGGACCAGTTCCGCCATTGCAAGACCATCCTGGCCCTGGGCGCCTCGCGCCTGCTGCTGGCCAAGGCAGGACTGCCGATCAGCATGGACAAGAGCCAGGCCCAGGGCGGCACAGGCCTCATCGTCGCCGACGCGGGCGAGGCGGGCAAGGCGCTCGAGGCCTTCATCGCGGGCATGGCCCGGCACCGGCATTTCGGCCGCGAGATGGATCCGCCGCTGCTTTGAAACCCGACCTCAACCCTACACAGGAAAACCACCAATGCCCACTCTCGCCAACAAAGACGCGTGCCAGCTGCTCGACGCCGATCACATTGCCGTCAAGTACCTGTTCGTGGAATACGCCCGGCTGGCGGCGGCAGCCGCCAGCCCGAACGGCCGCGGCCCCGACCGCAAGGTCATCGCGATGAAGATCTGCGACGAACTGACCGTGCACGCGCGGATCGAGGAGGAGATCTTCTACCCGGCGCTGCAGGGCGCCCTGCCCGATGCATCGGACTTGCTGGAGGAAGCGCAAGCCGAACACCAGCAGGTCAAGGTCATGATTGCGCAGCTCCAGGCCATGGGCACGGCCGACGTGTCGATGGATGCGCTGGTGGCCGAGCTGAACCGCGCTATCGAACACCACGTGAAGGAAGAGCGCGACGAGCTGTTCCCCAAGGCCAAGGCGGCGCGAGGCCTGGACCTCGACGCGCTGGGCGTGCAAATGCGCGAGCGTCAGCAGGCGCTGGAAAAAGATCCGGCCGCAGCGGCGGCCTGAGCCCGGTCGACCGTTCCGGCCTTGTTGAACAGGCTCGAAGCGCCTTCGGATGGTCGGCGAACCATGAAAGGAGGCGCCTCGCGGCCTCGGTGACGGTCGCTTCATCTGCAGCATAGGAAAAGCGCATAGTGCTGCGGCCGCGCAGCTGGTCAAAGTCCACGCCCGGCGTCACCGCAACGCCGATCTCGTCGAGGATACGGCGGCAGGAAGCGGGGCTGTCGTCAGTCCAAGACGAGATGTCCGTGTATAGATAGAAGGCGCTGTCGGGGGAGGGGTAGCCTGGTGCGGGCACCGCGACGCGCGCGCCGCGGTCGAAAGCCGCGAGAAAGGACAGGAGCAAAGGCGCCGGAAGAGCCAGGCGTCAGGACAATGCGCTCGGCATCTGCGTTGACGCGCTGGGTACGCGCGTAGTGATTTGCGATCGCCTGCCGCAGCGCCGGGAGACCCAGCGCGACTGTATAGCCCAGCTTGTCGTCGCGCAGTACGCGCTCGGCGGCGGCGAGCACCGCCGCGGGCGCCCCGGTGCCCGGCTGACCGACCTCGAGATGAAGCACTTCCTTGCCGGCCGATGCACGCTCAGCGGCGGCTTGCATCACGTCCATTACAACGAAGGGGAACGGGAAGAGGGGTAAAACATGGCTTGCCTTCAGTCTAGAGTGGGAAGAGGTTCGCCTACGGACGCTGCGGGGAGAAGAGCACCGGCGCATCTCGGCGCCGAGCACGCGCCCAAGGTTCGCGATGATCTGCGGCTGCGTCGTCTGCGAGGCGTATTCGATAAAGTAGGAGCTGCACAATGATGCGAGCGGTCGACCCTCATGCTCCAGGCCGTAGTAAAAGTAGCCTTGCAGTAGCTTGGTCGGCCATAGCGGCTCGTGCGCATAGATCTGCTCGCGATTGACGCCGACTTTCTCGAGGTCGGCGGCGAACATCGCGTCGTGCAGCATCTCGTCACCCGTGTACTCGCACCACTTCTTGGCCAAGCGCGGGTTGTGTTGCGCGAAATAGTGGATTGTGAGCGCGTCGATGGTGCGCTTCATCCGCACCCGTTCGTTGGACAGATGTATGCAACTGCCCTATTATTCACCCGACAACGCCGCAACAGTGGCGATCAGGGAGGGAAAGTTGGAATTGTTCGTGGAGGGCGGCGCTGCGGCGCGTCTGCTGCCTTCGTCCGGTGGGGTCAGGGAATGTGCACTCGCCTGGAAGCGCTTGAGCAACTTTTCCTTCCGCGTCGAGGGCCGCGAAGCATCCAACCATTCCAGCGCACCTTTCGCACATGCAGCTGGCATCACGGGTAAGCCGCCGCGCGTGAGGTTCCGACTGTCAGCGGAGCTTGATTCGAGCGGGGGATCGCTGAAGCTGTTCGCCACTTACGTTCGCGACCTGGCGGCGCGGCGAGATACCGACGACCACACTTCGTATGTGTCACGTCCGCCGGGCGATTTCGCGTCAGCTGGACGCATTTCTCCATGAAGCTGCCATGAAAATCAGGAAGATCGCCCTTGGCCTCATTGCCGCGCTCACCGCCGCCGGCGCTGTTGGCTGGTTTTCGCTCGACAAGGAGACCCGCGGGTTGCTCGCCAGCCTGCCCACTAACCGCGACCTGCTATTTTGGAGTCGGCCGCAGCGCGACGCAGCCTTCCGAGCGCTGGATCGAATCTCTCTGCTTGCCAAATGGCGCGTCGTGCAAGCCAGCGGTACGCCTTCACCGTTGCCGCCCGGGCCGCCCCTCACTCTGTCCGTGGACGTCGATGCCTATATGGCCGGCCAGCGTAGCGCCGCTCTCCTGATCGTCCACGACGGCAAGTTGCGCCTGGAGCGCTACGGCCTGGGATTCGATCGCAACGGCCGCTGGACGAGTTTTTCAGTGGCCAAGGCGTTCACGTCCACGCTGGTGGGTGCCGCCGTGCGCGACGGGCACATCAAGAGCATCGACGACAAAGTCAGTTCCTATATCCCGGAAATGAAGGGTTCCGCGTACGACGACGTGAGTATCCGGCAGCTTCTGACGATGACCTCCGGCGTCAAGTGGAACGAGAACTACGCTGACCCGAATTCCGATGTGGCGCGTTTCAACAACCACAAGCCCGAGGAGGGCGTGAGCGCGCTCGTGAGCTACATGCGCAGTCTGCCGCGCGCCGTTGCGCCAGGCACGCGCTGGAACTACAGTACCGGGGAAACTAATCTCGTCAGCCTCCTCGTGAGCAACGCCGTCAAGAAGCCTCTTGCCGATTACCTCGCCGAGAAGATTTGGGTGCCGGCTGGCATGGAGCAACAAGCCACGTGGTTGCTCAGCAAAGCCGACCATGAGATCAGCGGCTGCTGTATTCAGGCCACCGCCCGGGACTATGCGCGAATGGGCCAGTTCATCCTCGGCGGCGCGCGCATCCATGGCCGGAGCATTCTGCCCGACGGCTACTTAGCCGAAGCGACAGCCCAACAAACGAGCATCGGTCAAGAAGGCCGGGGCTACGGGTACCAATGGTGGACGTACGCCGATGGCGCCTTCGCAGCCCGCGGCATCTTCGGCCAGGGTATTTTTGTCGACCCGAGACGCAAGCTCGTGATCGCCTCCAACGCTAACTGGGCAGGCGGCGCAAGAGATCGCACGGCCAGCGACGCGCGTGAGAACTTCTATCAGGCAGTGCGAAAAGCGCTCGACGACGAGGCGGCAGCAGTGCCTGCGAAGCCTTGACTCCAGCCAGCCCATCGGACTCACCTCTGGCGGGAAGCGTGAGTCAAAGCCCTGTCGTTGTGACATCCGCGGGTACGCGAATCGGCTTCAACGTCGCGAAAAGCCTTGTTGCTTGTGGACGTAAGGTAGTTGCAGTTGGCACCCAGGTACCGACTATGTGCCGTTCGATAGATGGCGTCATTGCTGACTATGGTTTAGGGGACCCTTTTGAGAATCCTCATCGTTACATCGAGGGACTTAAAACGATTCTGCAAAGGCACAACGCATCAGTACTTCTTCCGGTTCATGAAGAGATATTCATCGTCTCAGAACACCTCCCCTTTTTTGAGAAATTCGGCACCAAAGTCTGTTGCCCGCTGCTAACTACGCTCAAATCGCTGCACGACAAAGGCAATGCTCCTTTGTTCGCTGGTCAAGCAAACGTCCCTGTTCCGACAACACTTGTCCCTGATACGGCGGGGGATTTCCGCAAAGCTTGTAAAGATGTCGGTCTCCCGCTGGTGATCAAGCCTCGATGGTCTTCAGGCGCACAAGGCATTGAGCTTCTCAATCACCACGAAGAAGTAAGCCAAGCGTGCAAACGGTTTGACCGCGAACCCCCCAGGGGCCGGTTCATTGTCCAGCAGGCCGTCCCGGGGTACGGTGCTGGCGTTGGCGTCTTAGTTCACAACAAGCGAGTCTTGGCCGTTGCCGGGCACTCGCGGATCAGAGAAATCCCGATCTCTGGCGGAACCTCTACCGCCAGAAAGACGCTTTTTGATGACCGTCTTCTCGATGCTGCACAGCGGCTGATTGAGGCAAGTTGCTTCGATGGTGGATTGTGCATGCTCGAGTTCCGCGTTCACGACGCAAGCAATTGCTTTTGGTTTCTTGAATTTAACCCGCGATATTGGGGAGGGGTCTCAACAGAGATCCAGTCAGGGGTGGACTTCCCGAAACTTCAACTCGACGCCCACGAGGAGCGCCTTCCGGCCGGAATCGTCGTGGCTGAGCTCCTGGCCGAGACACGATGGCTCCTAGGAGAACTTCGAGTTGCCTATGAGCTTTTGAGCCACGGACAATTTCAGCGGCTCCTTGGAATGTTGCGCGTTGCACCTCGGCATCGGTTGTATGTTGAAGACTTTGGCAGCCGTCGGTATCTTGCGTTTTTCAACGAGTTGAGAGAGTACTTGCGGTCACTGCGTCTCTACGGCAATTTTGGAGGAGCCTCCTGCGCGAAGAAAACGTACTTTGACCAACTGATGAAGGAAGAGGCATGAGACACAGTACGACCATTTCCGAGGTAGTGCGTGAAGCAAAGCGGGCGCCAAAAGTCGAGCGCTACGCCACCTTCTTTCAGGAGTTCAGGGGAACGCGTCTGGCATTCATGGCTTGTGAGCCACAGATTGACGTCGGCATTCTCCATGCCGACATGCTCTCCGGACTCGCCGAAATTGGCGCTCTTGGCGTGGCAGAAGGCGTCGGCGCATGCATGCACCTCTATATGCTATTCGCCTTGGCAACCATTCCACTGCCTGATGCACATCTAGACGAGCGCCGCAAACGCCTGCTTCTGCAAATTGCTGAACGCCGTTTGCTTGTGGCAAATACAGGCTCAGATGCTGTTCGGCGTTCGGACAACTCTGAGCAGACTTCAACCGCACTCGTGGATCTCAAGGACGGGACTTACTCAGCAAGCGGTGCGAAGACTTTCTTGTCGCTTGCGACAGTAGCTGATCTCGTCCTCTTCACCGCAGGCCCCCCCGACGCCCGTCTGTGTTTTTGCTTGGCGCCATTACGTGACAGCGGGGTTGTTATTGGATCTTCTGAGTTTGATTCATCGCTAAATATGAACACGCATGGACTCGAGTTCAAGGACGTAATTATTCCAGAGGAAATGGTATTTGCCCCAAGCGGTAACGAAGGCGGCGCGTTATTTCATGGATATCAAAGAGCCGTCTTCCAGGCCACTATCTCAGCTGTCTACCTTGGGGCAGCATTTGAAGCCCTTAAAGAGGCAGGGAGCTTTGCGCAGTCGGCCAGAATCGACACGGTGGATGGTGTGCGAGCCGAACTAGGATCGCTCGTCATGAAGCATGACGGTGCCTTGGCCATCTCACGGGCATGTCGGGAACCCCTCTACACCTTTACCGCCCAGCCAACCCCTGCAACGCTTGCCGCGTTGACAGATACAGCAATGGTAGCGAAGCATTTCGGATGCCAAGTTGCCGCGGCCATTGTGACGTCGGTGCAGCGCTTCATCGGTACGCGTTCAATGCGACCCGAACATCCACTTGTCGAGATGTCGAGGATGGTGGCTTTCGGCCCCCTTCATCCCGTTGTGGCGGCACAAGCCGTCAGACATTTCGCACAGCGGGTATGCCCCAAAGCGGATTGACACCGTGACGGGCCTTCAGATTCCCATTCTTTTTTTTTGGGGGGTGCTGCTGACAGGTTGGCTCGTGCTGCCAGCTTTCTTTGCACGTAAATCGTATCAACAGTCCGTAAGTAGGGTGCCGGTTTGGGCGGCGATCGCTGCACTCGAAATAACGAGTCTCTATTTCGAGACTGCGTTCCTTTTGTCTTTCGTTTATTCGCTTGCTGTTTGCGTATTTTTTCTGGAAATTCTCGTTAAATCGTTAGACAGGGCAGCTGTCGTTGCAGGCTTTGTCACAGGTGCCATCCTGTCCGCTGCCGCGCTGGTCTGCAGCGAAGTGCTTGTTGCGCTCACCTCGCTCTCGGTTTCCGTATTGCTTCAACCCTATCGTCCCAACCGCTATTTCTTCTTCGCTTCCGGCCTAGCAATAGTTCCGATCGTCACGCCGTTTGCCGTCACAATTCAGGACGCAACCCTGCTTCCGTTACTTATTGTCTTTCTTACACTTGTTCATGCTGCCGATATTTCTGCAGGATTCTCGGGCAAGCTAGGAGGCCACAGACCTTTTCCGGTACTTAGCCCTAACAAAACGTCAGCGGGTCTATTGGGTTCATTTGTTTTCGTGTGCAGTCTTGCTGTCCTGCTGTTTTCTTTCGTCGACGTTGGCTTTTTGGCAGCATTTTCCGTTGGCACCACGTTGGTACTGACTTCGGTATGCGGTGACCTGGTTGGCTCCAAAATCAAGAGAGTTCTACTTCTCAAGGATTTCAGTCGCGCGCTCGGGGTTCATGGTGGGTTTGGTGACCGCCTGGATAGCTTGACAATGTCGGCGCCGCTTATCGCTTATTTTCTGGCGACCAGGTCAATATGATGTTGAGCACTATTGCGATTCGATCTCGTGTGCTAGATCAGAATTGGCGACCGGTCGCAGTGGAAGTGAAGCGCGCATGCGCGCGGCAAATTACGGTCGCGGACCTGCTCATTTGTTTGCGTGAGATGCCCTATGGGAGGCCGAAGGTGCCAACAGTAGTTGGTTGCATCACAGAGTGGCGCGGAACGTGTTCTCTAAAACATCTCGCTGTCGTCGACTTGTTGAAGGGTCTGGGAATTGAGGCTGATATCTGGCTAGCAGCCTATCAAATTGACCCGGCAAGCGTGACCTGGAATGAAGAGGTCCGCACAGCGCTCTCCATCTCCCCGGTGTACGACGTGCACAACTATGTAACGCTCAAGAGCACTGGGGAAATAGTCGACGTTACGTTCCCTCGACACTTCTCCAAGTTTGGTTTGAAGACTTCCGACAGTGCGCGATCATTCTCTACTTTAGCCTGTAGCTCGCCCATTAAAACAGACATTGTTCATCCCAACTCGAACTTGAGACTGATGAAAGATCGCTGGCTTGGCTATTTCAACGATCCACCGGCTCTGTCTGTGCGCGAAGCTTTCGTCCAATCGTTAGCACAGCTGACAGTCCTGGATCATTTTGTGACCGACCGCCGGCAAACCATTCAAGCAGCAGTGTCCCAGCAAGGCTTGTAAGGCTGGCCCCACATGATCCCCAAACCGCTCTCACTTACTGCGAATTGGGCAGTGGCTACCTCAGACGCATATCTCGTAACCCACGCCCTTCCATTGGCCTATACCTACAGTGAATTGTTTGGGACGCCGCTACCCGTCGTGCGACGGGCGAGGCGTGAGACAGATCAGAGCGTCCATTACCAGACAGTGACGCGATGGCGCGCTGGCTACAAATTCGACAGGATGCTTTGCCTGGACATCCCGAGTCTATTGCAGATGAAACTGCTCGGCGCCCGGTGTGACTTCCTCTATCACGCCCTCATCAGCAAACAGGCCCTCGTGCGGAACGGAAGGCCGCATAAAGCACTTGCTTTTGCTGAGCGCCTCTTTTTCCCCAGTGGCGACCAGGTGCAGGAGCTGACTTCCGAGCACCTTGCGAATGCCTTCGTTTGCGGCCATCTTCCGTACGATTGGTTAAGCATTCCCCACACACTTCTCCCGCAGAAAGCGGAGCAGGCATTGAGAAGATGGATGGCCGCCCCCTCGCCTCGCATCCTATTACTGGGGACGCGGGGACGTTTCGGCGCTTGGACAGACGTATGTCATGCCCTAGGTAGTGGAAGCAACTATACGTTCGGCGTCAAGCTGCATCCAAGCCTACCTGCCGTCAAACTTGACCGTTCAATTCACGACTTAAGCGGAGTTCCGGTACCCCTACTCGCCAAGCATTCCCAATTGGTGATTGGGGACCATTCGTCAGCCACTCTCGAGGCCCTGCACGTAGGTTGCGCAGTAGCCACCATGGAGACTCCCGCCCTTATTGAGGCAGAGGAAAACGCATCCGATCGTGCGACTGAGTTTGCCTACTTAAGTAGGACCACCAGATTACGCAATCTGCAGCAGCTATTGGATTTGCTCGATAGCCCCGGCAGCTGGCGTTATGGGGCACCTGAGCCTGTGCCGGCCAAACGCGTAGGTGACGGTCTGATTTATCAAATGTCTCCCGATGCCTGTTGACTTCGAAATGAACCGTGCCAGGTCGACCGCTCTATGGCTGCTTTGGGTACGGCTACTTGGAACAATGCCGCGTTTGGCGGTGCAAGCGACCATCCCGCAAGTAATGGCCTGGGGTGGTTTCGGGCCGAAGGATGCAGGATTGATAGTCGCACTGCATTCTGTCGCTGCAATTGCGACAATCTACGCATACGACGGGCTGCGACAGCGATATTCGGCGCACAAGATCACAGTTGCCGGCGGCGTCCTTTCCGCCATAGGAATGTTATCGGTTGCCACCATTCCCGGACCGGAGTGGCTCTGGCTCACTTTCAGTCTTCTGGGGGGATGCGGCTGGGCAATGTTCAGCTTGAGAGGGCCTCAGGAATTGATCGACCTGCGTCCTCCTTTTGAGCGGGTGAGCAGCTTGAGAGCAGTGGCACAAGGCCCAGTCATGGCAGCACTTCTGGTGCCGCCACTCACTTTAGTACTTGCAGAGGCATTTGGCTGGAAAGCCATCCTTGTCTTGTATTCGCTTGTCATCGGTGCATCTGCCTTGCTATTTAGTAAGGTGTCATCCTTTCAAAGCAGGGATTCCTTCCGGAAACGGAGGATAGAGCCGACAGGGCTGCGCTTGTCTGAGTGGATGGTTACCTCTGGCGCTGTACTGTCAGGATTCGTCGCGGGTCTTCTGAATGCCCACCTGGTCTTGATAGTGCAATCAGTGCAAAGCGGGCTGACGTGGCTGGTTGCTTGGGTCGGGCTGTCAGGCACTTTGGCCTTGGTCTCTACCTACATTTGGGCTGGGCTTCATCAAGCCAAGCGAATCACAACGAGCATGACCTACAGCCTTGCCGTGGCGATAACCGTGACCGCTGCCGCTGTGCTGTCAAGTAACGGCTTTCTGCTGCTGATTAGTAGCTGCGTTTGGCCAGCAGTAAGCATTGGGTTGTTCATGGAGATCTTCCTTCCTGGCCCTTCTAAAGCCGCAAATAGCCGCCGTGATGGCCAACTAATTATTTTGCATTTAATATCCGGCGCGGCAGGCGCCTACCTAGGTGGCGCACTCGCTCAGACGAGTGGGTCATATTTTGCCGCTTTTGCAACCACCGCCTTGTTAGCGCTAGTCCATCTCGCAATACGCATGCCATCGAACAAGGACAAGAGGAGCCAATTAGATTGACCCCATCTCTTTCCGACCGAGCGCTCTATTTGGTGCTATCGATCTTTATTATCCTCGGCTTCTACCAATTTTATTTCTGGAGCCAGCGAAGAACCGCGTTGTCCACACGTGAGTTGCACACCTCGCTTGACGATTACATCCCGTTTTGGCCCACATGGACATGGATATATAGCGGCCTCTACTATCCTGCCATATTAGGCTTGACGTTCCTTCTCGATTCGCATCGTCAATTTTTGACGATCGCGTTTAGCTTTATCGTGCTGCTTGTTCTGCAGATGGCGTTTTTCTTGACTTTCCCCGTTTGCACGCCAATCAAGTGGCGTGAACTGAACGCTGGTAGAACCTTGTCCGAAAGGTATCTGGCAATCATTCAGCGATTCGATTCGAGGCACAACAGCTTTCCGAGCATGCATACATCTGTTGCGATGCTGGTGGCGCTTCACCTGTATGAAACATTTGGGATCGGCGGTATTTCTTTCCTGTTCCCAACCTTAATCGGTCTGAGTTGCTTGTTCACCAAGCAGCACTACGTTGTGGATATTTTGCCGGGCGCACTTATAGGCTGCGTCGCCTTCGCCGCTTTTCGACAATTGGCATGATCTTCGGGGTACTAGCGGCGACCGTGCTGGCGCTTTATGTTCTTAGTTGTATTGCCGTCTATGTCTGGGCTGATCGTCTGATTTTTCAGCCGGACAGAGAGGTCTACATGACACCCGCCGACTGCGGGGTTGCATTCCGCGATGTGTTCATCCCATTGCAAGGTAGTGAATCCCTGCATGGATGGTTTCATCAAGCAAGGGACGGTGCCCCGTCGGTTCTGTTTCTGCACGGCACCTGCGGGAACATGTCAGAAAATATTGCACATTTTCGCCGGCTCTCGTGCCTGGGCGTGTCCGTGCTGATGGTAGATTACCGCGGCTATGGCGCCAGCTCGGGTTTACGTCCTTCCGAAAGAGAAATGAAGGAAGATGCTGTAGCGGCGTGGAAATTTCTTCATGAAGTTGCTCCAGCGAGCACGAGCCGATTTGTCTTCGGACGATCGTTAGGTGCTTCCGTGGCCCTCGGAGCGCTCCCAAAACTTGACATTGTGTCTGGCGTGATTCTCGAGTGCCCTTTCACGTCGATACTGGACGTCGTTAGACTGAATAAACTTTCATATCTATTTCCGTTTTCGTTTCTTATCCGCACCAAATTCAATACTTATCAGGCCGCCGCACATGTGACGCGACCCGTTCTTCTGATTCATGGAACCAAAGATTCGCTGATACCCTCGGACATGTCCAAAGCTCTTCTGGCGCAGCTTGTGAATGGGAAACTTGTCTTGGTGAGCGGCGCCGGCCACGACAATGTGGCCCTGATCGGAGCGAAAGATTATTTGGAAGAGATTTCAGACTTCATGGACATTTGCACGCGAAGTAAACCCGAAGCGTCGCGCATCCTCCACGATGTGGTTGATGGATGACTGCAAGGCGAGGCCTTGAATCCCCTGACCGCTTAGTTCGTAATTTTCGCAAGCGGCTCGAGCATGCTGGCGATCCTATTCTTGAAGGCATCTACGTCAGCGGGAAGGATGGTGTCCATCTGAAAGTTGAGTGGACACTATGCATGACCCCAAGAAGACCTTGGATCTGGATTCGTCGACTTCCAGAAGAGCTAAACGAAAAAATCAGAGTTAGCTGAACTCGACAGTAGCCGTGCATAAGCAACTGGCCCGGGCTCTTGAAATCATGAAAAATGCCCTTATCATTAGCACTCGCTGGGATGGACTGCTAACAAGCACCCGCTCCTCGAAAAAGTTATTAAGCGCTAACTTCGTTGGCGCTTTTTGATATCCCTCAGTTTCAGTCAAGGAGATGCAATGAAACTTCGCCCCCTGCACGATCGCGTGATCGTCAAGCGCCTGGAAAACGAAACCAAGACCGCTTCGGGCATCGTGATTCCCGACAATGTCGCCGAAAAGCCCGACCAGGGCGAAGTGCTGGCTGTCGGCCCCGGCCGCAAGAACGACAAGGGCGATCTCATCGCCTTGAACGTGGCCGTGGGCGACCGCGTCCTGTTCGGCAAGTACAGCGGCCAGACCGTCAAGGTCGATGGCGACGAGCTGCTGGTCATGAAGGAAGACGACCTGTTCGCCGTGGTCGAGGGCTCGCCGTCCGCCGGCCTGAAAAAGGTCGCCTGATTCCCGTCTTTCGACGAATCAGCA
This sequence comes from Ramlibacter sp., assembly GCA_013815685.1. Classification (GTDB taxonomy): domain Bacteria; phylum Pseudomonadota; class Gammaproteobacteria; order Burkholderiales; family Burkholderiaceae_C; genus Ramlibacter. Next base: position 36,335 of record JACDFR010000017.1, read on the forward strand.
ATCCGTTCCAATCCATTTTTGAGGTAGCAACATGGCAGCAAAAGACGTAATTTTCGGCGGCGACGCCCGTGCGCGCATGGTCGAAGGCGTAAACATCCTGGCCAACGCGGTCAAGGTGACCCTGGGCCCCAAGGGCCGCAACGTGGTGCTCGAGCGCTCCTTCGGCGCCCCCACCGTGACCAAGGACGGCGTGTCCGTGGCCAAGGAAATCGAGCTGAAGGACAAACTGCAGAACATGGGCGCCCAGATGGTCAAGGAAGTCGCTTCCAAGACCTCTGACATCGCCGGTGACGGCACCACCACCGCCACGGTGCTGGCCCAGGCAATCATCCGCGAAGGCATGAAGTACGTGGCCGCCGGGATGAACCCGATGGACCTGAAGCGCGGCATCGACAAGGCCGTGACGGCCCTGGTCGCCGAACTGAAAAAGGCCTCCAAGGCCACGACCACTTCCAAGGAAATCGCGCAAGTCGGCTCCATCTCGGCCAACAGCGACGAGACCATCGGCAAGATCATCGCTGACGCGATGGACAAGGTCGGCAAGGAAGGCGTCATCACCGTCGAAGACGGCAAGTCGCTGGACTCCGAGCTGGAAGTCGTCGAAGGCATGCAGTTCGACCGCGGCTACCTGTCGCCTTACTTCATCAACAACCCCGAGAAGCAATCGGCGTTGCTGGACAACCCCTTCGTGCTGCTCTACGACAAGAAGATCAGCAACATCCGCGACCTGCTCCCGATCCTGGAGCAAGTTGCCAAGGCCGGCCGTCCGCTGCTGGTGATCGCCGAGGAAGTCGAGGGCGAAGCCCTGGCCACCCTGGTGGTCAACACGATTCGCGGCATCCTGAAGGTCGTGGCCGTCAAGGCCCCTGGCTTCGGCGACCGCCGCAAGGCCATGCTGGAAGACATTGCCATCCTCACCGGCGGCAAGGTCATCGCGGAAGAAGTGGGCCTGACGCTCGAGAAGGTGACCCTGGCCGACCTGGGCCAGGCCAAGCGCATCGAAGTGGGCAAGGAAAACACCACCATCATCGACGGCTCGGGCGCCAGCGGCGACATCGAGGCGCGCGTCAAGCAGGTGCGCGTGCAGATCGAGGAAGCCACCAGCGACTACGACCGCGAGAAGCTGCAAGAACGCGTGGCCAAGCTGGCCGGCGGTGTTGCCGTCATCAAGGTCGGCGCCGCCACCGAAGTGGAGATGAAGGAAAAGAAGGCCCGCGTCGAAGACGCGTTGCACGCAACCCGTGCTGCCGTTGAAGAAGGCATCGTGGCCGGCGGCGGCGTCGCATTCCTGCGCGCCAAGCAGGCTGTCGGCACCGCCATCAAGGGCGACAACCCCGACCAGGAAGCCGGCATCAAGCTGGTGCTCAAGGCCATCGAGTCGCCGCTGCGCGAGATCGTGGCCAACGCCGGTGGCGAAGCCAGCGTTGTGGTTGCGGCCGTTCTGAACGGCAAGGGCAACTACGGCTTCAACGCCGCCAACGATACCTATGGCGACATGATCGAAATGGGCATCCTGGACCCGACCAAGGTCACCCGCACGGCGCTGCAAAACGCGGCATCCGTTGCGTCGCTGATGCTGACGACCGAGGCCATGGTGGCCGAGGCTCCGAAGGACGAAGCCGGCGCGGGCGGCGGCGGCATGGGCGGCGGCATGGGTGGTATGGGCGGTATGGGCGGCATGGACATGTAATGTCCTTCACGTGAAAATCGCGCTGCGAATTTCACGTGCCTCCATCAGATCGAAAGCCGGCGTGAAGCCGGCTTTTTTCATGGTGCGCGTTGCTTCGCGAACCTGAAGGCAGCAAGCGTGTTATTGCTGCCCGGGGGCGATGGTCGGCGAATCGGGCGCCAGTGCAACAGCGCCGTATTCGTTGCTCGCGCCGCTGGGTTGCGCGCACCAGTACAGCAGGACCAGCCACCCGATGAAGGGAATGAGGCCGACCAGCAGCAACCACGCCGACTTGCCGATGTCGTGCAGGCGCCGTGCACCGACAGCCAGCCCGGGCAGCAGCAGCGCGAGGGCGGCGAGGCCGTTGAGGATTTCGCTGACCATCCCCGTGATCACCATGACGATGATCTGGAACAGGAAGAACCACCAGAACTCGGGCCGGGCGGCGCGGCCGCTGAAGTCCACGTACTTGTTCAAGCAGGTCTTGACGGCTTTATGGATGTCATCCACGTATTTCTCCTCGGGCTGTGATGGGAAGTCCCCGCGCCATGATATTCGCAAGCCCAGCGGAAGCCACCCTGGGCGCTACCGCAAGCGCCGCAGGAGTCCCGCGGTGGAGGGGTCCAGCCCCGATACGTCACCGCTGTCCAGCCGAGGCGCGATGTCCTTGGCCAGCACCTTGCCCAGCTCGACGCCCCACTGGTCGAAGCTGTTGATGCCCCACAGCGAGCCGCTCACGAAGACACGGTGTTCGTAGAGCGCGAGCAACGCGCCCAGGCTGGCGGGATCGAGCCGCTCCAGCAGGAAGAAGGTGCTGGGCCTGTTGCCCGGAAAGTTCTTGTGCCCGCCGTCATCGGGCTTACCTTGCATCAGTGCCTGCGCCTGCGCCAGGACGTTGGCCAACAGCTGGCCGTGGTGCCCGCGCAGGCTGTGCATGGGCTGCCTGGCCGCGATGAACTCCACGGGCACCACATCACTGCCCTGGTGCAGCATCTGGAAATAGGCATGCTGCCCGTTGGTGCCGGGTTCGCCCCAGAGCACCGGCGAGGTGCCGACGGCCAGCGGCCTGCCGCGCGCATCCACGCTTTTCCCGTTGCTTTCCATCTCCAGCTGCTGCAGGTAGGCCGGAAGCCGGCCCAGGGCGCTGTGATAGGGAGCGATGCTGCGGGTTGCGAAACGGTGGAAGTTGCGATACCAGATATCGAGCAAACCCAGGCGCACCGGGAGGTTCCTGTCCAGCGGCGTCGCCTGGAAATGACGGTCCATCTCATGGGCGCCCGCCAGCAACTGGCGAAACCCGGCCGCGCCGATGGCGATGGCGACCGGCAGCCCAATGGCGGACCACATGGAATAGCGCCCGCCCACCCAATCCCAGAAACCGAAGGTGGTCGAGATGCCAAATTCGCCCGCCGCCGCGACGTTGGTCGTCAGCGCCGCGAAGTGGCGCGCGGTATCGCGGCCGCCCTGATCCTGGAACCAGGCGCGGGCCGAACGCGCGTTGGTCATCGTCTCGATCGTGGTGAAAGTCTTCGAAGCGATGAGAAACAAGGTGCTTTCAGGCTTCAATTGCCGCAGCACGCCGGCGAGTTCATGGCCGTCCACGTTCGAGACGAAGTGAAAGCGCTTGCCAGGCAGGGCGAACTCGGCCAGGGCCGCTACCGCCATCTGCGGGCCCAGGTCGGACCCGCCGATGCCGATATTCACGACATCGGTGATCGCACCGTCCCCACGTACCTGCTCGGCATAGGCCAGCATGGCATCCAGGGTGGCATGGACCTCGGCTGCGTCCGGGTCCGCGCCGGCGCCGCGGGGAGCCCGCAGCAGCCAGTGCTTGGCTGCGCGCCCTTCGGTGTTGTTGACCGGTTCGCCGCCGAACATGGCATCGCGATGGCGTTCCAGCTGGCACTCGCGAGCCAGGTCCAGCAGCAGCGCTTCAGCCGCTGCATCGATCAAGTTCTTGGATAGATCGGCGAACACATGCGGCGCTTGCAGGCTCAAGGACTCGAAGCGGCCAGTGTCGGAGCGGAATCCCTCGCGCAGGTCGAAGCGGCGCCCGGTGTCTTCGAATTGGCGCCCAAGCGCCTTCCACGCCGCTGTCTCGTCGCAGCGGGGCCGTGTCAATGCTGCCGTCATGGCTCAAGCCTCCTTCATCAGTTGTTCGAGGTTGACCGCATCGGCAGCGAAAGCGCGTATGCCCTCGGCCAGCTTTTCGGTCGCCATCGCATCCTCGTTCAGCGCCCAGCGGAACCCGGCTTCGTCGTAGTTGACCGGCTCCAGCGGCATATCGCGCGAATGCGCCGGGTCCAGCGCAGGTCTGACGGCGCCGTCCGATGCCGCGAGCTGGGCCAGCAGCTCCGGGCTGATGGTCAGCAGGTCGCACCCGGCAAGGGCCACGATCTGCTGAACGTTCCTGAAGCTCGCGCCCATGATTTCGGTGGCGATGCCGAAGTGCTTGAAGTGATGGTAGATCTGGCGCACCGACCGCACGCCCGGATCGCACTCGCCCGCGTTGGCTGCGTCGTCCCAGCTGCTGCCGGCCCTTTTCTTGTACCAGTCGTGAATGCGGCCCACGAACGGCGAGACGAGTTGGACCTTGGCCTGCCCGCAGGCGACCGCCTGGCAAAAGGAGAACAGCAGGGTGAGGTTGGTGTGTATGCCGCGCTGCTCGAGCATTTGCGCCGCCTGGATGCCTTCCCAGGTGGCGGCGATCTTGATCAGCACGCGGTCGACATGCACGCCTTCGGCCTGATATAGCTCGATGATGCGCTCGGCGCGGGTCAGCGTGGCCATGGTGTCGAAGCTCGACCGCGCGTCCACCTCCGTGGAGACGCGGCCGGGAATGATGGACAGGATCTCGCAGCCGAAGCGCACCAGGAGGCGGTCCATCGCTTCGTCCAGCGTGCGCCGCCCGAACCTTGCCATGGTGTCCTTGAGCAAAGGCATGTAATCGGGTTTTGGCACCGCCTTGAATATCAAGGACGGGTTTGTGGTGGCGTCCTGCGGCTTGAATTGGTTGAGTTGCCTGAAATCGCCGGTGTCGGCCACCACGGTGGTTACATTCCTGAGGGCATCGAGTTGATTCATCGCCGCATTATCGGACGCCGTTGCACGGCTGTGGCACGAACGGCGGCTCGTAATCCGGTTACGCAGGCAGGCTGGCGGAGCTCGCAAAACCGCTTCAAGGATGGCATTGTTGCGATGCCGCAAATTTGAAACCAAGTTACATTACCGGCTTTCCTTCCCGCACCGACCATGAGCTTCGACCTTGTCTTGTTCGGCGGCACCGGCGATCTCGCCTGGCGCAAGCTGATGCCCGCCTTGTTCCAGGCCTTCCGGCACGCCACGCTTCCCGGCGGAGGCCGGATCATCGGCGTGGCCCGCGACGACCTGAGCAACGAGCAGTATCGGGCCGTGATCCGCGCCCGGTTCGACGAAGTCGATCTTGCCAAGCGTCCCACGCCCGAGGAATTCGACCGCTTCGCGTCGCTGCTGCATTTCCTGCGCATGGACTTGTCCCGGCCCGACGACTACCGGCAGCTTGCCGGCATGCTGCGGCAGCGAATGGCCGATACGGTGGTGATGTACTTGGCGACCGCGCCCTCGCTTTTCACGACCGTGTGCGAGCAGGTCGCCGCCGCCGGGCTGAACACGCCGAACACCCGCATCGTGCTGGAAAAACCCCTCGGGCACGACTTGGCCTCCAACCGCGCGATCAATGAGACGGTGCGCGGCGTGCTGAGCGAAAAGCAGATCTTCCGCATCGACCACTACCTGGGCAAGCCCTCGGTGCAGAACCTGTTCGCCCTGCGTTTCGGCAACGCCCTGTTCGAGCCGCTGTGGCGGCGGGAGAACATCGCCAACATCCAGATCACGATTGCCGAGGACCTGGGGGTGGAAAAGCGCGGTGCTTTCTACGATAACACCGGCGCTCTGCGGGACATGGTCCAGAACCACGCGCTTCAGCTGGTGTGCGCGCTGGCGATGGAGCCTCCGATCAACGCCCACGCCGACGCGATCCGCGACGAGAAGCTCAAGGTGCTGCGGTCCCTCAAGCCCTGGGCGGCCGAATCGCTGGACCAGCACGCGATCCGCGGCCAGTACACCGCCGGCACCGTGGCGGGCGACGCCGTCCCGGGCTACCGCCAGGAGCCGGGCGTCGATCCGCTGTCCAACACCGAGACCTTCGTGGCCCTGCGCGCGGAGATCGCCAACTGGCGGTGGGCGGGCGTTCCCTTCTACATCCGCACCGGCAAGCGGCTGGCGGGACGGGATGCCCGCATCGTGGTGAACTTCCGGGCCGCGCCGCATGCCATCTTTCGCACCCCCAACGGGGCAGCCAACCGGCTGGTCATCCACCTGCAGCCCAAGGACGGGCTCGAACTGCACCTGCTGGCTCAGGGACAAGACAACCGGCAGCAGGCCAGGGGTGCGATACCGTCGCTCGCCCCGGTCCACCTGGACCTGGACTTCGACAAGCGCTTCGGCTCGGAACGGGTCGGCGCCTACGAGCGGCTCCTGCTGGACGTGATCGACGGACGGCTCAACCTGTTCGTGCGCAGCGACGAGCAGGAAGAGGCCTGGCGCTGGGTCGAGCCCCTCCTGGAACACTGGCGCGGCGACACCTCCGGCCCGCGGCCCTACGCGGCGGGCACCTGGGGACCGTCCGCCGCCAGCGCCATGATCGCCCGCGACGGCCATTGCTGGAGCGAGGAATGCTGAGGCTGATTTTCCGACGGGCCGCCCCTGGGAAAATGCGCCCCCTCGGGGGGCAGGGAGCTACACGCAGTGAGCGACCGTGGGGGCCAACATCATGCTAGAGCGCATCAAGGCCTCGCTGCCCTCGCTTGCGCCCGCGGAGCAGCGCGTGGGCAGGCTGGTGCTTGGCGATCCGCGCGCCTTCGCGAACCTGCCGGTGAGCGAACTGGCCGAGCGAGCGCATGTCAGCAAGCCGACCGTGGTGCGCTTTTGCCGCAGCATCGGCTATGACGGGTTGTCGGATTTCAAGCTCAAGCTGGCGGGCAGCGTCAGCGAAGGTGTTCCATTCATCCACCGCAGCGTCGATGCGGACGACAAGACCGGCGATGTCCTGGTGAAGGTGGTCGACAACACGGTTGCCGCCTTCCTGAAATACCGCAACGATGCGTCGACCCATGCGATCGAGAAGGCCGTGCAAGCCCTTGCGGCCACCTACAAGACCGGCCGCCGCATCGAGTTCTACGGCGTCGGCAACTCGGGCATCGTGGCGCAAGATGCCCAGCACAAGTTCTTCCGCCTGGGTGTCAACGCCATCGCATACAGCGACGGGCACATGCAGGTGATGAGCGCCACCATGCTCGGCCCGGGCGATTGCGTGGTGGTGATCTCCAACTCGGGCCGCACACGGGACCTGATGGATGCGTGCGATATCGCGCGCAAGAACGGCGCCACCGCCATCGTGGTGACCGCCACCGGCTCCCCGCTGGCCACGGCGGGCCACATTCACCTGGCGGCCGATCATCCGGAAGGCTACGACCGCTACAGCCCGATGGTCTCGCGGTTGCTGCACCTGGTGATCATCGATGTGCTGGCCACGACGGTGGCGTTGCGCATCGGGCCCGGCCTGCAACCCTTGCTGCGCGAGATGAAGAACAACCTGCGCAGCAAGCGCTACGCCTGAACGCCCACTAGATCCGCCCTTCCTCGACGGCGTGGCAGGCGACCTTGACGCCCTGGATCTGCAGCAGCGCGGGCCGCTCGGCCTTGCAGCGGGCATTCGCGAAGGGGCAGCGCGGATGGAAGGTGCAGCCCATCGGCGGGTTCAGGGGATTGGGCACCTCGCCGGAGACGGGCGTGCGCGAGCGGCCGGTGTCATGCATCTTCGGGATCGCATCGAGCAGCATGCGCGTGTACGGGTGCCGTGGATTGCCGAACAGCTGGTGCTTCCCGGACAATTCCACCAGGCGGCCCAGGTACATCACGCCCACCTGGTCACTGACATGCCTCACCACAGCCAGGTTGTGCGAGATGAACAGGTACGTGAGGCCGCGCTGGCGCTGCAAGTCCTTCATGATGTTGAGGACCTGGGCCTGCACGCTGACATCGAGCGCCGAGGTGGGTTCGTCGCAGACCAGGAATTCAGGCTCGGTCGCCAGCGCCCGAGCGATCGAAATGCGCTGCCGCTGGCCACCCGAGAACTGGTGCGGATACTTCACCATGTCCAGGGCCGACAGCCCCACCGACCTCAGCAGCTCGCCCACGCGCTCCTCGAGCTGGGCGCGGTCGGTGATGATGCCGTGTTCCTTGAGCGGCTCGCCCACGATGTCTTCCACGATCCACCGCGGATTCAGGCTGGCATACGGATCCTGGAAGATCATCTGGATGCGGCGGCGCAGCCGGCGCCCTTGCGGCGTCTTGAACGCGGCATGCGCGTCCTGGCCGTCGAATGTGAGGCCGCCACGCGTGGGCTCGTAGAGGCCCACGAGCAGTCTTGCCACCGTGCTCTTGCCGCAACCGGACTCCCCGACCAGCGCGAGCGTCTGGCCTTGCCGGATGTCGAAGCTCACCCCATCCACAGCATGAAGCAGCTGGCGCGGGCGGCGCTCGATGACCCGATTGAGCCAAGGCACGGACACGTCGAAGACCTTGGCCAGGTCATGGGCCTGTACCAATGGCGCGGCCGCGCCGGGCGCCTGGCATTCGGTCATGCGGAAACTCCGGCGTGGGCGTCGTGCAGCCAGCACGCGGCGCGGGTGGCTCCCGCAGGGAGCAGGTCGGGCCGATCAACCGTGCAGCGGTCGAAGGCACGGGGGCAGCGCGGGTTGTAGGCGCAGCCCGGCGGAATGGCGTTGAGGCGAGGCATGGCGCCGTCGATCTGGTTCAGCCGCTCGCGCTCGACTTCCATGTCGGGAATGGCCGCCATCAGGCCCAGGGTGTACGGATGCGCCGGTTGGTTGATGACCTCATGCACGGGCCCGATCTCGGCGATTCGGCCGGCGTACATCACGGCCACGCGGTCGCAGGTTTCGGCGATCACGCCCATGTCATGGGTGATGAGCATCACGGCGGCGCCGCGGTCCTTGCAGATGCGCTTGAGCAACTGGATGATCTGTGCCTGGATCGAGACATCCAGCGCCGTGGTCGGCTCGTCGGCGACGATCAGCTTGGGTTCGGCGGCCAGGGCCAGCGCGATCACCACACGCTGGCGCATGCCTCCGGAAAACTGATGCGGGTAGTGGTCGATGCGCTCGGCCGCAGCGGGAATGCCGGTGTCTTCCAGCAGGCTGATGGCGCGCCGCAGCGCCTCCTTGTCGTCCACCGGCAAATGCGCCTGGATCGTTTCCCGGAGCTGACGGCCGACGGTGTAGAGCGGATTGAGTGACGTGAGCGGGTCCTGGAAGATCGCACCGATCTTGCGGCCGCGGATGTGCCGCATCCTGTCGTACGGGAGGCCGTCGATTCGCTCGCCTTCCAGCAGGATCTGGCCCGAGGCGACCCGTCCCGGCGGCTCCAGCAGCCCGATGATGGCCGCGCCCGTCAGGGACTTGCCCGCGCCCGATTCACCCACGACGCCCAGGATCTCGCCCGGGGCGATGGTGAACGAGATGTCGTCCAGGGCGCGCAAGGTGCCGCGCCTGTTGGGGAATTCGACGACAAGATTGTTGACTTGTAGCAGGCTCATAGCGGATGCGGCCGGACGCCGCCGGGCCGCCCCAAGGCGGCCGGGGCCCCCTCGGGGGGCAGCGACGTACACGAAGTGACGAGCGTGGGGGCCATATTTCTAGCGCAGGCGCGGGTTGAGCGCATCGCGCAGCCAGTCGCCCAAGAGGTTCACCGACAGGGCAATCAGGATCAGCATCAGGCCGGGGAAGATGGTGATCCACCACTCGCCCGAAAACAGGTAGTCGTTGCCGACCCGGATCAATGTGCCCAGGGATGGGGAAGTGGGCGGCACGCCCACGCCCAGAAAGGATAGCGTGGCCTCGGTGATGATGGCGGTGGCCACATGGATGGTGGCCAGCACCAGCACCGGCCCCATCACGTTGGGCAGCACGTGGCGCGCCATGATCCGCAGCGGCGCCACGCCCGTCACGCGCGCAGCCTGCACATATTCCTTGTTGCGCTCGACCATGGTCGAGCCGCGCACGGTGCGCGCGTACTGGACCCAGCCCGTCAGCGTGATGGAGACGATCAGCACGCCAAAGGCCACGGTATCGTGGGCATCGGGAAACAAGGCGCGGCCGACACCGGCGATCAGCAGCGCCACGAGGATGGAAGGAAAGGAGAGCATGACGTCGCACACCCGCATCAGGAAGGTGTCGATCCATCCGCCGCGAAAGCCGGCGAGCAGGCCGAACGCCACGCCGATAACCATCGACAGGACCACCGAGGCGATGCCCACCACCAGCGAGATGCGCGCGCCGTAGATCAGCGCCGAGAGAATATCGCGGCCCTGGTCGTCCGTGCCCAGCAGGTATTTGCGGCTGCCCTCGGGCTCCCATGCCGGCGGAAGCCGCGCATCGCTGAGCACCAGGGTCGTGAGGTCGAACGGGTCATGCGGCGCGATCCAGCCCGCAAAGATCGAGCAGATCAGGCAAACAAGCGCAATCGCCGCGGCCAGGATGGCCACCGGCGAGGTGCGGAAACTGTAGCCGACATCGCTGTCGAGCCAGCCGAATAATCTGTTTTTCATTTCGCAGAATTCATTGAGCGCCGCCCGGGTTCACCCGCCGCGGCGCTCATCGGGCCACCGGCGTTACTTCTTGATCGTCATCCACTTGAAGAACATGAAGTTGTCGGGCAGCTGGACCAAGTCGACTTTCTTTGTCACGCCCCAGGCAAGCGCCTGCTGGTGCAAGGGAATGTGCCCGATGTCGGCCGAATGGATCTCGAAGGCCTCCTTGATCATCGCGCTGCGCCTGGTCTTGTCGGTTTCGGCCTGGATGGTCTTGGTCAGCTGGTCGATCTTGGGGTTGCAATAGCTGCCCAGGTTGAACTGGCCGGCACCCTTGTCGTCAACGCAGGCCATCAGCGCGTTCAGGGCGTTGTGTGAATCGTAGGTGCCCGGCGTCCAACCCAGCATGTAGAAGCTGGTGTCGCGGCGCAGGATCTTGGGAAAATACGTGCCCTTGGTTTCGGCCGCCAGGTTGATCTTGACGCCGATGCGCGAAAGGTTCGCCGCCACCGTCTGGCAAATGCGCGCGTCGTTGACATAACGGTCGTTGGGGCAGTTCATGGTGACTTCAAAACCATTCGGGTAGCCCGCCTCGGCCAGAAGCTTCTTGGCGCCGTCCGGATCGTACGGCAGCCGCTTGTTCATCTCGGGCACGAAGCCGTTGATGCCCGGGCCGACCATCAGGGCTGTTGGATTGGCTGCACCGCGCATCACGGTGCGCTTGATGCCGTCGACGTCGATGGCCTGGTAGAAGGCCTGACGCACCTTCTTGTCCTTGAAAGGGTTCTTGCCCTTGACGCTCGAATACTGCAATTCGTCGCGCTTCTGGTCCATGCCCAGGAAGATGGTGCGCAGTTCGGGCGCGACCATTGCCTTGGTATTGGCGCCTGCATTGATGCGCTCGATGTCCTGCACCGGCACCGGCTCCATCACGTCGATCTCCCCGGACAGCAAGGCGGCCACGCGGGTGGCGTCGTTGCCGATCGGCGTGAAGATGACCTCCTGCACATTACCTTCGATCTTGCCCCAGTAGTTGCCGTTGCGCACGAAGGTGGTCCGCACGTTCGGCTGCCGCTCGCGCAGACGGAACGGACCGGTGCCGTTGGCGCGGAAAGACGCGGCGTTTTCGATGCCCTTGCGGCGGTCGACCGGGCGCGCTGCCTGGTTGGTCTCCGCCCACTTGCTGCTCATGACGTAAACCAGGGTGAGCACATCGGGCAGGATCGGGAACGGGGTCTTCGTCTCGATCTCGACGGTGTGGTCGTTGAGCTTGCGCACTTCCTTGAAGTCATTGCTGTAGCTCTTCATATCGGAGCCTTCGACCTGCGTCCGGTTGAGCGAGAACACCACGTCGTCGGCCGTGAACGGCGTGCCGTCGTGGAATTGCACACCCTTGCGCAGCTCGAACCGCCACACGGTCGGCGATGTCTGCTTCCACGAGGTGGCCAGGCCCGGCGCCAGGCTCAGATCCTTGTTGCGCAAGATCAGGCCCTCGTACACGTTGCCCGTGACGCTCAGCTGCAACGATTCGTTGAGCGAGTGCGGGTCCATCGAGAGCGCATCACCCTGGTTGGCAATTCGAACGGTCTGCGCCTGTGCGCAGGCAGCGGCGGCGGCAAGGGCTGTGGCGCACAGCAGGTTGGACTTGAGTTTCATCGATGACTCCTGTTGGAAGGGAATGTGACGCGAAGGTGAAGGCCGTTCATGGGGCCGCCAGGGGCAGGGACTGCTCGACCAGGGCCGCGTGCAGGGCCGAGCCCAGGGGCAGAATCTCGTCGTTGAAGTCGTACCGGCTGTTGTGCAGGAAGCAGCTGCCTTCACCGCCTTGCCCGATCCGCATGTAAGCGCCGGGCTTGACTTGAAGCATGAAGGAAAAGTCTTCCGCGCCCATGCTGGGCTCCATGTCCTGGACCACGTGGTCGGTGCCCACCAGCGACTGCGCCACCCCGGCGGCGAAGCTGGCTTCGCGCAAGGAGTTCACCGTGGCGGGGTACACCCGCTCGTAGCGGACACTGGCGGTGGCGCCAAAGCCCAGGGCCACGGCGCTGCACAATTCGTTGAGCCGCCGCTCCACGAGTGTTTGCACCTCGGGCTGGAAGGTGCGCACGGTTCCGACCAGCGTGGCCTTGCCCGGGATGACGCTCATGGCATGAATGTCGCCCGCGTGCATCGCGCAAAGGCTGATGACGGCGCCATCGACCGGCTTGACGTTGCGCGAGACGATGCTCTGCACCGCCGTGATGATGTGCGCGGCCACGAGGACCGGGTCCACGGCGAGGTACGGGTGGGCACCGTGCCCGCCCTTGCCCGTGATTTCGATCGTCACGCGGTCGGCGGCCGCCATCAGCGGGCCCGGATTGATGCCGACCATCCCGGGCTTGATGCCCGGCCAGTTGTGCATGGCATACACGGCCTGGACCGGAAATCTGTCGAACAGGCCGTCCTCGATCATGGCCTTGGCGCCGGCGAATCCTTCCTCGCCCGGCTGGAATATCACCACCGCGGTTCCGTCGAAATCGCGTGTCTCGGCGAGGTAGCGCGCCGCCCCCACCAGCATGGCGGTGTGGCCGTCATGGCCGCAGCCGTGCATCATCCCGCTCTTGGTGGACTTCCAAGCGAACTCGTTGTCTTCGGACATGGTGAGCGCATCCATGTCTGCGCGCAGGCCAATGAGCCGGCCGGTCGTGTTCTGGCGGCCCTTGATCACCCCCACGATGCCGGTCTTGCCGATACCGGCGTGGATCTCGTCGACGCCGCACAGCCTGAGCGCTTCGCGAACCCGGCCCGATGTGTAGATTTCCTCGAAGCCCAGTTCGGGGTGGGCGTGCAGATCCCGGCGCAGCGCGGTCAGTTCAGGGTGGTACTGCGCGATATGCGCGAACGCCCGGCCACTGACCCGCAGGCGCGGCATTGGCGGAAGCATCAGTGGCCTCCCGCATTGTTCACGCGCAGGCGCGGATCGACGGCGAAATAAAGCAGGTCGACGATCAGGTTGATGACCACGAAAATCAATGCAATGAGGCAAAGATAGGCCGCCATGACAGGTATGTCGGCAAAGGTGACGGCCTGGATGAACAGCAGCCCCATGCCGGGCCACTGGAACACCGTTTCCGTGATGATGGCGAAGGCGATCAGCCCGCCAAGCTGCAACCCGGTGATGGTCATCACGGGCACCAGCGTGTTCTTTAGCGCATGTCCGAAGTGGATAGCCCTGTTGGAAAGGCCCCGCGCGCGGGCGAACTTGATGTAGTCCGTGCGCAGCACCTCGAGCATTTCCGCGCGCACAAGCCTCATGACGAGCGTGAGCTGGAAAATCGCCAGCGTCACCGCGGGCAAGACGATGTGGTGCCACCCCTTGGCATTGAGCAGGCCGGTGGACCACCAGCCGATCTGCATCGTGTCACCGCGCCCGAAGCTGGGAAACCAGCCGAGCGTCACGGCGAAAATCAGGATCAGCAGGATGCCGATGAAGAAAGTGGGCAGCGACACGCCCAGCAGCGATATCGTCATGAAGACCTGGCTCAGGAACTTGCCGCGGCGCAGCGCCGAATAAACGCCCATCGGGATTCCAACCAGCAGCGCCAGCAGGGCCGCGATCAGCGCCAGCTCCAGCGTGGCAGGGAAGCGTTCGGCGATCAGCCGCGACACTTTCGCGCCCTGGCGCAGGCTCAGGCCAAATTCGCCGCGGGCGGCGTTGAGCAGGAAATGCCAGAACTGCACGATGAAGGACTTGTCCAGGCCCAAGCCGGCACGCAGCTCGCGTATCTGCTGCGGCGTAGCGTCCTGTCCGAGCAGGAAGACCACCGGGTCCCCGACGTACTGGAACAGCAGGAATGCGATGAACGCGACCGCGACCATGACGACGACCGCCTGGATCAGGCGGCGCAGGATAAAGGCGAACATTGAATTTTGCGGTACAGGGGCAGCCGATGCTAGCAGAGCAAGCATCGTGCCGTCTCAGGGTTTCCTTTAAGCCTAAAGCAACTAGTCCGGGGCGGCCAGGAGACAGGCCGCGTCGAGGCATCCTCGGGACGGCCTTGCTTGCACAGGGTCAATTCACCTTGATCAGGCGCCAGTCGAGGCGGTTGTCGGCGCGATGCACCACGTCCACGTTTTTCTTCATGGCCCAGGGAATGATCTGGTTGTGCAGCGGAATGTGCGACACGGTCTCGTTGCTCAGCTGCAGGCCCTCGTTGAGGAAGCGGTTGCGCACCGGCAGGTCGGTCTCGGCCTTGACGCGGTCGACAATCACGTCCATCCGGGGGTTGCTGTAGCGGCCCACGTTGTAGTTGCCGTCGCCACCCGATCCGACACTACGCACCAGCGACTGCAGGCTATAGAGCGCATCGAAAGTGGGCACGCCCCAACCCAGCATGTAGATGCTCGCGTCGAAGCGCTGGATCATCGGGAAGTAGGTGACCAGCGGCAATGTCCGCAGTTTGGCCCGCACGCCGATGCGGGACCACATCGCCGTGACGGCCTGGCAGATTTCCTCGTCGTTGATGTACCGGTTGTTGGGGCAGGCGAAGTCGACCTCGAAACCTTGCGGGTAGCCCGCTTCGGCCAGCAGCTTTTTCGAGCCCTCGACGTCATAGGGCAACCGCTTGTGGACCGCCTCGCTCCAGCCAGTGACCTGCGGCGACACCAGCGTCCCGGTCGGCTGCGAGAGCCCGCGCATGGTGACCCGGTGCAGGCTGTCGCTGTCGATGGCCTGGTACAAGGCCTTGCGTACGCGCACGTCCTTCAGCGGGTTTTTGCCCTTGATGTTCGAGCCCGGCAGCTCGTTGCGGAATTGGTCCATGCCGAAGAAGATCGTCCGGTTCTCGACCCCATCGACCACCTTCAGATTGGTATTGCTGCGCAGGCGCGCCAGATCTTGCGGACTCGGATCGAGCACCAGGTCGACTTCGCCTGACAACAGGGCGGCAACGCGGGTCGCCTCCGCCTTGATCGGCGTATAGATGATCTCCGTCACATTGGTGGAGTTGTTCCCCCAGTAATGGGGGTTCCTCACCAGCACCAGCCGCTGGTCGGGCTGCCATTCCTTGACCATGTAGGGGCCGGAGCCCATGGCGTTCCGGTGAGCGTGGCTTTCCTCGGGGGTCTTGATGTCCTTGGGTTCGACCGACTTGTTTTTCTCGGCCCAGGCGCGGCTCATGATGCGCAGCTCGGTCAGCTGATTGAGCAGCACCGGGTTGGGCCCCTTCATCATGAAGTCGACCGTGGAATCGTTCACCTTGACGACCTTGTCGATGCCTTGGGCGTAGACGCCATAGTTCGAGGTCTTGGTCATGGCCCGCATGATCGAGTACACGACATCGTCGGCCGTGAGAGCCGACCCGTCGCTGAACTTGAC
This sequence comes from Ramlibacter sp., assembly GCA_013815685.1. Taxonomy (GTDB): domain Bacteria; phylum Pseudomonadota; class Gammaproteobacteria; order Burkholderiales; family Burkholderiaceae_C; genus Ramlibacter. The sequence goes on from JACDFR010000017.1 coordinate 52,010, forward strand.
GCCGCTGCGCAGGGTGAAGCGCACCTGCGTTGGCGACACCTCGCGCCAGCTGGTCGCCAGCAGGGGCTCGGGCTTGAAGGTCTGGCTGTTGTAGTAGACGAGCGACTCGTAGATGGCGGCATGAACCCCGTTGCCCAGTGCATTGTTCTGGGAATGGATGTCCAGCGTCGGGATGTCGCTGGCGCTGGTCCACTTGAACTGCTTGGCCTGGAGCGCCGGCGTCACGCCCAATGCAGCAAGGATCGCCGTGCCAACGAGTGCAGTCTTGAGTTTCATGGAGCCCTCTTGGAATTGAAGAGAGCCGACTATGCACAGTCGCGCTGCCTGCGTCAAAAGGGGTTTCCCCAAAGGTCCGGGCCGCTGGGGCAGGCCGGCGCGCTCGAGAGTTAAAAAAAAGCCGCCCGAAGGCGGCTTTCAAGTTTCTTCATCCCGACCGGCACAAGGCCAGCCGTGGAATTTAGAAGCTGTGGCGGATACCGATGTCCAGACCGCTGGACGAGGTGTTCGCGCCGGTGGTGGAACCGTTCAGAGCCTGAACGGCGCCGCCATTGTTGCGAACGCGAGCGTAGGTCGTGTAGACAGCCGTACGCTTGGACAGGTTGTGCACGTAGCCAACAGCCAGTTTCTTGGTTTCCGGATCGCCGGCAGTGTCGGTTTCGTAACGCGAGAACGATGCGCGGATTTCGCCGGCGCCGATCGGGAACAAGCCACCGATCAGCCAGCCCTTGCCGTCCACTGCGCCGTTGCGGTCCTTGCTGATGTGACCCATCAGCTTGGCAACGCCGAAGTTCCATTCGCCGCCCAGGTTGCTCTGGCGAACGTCACCCGCAGCGTACTCGGTGCGGCTGGTGGCCAGGGCAATGTTGAACGGGCCGTTGGCGAAGCCGACGCGCAGGCCGAGGCCATTGCCGTCATCTTCAGTAGCGGCGCCGCCGCCTCGCACGTTTTCGCCCATGTAGTACTGCACTTGGCCGTAGAAGCCGCCCAGGTTGCCCGGGATGAAGTAGCCGATGGCGTTGGAAGCGCGGACAGCGGTCACACCAGTGATGATGGAGTTCAGGGTCTGCGTGGTGCCCACACCGTTGGTGCCGAACGGATCGAACACGCTCAAGTTAAAGAACTGGGGGGTGTAGTCACGACCCAGACGCAGTTCGCCCCAGCCGCCGGCCAGGCTGACGGTGGAACGACGGTTGAAGGTCAGGCCTTGACGGCCAGCAACTGCAGCGCCCGCGCCGGAAGCTTGGTTGTTGACGTTGGTGCCAAAGCCTTCGCCGGTGTCGTTGTTCATGCCGGCTTCGATCCAGAAGGAAGCGGACATGCCGCCGCCCAGGTCCTCGGTGCCACGGAAGCCCAGACGCGAGCTGTTGTAGCCCGAGTTGGTCAATTGGGTGCGGTCGGTGATCGTGCCGCGGCCGATAGCAAACGTGGCATCAACGACGCCGAACAGCGTGACGGACGATTGGGCAGAAGCAGCGCCGGCAGCAGCCAGAACAGCCAGAGCAATCAGGGACTTTTTCATTGCAAGTTTCTCCAAGGTTAAACATAGGGCTCCGGTGCGAAGGGGTCACGAAATGCAGGCACTTTGAGTGCTCCCGCCGGATCCCCGGGCCAACCTCCTTTTGGGAAGTTGTTGTTATTGCACCAGAGCGGCCTTTCTTTCGCAAAGTATTTAGTCTTTCAGAACCACATTCGTTGCACGAGGACAACAACTGGTAACTGCTCAGTAGACTCGACGCAACAGGTTTATCTCTGAGCTTTGAAAGGCCCGAGTCCATGTTGAGCGGCGAGCCCGGACATGGCGCCGCTGCTCTGGCCTAAACTGCGCCATGGACCGATTTCTTGGTGCTGCCGATAGCGCGCTGCGCACTCTTTTTGCCAAACAGCGGGCGATCCGGCCTTGCCCCACCGTCCCCGGCGACAGCACCCACCTTGGCGTCGGCGAACGGCGCCGCGCCGGCGCCCTGATGCGCGTCAATCACGTGGGCGAGGTCTGCGCCCAGGCGCTGTACACGGCCCAGGCCCTCACGGCGACCGATCCCGCCTTGCGCGCGCACTATCAGCAGGCCGCCGCACACGAGACGGACCATCTGGCCTGGATCGCCGACCGGCTGGCGGAGCTGGGCGACCGCCCTTCCCTGCTCAACCCGCTCTGGTACGCCGGCGCGTTTGGGCTGGGCCTGCTGGCCGGGCGCCTGGGTGACCGGCTCAGTCTCGGCTTCGTCGTTGAAACCGAGAGACAGGTCGAGGCGCACCTGCAAAGCCATCTTGAGCGCCTGCCCGCGGGCGATCATGCCTCGCGCGCGATCGTGGTGCAGATGAAGGACGACGAAGCCGCCCACGCAGCGCAGGCCCTGCAGGCCGGTGCCGCCGAACTGCCCGCGGTCGCCAAGGCGCTGATGCGCACCGCCGCCAAAGTCATGACCGCGGCCGCGCACTACATCTAGCTCAGGCGGGCAACACTTCGAAGCTGGTGGTGATTTCGGCAGTCTTGCTCAGCATGACGCTGGCGGAGCAGTACTTCTCGTGACTCATCGCGACAGCCCGTTCCACGGCGGCGGCGGACAGGCCGGCACCCGTGACCGTGAAATGCATGTGGATCTTGACGAACACCTTCGGGTCCACGGCCGCACGCTCGGCTGTCAGTTTGACGGTACAGCCCCGCACCTCATGGCGTCCTCGCTTGAGAATCAGCACCACGTCGTACGCCGTGCAGCCACCGGTACCCGCCAGCACCGTCTCCATGGGCCGGGCCGCCAGGTTCTGCCCTCCATTCCCTGGCTGAGCACTGTCGGGCGCACCATCCATCATCAGCACGTGGCCGCTGCCTGTTTCCGCAATGAATCCCATCGCGGACCTGCCACCTGTGGCACCCGTCCAACTAACGGTGCATTCCATCGTATTAGTTCCTGTACTGATTGAGATAGCCACTTCGCAGTCGCGATAAATCTTGCTGCATTGCAGCAAGACCCGGCTATACTGTTTCGCAGCATAACGAGTTTGTTGTGCCCCGGTTGTCTCCTCCACCTCCCTTGGTGGATTTAGCCCTCGAACTGCAAGGTTCGGGGGCTTTTTTATCGCCCTTTATGATGCTTTGGCTATGAAAAAGCACCTCCAGCCCGCCGACTACCTGAAAAAGATTCTCACGGCGCGGGTGTACGACGTGGCCGTGGAGTCGGCATTGGAGCCTGCGAAAAGCTTGAGCCGGCGACTGCATAACAAGGTACTGCTCAAGCGTGAAGACCAGCAGGCCGTGTTCAGCTTCAAGCTGCGGGGCGCGTACAACAAAATGGCGCAACTGACGGCCGAGCAGCTGCTGCGCGGTGTGATTTGCGCCTCGGCGGGCAATCACGCGCAGGGCGTGGCCATGTCCGCCCACCGGCTGGGCGCGCGGGCCATCATCGTGATGCCCGTGACGACGCCGCAGGTGAAGATCGATGGCGTGAAAGCACTGGGCGGCGAGGTGGTCCTGCACGGCGAGAGCTACTCGGATGCCTATCTATATGCGGTCGAGCTGGAAAAGAAGCAGGACCTCACTTTCGTCCATCCTTTCGATGACCCGGACGTGATTGCCGGGCAAGGCACGATCGCCATGGAAATCCTGCGCCAGCACCAGGGGCCTCTGGACGCCGTTTTCGTGGCCATCGGGGGCGGCGGGCTGGTCTCCGGGGTGGCCAACTACATCAAGGCAGTGCGCCCCGAGATCAAGGTCGTGGGCGTCCAGATGGCCGATTCGGACGCGATGATGCGCTCGGTCGCGGCCAGCAAGCGGATCACCCTGGCCGACGTCGGCCTTTTCTCCGACGGTACGGCGGTGAAGCTGGTGGGAGAAGAAACCTTCCGCATCGCGCGCAATTTGGTCGACGAGTTCATGACGGTGGATACCGACGCGGTTTGCGCGGCCATCAAGGACATCTTCATCGACACGCGCAGCATCGTCGAGCCCGCGGGCGCTCTGGCGGTGGCCGCGATCAAACAGTATGTGGCGGCCAACAAGACGCGCGGTGAAACCTACGCGGCGATTCTGTGCGGCGCGAACATGAACTTTGACCGGCTGCGCTTCGTCGCGGAACGGGCGGAAGTGGGCGAAGAGCGAGAAGCGCTGTTCGCCGTGACCATCCCCGAGGAGCGGGGCAGCTTCAGGCGCTTCTGCGAATTGATCGGGGCCTTGCCCGGCGGCCCGCGCAACGTCACCGAATTCAACTACCGCATCAGCGATTCGGCCCAGGCGCATGTTTTCGTGGGCCTGGCCACGCACGGCAAGGGCGAGTCGGCGCGGATCGCGTCCAATTTCAGCCGGCACGGCTTCGATGCGCTCGACCTGACTCACGATGACCTGGCCAGGGAGCACATCCGGCACATGGTGGGCGGCCGATCGGCATTGGCACGCGAGGAACGCCTGCTGCGGTTCGTATTTCCCGAGCGGCCCGGCGCGCTGATGAAGTTCCTCTCGCACATGCGCCCGGGCTGGAATATCACCCTCTTCCATTACCGCAACCAGGGAGCGGACTACGGCCGCATCCTGGTGGGGCTGCAGGTACCCAAGGCCGACAGCAAGGCTTTCCAGGAGTTCCTGGACACCTTGGGCTACCCGCACGTCGAGGAAAGCGACAACCCGGTTTACCGCTTGTTCCTGCAAGCATGACGAAAGGCCCGATGAGTTTCCTGCGCAAATACCTTGCCGCCATCCAGCTGTTCACCCGTGTGCCCGTGAGAGGCACGTTGGCGCAACGGGCAGGATCCACCCCCGAGATGCTGCGGGCCAGCGTGGCCCACTTCCCCGGCGTCGGATGGCTTGCCGGGCTCGTGGCGTGCACGGCCTTTGCATTGCTGGGCCTCGGGCTGCCGGACAACCCTTTCGCACCCCTGGTGGCCGCGGCGGGTTGCACAGCGGCGACGGTGTGGCTCACCGGCGGGTCTCATGAAGGCGGGCTCGCCAACGTCGCGAACGGCCTGGGGGCCGGAGCCGGGCGTGCGGACGCACTGGACATCATGAAGGCGCCGCATCTGCGCACGGGCGGAATGCTCGCCCTGTCCCTGGTGCTGTTCGCCAAGGTTTCCCTGCTGGCGGTGCTTGCGGCGCATTCGCCGACGGCGGTCCTGGCGGCTTTGCTGGGCGCCCATGTGCTTTCGCGCTTCTGGCCCTTGGTGTTGATGCGTACCACGCCCTATGTGGGAGCCGAAGCCGACGCCGACGGCGGACTGCCGCTGGCCGATCGGATCGATCTGCGCACGTTGGCCGTCGCGGCCGGCTGGTGTCTGCCGCCGCTGGCCGTGGTCCTTTTTGTCCAAGGTGTGGAATTCGCCGTGCTGGCCCTGGCTTGCAGCGGCCTGGCCCTTGGCGGGATGCGCTGGCTGTTCGCCCGGAGGCTGGAGGGCTACACCCGCGATTGCCTGGGGGCGGCGCAGCAGGCGTGCGAGCTAGCCTTCTACCTGGGCGCGGCCGTTGCGCTCGGCGCCGCGTAACAGCGCTTAGCGGCGAATCGGTGGGAGCTCGAGGGTGACGGCGGGGGTCCCGTCCACGGTGGGCGCCAGCACGGCGCGGCGGCCCTCCACGGACTGCAGCACCAGGCCCTCTTCCACTGCCGCGCCCAGCCGGAACGGTTTGGCCGGTTTGCCGTCCACCGTGATCAGGGCGGCCGCGTTCTCGCCGCGGCTGGCCACGACGCCCACGAGGGCGAAGCGGCTGCCCAGGCTGGCTTGGGGTGCCGCGTCGGCCACTGCCGGCGCGAACCCCAAAAGGCGGGCCACCGCCGCCGGGTCGGCCGGTGCCGGCGTTCGCACGGCAATGGGGGCCGTCGCCGCAGAGGCCGCGCCGGTGAGTTTGAAGCCCCAATAGACGACGCTGGCCGCGACCAGCGCCCACAGGACGAAGGTCGAGCCGGCCACCGCCCACCTGCTGTGCAAATTGCTCACCATGCGGCGATTATCATTGAAGCGATTGGACCCTTATCGAAATGAAGCATCTTCACACCCGTTCACGCCGCGCCGTCCAGGCCGGCTTCACCCTCATCGAGCTCATGGTCGTGCTGGTCATCATCGGCGTGCTCGCCGCTCTGATCGTTCCCAACGTGCTCGACCGCGCCGACGACGCCCGCGCGACGGCCGCCAGGACCGACGTCAACAACCTGATGCAGGCGCTCAAGCTCTACAGGCTGGACAACCAGCGTTACCCCACCGGCGAGCAGGGCCTGCAGGCGCTGGTGAGCAAGCCCACCGCCGGGCCGGCGCCGCCCAACTGGAAGCCGTATCTCGAAAAACTGCCCAACGATCCCTGGGGCCGTCCCTATCAATACCTTAACCCGGGCGTCCAGGCCGAGATCGACGTGATGTCGTTCGGCGCCGACGGCCAGGCCGGCGGCGAGGGCAAGAATGCGGACGTCGGCAGCTGGCAATAAGTGGGGCCCCACGCTTGCGGCTAAAGCCGCTGCGCTGCCCCCCGGGGCGGCGCGAGGCTTCACCCTGCTCGAGCTGCTGATCGTGGTGGCCATCATCGCCATCGCCACCGTCGGCGTGAGCTTCGCCTTGCGCGATTCCGAAGCCACCCAGCTCGAGCGGGAAGCGCAGCGGCTGGCGGCCTTGCTGGAATCCGCCCGGGCCCAGTCGCGCAGCAGCGGCGTGCCCGTGCGCTGGTACGCGACGCCGGGCGGCTTCGAGTTCGAAGGCGTGCCGCCCAAGTCGCTGCCCGACCGCTGGCTGGTCGACACGACGCAGGTGCTCGGGACAGCCGCACTCCAACTGGGCCCCGAACCCATCATCGGCAGGCAGGAGGTGGTGCTCCAGTCATCCCGCCATCCCGAGCGCAGCCTGCGCGTGGCGACTGACGGGCTGCGGCCTTTTGCCGTGACGAGCGGGGAGGCGCCGTGACGAACGCGCGGGGCTTCACGCTGATCGAAGTCCTGGTGGCGCTGGCCATCGTGGCGATCGCACTGGCCGCCGGGCTGCAGGCCACCACAGCCCTGACCAACAACGCCGACCGCCAGACCAGTGTCCTGCTGGCCCATATTTGCGCCGAGAACGAGCTGGTGAAAGCGCGCTTGTCCAGGCAGATGCCCGACATTGGCGAGAGCACCGGCACCTGCGAGCAGGCCGGCCGCAGCTTCCCGTTGACACTGTCGGTGCAGCCCACGCCGAACCCCAGCTTCCGGCGCGTCGATGCGCAAGTGTTCGACGGCAATTCGCCGGTGCTGCGTTTGTCGACGATCGTGGGAAAGGTCTGATGCGCTCTCGCGTTACCCAGGGCGGCTTCACGCTGGTGGAACTGCTGGTGGCCCTCTTCGCCATGGCCTTGCTGGCGATCATGAGCTGGCGCGGCCTGGACGGCATGACCCGGGCGCAGGCGCAGACCGAGGCGCGCGCGAACGATGTTCTCACGCTGCAGGTCGGCCTGGCGCAGTGGGCGGCCGACCTCGACGCCCTGATGCAAATGCCGCAGACCGCCGCGCTGGACTGGAACGGCCGAGTCCTGCGCCTCACCCGCCGCGGCACGGCCTCCATCACCGATGGTGTCCTGGTCGTAGGCTGGACCCGGCGCGTGGTCAACGGAACGGGGACATGGCTGCGCTGGCAATCGCCCCAGGTGACCACCCGCGGAGAGCTCGACGATGCCTGGCAAAAGGCCGATCTCTGGTCGGCAAATCCCGCAGACGCGGACAAGCGGCACGAGGTCGCGGTCACGCCGCTGGACGACTGGCAGATTTTCTATTTCCGCGAGAACGCTTGGACCAACCCCCAATCCAGCGCCGCCACCGGGGCGAGCCCGCCCCCGGTGCCGGGCGCTCCACCCGTGCCGGCGGCGCCCGCGCTGCCCGATGGCGTGCGCCTGGTTTTGAACCTTCCGCCCGGCCAGGCCGTGAGCGGCACACTGACGCGCGACTGGGTCAGGCCCACCGCCGGAGGCCGCCAGCCATGAAGGCCCGCCACGGCGGGGCCGCCCTGCTCACGGCCATGCTCACGGTAGCGCTGGTGGCCGTGTTCGCGGCCGCGTCGCTGTGGCAGCAGTGGCGCAGCATCGAGGTGGAGACGGCCGAGCGGGCGCGCGTCCAGTCGTCCTGGGTGTTGACGGGCGCGCTCGACTGGGCCCGGCTCGTGCTGCGCGAGGACGGACGGACGGCGGGCGACCACCTGGGCGAGCCATGGGCCGTGCCGCTGCAGGAGGCGCGCCTTTCCAGTTTTCTCGCGGCGGACCGGAATTCGACGGCCGACACCGGCCCGGAAATGCTGGATGCCTTCCTGTCCGGCCAGATCATCGATATGCATTCGTTGCTCAACGTCACCAACCTGGTGGAGGCGAACGGGAAGATTTCCGAGAGCGGCCTGGAAAGCTTTGCGCGCTTGTTCGAGCTGCTGGGGCTGCCGCCGGCGCAGCTGCAGCGCCTGGCCGAAAACCTGCGCTTCGCGCGAGACACCAGCGGGGGCAACCAGTCCAGCCCCATGGCCCCGCTCGTGCCGCAGCGCGTCGAGCAGCTGGTCTGGCTGGGCCTGACCGAGCAGACTCTCGCGGCCTTGCAGCCCTACATCACCGTATTGCCGCCGGGTGACCCCACCACGGTGAACCTGAATACCGCCAGCGCGGAAGTGATTTACGCCGCCGTGCCGGGCCTGACCATGGCCGAAGCCCAGCAGCTCGTTTCGGAACGGGAGCGCTCGCACTTCCGGACGATTCCCGACGCGAGTCTGCGGCTGGGCGGCCCGCAGAGAATACCGATGGGACAGTCGGGTGCCGGGGTCGCTTCCCGCTATTTCGAGGTTCGCTCGCGCCTTCGGCTGAATAAATTGGTGGTGGAAGAACGGGCGCTGCTGGACCGGTCGGGCCAGGACGTCAGGGTGGTGCAACGCGAACGCGGCATCGTCGATCCCACGGCGCTGTCCCGGGCGGCCTCGAAAAGATGAGCCGTGGCATCTTTCTACAATCCAGCATCTCATGAGTGCCCTCCTCGTCTTCCTTCCTGCCCAGCCCATCAGTTCTTCGACCGAGTTCGAGTACGCCACGACCCGGGACGGTAACGCCGTTCAGGCCCACGGCAGCGCCCGGGCCGCGTTGCTGCCCGCCCCGACCCGGGCGGGGGGCGAGGTGGTGGCGGTCGTTCCCGCTGCCATGCTGTCGTGGCACCGGATCGAATTGCCGCGCGGTACCTCGGCGGCCTCGCCTCGCTTGCGCGCCGTGCTCGAGGGCCTGCTCGAAGACCAGCTGCTGGACGAACCGGAAACCCTGCACTTCGCGCTGCAGCCCCAGGCCAAGCCGGGGGCGCCGCTGTGGGTCGCGGCCTGCGACCGCGCCTGGCTGCGCGGCGCCGTGCAGCTGCTGGAGGCGACGCAACGGCCGGCTGCGCGCATCGTGCCTGAGTTCGCACCCGGCGGGCCGCCGACCCTGTACGCGCTGGGTGATCCGCAGCAGGCCTCGCTGGTCGTGGTCAGCGCGGACGGCGTGATGACCCTGCCGCTTTCGTCGCAGGCACTGCCGCTGCTGCCGTCCTTGCCGCAGAACACGGCCTGCATGGCCGAGCCCGCGGTGGCGGCCATCGCGGAGCAAGTGCTGCAACATGCGCCGGCCCTTCAGCAGGCGCCGCAACGCTGGCTGCAGGCCGCGCAGTCCGACTGGGACCTCGCCCAGTTCGAGTTTTCCAGCTCGGGCCGGGCGCGGGCGCTCAAGAAGCTCGGCACAGCATGGGCCGATGTCCTGGCGGCACCGCAGTGGCGGCCGGCCCGATGGGGGGCCTTGCTGCTGGTGGCCGCGAACCTCGTGGGGCTGAATGCCTGGGCCTGGCGCGAGCGGTCGGCGCTGGACGAAAAGCGCGAAGCGGTGCGGCGCACCTTGACGCAAACTTTTCCCCAGGTGAAGGTGGTCGTCGATGCCCCGGTCCAGATGGAAAAGGAAGTGGCCCTGCTGCGCCAGGCGGCCGGGGCCACTTCGGGCCGCGACCTCGAAGCGATGCTGGGTGCGCTCAGCGCCTCGTCGCCGCCGGGACGGCTGGTGAGCGGCCTCGAGTTCTCGCAAGGCGAGCTGCGTCTCAAGGGCCTGGCCTACGGCCCTGACGAAGCCCGCGCCGTGGGCGCTGCCCTCAAGAGCCAGGGCTTCTCGTCCGTCATGCAGGGCGAAGCCCTCGCGATCACGCCGGAAAGCCAGCCATGAGCCGACGGGCCGTTCCCAAGGCGAATACCGCAGCCCGCAGCGCGGAGATTTCCGAATGAGCCGTACGTCGCAACTTCGAACTCGCTGGCAGGCCCTGGCTCCGCGTGAAAAGGCAATGGTCGCCGCTGCCGGCGCCATCGTGGGCGCCGTGCTGCTGTGGATGATCGCCATCGGCCCCGCACTGGCCACGCTGCGCACGGCCGAGGAGCAGCATCGCGCACTCGATGCGCAGCTCCAGCGCATGCGTACCCTGCAGGCACAGGTCCAGGTCCTGCAGGCGCAGCCGAAGCAAAGCCACGAGGAAGCGCTGCGCATGCTGGAGCTGACGGTGCGCCAGCGGCTGGGAACGTCCGCCCGCCTCGTGATTTCGGGCGAACGCGCCACGGTTACTTTGTCCGGCACGCCGGCCGATGCGCTGGCCCAGTGGCTCGCGCAGGCGCGGGTGAACGCCCGGGCTTTACCGGGCGAGGCGCGCCTGTACCGAAATTCCGGCGGGCTATGGGAAGGCACGGTGGTGCTCGCCCTGCCGCCCCGCTAGCGCCCCAGACGCATCGTCGTGGCACGCCCGCCTCCCGCTTTCCGGCCGCGCGCAGCATGGGGATGGGCTGTCTTCGGGGCGTTGCTGGGCTTGATGTCCGCCTTGCTTCTGTTCGCGCCGGCCCGCTGGCTGACGAGCTTCATCGAGCGCGCCACCGACGGCCATGTGCAGTTGGCCGAAGCGCGCGGCACCGTCTGGGGCGGCTCGGCACATCTGCTGCTGACGGGAGGCGCGGGCAGCACCGATGCCATTGCCCTTCCTTCGCGGCTGGACTGGCGGCTGCGGCTGGCCCCGACCGGGATGGTCGTGCGGGTGGAAACCACGTGCTGTACCAGCGGGCCCGTCCTCCTGCGCATCCGGCCCCAATGGGGCGGCGCGAAAATCGAGGCAGCCGACGCCCGGACTCAGTGGCCCGCGGCACTGCTGGCGGGACTGGGCACGCCCTGGAACACCTTGCAGCTGGAAGGCGACCTGGTCCTGGACACCCGGGACCTTTCAGTAGAATGGGTCAAAGGACGGCTGTCCATCGCCGGACGGGCCGAACTCACGGCGCAGCGGATGTCGTCGCGCCTGTCCACCTTGAGGCCCATGGGCAGCTATCGCATGACCCTTCTTGGCGGCGGCACGCCGTCCCTGACATTGGACACGATCGAAGGAAGCCTGAACCTGAGCGGGCAGGGACAGTGGGTGGGCTCGCGCCTGCGCTTTTCCGGCACCGCCACGGCGGCGCCGGAGCGCGAGGACGCGCTGGCCAACCTGCTGAACATTATCGGGCAGCGCACTGGCGCGCGCTCCATCATCACCATAGGCTGACATGAAGAAAAGATTGCTGGTTTGCTACTTGGCTTGCGCATTGGCCGCAGGAAGCGGGCCGGGCACCGCCCATGCCCAAAGATCGCGCGAGCCTGTCACACTGAACTTCGTCAATGCCGACATCGAGGCGGTGGCGCGCACGATGGCCGCCATCACCGGACGCAACATCGTGGTCGACCCCCGCGTCAAGGGCACGATCAACCTGAGCACCGACCGGCCGGTTTCACCTACGGTCGCCTACAACCAGTTCCTGGCCGCCGTGCGCCTGTCGGGCTTTACCATCGTCGAATCCGGCGGCCTTCTCAAGCTGGTCCCGGAGGCCGATGCAAAGCTGCAGGCCGGGTCCGTGTCGGCGGGCGCTCCGGTGGCCGGCAACCAGATCGTCACGCAGATCTTCCGCCTGAATTACGAGCCGGCCGGCAACCTGGTGCCCATCCTGCGGCCGCTGATCAGCCCCAACAACACCATCAACGTGAATCCCGGCAACAACTCGCTGGTGATCACCGACTATGCGGACAACCTGCAGCGCATCGCCCGCATCATCACCGCACTGGACGTCTCGAACGCAACCGACGTTGAAGTGATCCCCCTGCGCCACGCGCTGGCTTCCGATCTCGCGCCCGTGGTGCAGCGCCTGGTGGAATCGAGCGGCACGGGTGCGGCGCCCGGCGCCCCCCCGGGCGGCCAGGGGCAAGCCGACACCTCGTTTCGCACGACGGTGATCCCCGAGGTGCGCAGCAACACGTTGCTGGTGCGCGCGGCCAATTCGGCCCGGATGAACCTCGTGCGGTCGCTGGTCGCCAAGCTGGACCAACCCGGCTCGCAAAGCGCCACCGGCAACATCTATGTCGTCTACCTGAAGAACGCCGAGGCCGCCAAGCTGGCCGTCACCCTGCGCGCGGCCATGGCCGCGGGCACGGGCTCCGGCGCGCCGGGCGGCGGCGGGGCTGCGC
>JACDFR010000017.1:64452-64647 GCA_013815685.1 Ramlibacter sp.
CACCTCGTTTCGCACGACGGTGATCCCCGAGGTGCGCAGCAACACGTTGCTGGTGCGCGCGGCCAATCCGGCCCGGATGAACCTCGTGCGGTCGCTGGTCGCCAAGCTGGACCAACCCGGCTCGCAAAGCGCCACCGGCAACATCTATGTCGTCTACCTGAAGAACGCCGAGGCCGCCAAGCTGGCCGTCACCCT
>JACDFR010000101.1 GCA_013815685.1 Ramlibacter sp.
CGCCACCCGCGCACCGGCGCGCGCGAACGCGTCGGCCACCGCCCGACCGACCCCTGCGCCGCCGCCGGTCACCACGACCACCTTGTCTTGCCATTGCTTCATGCGGTTCCTTCGCGTGTGTGGTTTCGCGCGCTCGTTCAAGGGCCGCATAGAGGTATCGTTAGGCTCGCGCTGCGCATCCGCCGTCGGCGTAGAGCGCACACGCCGGTCGGCCCCCTCCTACTGACCGCAGGGGGCCGGCAGGGTGCGAGACGCCTGGCGTCGCGTTTGAGACGCCCGGTGCAGGCGTATGCGTGCGACGCCCGTATTACGCCGCTGCTGTCGACAACGTCGCCGAAGGGCGGGATTATTCCCAGAAAAACTGGCCAAAAGGCTCGGCCGCGCCGCGACGCGCCTTAGGCCAACAACGCGCGCAGCGTGTCGAGTTCGATCGGTTTCACGAGATGATGATCGAAGCCAGCGGCGGACGTCGCGACTTTGTCGCGGTCCTGTCCATAACCGGTCGCAGCAATGAAGACCGTCTGCTGCATACCGGGTCGCGCACGCAGATTCCTCGCCAACTCGAGGCCCGTCATGTCCGGCAGGCCCAGATCCAGAATACACACATCGAATGGATGCGTCGCAGCCAGTTGGAGTGCGGCAGAGCCTTGGTAGCACACGTGCACGATGTGTGAGTCCAGTTCCAGGAGAGAAGCCAAGGTCTGTGCCGCGTCCACGTTGTCGTCGGTAACCAGTATGCGTTTGGGCACAACGCTGGGCCGGCCCGCCTTCTCCATGGGCACCATGGAGTTTGGTGCGGCGATGGTCGGCAGGCCAATAACGAATTCACTCCCTTGGCTGTCGCCCCCGCTGGTGGCGTGCACCTGGCCCCCATGGAGTTCCACGAGCGCCTTGACGAGCGCCAGCCCTATTCCGAGGCCGCCCTGGGACCGGTCAGGCGCTCGCTCCGCCTGCACGAAGAGTTCGAAAATATGCGGCAACAGTCTGGCTTCGATCCCGCTACCGTTGTCGCGGACGCGCAAGAGGACACTCTGATCGTCGGTCTCCAGAGAGACTGTGACGCTTCCGCCTGAGGGCGTGTATTTAGCGGCATTGTTGAGAAGATTGACGAGCGCCTGCACGAGGCGAGTTCGGTCCCCGCTCACCCAGATGTCCGACTCCGGCAGGCGCAAGTTAAGCGTGTGCCCTCGTCCCTCGATGGAAGGGCGGGCCTGCTCCAAGGCGCTGTGCACCACCCCTTTCATCTCGACTTCATTCCTTTCGATCTGGATCAGTCCTTGGGTCACCCGGGACACGTCCAGCAAGTCATCGACGAGTTCGGTCATGTGCCGCACTTGGCGATCGATGATCTGGCTCGCACGGCTGACGATTTCCGGCCTGTCGCCAGCCTGCCCAAGCAATGCACTGGCCGTGGCGATAGGCGCCAGCGGGTTTCGCAACTCGTGCGCAAGCATGGCGAGAAATTCGTCCTTCCGATGATCGGAGTCGCGCAGACGCTCTTCACTTTCACGCAGGGCCCCTTCGGCGGCCTTGCGCGAACTGATCTCGATTGCCGTGCCGATGACGCGCAAGCAGACACCGGCTTCGTCGAAAACCCCGCGCCCCTTTGCCGCTAACCACCGGACAACACCGTCCTCTTTGCCGATCGTGCGATATTCGACGTCATACAGTGTCCTGAGTCTCGGATCACATGCTGCACCGAACGCAGCAAGGGTCGCATCCCGATCGAGGGGGTGCAAGCCGTCATAAAAATCCTGCATTGAGACGGATTGGTCCGGAGAAATCCCAAACATCCGTTTCACCCGGGCCGGCCAGAACAAGCTCTGGGCGATCAGATCCACATCCCAAAGTCCGACTTCGGCAGCCTCCACTGCCAAACGCATTTGCTCCTCATTCGCGCGCAATACTTCTTGCGCACGCCGCTGCTCGGTGACGTCGACGCCCTGGCAGAAGATTCCCGTTGCCTGGCCTTCGGCGTCGAGGATCGCCGCATACACAAAATCAAGCAGCCTCGTCTCCCACTGCCCGTCCGAGGGTCTGCGGAAATTCAGGGTGGCCCCAGACGAGCGATAAGTCTTTCGCGTTTGATACACGCCATCCAGCAGTTCCAAATACCCTTGGCCCTCGATGTCCGGAAGGGCCTCACGAATGGTCTTGCCGATCCAGCCTTCGCTGCCGAACACGCGTCGATGCTCGTCGTTGACGAACTCGACCCGGTGTTCGGGACCGTCCATGACAATGACGAAGCCTGGGGCTTGACGGAAGATCTCGCGCTGCTTCGACAGCTTCGCCTCTTTGCGCTTTTCAGCTTGAACCGCTGCCGTCGTCTCGCGGCACGCGACCAGCACGCCGCCAATTTGGTTTGGTGCCGCTACGTCGTCGATGGGGCTGTAACTGTCGGTCCAGTAAACTTCTTCCCGCCGCCCGTGTCGGGTGATCGGCACCAGGTGGTTCTCGTTCCAGGTAGGCCCGCCACCGGACATGACCTGGTCGATCTGTGGCCCGACGTACTCCCAAATCTCGGCCCAGACCTGCCGTCCGGGCCTTCCTAGCGAAGACGGGTGTCGCTCTGGGCCGATCGATGCGCTGTAGGCGTCGTTGTAGAAGCAAAGCAACTCGGGCCCCCACCAGATGTACATCGGGTGACCGCTGCTCAGGATGAACCGCACGGCCGTCCGGAGGGACTGTGGCCACTGCGAGGGCGGCCCCAGCACCGTTGCGTGCCAGTCGTGGTCGCGCATCAGCTGGCCCATGACGCCCCCGCCAGAAAGGAAAGGGAGTTGCTCGGATGGCCCAGAGTTCATCTGCTTCCTGCGAGGTGTGAGTTGGTAAACAACGCAGTGTGAACCCTCTCAGGTCAGCTGCGCGACGAGTCGCTCGCATTGTGCGCAGATGCCGGATCGCGTCAAGGAACAGGTGCGCGCGACAGCTCATCCGCGCGAGCGACGAGACGCGCCCGCGTTAGCCAGGTGACCCGCCAAGCCAGATCAGCTCATCCATAAGAGCTCATCAATCCCCAGCCCGGCATTGCGGTGGTGATTTCCTCCGGCCACGCGCTCACTGCCGGCGCGGACACTCCGGTGCGGACCTGGAACTGCCCAAGCCATACAGCGTTGACGACCTAAAAGCCAACGGCGAGCGGGCCCTCGGGCCTTCCGTCACGGCAGCAGCCGTCTTTCAGCGCCGGCCAGCACTTCCAGGCGGCTCGCGCCGGTTGGCGTGATCCGGTCGATCGGGCTCTCGAACATCACGTCGGCCTCGACCGCCTCCCACCCCCCGTCCTTTGCGACCGACAAGGTCCGCACCCGGTACCGGCTCTGGTCCGGGATCGCCACGGCCACCCGGCCATGGCGCTTGCGCACGGCGGCGAGCCGCTGCTCCTGCTGCCCGTAGGCGTGGTTGGAGACATTGCCGGTCTTGGCCAGGGTCACCAGGTGCGGCGGCTGGTAGCGATACAGCGTCAGCACCCCGCCGATGTGGGGCGTCGACACGCTCACCACCTCCAGCCGGCCGTCGCCGTCGAAGTCGCCGAAACCGACTGGATTCAGCCAGCGGCCGCGACCGACCGCCTCACTGCGAGCCCGCTCCCGCAGGACGGGCCGGGTGCCGTGCAGCTCGACACCGTACACGACGATCGCGGCACCGGCCAGGCGGCTTGAAGCGACGAGCACGATGTCGTCGCTGCCCCGCCCGCTGAGGTCGACGCGTCGTACCAGCCCGTCCTCGAAGGCGGCATCCGCCGGCAAGTCCAGCCGAACGGCCGTGAGCTGCCCTTCGTGCTCGACCAGGGCGTGCAAGCTCCCGGGGTAGCTGCCGGTGCCCAGGGCATCGTGCCCGTGGCGGCGGTCGGCTTCGCCAAGCCAGGCGCGTCGGAGTATCGGTCGCTTCCCCGCGGCCTGTGCCAATGCAGCGGCGCTGGGTGGAACGAGGGTTGCGAGGAATGCGCGGCGTTGCATGGACTCGGTCGGGGTGAGAAGAAGGAAGGGCACGGATGCGGAGCCATCGGCAAGCGGCGCCATCGGCAAGCGTCGTCATTTGCACTGTGCCTTCATTGGGCCACAACGGCGGCGTCGCGGCACCAGTGAACTGTCGGGCTGGCGTAGGCCAATGTTGACGAATGGCGGCCGCAGCGCGATGACCGGGCACAGCACCGGGCTGCGGTCGCGGCAGGCGACGCGACGTCCGCGGTGCCCGCCTTGCAGACCCAATCGTCCTCGGTCAACGCCACAGGCGTCGCCCCTTCGACCGTCGGCCCGGATGCGACCCCGGCGCGTTCCTCGACGACGGGCCGGTAGCGCGTATCCGTAGCTCGCACGTCGGACTTCTGCTGGAATCGCGAGGTGCCTGTCGGCTACAAAGTGGTCTTCGTGTGCTCTTCCAGCATCAATACAACGTCTCCAGATAAGCCGCCATGTCGCGCGCGTCCTGTTCGGTGACGCCGAGTTCGGGCATCGCGGTGCCGGGCTTGACCTGCTGGGTGTGGCGCAGCCAGCGCACGATGTTGTCGGGGGTGCGCGGCAGCTTGCCGGCCACCAGTTCGCGGCTGGCGAAGCCGTCCAGTGGCGGCCCCACCCGGGTCCGCGGACCGGTCAGGCCCGGGACGTCATGGCAGGCACTGCAGGCGTATTGGTGCATGGCGTCGCGGCCGCGTTGCACGCTGGCCGGCACCAGCGGCGGCAATTGCGCGCCTGGCAGGTCGCGTCCGCAGGCCGGCGCCGGCGGTGCCTTGCGGGTGGTGTATTCGGCGTACTGCACGGCGGTCAGGTCCGGCAGCCGCTGCAGGAAGGCCACCACCGACCACAGCTCCTCTTCCGTCAGGCGCAGCTCCCAGGCCGGCATCCCGCTCATCTTGATGCCGTTGCGGGTCAGCCAGTACAGCTCGCGCGCCTGCCAGTGCGCGCGGGCGTCCACCAGCGGGCCGGGCAGCGGCTGCATCGCCAGGCCGATGCCGCCCTGCCCCACCCCGGGCGCGCCGTGGCATTGCACGCACTTGTCGCGAAAGCAGGCGGCGCCGCGTATGAGCATCTGCTCGCCGTCCAGCGGCGGCGGCTCGATGCCCCGCGCGCGCAACCGCACCGACTGCCGCATCGCGAGCGTCAGCAGGTCGTAGGTGATCTGCAGGTGCTGGCCGGTCGCCGCCACGTTGTAGATGCCGCTGAAGACCACCGCCGCGGCGCCGACGAGGCCGGCCAGCAAGACCGCAACCAGCGTGATGCCGACGGTGACGAACCGATTTCTTTTCATCATGCGTCATTGCATTCTGCTTCACCCCACAGCGGCGCGGGGCTGGGTCAGAATGGATTCATGCACTGTGGTTTCCGCATCCACGACTGCGGTCGCGCTGTCCCGCTCGCGCTGGCGCTGACCCTTTCGGCGCCAAGCCCCGCCAGCCCTGCCGCTGCAGCGCAGGAGCAGTCCGGCCCCAGCCTCGGCAGCGCCGCGCGCGGCCAGCGCCTGCTCGATCAATACCAGTGCGGCCGCTGCCACACCATCCCGGGCGTGCCGGCAGCCGGCGGCCGTTTCGCCGCCTCGCTGCAGGGCTTCGGCGCGCGCAGCTACATCGCCGGCCGCCTGGTCAATGGCCCGCGCACGCTGGCCCTCTGGATCGAGCAGCCGCAGGCCCTGGTGCCCGGCACGCTCATGCCTGCGATGGGGGTCTCTCCCGCCGACGCCCGCGACATGGCGGCCTATCTGCTGGAGCTGCGGTGAACGCCGCCGTGATGCAGGCCGCGGGACCGGTCGCCGCCGCGATCGAGCGCCTGGGCTGGTGGCTGTTCGGCGGCGGCCTGCTGATCTTTGCCGGCGTCATGCTGCTGCTGGTCCTCGCGCTGCGCAGCGAACCGGGACCGGTGCGGACCCGGCTGTGGATCGGCGGCGGCGGAGTGCTGTTCCCGGCTGTGGTGCTCACGGTGCTGTTCGTCGCCGCGTTGCCGCTGACGCCGGTGCGGCAGGTGCCTCCGGCCGATGCACTGGCGGTGACGGTGACGGGCCGCATGTGGTGGTGGGAAGTGCGCTACCCCGCCGGCGACGGCCAGCCCGAGGTGATCACGGCCAACCAGATCCACATCCCGGTCGGCCGCACGGTGGCCGTGGCCCTGGCCAGCGACGACGTGATTCACAGCTTCTGGGTCCCGGCGCTGGCCGGCAAGGTCGACATGGTGCCGGGCCAGCACAACCAGCTGCTGCTGTCGGCCGACCGGCCCGGCGTGTTCCGGGGCCAGTGCGCGGAATACTGCGGCGCCCAGCACGCCCGCATGGCGCTGCAGGTAGTGGCGCAGGCGCCGGCCGAGTTCGAGGCCTGGCGCCGGGCCCAGGCTGCGCCCGCGCCGGCACCGGCG
>JACDFR010000102.1 GCA_013815685.1 Ramlibacter sp.
TTGTTGCAAATCCTCGCCAGGTGTCCAACCTGGCTGCGGTTTGCGCCTAGCCTGCGGCCTTTCTGGCGCTCACGGGGGGTGCCATTTCCCTGTTTCACTGGACTAGTACAAGCGGGTTGCCGGTTTTCAGTTGAGGTAGCGCGGCTTCGAAGGTCCTGCAGGGTCGTCGTCCGGCGGACCGGCCTCGACAGCCGTGGGGCCAAGGGCAAAAGATTCCGCCCATTGCGAGCGGCCGAGGGCCTGTTCCAGCAGGTGCATCAGGCCCTGCATCAGCTTGGGCTCCATTTCCATCTGGAAACTGCGCGGCTTCTCGGTGCCCGGCGGCCGCTCGTTGAAACTCAGTCGCAGTCTCCCGCTGGGCAAGGGGGAGGCGTCCACGTCCGTGACCAGAAGAGGCTGCTCGCCCAGGGGCAGCTGGGGTTGGTTCTCTTCATAGGGCGTCTCGAAGTCGGCATGCTTGAGGAACTCTTCCTTGCGAAAATCGGCCAGCATCTTCTTCAGGTCCTCACCGGCCGTGTCCAGCGAACTGCCGGCGGCTTCCAACATCAGCAAGTGCTTGGTCAGCAGTTTGCTCAGCAGGGGCCACAGGCCCAGCATCAGGCGGCGCGTCAGCCACAGGCGCATTTCCTCGGCGGCAGCGGTATTGACCCGCACCAAAATCCGATCCTGCTCCGCGAGATAGGTCACTGACAGCTGATGGATCTTCATGGGTTGATTCTAGTCAAGGCCCCCGCCCATAGAAGCGTACATTGACCCTTGAAAAGCCGTGGAGAAGCCTAAGCTGGTGTGCGAACGGGAGTAATTGCCATGCGACTCGACAAACTGACGACCAAATTCCAGGAAGCGCTGGGCGAGGCGCAGACGCTTGCCCTGGCCAGCGACCATGCGTACATCGAGCCGGCCCACCTGCTGGTGGCCATGCTGAGCCAGGAAGACGGCCCGCGCGCGCTGCTGCAGCGTGCCGGCGTGAATGTGCAGGGCCTGCTGGCCGCCGCCGAAAGCGCGATGCACAGGTTCTCCCAGGTTCAGGGCCAGGAGCAGGTGCAGGTCGGGCGCGACCTCGTGTCGCTGATGCAGGCGGCCGAGAAGGAAGGACTCAAACGGGGCGACCAGTTCATCGCCAGCGAGCTGTTCCTGCTGGCCCTGGCCGACACCAAGCAGGACATCGGGCGGATTGCACGCGACAGCGGCCTGACGCGCAAGTCGCTCGAGTCCGCAGTGGACACGGTGCGGGGCGGGGCGGGCGTCAACAGCGCCGAGTCCGAAGGCCAGCGCGAAGCCCTCAAGAAATACTGCATGGACCTGACCGAGCGGGCCCGCCAGGGCAAGCTCGACCCGGTGATCGGCCGCGACGACGAGATCCGCCGCGCGATCCAGGTGCTGCAGCGCCGCACCAAGAACAACCCGGTGCTGATCGGCGAGCCCGGCGTGGGCAAGACCGCCATCGTGGAGGGCCTGGCCCAGCGCATCATCGCCGGTGAGGTGCCGGAGTCGCTCAAGGGCAAGCGGGTCCTGTCGCTCGACATGGCATCGTTGCTGGCCGGCGCGAAGTACCGGGGAGAATTCGAGGAGCGCCTGAAGACGGTGCTCAACGAGCTCGCCAAGGACGAGGGGCAGACCATCGTTTTCATCGACGAGCTGC
This sequence comes from Ramlibacter sp., assembly GCA_013815685.1. GTDB lineage: Bacteria > Pseudomonadota > Gammaproteobacteria > Burkholderiales > Burkholderiaceae_C > Ramlibacter. Next base: position 1,643 of record JACDFR010000102.1, read on the forward strand.
ACACCATGGTGGGCGCCGGCAAGGCCGAAGGCGCGATAGACGCAGGCAACATGCTCAAGCCCGCCCTGGCCCGCGGCGAGCTGCATTGCGTGGGCGCGACCACGCTGGACGAATACCGCAAGTACATCGAGAAAGACGCCGCGCTGGAGCGCCGCTTCCAGAAGATCCTGGTGGGCGAGCCCAGCGTGGAAGCCACCATCGCCATCCTGCGCGGCCTGCAGGAAAAATACGAGGTGCATCACGGGGTGGAGATCACCGACCCGGCCATCGTGGCCGCGGCCGAGCTCTCCCATCGCTACATCACCGATCGCTTCCTGCCCGACAAGGCCATCGACCTGATCGACGAGGCCGCGTCCAAGATCAAGATCGAGCTCGATTCCAAGCCCGAGGTGATGGACAAGCTGGATCGCCGCCTGATCCAGCTTCAGATCGAGCGCGAAGCCATCAAGCGCGAGAAGGACGAAGCCTCGAAGAAACGCGCTGCGCTGATCGAGGAAGAGATCGCCCGGCTGCAAAAGGAAATCGCCGACCTCGACGAGATCTGGAAGTCCGAAAAAGCGCAGGCCCAGGGCTCGGCCCACGTCAAGGAAGAGATCGACAAACTGCGCCGCGACATCGAGGAATTCACCCGCAAGGCCGACTTCAACAAGGTGGCCGAGCTGCAATACGGCCGCCTGCCCGAGCTGGAGAAGCGGCTGAAGGAAGCGCAGGCCACCGAGTCCGGCAAGGCCCGCTCGGCCAAGGACGGCGGCCGCCCGCAATTGCTGCGAACCATGGTCGGCGCCGAGGAAATCGCCGAGGTAGTGGCGCGTTCCACCGGTATCCCCGTGTCCAAGCTGATGCAGGGCGAGCGCGAGAAACTGCTGCTGATGGAAGACCGCCTGCACCAGCGCGTGATCGGGCAGGACGAGGCCATCAGCGCGGTGGCCAACGCCATCCGCCGCTCGCGCTCGGGCCTGTCCGATCCCAACCGGCCGACCGGTTCTTTCCTGTTCCTCGGCCCTACGGGCGTGGGCAAGACCGAGCTGTGCAAGGCGCTGGCGACATTCCTGTTCGATAGCGAGGAGCATCTGGTCCGCGTCGACATGAGCGAATTCATGGAGAAGCATTCGGTGGCCCGCCTGATCGGGGCACCGCCCGGCTATGTGGGCTACGAGGAGGGCGGCTACCTGACCGAAGCCGTACGCCGCAAGCCCTACAGCGTCATCCTGCTCGACGAGATCGAGAAAGCGCACCACGACGTGTTCAATGTGCTGCTGCAGGTGCTGGACGACGGCCGCCTGACCGATGGGCATGGCCGCACCGTCGACTTCAAGAACACGGTGATCGTGATGACAAGCAACATCGGCTCGCACCGTATCCAGGCGATGGTGGGCAAGCCCTACGAAGACGTGAAGGAGGCGGTGTGGGACGAACTGAAGAACCACTTCCGCCCCGAGTTCCTGAACCGGATCGACGAGACGGTGGTATTCCACGGCCTCGACGCCAGGCACATCGAGAAGATCGCCGCGATCCAGCTCAAGGTGCTGGAGCAGCGCCTGGCGAAGATGGACCTGACCCTGGAAGTTTCGGCCGCGGCATTGGAAGAATTGGCCAAAGTCGGTTTCGACCCGGTGTTCGGGGCTCGGCCGCTAAAACGCGCCATCCAGCAACGCATCGAGAACCCGCTGTCCAAGCTGATACTCGAAGGCCGCTTCCCGCTTAGGAGCACGATTCCGGTGGACGTCGACCCGGTGCGTGAGCCGGGGGTGTTCCACTTCGGCAACGCCCAGCCGATGCCGCAAGAGGCAACGGCCTAGCCGCAAGCAGCTCCGAAGTACTTTGTCACCGCGGCTGAGTTCTGCACGGCTACGCTGTCCTTTTGCCCGCCGCCGCGGGTAACACTACCCTATGGCCAAAGAACCCGCTCCGCCTGCTTTTATCAATCCCTTCATGATCTGGACCGACCTGGGCATGCGTGCGCTGGACACAGCGCTGTCATCGTCGCAGAACCTCGGCGAGGGCGTGGACCGGCTGGCGCGCGCGGCCGCCAGCACCAGCCCTGATGCCCTGGCGCCAGCCGACCCCGGCCGCGAGAAAACGGCGTTCGATCCGGGCGCCGGCCTGGCGCTCGCAGCCCAGATGCAGCGGATCAGTATCCAGTTGATGACCCAGGCATGGCAGCAGTGGCTCCACACCATGGGCACACTGGCATCGCTGGGAGCAGGTCGCGGCTTCAGCCAGACGGTCGCACGCGACAAGGCGGCCGAACACGCGGTCGCGGCCGAAACCAAGCCGCACGGCAGCCGCAGCAGCGCCCGAGCCAGGCCCAAAACCCGATCTCGCAGCAAGTGAGGCAAGCCGGGGACCGGAACGGCCCCACGCGAGGTCCGGCTGGGTCATACTCCGGCACACACCAAAGGGAGACCCCACATGAACCTCATTCCGCAGATCGGCCCTATCGCGGCCCTCGTCGCCGGCATCCTGATCCTCATCATGCCGCGCCTGCTCAATTACATCGTGGCGATCTACCTCATCATCATCGGCGCGGTGGGCCTGTTTGGAAAGTAGCCGCAGGCCCGCTCAGTCTTTTGTGGCAGCGTGCACCGCATACAGCTTCTGCATGCCGCCCAGCCAGCGGTCGTAGTCCTGGCCCTTGTTCTGAAAGTACTTCGCGACTTCCGGGTGGGGCAGGATCAGGAATTTCTCGTCGCGCATCGTGGTGACCACGTTATCGGCCACCTGTTCCGGCGTGAGCACGCCATCGAGGCCCGCCGAGCCGGTGCCGGCGGCCGTCATGTCGGTTTGTACCGATTGCGGGCACAGGCATGACACGCGCACACCGCGCCGGCCGTATGCGATGCGCAACCACTCGGCGAAGGCGACGGCGGCATGCTTGGTCACGCCGTACGGCGCGCTTTCGACGATGTTGAGAAGGCCGGCGGCTGACGCGGTGACGACGAAATAGCCCTCGCCGCGCGCCGCCATGTCAGGCACGACCGCGCGCGCGGCCCACACATGAGCCATGCCGTGGACCTGCCACATCTTGTCCCAGAGCGCGTCCTCGAGCTCGACGCCGCCCGGGCGCCCCAGGATGCCGGCGTTGGACATGTAGATGTCCACCTGGCCGAAGCGCTCCCGCGCTGTGGCCACGAGCGCCTGAATGTCGGCTTCCCGGCTGACATCGCATCGGACGGCCATGGCACCGATCTCGCGCGCGACGCCTTCGGCACGCTCGAGGTTGACATCGGCCACCACCACGCCCTTCGCACCCTCGGCTGCGAAACGCCTGGCCAGCCCGGCACCGATGCCGCTCGCGCCACCGGTCACGATGGCGACTTTTCCGCGAACGTCCATGAATTTCTCCGGTTGATCCCGCAGTATCGGCGCAGGCTTCGATCCCGCCAGCCACGAAGGCGACAGAAAGAGCCAGTTTATTTTTGTTGTCGCTGGCCCGCTGCTCAGGGTCCGACAATACCGCGTAAGCCTCGTTGAGCATGGCCATCACCCGCGGCAATGCTCCTGCCCATTCGCCACGCAGGTATGCCTTTCCTCCGACACGCTGCTCTGCACCCCGTCCTACGTCCAGGTTGTGCGGCGTCATCGAGGATCGCCCCAGACACCTTCCACGGGGAAACTGCCATGCCAGCCACTGTTCACAGCTTCGATGACGAAGACTCCTGCGATACGGTCGCCAGGGTCGACCGTGCGGACGCCGATCGGGAAGACAGCTACTGGCGGCGCGCCTATTGGCGCGAACGGTACTACAGCACCGGGCTCGACTACGAAGACTATGCCCCCGCCTACTGCGTGGGCTACATCGGCCATGCCCAATACGGAGGAAACTACGAGGATGCCCAACGTTGCCTGTGGGCGAACTGGGTGCGCATCAAGGGCGACTCGCGCCTTTCCATGGACGAGGCCGGGATGGCGATTCGCGCCGCCTGGGACCGGATGGCGGGCCGCCGGAACGTTCAGGCTGCGAAGCGCGATTTTGGTGTCGGGCGGCTGCGCCGGTCCCTGAAGATGCCGTCCTTCGAGTCGGGCCCGGCCAGCGCCTAAACCGCGAGCGCCAGCCGCTCGAGAAAGGCGCACTGGACGGGGTTGATCTTGCGCCGCGCTTCGTCAAGACCGAACCAGTCTGCGCGATCGATCTCGGGAAAGCTCCGGCGTTGCCCAGACCGGGGTGGCCATTCGATTTCAAAGCTGTTGCACCGCAGCTGCCCAGGATCGAAATCGCCGGCAAAGGCCCACGCGCTGATGCGCTTGCCGCTCTTGAGTACAACGTCTCCAAGCGAGAAAAAAGGCGCGCGCGCCGCAAGCCCTGTTTCCTCGCCGAACTCGCGGATGGCTGCCGCAAGCGGCTCTTCGGGCGCTTCGTACTCGCCCTTGGGAATTGTCCAGGCCCCCTCGTCCTTGCCGCGCCAGAACGGGCCGCCCGGATGGGCGAGCAACACTTCGAGGCAGTCACCGCTGTTGCCGCGGTACATGAGCAGACCCGCACTTTTCTTCATGGCCTCCAGCGTAAAGGCAGCCGGCCCCGGGTGCTAGTCCAGTGAAACAGGGAAATGGCACCCCCCGCCGGGGCGAGAAGGGG
>JACDFR010000063.1 GCA_013815685.1 Ramlibacter sp.
CCCGCGCGCCGGAACACGGGTTGCCCACCGCGGCGGTCGGTTCGTCGCAAGCGCCGACCGCCGCCGTGGACAACCCATCGGCTTGAGAATCAAGCCATTACCTGTCCGTGGGATGGGGTCAAGATCAACGTTAGACTTATCCACAACCGAGTAGCCCGGCTACTCCACCAAGGGTGGGGTCAAAATGAAATGAAAAGCCGCGGTCAGGATTCAGTGGAAATCAACACGTCTACAGTACGACCATGCAATCGCCCACTCAACAAGTTCTCTTTCGCGACGCGATGCGGCGCCTCAATGTAACGCGTGAACAGCTTGGCGCGCAACTGGGCGTGACAACCGAGCAGTTTCGAGCATGGCTGTTGCCAGACGATTCTGCGGAATTCAGTACCGCTCCCGAATCTGTGGTCAATCGCGTCAACCAATTGCTGAACAATTTGTATCCGAGCGATGGCAAGATTCTTGGACTTCCCTGGGCTGAACCTATTGGCCTCGGAAGCAGGCATCTGATCTCCGTCGTCCAGTTCGAAAGAGAAGGCATTGAAGAGCTGTTTCGCCTGGCGGACATCCTGCAGCCCATAGCTCGCCGGCGCAAAGTCACTCGTGTTCTGGAGGGCGCCGTACTGGCAAATCTGTTCTTTGAAGCGAGTACACGCACGCGGGTCAGTTTCGGCTCTGCATTCTGCCGACTCGGGGGGGCCGTCTGCGATACAACGGGTTTCACATTTTCGTCAATGGCCAAAGGTGAGTCGATCAGCGACACGAGTCGGGTTGTGAGTGGATATGTGGACGCAATTGTTGTCCGTCACCCGGAGCAGGGATCTGTCGCCGAATTTGCGCGCGCAACGAATGTCCCAGTTATTAATGGTGGCGATGGTCCAGGAGAGCATCCCAGCCAAGCATTGTTGGATCTTTATACGATCCAACGAGAGTTTTCGCGTCTGGGAAAACTGCTCGACGGTTGCCACGTTGCCATGGTGGGAGATCTTAAGTTCGGTCGGACTGTGCATTCATTGATGCAGTTGCTGTCACTGTACCGGGGCCTCAAGTTCACATTGATCTCACCGCCAGCGCTCGCTATGCCTGAAGCGGTGATCGATATGGCATCGTGTAATGGACATGTCATCGAGATCGCGGCCGATCCTATTCAAGCACTTCACTCCGCGGATGTGGCTTATGTCACCCGAATTCAGAAGGAGCGTCTGCCAGGTGAGCCCATTGAGGGGCTCGACCGCCGGTTTGTGATGAATCGGGCCTTGGTGGCTAGTGCCTGTCGGCCTGACGTCGTCCTGATGCATCCCCTGCCCCGTGATAGTCGCTCGGATGCTATTGACCTCGCAACGGACCTTGATCTGGACCCACGCTTGGCCATCTTTCGTCAAACGGACAATGGCATACCTATCAGGATGGCAATCTTTGCGTTTGCATTGGGTGTAGACCAGCTGGTTCAGCGCTCCATGACAGATGCGCCTTGGTGGTCGCCACGCGTGGTGGGACCAAACGATCAAGGGTCTGCTGATGACTGAGTAAAGGAAGAAATCTACATAGCGGAGTTCTCCGGATGTGTTCGCATCCGACCTTTCTGCAGAGCAACACCGACGTATTCGCAAGTACTTGAAGTTTGGCCGGTACGGCCTGCGCGTGATAGATGATTTTTCAGCGACTCAGTACGCAGCCAGGGGTACTGCGCGGTCGTGTTCGGCTACCAAACGAGGCGGCCCAGCAACCGTTCATGTTCATTTGCGCAATCAGCGTCATGGTCTCCTTGTATGCGTTCGTAGATCACATGCATCGCGTCCCAACTTTGCTCAACCGCGCCGCGAATGTCCGTCTCCAGGCCATCTCCTATTGCCAAAACGCGCTTCGTCTGCAGAGGGGAAAGCGAACAGGCCAAGGCGAGCGCCTTTTCATAAATTGGAGCGTATGGCTTGCCTGTGTAGCTCACGAGGCCTCCAAACTCGCGATAGCGCGAGGCCAAGGTTCCCGCGCAGAATGAAAAGCTTGCCCCTTTTGGCGCGATGAGATCAGGATTGGCACACAGCATGGGCAGTCCCCGCGCCGCCAAATCCTTTAGCAGTTCATCGAAGTCCTTTGGCTCACGCCCGCTGGTGCCAGTACAGACGACCATCTCTGCGCTATAGGACTTAGTCAAGATGGGGCGCGCGCCAGTGCGATGCTCAACTTCGTCGTAGAGGACGAGGTCACGGTCCGGCCCGAGGTGGAAGAGCGGAACATGCAAACGTTTACTCAAAATATCGACAGCGATGTCTCCAGACGTCACGATTGCGTCCCAGCAATCTCTCGGTAAGCCCATAGCTTCGAGATGGGCCTGAATGCTGGCGCTTGGCCTGGGGGCGTTAGAAAGCAGCACCACCACCCCTTGTGTAACAGCGCGGTAGCGCTGCAGGGCACTGACGGCCGCAGGGAACAGAGCCACACCGTCGTGCAATGTGCCCCAGAGATCACACATCAAGACGTTGTAGGCTTCGGCAATTCGCGATAGCCCGCTGACTTCACCAGCCGCGTATGTACGAGAGACGGGTGAATGAATGAATTGCATTGAGCTAGCCTTGCCCATAAGGGCAGCAGCTTCTACGCCTTTGATGCGTCCTAACCTTGCCGCTGTTCTGTGCACCGTAGGCTGCCTGTTGCGGATTTGCTCTTTTTATTCGCCACAGCATTTCCAACCACCTCTGGATCGAAAGCTCGCCGGCCAACGTCATGCCTTGCGCTTGCATGCGAGGGAAGCGTGATCGGCTCCAAACAGCGAAGGAAGCGCCGAGTCGTCAGCAGAGGTGTGACCGCGAGAGGACGAATGAGATTGCTCAACCAACTCACTAATCAGCGGGAGATCTCGAACTGCGACAGTCATATCCACGACAGGGACGCCGCCTTGCTCCATAGCTGAGAGTAGCGCGCCGATGCCCAAGGGTTCGCCGGAGAGCGGCAAGCCATGCCAGGAAGAAAATGAGGTCTCTATCAAGTCAAAATGATTTCGTTCCAGTGTTTCTCTTGCTGCGCCTAGATTCCTCGGATCCAGCCATTTGACCGAGGTCTTGGCCTCTGGACTGACATGCACGAAAGCGATGCAGCCCAGCGGCGCCTCTTCGATATACATTTTGTTAGCTGCTTGGGTGAACCATGTCATCGGGTACATTCGTTTAGTATCTGGGCCTTTGGTAAAGACACTCTTCAGTTCGGTAGGCCAATGGAGGAAGGCGTAGGGATATCCACCGCTCTCGTAAGCCTCCGATGCCTCAACCAGCGCTCCGTGCCTCAGTATCGATCCCTCGCACATACTCAAATACCCAGGCCAAGAGCGCACGATGAGATCGGCGTTGTTCAGCACAAGTACTCTGTCATTCGCCAAAGGACGGCATGGCCCGGCGAGAACTGATTGCAGGAAAAGCGTGCTCTTCCCTGCTCCCTGGTCTCCAACAAACAAGACGGCCTTACCCCCGACCTCCACGGCGCTTGCATGTAGCTGCCAGCCGCGCTGCCGGTCGCGCAAGTAGAGTGAAAGGTTTCTACAGATGTGGAAGACCAGTTGCCCAATTCCGATTGGTGAGGCGGCGGGGCTCGCCTCCACCAACAGCCGCATGCTATCGGACTGCAATGTGACTTTTGCATGACGAGACGGGATATATATGGCTACTGAGCCGTCGGAAAGGAGCTCCCGTTCGCCACCAAAATTCCAGTGCTCGTGGGTGGCGCTGGAATGGATTTGAGCGAAAGCGCCATGATCTCCTTGAGCGATGCTTCTGCATACGACATCAACATCAACTTTAGAATGGGGAGGCGAAACCGGCCCTTGGGCGGCGTATGCCAACCCAAACGCATCGACATAGTCGTGAAGCTGCGAGTCCCCTTCAATACAAAACTCTGTTTCCAAGATGCGAATCGTTCTGCGTGCCAAGGCCATGATCTTCTCGCTTTGATCTTCGGAAACTATGCAGCTCGAAGAAGGTCTGGGATTTGGTGCAGCAGAAGCTCTTGAGGTGCGCCAGGCAGGCGTTCCTCCTTTCGCCTACGAAAGGCGACAATGTTCGTGTCGTAAGTAGGCATGTAGTACCACGGTTTTGGAATGTGTCTGCCGAAATGGTGGTGGAATCCAGTCAAGGCGTGGACGTCGCCAGCCACGACAACGCAATCTGTCGTCTTCCATTCTTCTTCTGTTAGCAGCTCTAGGAACGTGTCCACGTTTCCTGCCAGGCTGTCTCCCCCGGCTTCACTCACTACTACATCAGCATCACTCGATGCGCAGATATCCAGCATTTTGCCGATGCACGCTTGGTAACGGGAGGGGCTCGTATATGTTGACGGCAGTCCGCAGTCTACGAAATCAAGCGCCTGATCGCATCCAGCATTTACATATGCCTGCTTGTCACGCGCCCGTCCTGTGCCGGCGATTTTCATGGCTAGCGTTTTCAAGCCCAAGGCACGTGCGTGTTTGATCACACTGCAACACAGGGTTGTTTTTCCTGTTTCAGCCCCGGTCCCGAGCACCAAGATATGCCTTCTTCCGAGGAGAAAATCTTTCGAATGGCGGGCCGTCGCCGCAGCCAGGGTCACCGTGTTGAGAGTTTTTCCTCCGCTAGTGAGAATTCCACGGCATTGCAAATCAGTCAGCGGGCGCAAATGTACGGGCGGCATATCGGCATGGCCCACCAAGCCCCCGTTGTTGAGGAGGTGCACGCGACTGGGCGCGGATTGAGGAGGAGTTCCGCACAAACTACGGCCAGATTCTCGGAAGCCGGCAACGCCTACAAACTGTATGCCAGGTCGGAGTTCAACTGGGCACCCATTCAAGTCTTCAACGTGGTTGTAAGCGCCTATATTCACGGCCTCGCACAATATCAAGTCCCCTTCATGGACCTTCGTCGCGGGAGTGATCGAAATTGGAAGCGCGGCTGCCAAGCTCCAGACGCCGCGAACATTCGAACAAACCAGTGATGGACGATCGGTGGATTGGATGTTCATGAGTTTGCTCTCTCGATGAGGCGTGTGCCTGAAAAGACATCCGGCGAAGAGGCGGCCAACGCCACCACCCCCGAGTTGGACAGACGAAGCGACTTTGTAGTGGCCAATACTTCTGCGGCTAACCTGCTGAGGTCAGAATTGCTGATGCCCGCGGCGCGCAACTCCTCCGCGTATACGGTCGAAAGATAGTAGTCGACGAATTCAGACGCATCGTCGAAAGCGAAGAAGCCTTCGTAGTCGAGTGTGACCACGCAGGCGAAATAGGATCGCAGCGCTTCCGCCACGCCTTCCGCCGGGAACCGGGCGCTGTCCGACCCCGGGGAAACGGGCACTCCCACCCGAGCAGCGAGGTCCAAATGCAGCTCATGCAATTCCGGCTTGTTACCCCTTCCGTTCGTAGTAAGACAAAACACGCCTTCATTGGTCAATACTCTTGCGGCTTCACGCAGGACCGCGGAAGGATCGGATACGTGATAGAGCATGTGACGCGCCCAAACTAGAGGGAAGCTGCTAGCCTGAAACGGAAGGTGTCCTGCATCCGCGCGGCACAGAGACGCTGCTGGGAGATTGGCTCGAGCCCGGGCGAGCATGGCTGCAGAGCTATCCAAACCCCAGAGTTGTCCAGAGTCGCGACGATTCGCCACGGGCAACAGAGGCTCCAGCGTTCCGCATCCGATTTCTAATACCTTGCTAAATCGATCTGCGAACTGCTCGAGGTCGGCTCGCAGCGGAAGTGAATAGCGAAACCGTGATCGATAGAAGCGCAGCCTAGTTTCAAGGGAATCCGCGGTCGAGTAGTTCTTCTGTGCATTCCTGAGGCGCGAATTCTCTGACGTCGCGTGCGCCAATTTCGCACTGGGTTCAAGGAAATCCACAACTCCGTCAATGCTCGGATATTCGTGCCCGCAAAGGAGGCACGCCAGGCCGGCTCCTCCTTGGCGGAGCGGACCCCGGCACGAAGGGCAACAGTATTCAGGTTCCCGACTCTCTGCTGGTATGAAGGTCACGGCCTGGAACCTCCAGCAAAGTGGGTCATCCGTCTTGTGCCATCTGCAGGTGGAAACACGGCGCCATTAATAATTGTCGTTTTGGCGCCGAGCTCTGCCGCCAGTTGAATCCAGCTTGATCCAATATCGCGCTCAATGTCGCGATGCAGAATGTTTTCATGCGTGAAAGAGAGATCGCCGAGGAGATTGCTTAGGGGAAGTTCCGCTGTAAGTCTCTTTGCCAGGTTCCATGCCTGCACACATGTCTCGGCCGAAACCACAGGCGATTGAGCCAACCGTTTGATGCCTTCGGTCAACGCGGGTGCGGACGATTCCAGCAAGTTGAGCGCCGAATAGGTCTCTTCGATCGTCGGGAGAGGAACGTGGCCCGCCGATGCCAACGCCCCTTGAATCAAGGCGGTCGACCACCGGCGTAGTGCGTGCTCAGCCAAGGGCCACTGTTGCAAAGGGCTGGCGCCTCTTAAGTCTTCGTCGCAATGATCCAGCACTACTCGTGCCCAACTGGACTCCGCGCCTGCAATTGCAAATGATCGAGCGTCAATGGGTAGCGCTACGATGCCCGAGGCGGGCCAAGCTGCGGGCTCTGCTCCAACGGGCGACATGAAGAATGGACCCATTTCCCCAATCTGAACTGGTGCCTTCATTTCCCAGCCATCGTCATCAGCGCGAGTACGAATTCCCACGATGCCCAACCGATGAAGGTTCAGGATCACACTGCTTGAGGCGGCGGTGGACGCGATATCTTTGATGAGGCTGGGAGCTTCCAAAATGCCAGTACCTCGAAGCGAAGACGCGGCACTAGCAGATAGAAGGAATACCCGCGACTCGCAAATAAGATGCAGTCGCCCCTGGACGTCGAATTGGCGGACACGATCAGTGAGATACGCCACCGCACCGGTTCGAACTTCCGAAAGTGCTGGTATCGATATGCCTGCCGCATTGAGGAGCCGCTCCGTCGCCCCCCACTGCTCAGATCCACTGAAGGTGCTCCTAAGGAGCAGTTCAACATCGCGGACAAACTTAGGATCGAGACCGGCGCGCTCCAGCTGTAGCACGACACACTTGTCCTTGACGTATGTTTCGCCATGTCGAATCGCAAGCAGTTTGGCTGCGTGCACCCCACACAAACGGAGATAGCCTTGAACGCAATCGGGTGAGCCGAGTTGCGCGTGAACGACTGCGCGATCAAATTGCTGTTTGGCGATCGACTTGGAACGGCGCTCCAAGATTCGTTGGATAAAATTGCTGTTGAAGTGAGGAGCAATACTGGTCAGTACCTCAGAATCCTGCAAGATCGTTCCATTGCAGTACTGCTGGTAGTCGTGGAGCAGATCGCTCGGGGTGCGTAGAGAGCCACCATCTCGAAGTGCGGACACCTCGGCTGCGATCGATACCTGCATAGACACTGATCGTCGCCACAATTCGACACGCCTGCCGTTCACAAGCCAATGCTGTCTGTGCACCGACGCATCTGGCGCGTCCTCTGAAATTGCAAGAATATCAGCGTCTGAACTGGAATTTCCGAAACCCTCGCTGAGAGAACCTACAAGCATCAGCCCTACATCCGGATTGCCCACAAGTGCCGGCGCCACGGAGCGAGTCAGTTCGAGATACTCGCCAATCTCCTGCGGTGAAATCGAACGAGGACGTCGCATCGTCCGGCAATGCGAATCCGAAGATCCAGCAGAATCAGGCGACATTTTCGACATGCGGTCGCTCTTCTACGTGCATGGTCCACATCTCACGAGGATTTGGCGTTGGCCTACCGGATGCATCGGAGACAATCGGGCTGAATCCACGCCGCCCATGCGCGATGCGGCGATTGTCGATCACAACAAGTTGGCCCGCAGTTAGCACGGTTTCATACCGGCAAAAAGGAGCCGTCAATACGGAGTCAAACCGGGATAAGGCGTCCAGGAATTGCGGCCCTCCCTTGCGCTGCTGGATGTCGGTTGATCCGGCTAATTTCGCGAAAGCGTATTCCCAATAGCGAACAGTGATTTCCCCGCTTGGGCTGGACGAGATCAAAGGATCAACGCTAGCCTCTTCCTTTACGTAATCGGGCTTATATGAGACTGGGAAGGTTGATAGCAACTTGATGTCGGCTTCTGCGTGCTCAGGATGCAGTTGCCGAAACTCTTGCAGCAGATTGTCCCAGCGTACAAGTTGTGATTCGCCCCTGCACCCTGCGGGGCCAGGCGCGCCGCCGTTGACCATCAACATGAAGAAATGACTTGGTCGGACGCGGACATACGCACGAGCGGTGTGAAATGGCAGCGCCGACGCACCCTTCGTTGGCGGCTGCTTATCCCCCTCTGCAGGTGGCTCATAGCGGACGACACCAATATATTCGTCCGTGCCACCGCCATCCTCAGCCGTGTGCTTTCTCATGGGGCGCCCGAAGAGCGCCGCCAATTGGAAGTACTGCTCTTTGGATAGGGGGAATCCCGCGATGTTCGCAATTCCACCTGACAACAGTTGCGCACGAATATCACCCACCAGCGCCGCAACGTCGCTCTGAAATGCAGAGCCGGCTCCCAGTCTGCGCGCCGGATGTTGCACTGAAATTTCCATCTTGACCCCCTAAAGCAATGCAATTAATTAATTGCACAATTGGAAATGTAGAAGGAGAAAAGGCGCGCGTCAATCTCCAGTTAATTGCCTGAATTAAACTGGCAAATAATTACTACAGATACATGATTTGGGCTTTTTCCGCAATTGCCTTTTGAATTGCAATAACGCTTAATTAGAAACAATGCAGCAGACATTAAAGAGTTATTGCGACGCGAGGGTGCCGATCTGACGCTTGCGACGCGAAGCCACTTGCACATGGAAAGGCTAGAAATATGGGCACGAACACCAAGAGCTACTCGTCTTCCGCAGAGAAGCTTCGCGCTCTTTTGAATTCACAAACCACGGCTTTCCTCATGGAGGCACATAGCGGGCTGTCTGCGCGAATAGTCGAAGAAGCCGGTTTTGAAGGAATCTGGGCGTCAGGATTGGCGATTTCTGCCGCGCTGGGCGTGCGGGATGCCAATGAAGCGTCATGGACACAGGTTCTGGAAGTCGTGGAGTTCATGACCGACAGCACCAAGCTCCCTGTCCTAGTGGATGGCGACACTGGGTACGGCAACTTCAACAGTGTGCGGCGTCTCGTACAAAAGCTATGCCAAAGGAACGTCGCCGGGGTTTGTCTAGAGGACAAGCTGTTCCCAAAAACAAACTCCTTCATCGGCGAAGGTCAAGAACTTGCCGATCCTCTGGAGTTCGCAGGAAAGATCAAGGCCGCGAAAGACAGCCAGCTCAATGATGATTTCTGCGTGGTGGCGCGTGTGGAGGCATTGATTGCCGGAAAGACCATGGCAGAAGCTCTGCAACGCGCAGACCAGTACTACCGTGCAGGCGCCGACGCGATCCTCATCCATTCCAAAAAGAAGGATGGAGCGGAGATTCTCGCGTTTGCCGCGCAGTGGCATCGGGGCTGTCCACTGGTGATCGTGCCGACGATGTACTACGCAGTGCCCACCGACGAATTCATCAAAGCCGGAATTGCAACCATCATATGGGCGAATCACAATCTCCGAGCATCGATGGCTAGTATGCGGAATGTCTGTCGAGCCATTCAGCAAAGCAGATCTTTGCAGTGTGTTGAGGAGGGGCTCCCAGCTGTAAGCGACATCTTCGATCTGGTCGACTACGCCGAACTCAGTGCCGCGGAGAAGACTTACTTGCCAGGGTCGGCGCAGAGCTGACGAGGTCTAGCCAAATGACACACAGCGCACATTTCACCCAGCAAGCTCGCCAGGCAGGCTTCGACTTCTATTGCTCGGTGCCCTGTTCCTATTTGACTCCCTTGTTGAACAGCATCCTTAGCGATCCCGCGATGAAGAACGTAGCTGCCGCAAGCGAGGGTGAGGCGATGGGCATCGCTGCCGGCGCATTCCTGGCTGGCAGGATGCCGGTGGTGTTGATGCAGAACTCCGGGCTCGGAAATGCTGTCAATCCGCTAACCTCGTTAAACCACGTCTTCAAGATTCCAGCGCTTTTAATTTGTAGTTGGAGGGGATGCCCAGGCCATCCAGACGAGCCCCAGCATAGTCTCATGGGCCAAATCACTCATCGTTTGCTGGACACAATCGGGATTCGACACGCACCGTTCCCGGCTAAAGACCTAATGGTCGAAGGCGCTCTTGCAGCAGCGCGGAACTACATACGCAGCTCGAATCTGCCGTACGCCCTTATTGTGGAGCCCAACGCGATCGAAGATGAGCCCTTGAGAGCTGCTCCCGAAGTGCGCGCGCCTAGTGGCAAGGTGAGAGTGCTAGGGAGTCCAGGTCAACCGCTGCCAAGTAGAGAAGATGTTATTCGAGCAATTGTGAAGTCCGTGCCCAATGACTCTGCATTCATAGCGACCACCGGCAATACGGGGAGAGAGCTCTTCGCGATTGAGGACACGGAGCGGAATCTCTACCTTGTCGGCTCTATGGGATGCGCGAGTGCTGTCGGCCTGGGTGTCGCTCTCAATGTCGCGCGGCCAATCGTAGTGTTGGATGGCGACGGGGCGGCGCTCATGAAGCTGGGAAATCTCTCGACGATCGGGCGATACGCCCCCTCAAACCTGATTCATGTCTTACTTAACAACGGCGTTCATGACAGCACCGGCAGGCAACCCACAAATGCGGGCAATGTCGACTTCTGCGGCCTGGCACGCTCAAGCGGATATCGTTCGGTGCACGAGTGCCATGGACTCCCCGCGCTGCAAGACGCCGTTTCGGCCTTGAATGGCCAAGTGGGGCCGCACTTCCTGCACGTCAATACTCGGCCGGGCTCAATGTCTTCTTTGCCGCGCCCAACCATTTCGCCGCCCGAGGTGGGCTTACGTTTCACCAAATACCTGCAAGCTCCGGTGGCCATCGCAAACGCAACTACGAGTGTTGCTCACATTTGACCTGCCCAGCATCATCAACATGCAAGAGGCAATTTCCAGAAGAGAGGATGTCATGTTGATCGCAAATACACCTAAGGTGAAAGCTTTCCACGGTGGAGCATCTTTCGAGTTCATCGGGTCCCGATTCGACGATCTATCGAGAGTTGACCAGTGCATTAACGCCGACGTGCTCGATGCGTGGTTTGACCCGTCGCCGATGGTGATTGCGAAGATTCGAGAGCATCTGCCGTGGATTCTCCGCACCTCTCCTCCAACTCATTGCGAAGGCCTGGTCCAGGTCTTGGCCGAGCAGCTCAATGTTTCCGCTGGCAATCTGCTCGTCGGCGCAGGTTCGTCGAATCTGATTTTTCTGGCCATGCTGCGACTGCTGAGCAAAAACAGCAAGGTGCTGACACTGGATCCTACGTATGGAGAGTACAACCATATATTTGAGGAAGTCATCGGGTGTGAGTGCGTCAAGGTGCCGTTTCTACATGAAGAACGCGGTGCGTATTCCCTGCCCATCTCGAAACTGATAGACGTGATCTTGAAGGCACGCCCCGACATGGTTACTCTGGTGAACCCGAATAGCCCTACCGGGACACTCATCACCAAGGAAGAGTTGTTACGCCTACGTCACGCCATTCCAAAGGAAACGCTACTTTGGATAGACGAAACATACATTGATTACGTCGACACGTCGCAGTCGCTCATCGCGTACGCAGCAGAGGCCCGCAACACGATCGTATGCAAGTCCTTATCCAAGGTATATGCGTTGAGCGGAGCACGATCAGCCTACCTCTGCGCTAGCCCCGAGATCATCACCGGACTAAGTTGCTTCTCACCACCATGGGCGGTAAGCCTTCCTGCCCAGATAGCGACCATCGCCGCGGTTCAAGATCGGGACTACTACGCCAAAAGGTATCAGGAAACCAGCGAGTATCGCGGGCTTCTTGCTGCTGGCTTCAGGGATATGGGATTCAAGGTACATGACTCCGTTGCGAACTTCTTCCTGGCGGAAATACCCGACCGCTTCGGTGTTGCGAGTGAATTTGTCCAAGATTGCAGAAGGTTTGGCCTATACCTTCGCGACATATCGAAGATGGGAAGCCATGTAAACAAACGCATGGTGAGGGTCGCCGTTAAAGATTCTCAGACCAACGCGAAGATTCTATCGACCGTGAAACACGTCCTCACAAGCCAAACTCAGCAGAGTTAAGGATGTGATTGCCTGGCACAGATGATTGAGCTTCGAAGGTACGGCCCTATAGCCGTCTCTCAAAGTCTAATACGCGGAATCAAAAATGAAGAACGTACACGTCTCATCGACTCACATCCACGCACGGGACGGCAAGCTCGCCATCGATATTGAGGACGTTCTGCGTCATCTCTTCTTTGCTGAAAATGATCTCGTCTTAATTGGCGGCAGCCTGATGGACGGGTTCGGCTCCAGCACATCCGATCTGGACATTTATGTGCTCTCTGATGTACCAAAGAAACTTGGTGATTTTCCCGCGCACCAGCATCACAGGCACGTAAGCAAGGATGGGATACTGATTTCGGTCACTGACTATATGGCCTCAACCGGCACCATCGTGGATTCGCAATACAGAACGAAGGAGCAGTTTGAAGTCTTGCAAGAGTCGGTGCGGACCGCATACCATCAAGCGACCCAACGAACGAAAAGACTGCTCAATACTATGCCGGAGGCCGACCACAAGATCGTCTATAGGTTTTACTCCGCAGTCGCAGTAAAGGGAGAGGCGGGCTTTAAGGCCCTATTGCAGAGGGGCATTTCACGCGACCAATTCTGCTATCTGCTGTTCCGCAACGTTGCGGGGCACTATCCGCTTTTCAACGATGTCGCCGGCGCCTGGCGGGATGGCGATTGGCTCGAGGGATGCGAGCGAGCGCGACTTTTCGTTTCGAAGATCGCCCAAGGGCTGACCCACATGTTCGGAAATGCGAATGCTGAGATCAAGTGGATTTTCAGGGCCTTGGATGCTCTGCCCGACCTATACCGTCCCTTGGTCACAAACTACCGCCACGCGATCGCTCGCGAGCTTGGCGGAGTGGACGAGATGAAGAGGGTAATCGTTGATTGCTTGAATCTGTCCGACGAGTTTTTTGATGCCAGCCGTCAACTATTAAATTCAACGCCTCACTTTATGAGCGTGGAGGAGTCTGAGCGGGTCACCCAGCTCGAGATCGCCAGCTACAAGTCATGGCACCGCGATTTGACAAGGGAATTCGTCATCAGGAGCAGGTTGTTCCGCCCCAATCTGCCGCCACTGGTCGACTTCCTGCCGAGGGCAGAAAGAGAAGAACTGTCCCACTTCTTAGACCGAACAGATCTTCAGCCTACGTGGAGTTCCTGCAGTGGGCAACTTCGGTCCGTCGCTGCCTCCAAAGCTGATTGAGAGAAGCCTTCTCTGACGATCACCGGCCATCGGCCCTTGCTAACAGGTGTTCGGAAATAGGTAGCCTGACTGAACGAAAGTGAAACTCGGAGTACCGGCTTGCAGTTTCGACATGTGTTCTACGCTTACTACGCTGCGTTGTATGGACCGGTGGCTATAACTATTAGCTTTCTTCCGCTGTGGATCAGGTCGAATGGGCTAACGGAACAGCAAGTCGGGCAGCTTTTCGCCGTTGGCGCACTGATAAAGCTGGTCGTGAACCCGATTGTCGGATTAGTCGCCGACGCCAGTGAAAGCAGAAAAAACGTGCTCCTGAGCCTAGTGGCGATGTCGTGCATTCTGGCTCTGCTGCTTCAGCACGCTCGCGTTCCGGCATGGGTGTTCTACAGTTTTATCGTCTTGCAAGCCTGCTCTGCCGCCGTCGTTCCATTGAGCGAATCGATAGTCTTGGGAAACGCCAGCCGTTTGGGCTTGGACTTCGGTCGTCTGCGCAGCATCGGTTCAGTGTCAGTGGCAGTGATCACCGTGGCCTTAGGCGCCGCCTTGGATTGGGTTGGACTGGAATTTGTCGCTCTGGCACTTACGCTGTGCTATCTGATACTGGGTGTGATAGCCATTGGGCTGCCGGACTTCCGTGCCGTGCGGACTCATTCAAAAGCTTCACTACTCCAGCTGCTGCGCCAAAAAGCATTCATCCTGTTCCTGTGTAGCGCTGCAGTCTCCCAAGCTTGCCATGGGCTGTTTTATGTGTACAGCGCGATTCTCTGGAAGAGTCTAGGACTGTCGTCAACGTCAATTGGTGCCTTATGGAGCTTCGGTGTCCTGGTTGAGGTTCTGGTTTTCGTTTTTGGCAGCCGCATCCTGGCGTTGATTTCTGCCCCCACCCTCGTACTCCTCGCGTGCATTGGCGGGGTCGTACGCTGGACTTTGCTAGCGGAGGCCGGAGACCTCGGTACTTTGGTCGTCGTTCAAGCGCTGCAGGCAGCGACCCTCAGTTGCACCCAGGTGGGCGCAGCCGAATTTATCAAGACGAATGTGCGGCAGCAGGCAATGTCTACTGGCACTGGAATTTACTGGGGGACAGTGGGTGTGCTCACATCCGCAATCGTCTATGGCGGCAGCTACTTGTACTCCACATTCGAAGGACGAGCTTTTTTTCTCAGTGCGGTGCTTTGTCTTGGTGCAACCGTTAGCGCCGCACTGTTGCGACATTGCGTCATACCCGCTTGTCAACACACCAAGTCTTGAACGCCGGACGACGAGGAAATAAGTCTGACTGCTCTGACGCTATGCAGGTGGGCTGAAACATGGCCCGGTGTCCATGCCCCATAAATCAATCAACTTCGGCTAGCAACGATCATAGAGGACGCGATGGTGCCACCAAACGACCCGACAGCATTCTTGCCCAACAGAGATGGCAGCCAAGGTGCGCAAAAATCCTATGTGATATGTTTTGTCGGTGGAGGGCCAAATACGCTCTATTGCCTTGAGAGAATCATCACTCGTATTCGCTCAGGAACCTTGCCGATCCCTCCCCCGAAACTGTCGGTTATGGTTTACGACGCGTCCGGCAGCTTCGGGCCCGGAGTTCACTCCATCGATCAAACTCCAACCAACCACCTCAATAGAACTGCGGAGCAGGTGTCCCTGTGCGCCGATGCCAGTCACAGGAGCCTCGACATAGAGGTGTATGAGAGGAATATCGAAACACTTTATCAATGGGCATCGGAGAAATTCGAAGCCACAAAGAACCCTCGCTACCACATTGCGCCGCAGCATTGGGTAGATCGAGCGCTGGTTGGCGAGGCGTTAAGCGACACTTTCGCCCGTTATGTCGCCGAGCTCAGGAACCTTGGTATCACGGTGACGATGATCCCATCGAAAGTTGTCAACCTTGTGCCGACCAGCGAAGGCAAGTACCGAATTGCCTGTGCCCCCACGACGTCAGAAAATGAAGCCGCCGCGGATTTTGTGTTTCTTTGCACTGGCCATACCCACAACACGCCAAGCAGCGGATCACTTGCCAGCGCGATGATGGATCTAACAAAAGCATCATCATCTTCGTTTAGGTACATCCACTCGGTCTATCCGATTGAAAGGATAACGGCTGAGATGGTCCCCCCTTCCAGTCGCGTGGCATGTTTGGGAATGGGCTTGGCGGCCATTGATTGCATAAATTGGCTCACTTCCGGTCGCGGCGGCTATTTTGTTTCTGCGGGTGGCAGTTCCGGCAAATTGAAGTACCTCGCGAGTGGACTGGAGCCACTGAAGATTTACCCGATTAGTGAGTCGGGGTTGTTTGTCAGGGCGCGCGCTTACAACGAGAAGGAGAACGCGAGAGAGCGACGTCATGTTGGGGTGATATTTAATGATCAGACATTTGATGCGCTCCGAAACATCAGAGGCCGAAGTGCTATGGATAGGCACGTCATCGAGAACGAGGTAGTGCCGCTGCTGGCGTTGGAAATGATGATGCTGTATTACCGCACGCTGCTATCGCCAGCTGCCGTCCAACAATTTCAAGAGGACGCTCAATCCCGTTTAAAAATCCACGTGGACAGTTGCGATCAGGGCCACGACAAACTGAATATATGGGCCGTGTATGGGGAGTCGCGCAACGTCTACGCAGACTACATAAAGCATATAGACGCCTTGCTGACTGCGCCAGAAGAGCAAGGTCTACGCCTCAGTCCTTCCGATCGGAGCGCCATTTGTCGATTCATCAAGGTTCGATCAGGATCCGAGGTCGATGACAGGTTGGCGGCATTGAGCAATGTTGAATTCCTAAGAGCCGCGAGAAGGCTGAACCAGATCGAGTCCCGGTGGGGGCATCCTGAATCGATTTTGCAACATGCTTTTGTCTGGAATGAAATCATAGACCCACTTGAGGGTTTCGGCGCCGAAGCAGGTGATCTGCACGCGACAGCTGCGGCTTGGCTCGAGCGCGACATTCTCTACGCGAGTCAGGGCAACATGAGCAACCCAATCAAGGCGGCTGTTGATGGCGCTATTAGAGACCTCCGGCCGTGTTTCCGGAAGCAAGTGGAGTGGGGCGCTGGTGGACCGGCGGGGACCAGAGAGCTGTTTTCCAAGTGGTACCGGGTAACTAACCGTCTCGCGGTAGGAACATCCCTGGAACTAATGAGGAAAATTCTCGCGTTAAACGATGCCGGCATAGTGGATTTGTCCTTTTGCCGAAATCCCACCAAAGAACTTCGGTCCGGTGCCCTTCATCTGGAACTTGGTGGTCGATCGGCCTTTGCGAACGCTGCATTGAATGCAATCGTCCACAGATTCAACCTATCGCAGACCGACAGTGAGCTATATCGGAACCTCGTGCTGCAGGGAATTGTGCGAGAGTGGAAGATCTCCGACGGGGTCGAGTCGTACTCTCCTGGCTCCTTAGATATCGAGGGAGATAGCCGTTTAGTTGTTGCGCTGAATGGCGTCGCTCATCCCAACATGGTGGCCTTGGGCAGTATGGTTGACGGACCGTTCTACTACAGGTTGGCTTTAAGTCGTCCTTATGTCGCGGATACGATCATCTTCGATGCAGACCAGGCGGTAAGTAGTGTTGCGGCTCATTGGAAGTCCGTGCAGGCCGACACATTTGTTCGGTCGGGGGAGGACTGCCTTTGATGCAAATATCAATTGCCGACACGCCCGCGGCGCTTTCGACCTGCACTAGGTGGTGCTGTTCCGCTAGGCACACCACGTGGAATGCCGGCCGGAGGCAAGGCGTCCGTTGCGCTTGCCAGCAGAGCACGAATGCGCCACCTCCCATTTCCGCGTTCGCCATTCCCGCAGCGTGTTAGACGAAGACGCAAAAAGGTCTGAGGCCCCCACGCGGCAATGTCCCTCATTGCGCCGAAATTGGCGATAGGCATTGTAACCATTTGGCTTTTCATTGATTGGGAATTGGCAGTAAGCTAATAGTTGAGTTTCCCGGACATTGCAGTCGCTCAGGAGAATTCGTGAAAGCACTGATCCGCAAAGGCCGAAGCGGCGCGGCTCCGCCCATCGAGGTGCCCGAGGTGGCGGACCGCCTCCCCGTGGCAAAGTCCTTTGGACGTCCAAAGCGAGGGGCTAGGGCTTCTTCGGCTTACAGACGTTCTTTAGTGTGCGCTGCGGTCTTGAGGGCCCAAGCCCAGGTTCCATTGGGGAGTGCCGCAGCGGCAGCGGTGTTGGTGCTGCGCGAAGCCATGCAGGCTCTCGACGGGGAGATGCGCGCGAGCCGCTTGCTCAAAGATCTGTGCTCCCAGTTGGAATCCGTAGGGACAACGAGGGACATCGCGGTGGAGGAATTCTCTGAGGCGGTGCTCAATCTTCTGCAATTCGTCCGTCAGCGAATTCGGGCCGTCGAGCACAGCAGCGGCACAGGCGATCTCCGCGGTCCGGTGGGACTTCACTGGGATCCGCATCCTGCAATACGAGCAGAACGTGTAAGCCAATTGAATTGCGACATTGGGCTGCTTCAAACACTTTGGAACATTGTGGAAGCCTACAGTGGAGATGCCCTGACATCGCGGACAAAAAGCGTCTCCGAAGTTCTGAGTTCGCAGATACAATTAATTAAACCAGGGAATAACTACATCCGCCTTATGCCAAAGGGGTAAGTAGAAGTGAAGAAAACCTACAAGCAGGTACTCGATGAGATTGAGGCCCTGCAGAATGAGGCGGAGTCAATCCGTCGCAAGGAAGTTGAGGCCGTGATTGCCCGGATACGGGAAGCCATCAGCTTCTATCAATTGACAGCGGAGGATCTCGGTTTTGCGGCCGCACCCAGTTACAAGAGTAGTGTGCGGCAGCGATCTAGCGACCGTCCCCCCAAGTACCGTGATGACCAAGGCAACGTCTGGTCCGGTCGTGGCCCACGACCAAAATGGATGCGCGAAGCGATTGCCGCGGGTCGGCGCAAGGAAGACTTCGCCTTGAGATCGTAGCGGCCGTTGCCGTTACCTCCTGCGGCCATGGCTTCCGCGAGCGCCTAGGAGCGTTTAAGGAGTTGATCGATCAACGGCTGCTAACTGGTCAAGGCCTCTTTTTTTTGTGAGTAGGGCGCCCTGTAGACCGCAACCGGCGAAAGCTTGCTACTCACCTCCCCTAGGAGTCTGGGCGGCAGAAGCTTTGCCACCGATGTGAAGACGAGATTGTGAGCGGCGAAGCGACGGAACGTTGATTTTTTGCGCTTGCGGCGCTGGCGAGCTAGGGAAGGTCTTATATGGGCGCCTCCCGGATTGCAAGAACTCGTATGCGTGAAGAATCAGGAGGCAGGGCTGCAGTCTTATATCCGGCCTGTTGTGCAGGCTGATATGCCTGCTGGCCCTGATGGTTTTCGCTGATGAGGTTCCCATCTGAACACCGAGCTTTAAGCTCTTGTTCCCTATCGGAGTGTCCCCATCCCGGTCCGACCTGTCTGGCCCATCACACGCGTGGTCGCTTGCTCTCCTTCAAAGCGGTTGCTTCACAGTTTGTCAGTGCGCAGCCTGCCACGCCTGGGGACGCCAGGCCTGTCCGCGGGCCAGCACTGCCCAGATCGTTCGCGCCAGCTTGTTGGCTACGGCAGCGACGGCCACGCTGTACGGCCGGCGCTGTAGCAAGGCGGCAAGCCATGGCCATGTCGGGCCATCCTTGGCTCTGATCACCACGGCTCGAGCACCGTGCATGAGGAGAGTACGAAGATAGGCATCGCCACGCTTGCTGATGCCAAGTTGCCTGATCCGCCCACCTGTACCGGTCTGACGTGGGACCAGCCCGATCCAAGCTGCAAACTCTCGGGCATCCTTGAATGCTGTCGGCGTCCCCATGCTGGCGACCACGGCGGTCGCCGTGAGCAGACCAATGCCGGGGATCTCGGCGACAGCTTTGCATGCGGGCATGTCCCGCATTTGCTGAGCAAGCCTGCGCTCGATGCTGCCGATGTCGGCCTGCAGTTGCTGGATTCGTCTGAGTTGCTCGTCCAGGCTGTCCATCAGCATGCCAGGCAACCGGCTCTTCGCGTCATGCATCGCGTCTGGCAATGCCTTGAGCAACGCGCAATGGCCTTCCGGCAGCACGATGCCGAACTCGTAGAGCAGCCCACGAAGCTCGTTGGTCTGCATGATGCGGGTCTTCATGAGCTGCGCACGCAACCGATGCAGAGAGAGGACGACCTGCTGAGCCTCGGTCTTGACTGGGACGAAGCGCATATCCGGTTGACGGCATGCCGTCCAGATCGCCTTAGCATCGGCTGCGTCGGTCTTGTTTCGCTGCACGAACGGACGCACCTTCCTGGGCGAGATCAGTCGCACTTCGTGGCCGAACCCGGACAGGGTGCGGGCCCAGTCGTGCGCGCCGCCGCAAGCCTCCATCACGACATGCGAAGCGGCGCGGTTGGCAAACCATTCGAGCAGCTTTGCTCGCTTCAATTGCAGCCGCTCGATGCACCCTGTGTCCGTATCCACCCAGTGCAGTTGAAACACCTTCTTGGCAATGTCGATCGCAATGACTGTACGTTCCATGATGGTCTCCAGTTCG
>JACDFR010000018.1 GCA_013815685.1 Ramlibacter sp.
CAGCGCGTCCAGCGACTCGGCGCGCAGCGCCAGGGCCTCGGGCTGCAGCGGGCGGTGCGCGAGCAGCGGCTGCGCATGGCGCAGCACGTCCTCGTAAGCGCCGAGGCGAAACGCCTGGCGCGCCGCGGCCAATGAGCACGGCAAGGCCCTGTCGGGTTCGCCCGCGGCCAGCCAGTGCTGGCCGACCAGGCCGGGCGCCGCGCCCGCGCCATCCAGCCGCGCTGCCACCTCCCGATGCAGGGCCATGCGGCGGTGCGGCGGGATGCCATCGGCCAGCGCCTGCCGCACCAGCGCGTGACGGAACCGGTAGCGGCCCTCCGCCACCACCAGCACGCCCGCCGCAAGCGCGCGGTCCAGCCGGGCCAGGGGATCGTGCCCGTCGTCGGCCATGAGCGCGACGGCAGTGGCGACGTCGAAATCTTCGGCCGATAGCGCCAGCCGGCGCAGCGCCTCGAGGGCATCCGAATCCACATCGCACAGGCGTTCGGCCAGCGCCGACGACAGGCTGCGCGGCAGGCTCTCGCCGGCTCCTTCCCCCGAGGTTGACGCACGCGCGAGTTCAACCACGGCGAATGGAAGGCCCTCGGCCCGCTGCGCGATGCCTGCAGCGCCACCGGGCGGCAGCGGCGCACCGGCCGCGCGCACGGCCAGCAGCGCTGCTTCATCTTCCGCCAGCGGCCCGAGCTCGATCGCCTCCAGCTGGCCGGCGCGCAGCATGCGCGACAGGTTGCGCTCCAGCAGCTCGGGCAGGGTGGGCCGGCATGCCAGGAGCACAAAGACGGGCGGCCCGCTGGCCGCCAGCTGCGCCAGCAGATCGGCACTGGCGTCATCGGCCGAGTGCGCGTCATCGACGATCACCAGCACGGGCTTGCCGGCGGCGGTGGCTAGCAGCAGGCGCCGCACGGCGCCCACCACCTGGTGCCGCCCCATCGGCAGCGCCAGGGGCTGAGCGCTCTCGGACGCGGGGCCCATGGCCGCCAGCACGGCCTGCGCATGCGGGCCAATGGCCTCCAGCACTTGCGGACCTTCGCTCAGCAGCGGCTCCACCAGGTCAGCGGTGATTCCATAGGGCCGGGTCCAGTCGCCGGCCTGCACGTAGCGCACCTGCCAGCCCAGGCCCCTCGCCTCCTCGGCCACGCGCCGGCAAAAAGCCGTCTTGCCCATGCCCGCCGGCGCGCGCACCACGGCACCGCCTGGGCGCCTGCCGAGGCTCGCGCGCAACGACGACAGCACACGCACCAGTTCCAGCGCACGGCCGACGAAGCGCGGCGCGGTCCCCTCCATCCCGGCGACGCACTCGCGGTAGAGCGCCTCCACCTGCGGCCCGGGCCGCACCCCCATGGACTGCTGCAGGTGGTCACGCAAATGGCCGTGCCAGCGCAGCGCCGAAGAGCGGCGGCCCGCGGCCAGCTCTTCACGCATCAGCTGCACATGGGCTGCTTCATCGGTGGGATCTTCGCGAACCAGCCGCTCCAGATCGCCCGCTTGCCGCAGCAACCGAAGGTACTTGTCGCGCAGACGCTGCCGGGGTGCCTCTGTCCAGGGCTCGTAGCGGGATTCGGGCAACAAATCGCCGCCGTACAGATTGGCTGCCGACTTGCATGCCTGGGCTTGGCCGCCGGCCAGCGCCTGGTCTGCCGCACGCTCGAAGCGCAGTGCATCGCAGTCGACGCCGCGGTCGGGCATGAGCATGACGCGCCCGCCCCGCAGCACCAGCGCGTCGGGTTGGCCGATGAATTGCCGCGCATGGAAGGCGGCCTTGCGCAGGTTGGCGCTGCCGGCATCCGGGTCGAGGTGCGGCCACAGCGCCTCGACCACCTGTTCGTTCATCAGGCTGTGCTGGGGTTGCAAGCAGAGCAGTTGCACCAGCTCGGCGGCACGGCGGGGGAGCTGGGGCTGGGCTTTGCCTGCGTCGCCTGTCGCGTCACCGCCGACGCGGAACTGCCCGAGTACGCGGATTTGCAATGTCATCGCCATTCCCTCCTGCGCCGCCGGGAACGTTCCAGGAACACCCGGCGCGGATCATGAGTATGCCGTCTATCGCTTCGAGCGGGTGCAACGAATAGACGCAGGAAAACCGGCACCCGCCAACCACTCAGGAGCAACCAACATGCACATGGCCAAAGACGACGTGGACGTCAAGATGGAAATCCCCGGCGCCGTCATCCGGCAGCGATTGAATTTCGGCGACGCCACCGGCTACGGAAAGATCAGCGGCGAGTACTTCACCCTCTCGTCGGGCGTCGATACCACCCCGCTGTTCGTCGGGCTGAACCACAACTCCTGCGACTGCCCGCACTGGGGCTTTGTGCTCAAAGGCCAGATCACCACCACCGACGACAGCGGCGCGCAGGAGACCGTGAAAGCCAATGACCTCTTCTACTGGCCCCCCGGCCACAACATCAAGGTCGACGCGGATGCCGAGATCGTGATGTTCAGCCCTCAGCACGAGCACACCCACGTTATCAACCACATGAAAGAGATGGTGAAGTCATGAACCCGAACAAGGCACTCTGGGAAAAAGGCGACTTCACCCGCATCGCCGAGAGCATGCGCGAAAGCGGTGAAGACGTGGTGCGGCACGCCGGCATCACCCCCGGCATGAAGGTGCTGGACCTCGGCTGCGGCGACGGCACCACGGCCATCCCGGCCGCGAAGCTGGGCGCCAACGTGCTGGGCGTGGACATCGCGGGCAACCTGGTCGCGGCGGGCAACCGGCGCGCGTCCCAGGCCGGCCTGCAGGCAACGTGCCGCTTCCTGGAAGGCGATGCCTGCGACCTGGGCGGCATCGAGAACAAGACCTTCGACCGCGTCATCAGCATCTTTGGCGCCATGTTCGCGCCCAAGCCCTTCGACGTGGCGCGGGAGATGGTGCGCGTGACCAAGCCCGGCGGCCGCATCATCATGGGCAACTGGATTCCCAACGACCCGACGCTCGTCGCGCAGATCCTGAAAATCAGCGCGGCCTACGCGCCCCCGCCGCCCGAAGGCTTCGTGAGCCCCATGACCTGGGGGGTGCCCGCCAATGTGACCGAACGCTTCGGCGCGGCCGGCGTTGCGTGGGAAGGAATCACCTGCGAGCGCGACAACTATGTGTTCGAGTTCAAGGGGACACCCGCGGAGTTCGTGGACACGTTCAGGCAGTACTACGGGCCGACGATGAATGCCTTCGAGGCGGCGGGGAAGGAAGGGAAAGCGGACCAGCTGCGCAGCGAACTGGTGGCGCTGTTCGAGAGCCAGAACCTGTGCCAGTACCCGGGGACGACGCTGATCGGGGCGAAGTTTTTGAAGGTGACGGTGGAGGTGGGTTGAGCAGATGTGGCCTTCGCTGTCTTCGAACCGGGCGGCCCGGGCGCCGCCTGCGGTGATGGCGCCGGCCGGGCTCCTCTCCCCCGGCATGTCGTAATCCTCGAACCACCACGCCCTTTGCGGCCGCCAAAAGGCGTCAGCCCCGGGGTGCTCTCGGTGAACACGGTCCGGGGCCGACGCGTCGGGAGGTCTGATCAGTACCGGTACGGGTTGTAGGCAGCGCGATCGAAGCGGTTCGGCACGCCGTCACGGTCTATATCGCGCCGGCCGTTGTGGTAGTAGGCAGCACGTGGGTCGAACCAGCGCGAATTGGGGTCGAAGCGGTTCTGCACGCCATCGCCGTCCCGGTCGCCATACGGGCCGCGGCGCTCGGAGTAGTAGCCGTGCCCCTGACCATAGCCGTATTCGACCGGGCGCGGCTGCACATACACCGGCTGCGGCTGCACGTAGACAGGCCTGGGCTGCACGTACACCGGCCTCGGCTGCACATACACGGGTTGCGGCTGCACGTACACCGGCTGCGGCTGCACGTAGACAGGCTGTTGCTGCACGTAGCCGCCGGGAACGTTCAGGCCGATGGAAAAGAACACGTCGCTGCGTGCGTGCGCAGCGGAGGCCGCGACGACCGTGCCAAGCGCGACGGCAGCAACAACGAGGGGCTTGGCGGAGAAGAGGCGTTTCATGGATGCTCCTGGTGGGGATAGCGTATGGTGCATGCCGGTCCCTGAACGCAGGCTGAACAGATCGCCGTTGTGTTTCCGCTGGGTAAAGTTCACGCGATTGCGCAGGACGTAGCGTGGCTAGCCCGCCGGCACCGAGCGCGGGAGCGGCTGGCCGGTTTCCAGCAGTGTCTTGAGGTTGGAAAGAACCTTGGGCCACCCTCCGGAGATGCCGGCAAGCATCTGCGGGTCGCGCTCGAGGTCTTCATGCGCCACCGTGAGGCGCACCAGGCCCTGGCCATGCTGCTCGATGTCGATCGCGACACGGGAATGCATCGATTCATCTTCGACCTGCGCCGGCCTGGCCCAGGTGTAGACCAGCCTGCGCGGCGGGTCGCTTTCGACAACCTTGCCGACGATGTCGACGGTGCGGGCCTCGTCCACGCGCTGGTGCTCCCAGCGCGAGCCGGGCTTCCAATCCGACACGTTCACCCGCGCGCACTCGGCGTTCGGGCCCGCCCAATATTGGCGCATCACTTCAGGGTCTACGAATGCCTGCCACACCTTTTCGGGCGTGGACGCGATATAGGACACGTAAACGAAACTAGGTTTTGTCATTGCCGTCACCTTCCAGTTTTCTCTTGAGGTTGCGCAGTGCGCCGAGGCGGCTGCGCTCGAACTTGGCGATCCAGCGCTCATGGATCTCGTGCAGCGGCACCGGGTTCAGGTAGTGGAGCTTTTCGCGGCCTTGCCAGATGACGGCAACCAGGTTGGAGTCTTCCAGCAATTGAAGGTGCTGCGTGACCGCCTGGCGCGTCATCTCCATGTGCTCACACAGCGCTGTGAGCGTCTGGCCATTGTCCGCGTGCAGCAGGTCGAGCAGCCGCCTGCGGGTGGGGTCGGCCAGCGCCTTGAAGACTTTGTCGATGTCCAATACCGGCCTCAGTGCGAGGGCCTGTTCACACTATTTATGCAAGTGCGAACGTGGTTAAAACAGCGCCAATCCAGGCGCAGGGCGACGCCCAGGCTGGCCGCCTGGGCTAGGCGTGCAACAACGAGTGGCGCTGTTTTAACCACGTTCCCTTCGCGTTGCCAAGCCTTGCCGGACACTGAGTCCGGCTGCGTTTCGCGCCTTGCGCATGACCTTTTTGATCCGCAACGCATCTTGCATAAATAGTGTGAACAGGCCCTAGTTCCAGTTGTCGATCTTGATGTCGTCGGGGCTGGGCGTTCCCTTCCCGGTTTCGACCAGCGACTTCAGGCTCATCATGAAAGTGCCCCACTTGGTGCTGCAATGGTGCATGGATTCGCTCGGCTCCTTCCAGCCCTGGTGCTTGAACAGCACGATGGCATGCTCGCCTTCCTGCTTCAGGTCAAAGCTGATCCGGGAGCCGACCCAGTCCTCAGGCCCATCCGCCACTTGCCAGACCACCCGCTTCGCCGGGTCTAGCTCGAGAACCTTGATGTCGAAGCCACCGATGTCGACACCGCCAGTGGTGAAGCGCAGCTTCAGGTTTTCGCCCACCTTGCTTTCCCCTCGCGTATCGGCAGTCCACCAACCGGCAACGCCGTCGCGTGTGCTCAGCGCTTTGTAGACGTCGTCCACCGACGACTTGATTCCGACTCTGTGCAGGATATCCACCATCACAATTCCTTTCGGGTTGATTGATAAAAAAGGTGACGGAGTATATGCAGGCATTTACTTGCATGTCAAATCGCTTGTGAAGATTCGTTCTCCTACCCCGGACAGGGCGCAATCCGACAGCCCAGCGCACCACACTGGCGTACAAATGAGGTTCATCGCAAACCTAGCGACGCAAGGCGGCAACCGGCCAGGCGCGCAAGGACGGCGACGAAGGCGGCGGGGATAAAAAGAAGGGGTCGCGCTAGAGCTTCTGGTCCCCGGGCGCTGCGTCCAGGCGCTTGCGCTCGGCCGGCGAAAGAACCCGGGGTTCGCGAGCCGGGGCGTTCGATGCTGGAACAAAGAACGGGTTGTCTTTGTGCTTGCCTGTCAGGCGGGCCTTGACCACCTGACTCATGATCCTGGCGATGCCAAACAATGTCGCTATCGGGGCCGCACCGACCGGCGCGAGCGCAGAACCGGTGTTGAGCGCCACCTTCACAGGGCCCAGCGACTCATCCAGCGACGCAGCTTCGCCCGGCAGGCAGGTGTGAATGAGGCCCACATACGGAAGCGAGCGGTCTCGCGGGGTGTTGCCGATGGCGGTGTGGCAGCAGCTTGCGTACCACCGGAACATGCCTTTGTCGCTCAGCGACTTGCAAGACAGCCGGTCGGAACCGGCCGTGAACTCCACGGCCCGCGGCAAGGCAGCGATGATCTGCGTACCGCCCTGCGCATCGAGGGTGTCGCTGTGCCGGCCCAGGAAGCGGGCAAACGCCTGGCAGTCGCTGCAATAACAGGTCGCGCGCGCAAACGCCTGTCGCGCGTCAACGTGGCCTTGCAGCAGGCCGCAGCGGCAACGCAAATTCAACGGTCCTTCGTGCATGAATTCCTCTTCGACGCCTCGCTTCATTCTATGCCGCGCCCGGCCGCGCGTTCTGCGTTGGGGGCAGGGGTATTGCCGGTGATCAGGTTTCGGCGGGTCCGCTGAGATCCGGCCACAGTTCGACCGCCACAGGCTGATGGTCGGACGCCTGCGTGTCGCCATCGATCCGCATGCTGCGCACCTTGTCCTTGAGCCCGTTGCTCACGAAGACGAAGTCACAAGTCACCGGCTCGGGGCCATAGCGCCGGTCATACAACCGAAAGGTGGGCGGCTGGGGCGCCGGCCCATGCAACACCTTCCAGGCATTCCAGAAGCGCGCGGGTGACCCCGGGACAGCCAACACAGCGTGCTCAGGCTCATGCGCCTCGAAATTGAAATCGCCGCACAGGATGGCGTGCTCCGTATGCTCCTTGCTCTGGAACGGCGAGCCGTCATCGCTGCGTTCGGGCGGCGCCACGGCATGGGCACAGGCTTCCTCATGGAGGGCGCGCAGGGCCTGGGCCTGGGCCATGCGCTGCGCCTTGGAGTAGTACTCGAGATGCGTGGTCATGACCCGCACGGGGCCCAATGCCGGGTCGCGCACCGTCAACGTCGTGCACATGCGCGGCATGCTGCGCACGCCGACATCGGCGCGGTACGGCAGCAAGTGATGCTGCAATTGCGCCACCGGCAGCCGCGTCGCGATGACATTGCCGAACCGGCGCCGCTCCCCGTCGGCGGTCCATTCGTCCACGGCGGCGCCGAAGAAAAGCTGGAAGCCGGGCAGCAGCGCAGCCAGCAGGGCCGGCTGGTCGTGGCCGGGATTGCCGGCCAGCTGCGGATAGTTGACCGAAATCTCCTGCAGGCACAGGACGTCGAAATCCGCGAGCTGGCGCGCGCCTTGCACGATGCGTTCGGGGCTGACGACGCCATCCACGCCGCAGCACCATTGGGTGTTCCAGGTGACCAGTTTCATGGCTACTTGATCCCGGCGCGCATGAAACTTTGCACGAACTGGCGCTGGAACAGCAGAAATCCGATCAGCAGCGGCGCCGAGGTCATCAGGGTGGCGGCGGTGATGATGGACCAGTCAACACCCTGGTCGACGGACGAGAACACCTGCAAGCCCACAGTCAGCGGCCTGGCGTTGACGCTGTTGGTGATGATGAGCGGCCACAGAAAATTGTTCCAGTGAAAGCTGACCGACACCAGCGCAAAAGCCGTGTACACGGGCCGTGCCAGCGGAACGTAAACGCGCCACAGGATCTGCAGCGCGCTCGCGCCCTCGACCCGCGCAGCCTCATCGAGCTCCTTGGGGATACCCATGAACGTCTGGCGCAGCAGGAAGATGGCGAAGGCCGAGGCGAAGTACGGCAGGCCGATGGCCAGCAGCGTATCGACCAGGCCCAGTTGCGACATGGTCTTGTAGTTCTCCACGAGCAGGATGTCCGGCATGATCATGAGCTGCACCAGCACCAGCGCAAAGGCGACGTTCTTCCCCCGGAACTCGTAACGCGCGAATGCATACGCCGCCATCGTTCCCAGCACCACCTGCACCGCCAGGATCATCAGCACCAGCAGCGTCGTATTCAGGAAGTAGCGCGCGAACGGCGCCGCCTCCCAGGCGCGGCGGAAATTGTTCAGGGTGAGCGGCGCGAACAGCGTGAAGCGCGTGGAGAATTCGCTGGCGTGAAACGCCGTCCAGACCGCATACACCAACGGCAGGATCCAGAGCAGCGCGAGCACCCACGCGGCCAGCGTGTCGAGCCAGGTCGGATCGTTGTAAACCAGCCGCCGGACGGGCTCGAGCGATTTGGCGCGGGCGCTCATTTGTAATGCACCCGCTTGTCCAGCACGAAGAACTGGAACAGGGCCACGCTGGCCAGCACCACCACCAGCACCACCGTGAGGGCCGAGGCATAGGCCGTGTCCCAGAACTTGAAGCCCACCTCATACAGGTGGTACAGCAGCAAGGTCGATGCGTTGTCCGGGCCGCCTCGCGTCAGCACGAATACATGGTCCACCATGCGAAAGCCGTTGATCACCGCGTTGACCAGCACGAACACGGTGGTGGGCATCAGCAAGGGCCACTGCACCCGGCGGAAGAAGTACCAGCGCGACGCGCCTTCGATGGCGGCGGCCTCGCGCAGGCTGGGGTTGAGCGTCTGGAGGGCCGCCAGGTAGAAGATCATGAAGAAGCCGGCTTCCTTCCACACGGCCACCATCGTGATGCAGGCCAGCGCGGTGCGCTGATCGCCCAGCCAGTTGTGCGAAGGCAAGCCCAATGCGCCGGTGATCTGCTCGAGCAGCCCGTACTGCGGCGTATAGAAGAACAGCCAGATGTTCGCCACGGCGATCATGGGCAGCACCGTCGGCGTGAAGTAGGCCATCCGCAAAAAGGCGCGGCCGGCGATGCGTTCGTTGACCCACAGCGCCATCACCAGCGCAAGCCCGATCGACAGCGGAATGGTGGCGCCGGCAAACCACAGGTTGTTGACCACCGCCTTCCAGAACACCGGGTCCTCGTTCATGGCCTGGTAGTTCTCCAGTCCCACCCACACGCCCGGGCGGCTGCCCTTGGGCGTGGAGTGGAAGCTGTCGATGAAGGTCGCGACCGCCGGCCAGTGCGTGAACGCCACCAGCAGCACCAGCGCCGGCAGCAACAGCAGCCAGGCATGGATGGCCCGGTGGCTGCCCAGCCCGGCCGAGGCGCGACCCATCGCGGTCACTTGGGAATCGCTTGCGTCACTTGTACGAGCGCAGCAGCCGGTCGGCTTCGCGTTGGGCGTCCTGCATGGCCTGCGCGGGGGTCTTGGTGCCGGTCAGCGCGGCTTGCAGGCCGTCGTTCAGCGCCTTGGTCACGCGCTGGTTGTCGTGCGTCGAGAACTCGGCCACCGAATGCGGCAACTGGTCGCGCGCCACGAGCGCGGCCGGGAAGTCACGCCCGTACTTGCGCAGCGCATCGGTTCCGTACGACGCCTCGGACACGCCGACGTAGCCGGTTTCCATGCTCCACAGCGCCGCGCGTTCGGGCTGCGTCACCCACTTGATGAACTTGAAAGCGGCTTCCTGCTGGGCGGGCGATGCCTTCTTGAAGATATAGAAGTTGCCGCCACCGGTGGGCGAGCCCTTGCGCTTGTTGCCGGGAATCATGCTCACGCCGAAGTCGAACTTGGCATTGGCCTTGACGTTGGTCAGGTTGCCGGTGGTGGTGAACATGATCGCGGTTTTCTTCTCGAAGAAGTCCTTGGGCGTCGTGCCCCACTCGACCACGCCGGGCGGATGCGCGCCCGCCTTGCCCAGGTCCACCCAGTACTGCAGTGCCTCGATGACCTTCGGGTCATCGAACTTCACGGCGTTGCCGGCTTCGTTGGCCAGCACCGCGTCGTTGGTGGTGGTCAGTGTCTGGAACAGCCAGTACGGGAATCCGCTGGAGGGGATCTGCACGCCCCACTGCGTGACCTTGCCGCCGGCGTCCTTCTTGGTCAGCTTGGCCGCGGCGTCCTTCAACTCCGCCCAGGTGGTGGGCGGCTTGTTCGGGTCGAGCCCGGCTTCCTTGAACAATTCCTTGTTGTAGTACATGACGACGGTGGAGCGCTGGAACGGCACGCCCCAGGTCTTGCCGCCGGTCTGGCTGTTCAGCATAAACGCCTTGTAGAAGCCGTTCAGCCAGGCCTTGTCGTCGGCCGTCTTGATGAAGTTGTCGATGGGGACGATGGCGTCTTCGTCGATCAGCGTGAACATGTCGGTGGACAGCAGAACCGACGTGACCGGTGGCGTGCCGGACTTGTGGGCGGTCAGCGCCTTGACGATGGTCTCTTGATAAGTGCCGGCATAGATCGGATTGACCTTGATGCCGGGGTTGGCCTTCATGAACTCGCTGGCAAAGCCGTCGATGTACTTGGTGATCGGGCCGCCCACGGCGACCGGGAAGAAGAAAGAAAACTCTACCGGCTGCGCCTGCGCCTGAGCCTGCGCGCTGCCCAAGCCCAGGGCCGCCGTGGCGCAGGCCGCCAGGACCCATCGATTGAAAGTCTTGCGCTGCATGTGATGTGTCTCCTTCATTGGTGAATCCGTCGTTATTGAAGCCGTTGCCCCTGGGAATCGAAGTGATGCATGGCCGAGGGGTGCCAGTCCAGCAGCACTTCGCTGCCGGCCGCCAGCACCGCCTGGCCGCCCGTGCGCACCGTGAGCGTTTCGCTGCCTACGCCGCAATGCAGGATGAGGTCGGCGCCCAGATATTCGACGCTGCGCACCGTGGCGGGCACTTGCCCACCCAGGTTGACCGACTCTGGCCGCACGCCCAGCCAATGGGCGGCGCGCCCGGCAGGCACCCGGCTGCCGGCGATGTGCTCGCCGTCCAGCCGCAGCAAATTCATGGAAGGTGTGCCGATGAAGCCGGCGGCAAAAGTCGTGGCGGGCTGCGCGTAAAGTTCGCGCGGCGTCGCGGCCTGCTCGATGCGGCCGCGATAAAGCAGCACCACCTGGTCGGCCATGCTCATCGCCTCTGCCTGATCGTGCGTGACATAGACGACGGTGAGGCCCAGCCGCTGTTGCAACTGGCGAAGCTCGGTACGCATCTCTTGGCGCAACTGCGCGTCCAGGTTGGACAACGGCTCATCCATCAGGCAGACCTTGGCCTGCGCCACCAGCGCACGCGCCAGCGCGACGCGCTGCTGCTGGCCGCCGGAGAGCTGCGAAGGTTTGCGATCGAGCAGTTCCGTCAGGCCCAGCAGCTGCGCCGCATCCGCCAGGCGCTTGGCCTTTTCATCGGCCGGCACCTTGCGCACCGACAAGCCAAAGCTGATGTTGTCGGCCACGCTGAGGTGTGGGAACAGCGCGTAATTCTGGAACACCATGGCGACGCCGCGCTGGGCTGGCGGCAAGTCTGTCACGTCGCGGCCATCGATCAGCACCCGCCCGCTGCTGGCCGTTTCCAGGCCCGCGACGATGCGCAAGGTGGTGGACTTGCCGCAACCCGAGGGCCCCAGCAGAACGCAGAAGCTGCCCGCTTCGATCGTCAGGTCGATCCCCTCCAGCGCCGTGGACCCGGCCCACGACTTCGCTACGCCGACCAGCTCAATGGATGACATCCGGCCAGTATAGGAGCGGAGTAGCTGCGGAATCAAGCGGCGCGGAACAGGCGCAGGGCCTCGGCCGCTGTCGCCTCGTCCGAGACCAGGCATGAAACAAGCTTCTTGCGAAGCACCGCGGCAATGATCGGGGCCTTGTTGATGCCACCCGATGAGACGATCACCATGGGTATCTTGGCCAGGACCTTGAGCGACGGCGAGATCACGCGCTTGTTCAGGGGATGCGCCACAGGGTCTCCCGATGCATCCAGAAACTGCCCCACGATGTCGCCCACCGCGCCGGCGCGCTTCAGGCTGGCGGCGGTCGCGTCCTTGGGCAAGCCATAGCGGATCAGGAAGGACCGATCGCTGATGTCGCCCACGCTAAGTAGCGCCACGTCGTTGGCCGCCATTTCATCGAACGACTCTTTGAATACGTCCTGCGACACGAGCGTGTTGCGTGACTTCTCGCTGCCGGCATAAAGGGGCGCCGCGAGGTAGCTGCACTGCGCTCCCAGCTTGGCGGCCAGCGCGCTGGCGGTCTCGAAAGTATTGATCTCCAGTCCACGGGTGAGGCCGCCCATGATTGAGTTGACATTGATGTCGGGCCATTTCCCGGGCTTCACGAAGCGGATCGACTCGCGCAGTGTCGCGCCCCAGCCGACACCGATGCCCCGCACACGGTGCGTTTCGAGATGGCGCGACAGATACTCGCCCGCGGCGCGGCCCAGCAACACGGGCACCAGCGCGGCGTCTTCCGGCGTTGGGACGATCACTGCGTCGCCCAGACCACACTCTCGCTTGAGATCGGCTTCGAGCGCAAGGCAAGTGGCCAGGCGCGAATTGATCGTGATTCCAACCAGCCCGCTCGCCCGCGCCTCGCCCAGCAGGCGATTGACGCGCAGCCGCGTCGTGCCCAATTGCGTGGCCACCGCGTCCTGTGTCAAGCCTTCCATGTAGTACAGCCACGCTGCCCGCACGGTCGCCTGGTCCTCCTCCTCCATCCGCACCTCCGTAGTTGCCCTCATCGTACTAGACAAATGGATCGGAAGCTATACACTTGTTCGCAAAGCCGGACGCCGGCTTCAAATACCTTACACATGGCAAGTTCCCCCACAACGCTGCAAGCCGCGGTTCGCGACGCAGCAACCACCCGCGACGTAGCCATCCATCCCGGTGTGGCGGCGGCGTTGCCTGCTATCGCCGGCCGCTGCGCTCCCGGGGCAAGACTGATGCTGGTCGCCGACGACAGCACCTGGACCGCGGCCGGCGCGGCCGCGCAGCGCCAGCTGGAAAGCCAGGGCGCCAGCATCGCGCCGCCGCTGGTGCTGGCCGCGAAGCCCCGCTTGAAGCCGCGAGTCGAAGACGCGCAATATATTGCCGACGTGCTGAGATCGAACGATGCGATTCCCGTGGCGGTGGGCGCGGGGGTGGTGAACGACCTCGTCAAATACGCCGCGGCTCTGGCGGGCAAGCCCTACCTCTGCGTGGCCACTGCGGCTTCGATGGACGGCTACGCGGCTTCGGGTGCTGCGCTGATGCAGGATGGCTTCAAGCGGACCCTCGCCTGCCCGCCACCGCTGGCCGTGCTGGCGGATCCCGACGTGCTGGCCGCCGCCCCACCGCGCATGACGGGTTGGGGTTACGGCGACCTGGCGGGCAAGGTCGTCGCGGGCGCCGACTGGGTCCTGGCCGATGCATTGGGTGTGGAAGCGATCAATCGAGAGCCGTTCTCGCTGGTGCAAAACAACCTGCGCGACTGGCTGGCGGCGCCGCAACGTTTGGCGGCGCAAGACACGGCTGCCATCGCCGGCTTGCTGTCCGGCCTGCTGGTCAGCGGCCTTGCGATGCAGGCGCACGGCAATTCGCGGCCGGCCAGCGGCAGCGATCATCAATTCTCTCACCTCTGGGAAATGGAAAACCTGCGGGTCAACGGAGACCCCGCGGCGCATGGCGCCTGCGTGGGCATCGGCTGTGTAGCCATGCTGGCGCTGTACGAATGGTTCCTTGCACAGCCGGCCGGCGCGTGGTTGCAAGTGGCAGCAAAGGACGCCGACGACGGCAAAGCGATTGAAACCGAAATCGGATCCGCGCTCGGCACCGGCGAAGTAGCGCATGCCGCGCTGCAAGAGATGCAGGCCAAACGCGCCATCGGCAGCCGCAAGGCCCGCATCGACCGCCTGGCGCAGGTCTGGCCCGCCTTGCGCAGCGAACTTGCCGCGCGCCTTGTGAGTGCCGCGACCATGCAGCAGCAGTTACGCGCGGTTGGCGCCGCCGCCCATCCCGCCGACCTCGGCATCGAACTCGCAACACTGGCCGCCGACTACCGGCGCGCCCGCCTGATCCGTCGCCGTTACACGCTGCTCGACTTGCTCGAAGACCTCGGTTGCCTCGACCGCGCCGTCGCCGATCTGTTCACGCCTGCCGGATTCTGGGGCCGGCAATCGGCCGCCGCTTTTGCGGCCGTCCCAGCATTCACTCACTCATGACACAACCGACCGGAGACACACCCATGAAATTCCTTCGAAACCGGCTGGCCGCGACGGCCATCACCACCGCCGTGATGGCTGCCGCCACACCGGCCCACGCCGACGGCAAGGTCGTCCTGTACTGTCCAGCCCCCGGCGAGTGGTGCCAGAACATCGCGAACGACTTCCAGAAGGCATCCGGTGTCACGGTCGAAGTGCTGCGCAAGAGCGCCGGCGAAGTCCTGGCGCAACTGCGAGCCGAAGCGGCCAAGCCCAAGGCCGACCTGTGGTGGGGCGGCATCAGCGATTCGCACTTCGTCGCGGCCGCCGAGGGCCTCACGATTGCCTACGACACCAAGGCCGTGGATCAACTCGCGCCCTGGGCGCAAAACATCTACAAGGCTTCGGGCAAGCATGCGATCGGCACTTACGGCATCGGGCTGGGCTTTGGCTACAACAACGAACTGCTCGCCAAGAAGAAAATCGCCCCTCCCAAATGCTGGGCCGACCTGACCAAACCGGAGTTCAAGGGCGAGATCCAGATGCCCAATCCCAATTCGTCCGGCACCGCCTACCAGATGATCGCAGCGCTGGTTCAGATGCGCGGCGAAAACGAGGCGTTCGACTACCTGAAAAGACTGCACGTCAACATCAACAGCTACACCCGTTCAGGCGTGGCACCGGGCAAGGCGGCCGCGCGCGGTGAAACAGGCGTCGGCATCAACTACCTGCAGGACATCCTGG
Organism: Ramlibacter sp.; assembly: GCA_013815685.1. Lineage (GTDB taxonomy): Bacteria > Pseudomonadota > Gammaproteobacteria > Burkholderiales > Burkholderiaceae_C > Ramlibacter. Next base: position 14,739 of record JACDFR010000018.1, read on the forward strand.
TCGAGCAACAAGCGGGCTTTCCGATCAGGACGGTGGCGCCCTGCGAAGGCACCGCGCTGGGCATCGACGCCATGTCGATCGTCAAGGGCGCACCGAACCTTGCCAACGCCAAGCTCTTCTACGAATGGCTGATGACCGTTCCCGGCCAGGAAAGCGGCGCTCGCAGCGGCCTCTTGCACTCGCCCGCGCACTTGAAGGCCAAACAGCCATCCAACGACGCCGAGCTCAGGGCCGCCAAGTACATTGACTACGACTTCAAGAAGTACGGCGCCGGCGAGGAGCGTCAGCGGCTGCTCAAGCGCTGGGAGACTGAAATCAACAGCCTGCCTCGCTGATAGCCGGCCGACGCCTGACACGATGAGAAAGTCCGGTCCCGCCCTGGCGTGGTGGATAGTGGCGGCAATGGGGGCCTGCCTGCTGCCGTGGCACATGCAGGACGGGTCGTGGCTGCGCAGCTTGTCCGGCGTCGGCGCCGGCGGCCCGGCGGGATCCGCCCTGGCCTTGCTGCTGCACGGCGAGTGGCGGTTTCTCCCGCTCTTTGCGGCGCTCGCGATCGCGGCAGTCGCCATGCCGCTTCAGCGTCACCGCCGCGCCCGGATTCTGCTGGTGGCGGGCGTGTCAGGTACCGGCGGCATTGTGCTCGCGGCGTTGGCGGGCGAGTCAGGCGTGGGCGCCGGCGCGGTACTTGCCTTCGCCGGGCTGCTGTTCCTGCTGACCGAAGGGTGCGCGCAGCAAGGCTACTTCGGCGGCGACCGCTTCGTCGCCGGCGCCGTCGGCCTGCTCGCATCGTGCATTGCCCTCTTCACGGTCTGGCCCGTGGCGACCATGCTGGGGCAAGCCTTCCGCGTGCCGGGCGCGATGAGCTTCGCCACCGCGCTGGGCGAGCGCATGTTCAGCGCCAAGATATGGAGCCTGAAATGCCTGTACGGCGCGGGCTCGTGCGGCGTTGCCTGGAACAGTCTGGCTTGCGCTTTGCACAGCGGCTGCCTGCACCGTACTGGGCCTGGCCTTCGCGTTGATCGTCGTGCGCACGGATTTCAAGTACCGCCGGCTGGTGCGGCTGCTGACGGTGATGCCGATCATCGCGCCATCGTTCGTGCTGGGCATGGGCCTGATCCTGATCTTCGGGCGGTCGGGCCTCGTGAACCAGGCCGCGACTTACTTCTTTGATATCAACATGGGCCGCTGGATCTATGGCTTCAACGGTATCTGGCTGGCCCAGGTCTTCAGCTTCACGCCCACGGCATTCCTGATCCTGATCGGCGTCGCGGAAGGCATATCGCCCACGATGGAAGAAGCGTCTCAAACTCTGCGCGCCTCTGCGATGCGAACCTTTATGAAGGTCACCCTGCCGCTGATGACGCCGGGGCTGGCCAACGGCTTTCTCGTCGTTTTCATCGAAAGCCTTGCCGATTTCGGCAACCCGGTGGTGCTGGGCGGCTCGTTCGGCGTTCTGTCGACCGAGATCTTCTTCGCGGTCGTGGGCGCGCAGGCCGACTTTGGCCGGGCCGCCACGCTGGCGTTGATCCTTCTGTGCTTTGCGCTCGGCGCTTTCGTGGCCCAGCGCCGCGTGGTGGGGCGGCGGTCTTACACGTCGCTCTCGGGGAAAGGCGACGCGGGCCTGCGGCAACCGCTGCCTGCGGTGGTGCGGCGTACCGCCCTCGCGGTGGCAATCCCCTTTGCGCTGCTCACCTGCACGCTGTACGCGCTGATCCTGGTCGGCGGCTTCGTCAGGACGTGGGGGCGTGACTGGACATTCACCTTGTTGCACTTCCAGCGCGCGTTCGGCTTCGAGTGGGGCGCCAACGGGGTCCTGTGGTCCGGCGGCGCCTGGGCCTCGTTTTTCACGACTGTGCAGCTTGCGGCTGTCGCGGCGCCGTTGACCGCCGTGCTCGGGCTGCTGGCGGCGTGGATTTTCTCGCGCCAGCAGTTCCGCGGCCGCTCCACGCTCGAGTTCGCGCTCATGCTGACCTTCTGCGTGCCGGGCACGGTCATCGGCGTGGCCTATATCCTCACGTACAACGTACCGCCGCTGGAGATCACGGGCACGGCCATCATCCTGGTGATCTGCTTCGTCTTCCGGAACCTCCCGGTCGGCGTGCGATCGGGCGCGGCGGCCTTGAGCCAGCTCGACCGCAGCCTGGACGAAGCATCCGCCGTGCTGCGCGCATCCACCTGGCGCACGCTCACCCGCGTGGTGCTGCCGCTGATCAAACCGGCCATCGTCACGGCGCTGGTCTATTCGTTCGTGCGGGCGATGACGACGGTCAGCGCCGTGATCTTCCTGGTCTCCGCGCAGCACGAAATGGCAACCGTGTGGATCATCCAGCGCACCATCAACGGCGAGTACGGCCAGGCCATCGCCTATTCGACGGTGCTCATCGTGCTCATGGTCGCGGCGATTGGCTTGATCCAGTTGCTGGTGGGCCGCCGGCGCCTCGGCCGCCGCGAGTCGCCAGAGGCAGGCAGACAACTCAAGTCCATCGAAGGATTCTCATGAACGGGCTGCACGAATCGGACGCGGGCGTCCTCCTCAGGGGGGTGGGCAAGCGCTACGGCGCAGTGACTGCCGTCAAGCCGCTGGACCTCACCATCCGGCCGGGTAGCCTGGTCACCCTGCTCGGGCCCTCGGGCTGCGGCAAGACGACTTTGCTCCGGATGATCGCCGGGCTGGAGCGCGTCAGCGAAGGCCGCGTCTTCATCAACGGCCAGGATGTCACCCCTCTGTCGGCGGGCGAGCGAAACGTGTCGATGGTGTTCCAGTCGTACGCCCTCTTCCCGCACATGAACGTGCGCGAGAACGTGGCCTACGGTTTGCTCTCGGTCAGCGGCACTGCGAAAGCCGACGCCTATGCCCGCGCAGAAGAGACTTTGGCCACCGTCGGCCTCGCGGGCTACGGCGACCGGCTGACCTCTGAAATGTCCGGCGGGCAGCAACAGCGGGTTGCCGTCGCGCGCGCGCTCGTGCTGCGGCCCGACGTGCTGCTGTTCGACGAGCCCCTGTCGAACCTGGACGCGCGGCTGCGACGGTCGATGCGGGACGAGATTCGCAGTTTGCAGATGAAGCTGGGCCTCACGGTGGTGTACGTCACCCACGATCAGAGCGAGGCTATCGCCGTATCGGACCAGATCGTCGTGATGCGCAACGCGGAGATCGCCCAGGTGGGCACGCCGCGCGAACTCTACGAAGCTCCCGGCAACCGCTTCGTAGCCACCTTCATGGGCGAGGCGAGCGAGTTGCGCGGCGAGATGACCGGCCCGCCGGGCGGACAAGCGTCTGTGCAGCTTCAAGGCCTGTCGCTCACATTGCCGCGGCATGGCCTGGGCAATGGCGTGGTAGGCGTCATGGTGCGCCCCGAGTCCGTGCTTCTGAGCAGCCCCGGCGAGCCGGGCGCGTTGCAGGGAACCGTCGCGACGGCAACGTACATGGGCTCCCACTGCGAATACACGCTGGACACCGAGGCGGGGCAACTATTCGCGATCGTTCGCGAAACCGGCACGCTGCGCGCAGCCGGCCAAGCTGTGGGCATCAAGTTCATCGAACACGGCGTTTACGCAGTGGCGCCGTAGGAACGCTGCCCCGGCACTTTTCAACACAACAAGGACACCATCATGATCAATCATTGGAAGCGTGTTTCGTCGGTCGCGAGAGCGCTTGGCGCCCCGGAACGCTCGCGAACGGCCACAAGGTCATGCGGCACCTGGAGTATTCGGAAGATCGCACCCAGTTAACGGACGCGCTGGTGTTCGCCGAATACGGCAGCACATCGAACACCAAGACCACGGACAACTGCGACTGGGACCCCAACAACACCACGCTGACCCAGTCCAACTGCCGGATCGCCCGCTTTCCTGTTGCGGCTAACGGCAGACTGACGATCAACGCCAGCAACCAGGCGGTGGCCCGCAAGGTGTACATGATGCGCACCGCGGGCGTGCAAGGCCTGGCTCCCGCCTGCGCGGGCCCGGTGGCTGGCGACGACTGCGACACCTACCTCCTCAACGCCAGTTCGTCGCTTGTCAAGGCGGGCCTCAACGACCCGTCGTTCTCATGGTCGTCGAGTGACGGCAAGTGGACCACCGGCAACGAAGGGTTTGCGTTGGACCGGTCGTCGAGCTCGCCCATCCTCTGGAACGACACCGAGGCAGTCCAGTCGGGCGGCACGGGACGGGGGATATTCGGGGTATCGCCGAACTTCTAGGCTTGCGGGCAAGACGTTCTCTTACAGCGCCACCACGCGGAATCCGTGGTTGCCGGCCGAACTCTCCGGCGTGTTGGCGCCGCGCGCGGCAACGCGGTAGCGGTTGCAGTACGACTCGTGGCACAGGAAGGAACCGCCGCGGGCTGAGCGGCGGCCGGTCGGCTCACCATGCATCGGATCGATACCGGCCGATGTACGGTGGTAGTCGGGCGTGAACCAGTCCGCGCACCACTCCCAGACGTTGCCCGCCATGTTGTACAGGCCATACGCGTTCGGTGCGAACGAACCCACGCCGACAACTCCCGGCGACCAGCCGGGCGCGGGCTCGTTGGGGAACACGCCGCGCCAGATGTTGCATGGCGGCTCGGTGGGCATCGTGTCGCCCCAGGTGTAGCGTTGCCCGTGCAGGCCGCCGCGCGCCGCGTATTCCCACTGCGCCTCGGTCGGCAAGCGGACACCGGCCCAGGTGCAGTAGGCCTGCGCGTCGTCCCACGACGCATGCACCACGGGCTGGTCCATGCGCTCGCGCAGGCACGATCCGGGGCCTTCAGGGCGCTGCCAGCAGGCGTCGGGCACTTCCAGCCACCACGGCAAGCCTTGCGGGTGCTGGCGGATCGCGTCGCGTTGCGCCTGGCGCACCTGCAGGTAGAACACGAATGACGAGCCGGCCTGCTCGGCTTGGGTGATATAGCTCGTGCTTCGGACGAACTCGGTGAACTGCGCATTCGTCACCGCCGTCGCCGCTATGCGAAACGGGCTGACCTGCACCGGGCGCAACGGGCCTTCGCCGTCGGCAGGGAAGCCTTCGTGCGAGTCGGTGCCCATGAGGAATTCGCCGCCGGGGAGCGAGATGAAGTCAGTTGATGGGGCTGCGGCCGAGTGCCCCCTCCCTAACCCTCCCCCCGAGAGAGGGGGAACAAGACTTTCTCGCTGCGGCGTGCAGCAAGGCTTGCCATTCACGGCAAATAGGGCGCGCGGAAGTCCTCGCGCTCCCAGAATGCGGTCCCCACGTTCTGCTCACGCATCAGCTGGTCGATGCGCTCGCGCGGGATCACGCCGCAGCGCTGGGTCCAGGCCTGGTACAGCGTCAGCATGTCCTTCACGCGGCCGGGATGTTGCCCTGCCAGGTCGTTCAGCTCGGTGCGGTCCTGTTCCATGTCGTACAGCTCCCAGGGCTCGGGGTATTTGCGCACCAGCTTCCATTTGCCGATGCGCACTGCGGCATTGCCTTCGTGCTCCCAGAACATCGGCGGTCGTTCACCCGTCTTGCCGTGCAATGCGGGAAGGAGGCTGTGGCCTTCCAGCGGATCGACCGGCCGGCCGTTCCAGTTCGCGGGATACCGAGCGCCCGTGGCTTGCACGATCGTCGCCATGATGTCGGGCAGATAGCCCGGCGTGTGCCGCACGGCGTTGCGGTCCTCGATGCCCCCAGGCCAGTGGACGATCAGCGGCGTCGAGATGCCGCCCTCGTGGATCCAGTGCTTGTACAGGCGAAACGGCGAGTTCGACAGGTTCGCCCAGGCACGCCCGTAGCTCTGGTACGTGTTCTCCGGGCCGGGCATGACTTGAGGGTCATTGCCGAAGTGAACCGGCTCGCCGCCGCGCGTGTGTTCCTTGGCGATCATCAACTTGTTCACCAGCTCGTCGACGGTCAGGTCGTCCGGGATGTCTTCCGCGCAGGCACCGTTATCCGAGAGGAAGATGACGAGTGTGTTGTCCAGCTGGCCCTCTTCTTCGAGTGTGCCAAGGATGCGGCCGATACCCTGGTCCATCCGGTCGATCTGCGCCGCATATACCTCCATGCAGCGCAGCAGCCAATCCTTGTGCTTTGCCTGGGTCCAGGCAGGCTGGGTCGGGTCGCGGTCCGACAGCTGCCAGGACTTGTCCAGGATGCCGCTGGCCACCAAACGCTCCAGGCGCTCTTCCCGCAGCTTGTCCCAACCCTTGTCGAACTTGCCCTTGTATTTGGCGATGTCCTCGTCGTGCGCATGCAGCGGCCAGTGCGGTGCGGTGTAGGCCACGTACTGGAAGAAAGGCTTGTTCGCATGCGCACGGCGGTGCCAGCGGATGAAGTCCACCGCGTTCTCACTGATCGCGTCTGTGTAGAAGAAGCCCGGCGCTTTGGCCTCGTGCTCGATGTTCTCGTTACCGCGTGTCAGCGTGTTGGGGTCATAGAAGCTGCCCGCGCCGATGATGGTGCCGTAGAACTCGTCGAAGCCGCGCTGCAGCGGCCAGCTGTCCGTGGGCTGGGTGAGGTTGTTCGCGACATGCCATTTGCCGCTGAGGTAGCTGCGGTAGCCGCTGCCCTTGAGCACTTCGGGGATCGTGACGCAGCGCTCGTTCAGGTTGCCGGCATAGCCTTCCGGGCCCATGTTGTACGTGAGCACGCCGATGCTGGTCTGGTGCGGGTGCAGGCCTGTGAGCAGGGACGCTCGCGACGGGCTGCATCGCGCTGTGTTGTAGAACTGCGAGAAGCGGACACCGCCCGCTGCCAGCCGGTCCAGGTTGGGCGTTTCCACTTCGCCGCCGTAGCAGCCGATGTCCGAAAATCCCATGTCGTCGTTCAGGATCAGGACGATGTTGGGTTTCGTCGCTTTCGCGGTCATGGGTACTTCCTTTCAGATGCGTTGGCCGGTCGCCCGGTCGAAAAGATGCGCGGCCGCGGGGTCGAACGAGAGGTGGACCCCCTCGCCTTCCCGAACCGACGGGAGTTCGCCGGCGCGCAGCTTCACGCGATGGCCGGCGGCCTCGAGGTTCACGATGCTGCTGTCGCCGAAGTCCTCGACGAACTCCACGCGCGCCGGAATGCCGGCAGCGCCCAGCCGCAGGTCGCCCGGCCGCACGCCGAGCGTGACTTCGCCCGCTTGCGCGCCGGCCGGCACGGTGACCGGCATGGATGCCTTACCCATCCGCACCTGCCCGCCCTGGAGCACGGCAGGCAGCAGGTTCATGGGCGGCGTGCCGATAAAGGCGGCGACGGTGGCCGTTGCGGGCTTGCGGAATATCTCGTGCGGCGTGCCTACCTGCACGATCCGGCCTTCCATGAACACGGCCATGCGGTCGGCGATGGTCATGGCCTCTTCCTGGTCGTGGGTCACGTACACGGCCGTCACGCCAAGCGAGCGCTGGAGTTTGCGCAGCTCGGCCCGCGTTTCCAGGCGCAGCTTCGCGTCGAGGTTCGACAGCGGCTCGTCGAGGAGAAACAGGCGCGGCTGGCGCACAATCGCACGCGCCAACGCGCATCGCTGCTGCTGGCCGCCGGAGAGCTGTCCGGGCTTGCGATCGAGCAGGTGCGAGATGGCTACCTTCGCTGCCGCATCCTGCACCGCCTGGTCGAGCTGCCCCGCGGGCGTGCCGATCATCTTCAGCGGAAAGCCGATGTTCTGCGCCACGCTCATGTGGGGGTACAGCGCGTAGCTCTGGAACACCATCGCCACGTCGCGCGAGCCGGGCTCGGTGGCGGTGACATCGGCGCCGTCGATCAGCACGCGGCCGGCGTCGACCGATTCCAGGCCCGCCAGGATGCGCAGCGTGGTCGTCTTGCCCGAGCCGGAAGGACCCAGCAGCGCGAAGAATTCGCCCGGCCGGATGTCCAGGTCGATGCCATGCAGGGCGGTGAAAGTGCCGTGGCGCTTGACGATGCCTTCGAGGCGAACGCTTGCGGACTGCGTCATCGGCGGCCCCCTCCCTTGACGGCCCCGACGGTGAGCCCTTTGACGATGTGGCGCTGGGCCGCGAGGCCGATCACGATGACGGGCGCCATGGCCAGCATCGCCGCGGCCGCGAGCCGCGCCCATTGCGTCTGTTCGACGGAAATGAAATTGAACATGGCCACAGTGACCGGGCGCACGTTGTTGCCGCCCAGCACCACGGCAAAGAGGAATTCGTTCCAGGCGTTGAGGAACACGAACACGGTCGTCACCGCGATGCCGCCGCGCACCTGCGGCAGGATCACGTACCACAGCGTGCGCAGGCGCCCCGCCCGGTCCAGCAGCGCGGCCTCCTCCATCTCGTAGGGCACATCCTCGAAGTACGACACCATCAGCCACACCGCGAATGGCAGCGAGAACGTCAGGTAGATGGTGGTGAGCCCGCTGTAGCTGTCCAGCAGGCCGAGCTTCTGCATCGCCAGGTAGTACGGGATGATCAGGCCCACCGGCGGCAGCATCTGCGTGGCCAGCACATAGAAGCCCGAGGACTTCTTGCCCGGGAATCGCAGCCGCGCCAGGGCATAGGCGGCAGGCACAGCGATGAGCATCGTAAGCAGGGTGGACGCGGTGGCCACGACCATGCTGGACCACAGGTTCGGCAGGATGGACGAGGTGCCGAACAACACCTCGCGGTAGTTGTTGAGTGTCGGCTCGAAGATGAACTTGGGCGGGTACGCCAGCACGTCGCGCTCGGTCTTGAACGAGGTCAGCAGCCCCCACAAGACGGGGAACACCCAGATGGACACCAGCACCCCCGCCGCCAGCCACAGCAGGAGCTTGCGCAAAGGCCCGCCACGCGTCATTGGGAAACCTCCGAGCTGCGCGCTGCGGTACTCACCTTGGGAGCGGCCCGGCGGCTCATGCCTTCCTCCGCAGCCTGAACATGAAGAACGACACCACGATGGTGATGGCCAGCAGCACCATCGCCAAGGACGCCCCATAACCGAGATTCAATTCGGTGAACGAGGTGCGATACGCGTACAGGTTCAGGATTTCCGTTGCCGACCCGGGCCCGCCACCCGTCGCCGCGAAGATGGCCGCAAAGGCCGACAGCGCCGTCATCATGCGCATGATCACCACCATCATGATCGCGGGCCGGATCAACGGCAGCGTGATGTGCACGAAGCGCTGCCAGGCACTGGCGCGATCCAGCTGCGCGGCTTCATACACGTCGGGCGGGAGCGTGGAAAGCGTCGCGAGCAGCACCAGAAAGGCGAACGGCGTCCACTGCCAGGTGTGGATCGCGATCACGGAGATCAGCGCCAGCTGCGGCTCGCCCAGCCAGTTGTGGCTGCCCAGGCCCAGCGCGCGGGTGGTCATGTCGACCAGCCCCACATCGGGCGACAGCACCAGCGTGCGCCAGAACAGGCCCACCACCACGGGCGCCAGCACGATCGGCAGGATGGCGCCCACGCGCAGCAGCGCCTGCCCACGCGGGATCTGCAGCACCAGCAGCGCCAGCGACAACCCGATGACCACCTGCAGCACCACCGTGGACGCCGTGTACACCACCGTGAGCCACAGCGAATTCCAGAATCGCGGGTCGTCGCCCATCTTGCCGAAGTTGTCCAGGCCGGCAAAGCCCGACAGCCACGGCATGCCGAGGTCGATGCGGTTCAGACCCGTCCAGGCGAGGTAGGCCAGCGGCACCGTCGTGGTGACCAGGAGCACGAGCAGCGCGGGCGCCAGCAGCGCCAGCGCAAAGCGCCGCTCCGGGCGGGCCAGGCTGTCGCCCGGGCGAGCCGTGATCACGGCCGATTGCACGTGCTCAGGCCTTCAGGATCTGCTGGATACGCGCCTGCGCCTCGTCCAGGGCTTCCTTGGGTTTCTTCTGGCCAACCAGCGCCGACTGGATGGCCGTGGCCATGGTCTCGCCAATGGCGGGCCACTGCGGAACGCGCGGGCGCCATTCGACATCGGTGTCCTGTTCGAGCGAATCGAGCGCGGCGGGAATGAAGTTGGTCCCCGCGCCGCCGACCGCCTGCGCGAACTCGGCCGACTTCCATGCGGAGAGCCGGTTGACGCCCGAGCGCTTGGCCGGCCCTGCGAACTTCCAGGAGGTGCGCGCCTGCGTCTCGGCCGACGTCGCCCACTGGATGAAAAGCCACGTCGCCTTCTTCTGCTTCTCGGTCAGCGCCGCATTGATCGGGAAACCCCAGTTCCAGATCGACGTGACACGCTTGCCATTGGGCCCCCGGGGCCAGCGGGCAAAGCCCACCTTGCCGATGACCTTGGACTTCTCCGGGTTCATCAGCACCGCGGCGGACGAATGCGCGTCGAGATAGGTCGCGACCGTGCCTTGCGAGAAGGCATCGGCGATGTCGGGCCAGTTCCAGTTGCGCACGGCCGGCGGCGCATAAGCCGTCAAGGCATTCACGTACCACTCCAGCGCGCTGACGGCCTCCGGCGAATTGACGACGATGTCCTTGCCCTTGAACCAGTTGCCGCCGAACCCGCGGAACAGCGACGGGTAGATGTACATGTTCTGCCCCGCCCCGGAGAAGCCGCGCATGGCCAGGCCATACACCCGGCTGGCGGGGTCGTGCAGCGCTTTCGCATTGGAAAGCAGCTGATCGTAGGTATTGGCCGGGTGCAGGCCCTTGGCGTCGTACAGGTCCTTGCGGTAGACCTGCACCGTCACCTCGCCGTCGTAGGGGATGCCGTAGGGCTTGCCGTCGATCGAGTCGGCGTCGCGCCAGGCCTTCAGGATGTCGTTGTAGTTGTACCAGGCCGCATCGGTGAGCGTGGCGTCGTTCAGGTACTTGTCCAGCGGCTCCACCCACTTGTTGGCGACGTAAAGCGGGTAGTACATCGGGTCCGCCGCGTGCGTGGCGTACGTGGTGGTCCTGGACGACAGGTCCAGCATCGCCTTCTGGCGGATCTGGCCGGGCGGCACCTTCTCGGCGCGCACCTTGATGCCGGTGAGTGCCTCGAACTGCGGCAGCAGGGACAGCAGGTTGTCGAAATAGCTGGCCGGGATGACTGCGACGGAGATGGACTCACCCTCGACCTGCTTCCAGTTGATCTTGGCGCCGCGATACGGCGCCAGGTCGTCGCCCTGGGCCAAGGCGCCGGTCACCCACACCGGCGTCGCAGCGAGCGCGCCCACCGATGCGGCCTGCTGGAGCGCGCGGCGGCGGCCGGGCTGCCGGGGGTTCTTCATGTGGTCTGTCATCGCTGTCTCCTGGCGTTGTGGGAGGATGTATTCGATTACATCGGGCATTGTGCGCCGCCGTCGAGCGCGACTCCAGACCCTAAATCTAAGGGAATTCCCTTTAGGCGCACAAAATACAATGAAATCGTTTGCATAAACGAATAAGCTCATTCGCCATGGATACGCGAACCACCCGCAGCCGCACCGCCAGGGACGTGGCACTGCTCGCGGGCGTCTCCACGGCCACCGTCTCGCGCGCGTTGAACACCCCCGGCACGGTGGACCCCGACACGTTGAAGCGCGTGCGCGATGCCGTGAAGAAGCTGCGCTACGTGCCGCACGGCGGCGCCCGGTCGCTGCGCAGCCATCGCAGCCGCATGGTGGGCGCCATCGTCCCCTCGTTCGACTACGCGCTGTACGCCAGAACCACGAGCGCGCTGCAGCAACGCCTGGGCGAGCACGGCTATTCGGTAGTGCTGGCCGAGCACCACTACGACCTGCAACAGGAGCTGCAGGTGGCTCGCCAGTTGATCGAGCACTCGGTGGACGCCTTCATGTTCGTCGGCGTCGACCACGACCCGCGCCTCTTTGCGCTGCTGGAGGACTACGGCCGGCCCTTCGTGCTGACGTGGGGTGTGGACAGCACCGACCGGCACCCTTGCGTCGGCTTCGACAACCGGGCCGCCGGCCATGCGATCGCCAGGCATGTGCTGGCACTGGGCCACCAGCGCATCGCCATCCTGAGCGCGCCGCTGGAAGGCAACGACCGCGGGCGTGAGCGCGTGGCGGGCTTCCGGGCCGCTGTGGTCGACGCCCGCGTGCCGGAGCCGCACATCGAATACGCCGAGCGCATCACGCTCGCCGCCGCCGAGAAGGCCATGCAGCGCCTGCTGCGCCGCGAACGCCGCCCCACCGCGGTGCTGGCGACCAACGACGTGATGGCCGTCGGCGCGATGCTGGCTTGCCGGAAGGCGGCGCTGCGCATCCCCGAGGACATCTCGATCACGGGCATCGACAACACCGACCTGGGCGCGACCCAGGTGCCGGGGCTGACTTCCGTCAAGACGCCGATCGTGGAGATCGGCACCGCCGCCGCCGAGCAGTTGATCGCACGGCTGGAAGGCAAGGAATTCGTGGTCAATCAGGCACTGCCTTTCGAGGTGGTGGTTCGCGGCAGCACAGCGCCGGTTCGGCGACGTAAGGAGACTCCATGATGAATCGAAGCATTGCCCGTTGGGCATCCTCCCTCTGGCTCGCACTCCTGCTTGCCGCCGCCTTGCCCGCCCATGCGGGAACGTACTGGAACGGCGTGAGCCGGGTGCCGGCCACGCCGACCGGCAACCGCATCGCCGTGTCGTGTCACAACTGCTATGGCGACACCAATGCGCAAACGACGGCGAAAGTCGAGTTGGCGCTCGACCGCAGCTTCGACCTCGTCGAACTCGACCTGACGCGGCACTCCGACGGCAACATCTACGTCGAGCATGGCAACAGCGCCGACAACTCGCGCGGCACGCTCGCGGCGGCCCTCGCCAACACGGCCCTTCGGGACAGCAACCTGATGCTGTTCCTCGAAGTCAAGGACGCGTACGACTCGGCGAACCCGGACAAGATCGTCCTGCCCGTCCTGCGCATGATCCGCGACAACGGCTACGCCGTCAGCGGGCGCCCGGCTTTCCTGCGGGCCTTCTACGACGGCCGCCAGCAGCATCTCGCGCGCGCCAAATTCCTGGTGGAAAACAGCAGCGAGTTTGCGAGCATCCGCGACTACGTCCGATTCCACACGCTGGTGGAGAGCAATGTCCGCCAGAACATCCGCAACACGAAGAACGCGGGCTTCCACGGCGTCGAGCTCAACTACACCGCGGCCAGCCTCTTCGGCGCCATCGGGCAGGCCAAGCTCCTGGGCCTGGGTGTTGGCGTGTACACCATTCCCGCCACTTATGGCGATGCCTTCCTGTCGGCCTTCCGCGAGGACATCGACTTCATCACCACCGACTACGACCTCGCCGCCACGGCCAAGGCTTATACCGTGCGCGCCCTGATGCAGGATGCGACCTCGCTGCTGTACATGAACACCGCGCCCCAAACTGCCTACCCGCTGACCTACAAGCGCAACAACGCCACCAACTACTCGGTGCCCGCAGGAACCGCCGGCGCTCCCACCCTGGAAGTGCTCAGCGTGTCGTCGGACGAGGACCGCGTGGGCGGCAGCATGGTCTTCAACGGCGCGCAGTACATCACGACCTACGACGTGGACGTCGGCGCGGGAGAAGGCTTGCTCGTCAGCGCGGTCGTCAACCTGGACGACCTGACCTCCGGTGCGACCGGGGCCATCGTGGCCAAGAGCGACTCCGGCGGTTTCGCGCTGGAACAATCAGGCAGCGTGCTGCGTTTCGGCGTGTACGTGAATGGCGCGTACACGTACGCCACAACCCCCCTGAGCGGGCTCAACGGCACCGACTCGTACTGGATCATCGGCGCCTACGACGGCAGCGGCGCGGTTCGCCTGTGGGTGAACAATGTGCAGCGGACCGCCTCCGCCAGCATCACCGGCGGCGTCGGCGCCAACGGCAGCCCGATCCTCATCGGCGCCGACCCGCAAGGCACGACCAGCCAGCGCTTCTTCTTCAGCGGGAAAATCCAGCAGGTGATGGTGCAGCGCTGGCACGGGCATTGAGAGACATCGGTGGGACTGTTGATCCACCAGGCAGCGGGCGTCGACCTGGCGGAGTAACGGCGCTCAGTCCAGTGAGCACTCGTTGGCCAGGTCGGTGCCCACGTTGCGAGCAATCGACTTGCTGGCGGGCGGCTGCCGCTTGCCTTTGCTCTCCACCCAGTTCTCCAGCTCCAGGAAGGCCGCGCGGTAGCACGGCGCGATCGGCCGCAACTTGTCGGGGAACTCGTCGTAGAGCTGATCGACGTGGTTGCCGGCCTCGACCACGTAGTAACGGTGCATGTTGCCGCGGCCGGCCCGGCGGATCATCTCCACATAGTTATCTGAATTGGTGCGGATCGGCAGCAGCGCATCGAGCGTGCCGTGCAACGTGATCATCGGCTTGCCCACCCGGCCCGTCAGCGAGATCTTGTCGACGGCGTCCCGCACGGCCGCGGGACGCAAGGCGTAGTCGTAATCGGCATCGCAATAGGGCGTTCCCGGTTGGCAGAAAGGAATCCCCCCGTTCAGCAGCCCGTCGTAGCCAGGGTCCATTTCTTCGCGATAGGTGCGCTGGGTAAGGTCCCAGTACACGGCGTAGTGGTGCTCCCAGAGGAACTCGGAACCGCGCGCATAGCCGGCTGCGATGATCTGCTCGTAGGCATCGCGGTTGCCCGTGGCGCGATAGGCCGGGTACCAGCGCAGCGCGGGCGGCAGCGAGGTGAGGATGTTGGGGCCTTCCGGGCGCCAGAAGACGCCCTCCCAATCGACGCCGCCGTCGTAGAGGTCGGGACGGTTCTCGAGCGCGTGGCGCGTGAGGTAACCGCCATTGGACAGGCCCGTCATGTAGGTGTACGCCGGCGGCGCGCCGTAGCGTTGCCTCACCACATCCTTGCCAGCGATGGTCAGCTCCGTCACACGGCGGTGCCACTCCGCGATGGCGTCGCCCGGATTGACGCCATCGTTCTGGAAACTCGTGCTGCTGTTGCCCTTGTCGGTGGAAGCGTAGGCGTAGCCGCGCGCAACGAACCAGTCGGAAAGGAGGTAGTCGTTGGCGTATTGGCGGCGCACGCCGGGCGCCCCCGTGACCACGAGTTTGCCGTTCCAGTTGTCGGGCAGGCGAATGACGAACTGCGCGTCGTGAAACCAGCCGAAGTAGCCGTTGGTGGTGGAGGTGTCGGGGAAGTAGCCATCGATCTGGATGCCCGGCGCCGCCCCCGGCGGGTTGCGCGTGGCCTGCGAGTGCAGCGTGCCCCAGTCGCTGATGTCCGTCCGGTTGACCGCGACGAGATACTTGGTGCTCAGGTCGGCCAGGCAGATCTTGTCCTGCTTTTCCGCGCCCGGGACAATGATGGCATTGATGCTTGCGCACGTGACGAGCGGCGCCTGCGCGAAGGACATGCACGCGGCGGTTGCCATCAGGGTTGCGGCCAGAAGCTTTTTCATTCTCGTCTCCGGTGTTGGGGGGCGCCGCCTCTTTATAGAACTAGAACGGCCATCGATGAGTGGGCGGCCACCGTTGCCGAATGTAACAGACGATCAGGAACTAACCCCGTTTGAGTGCAGTAACTCGGCAAACTCTTTGAAGTCTTTGCTCAGCATCCGGTAGTGTCTGCATGGGATCCAGCAACGGCTTGAGGCCGTTGTGGTCGAGCCGGCCCTTGTACTTGCCATAGGGCATCTCGCGGGTGACGAGCAGCTGCAGCTGTTGCGGGTCCATCGAGAGTCAACCGCGCGGGGACGCCAGCATTTTTTTGAGTTCGCCGCTGTCGAAGATTCGTCGGGGATGCACAGCGGAAAAGAAAAGCCGCCCCTCAGCCGGCCGCCAACCGCACGTTCTGCGGAAACATCACCCTCTTCGCCTCGTCGTCCATCTCCTGCTTGAACACGAAGCGCTCCTTCAGCGCCTCGGCCCGCTGCGCGGCGGGGCGGGCGTTGATGGCGTCGAGGTGGCGCTTGACGTTGGGCATGGCAGCCAGGCCGGCTTCGCCCATCACGCGCGGGATCATCCGGGCCCAGCCCCACACGGCCATGTCCACCAGCGAGTAGCTGTCGCCCAGCATCCACTGCTTGCCGGCCAGGTGGTCGTTGACGATGCCCCAGTGCCGCTCGGCCTCGAAGGTATAGCGGTTGATGGCGTACGCGTTCGGCTCGGGCGCGAATAACTTGAAGTGCACCGCCTGCCCGCAATAGGGCCCGATGCCGGTGGCCACGAACATCAGCCACGACAACATCTGCGCCCGCTCGGCCGGTGTGTTGGCCGGCAAGAACTGGCCCGTCTTTTCAGCGAGGTACAGCAGGATGGCGTTGCTGTCGAACACGTTGACATCGCCATCCACCAGCGCCGGCGTCTTGCCGTTGGGGTTGATGGCGCGAAACGATGGCGCGTGCTGCTCGCCCTTGCGGGTGTCGATGGGGACGAGCTCGTAGGGAAGGCCGGCCTCTTCGAGGTAGAGGGCGACTTTGAGGGGGTTTGGGGAGGGGTGGTAGTAGAGTTTGAGCATGGATGGCTTGGTGGGGGGCAAAGGCATTCTAGGCAGAACCGCTGATCCGCGTGTCGCACTGCTGTTCGAGCGGATCAGCCATGATTGCGGCGACGTTTCTGCGGGTGACGGTGGAGGTGGGGTGAGGAGTCCACGGCTCAGCGATGAGCCATCCACACCTTCTTGACAAGTGGTTCCACTAATGGCACCATTTCAAGAATGGCAAGCGTCGAAAAACTGCTGGAACAGATGCGCCGCGAGCCGGCCAACGTGGCATTCAGTGACCTGAAGAAAGTGTGTCGGGCCTTCTTTGGCATGCCGCGGCAAGACGGCAGCAGTCATGCTGTCTTCAAGACCCCTTGGCCCGGCGATCCGCGCGTCAATATCCAGAACGCCAGAGGCAAGGCCAAGCCTTACCAGGTGAGGCAAGTTCTGCAAGCCATCGACAAACTGGAAGGCACATCATGACCGTCAAGCACTACACCTATCGCGTGACCTGGTCGCCCGAGGATGGCGAACACGTGGGCCTGTGCGTCGAGTTTCCTTCGCTGAGCTGGCTGGCCAAGACGCCGGAGGCAGCGCTCAAGGGCATCCGCAAAGTAGTAGCCGATGCGGTGGCTGACATGCAGACCAGCGGAGAGGCCGTGCCCGAGGCGCTGGCAGAGAAACACTACAGTGGCGAGTTTCGCGTCCGCATTCCGCCTCAGGTGCATCGCAACCTGGCCCTTGCCGCAGCGGAGCAAGGGGTCAGCCTGAACCGGCTGGCGAGCGCAAAGCTGGCAGGCTGACCGACTGTCCATAAGACGCGCCGTAGCGGAAGTTCGCGGCGTCATGCTCGCTGATGGCCAAGATGCCGTCCAGGCTTTCATCCGCGTCGTTCTGAAGCGTCGTAACTCCAATCTCCCAGACTCTTCCGGGTGAACAACCTATTGAAACATCACAGCTAGTCCAGGTCGTGCTTGCCGCGCAGGTACTCCCTGAGCTCGCGTATGCGCTTTTGCACCGGCGTTTGCGAAATCTCCGACTGATCCCCGTCCGGAATGGAGATCAGCTGTTCGAACTGAACGCTTTCGGCCACGACCAGGCCGAAGTAGTGCTGCGCGATCACCTCGATCTGATGCCCGCCGGGAAACGTGAGCTTGAGCAATCCGGTATCGTCTTCATCATCCAGAAGATCCCCTACAGGTTCCACCCGAACACCGGTCAAGAGGTGCGTCAGCAACGCGGCGCCGGGCGAGGTCGTCCCCGCGAACTGCTCCGTTGTCCCAGTGCCTGCATGTACTTCGCGCTCAGACTGGCCATCTGCATTTCTCCGGGTAAATCCGCAGTTTAGACGGCGCAACAGTCGAGCGACAAGACGGTGCAGCCGATCGCGGCACCCTTGTAAAGTGCAGGGGTGCATGCCCCAGAAAATTCCGACAATCGCCGCACGGCCTGGCTGATGCTGCTGGTGTTGATCGGCGGCTTTGCGCTCAGCCAGGCCTTCCGCACGGCGGCAGCGATCATGGCGCCGTCGCTGGCGCAAACCTTCAGCCTGTCGCCGCAGCAGCTGGGGCTTTTCGCGGCGGCATTCCACTTCTCGTTTGCCGGCCTGCAGCTGTTCATGGGCATGGCCATCGACGTGTACGGGCCGCGCCGCACCATCGTCGCGGTCTTTCCCCTCGCGATCGCGGGAGCGCTGGTGATGGCCGTGGCGCCCAACTTCGGCGTGCTGATTACCGGCCAAATCCTCACCGGCGTCGGATGCGGGCCGGCATTCCTGGTGTGCACCGTGTTCATCGCGCGCAGTTTTCCGCCCGGACAGTTCGCCGCCGTGAACGGCGCGGCGCTGGGCATCGGCTCGGTCGGACTGCTGCTCACCGGCACGCCGCTCGCCTGGACCATCGAGGCGGCGTCATGGCGCGCGGGTTTCGTGGCGCTGGCGGCGATCGCGGCCATGGCGTGGGTGGCGATCTTCGTCTTCGTGCGCGACGGCACCGCCGCCGAGGGGCCGCGCCAGGCATTGAACGTGGGCGCCGCGCTGCGCGGCTATGGCGAACTGTTCCGACTGCCGCACACTATCGGCATCTTCGCCCTGGCGCTCACCACGTACTCGTCGTTCATGGCGCTACGTGGACTGTGGCTGGGCCCCATGCTGATCGAGCGCCACGCATTCAGCCTGGTGCAGGCTGGCAACGTCGCCATCGCGATCTCCGTCGTCGGCATGATCGGCCCGCCGCTCTTCGGCCGTCTGGACCCCGGTGACCGCAGCCGCCGGCGCTGGATCATGGGCTGTGCCCTCACCACCGCTGGTTTGTTCGTCGCGATGGCCGTGAACCCCGGCGCGGCCGGCGACGTTGCGCTGGCGCTGGCGGTCAGCCTCTTGGCCGGTTTTGGCACGCTTCAGTACGCCGACGTGCGCTCGTCGTACCCGCCGCACATGACGGGGCGCGCGATGGCCGTTTTCACGATGGCGATGTTCCTGGGGGTGGCACTGATGCAGTGGTTCACCGGCGCGGTAGCCAGCGGCACCGCGGCGTTAGGCTTCGAGACCTATGGGGCCGTGCTGGGTTCGATCGCGATGTCGCTGGGATTGGGCGTGCTTGCGTTCAGGTTGTTGCCGGCGCCGCAGCGACATGCGGGCTAGGATGTCCGCCGTTGATCTCCTCCCCCTTCCGCCAGGCCTCGTCGCTGTCACAGGCGACGAGGGCGCGGGCAAGACCACGTTGCTGCGCGGCCTGGGTGAGGATGCCCTCTGGCTCGACCTGTCTTTGCCAGGGCAGGATCAATATGTTCCGCAGCAAGTCTGGGACGCGTTGCTAGAGGAGTGCCCACTTTGGGACACGCAACTGCAACACGACCTCATCGAGGCGCTGGATTTGCTCCCCCACCTCGGCAAAAAACTATACATGCTCTCAACCGGTAGCAGGCGGAAGGTCGCCCTGGTGGGATTGCTTGCGAGTGGCGCTACCGTCACTTGCCTGGACCAGCCGTTCGCTGCGTTGGACAAATCTTCAGCCCGCGTCATCCGCGAGTTTCTGGCTGATGCGGCCGACCACAAATCCCGCACCTGGGTGGTCGCAGACTATGAGGCGGATCCACGCCTGCCGTGGCGGCGCCATATAGCCTTGACCTGAAAAGGCCCGCTGCAGTCAAGCAGCGGGCCCCGGGGATTCGATGCTCTCATCGGCGGGTATCAACTTGTCAAAAAAACCTCGACCGCTGCGTTGCAGAACGCGTGGGTAGGCGTGCGACTACAACAAGCGTCAAAGCCGGGATGCACTGCCGTCCTCTGCTAACGGTACGGTGTCAGTAACCAACCTTCAAGGAGAAAACCATGCCCCAACACGACGACGCCTGCACCCTGCTCGACGAAGACCACAACCAAGTCGCGCGGCTGTTCGAGCAATACAAGGCCGCCCACGACGGCGCTCATCAGAAGCTGCTCGCGCGGCAAATCATCCAGGAGCTGCGGGTGCACATGAAGATCGAGGAAGAGATCTTCTACCCGACATTCGAACAAGCCACGGGCGAAGCCGGCCTGCGCCAGGAAGGCGAGCACGAGCACCAGGAAGCGCGTGAACTCATCGCCAAGCTGCAGAAGGACCCGCTCGACGCGAAGCTGATGCTCGAGCTTGAAGACGCCATCCTGCACCACGTCAACGATGAGCGTGAGACGATGTTCCTGAAGGCCCGCAAGACCAAGTCGCTGAACCTGGTGGACCTGGCGGTGCAGATTGAGGCCCGCAAGAGCGAGCTGACGGCCGGCCAGCCGGCGTGACGCGCAAGTCTTTCAGCAACGAGAAGGGTCCAACATGAACGTCGACGTTTACGCCCGGCCAGAAGCCGGCAACAAGCTCTCCTACCTCATCGTGCCGGCCGGTAAGCCGATCCCGCACGAAGCCGAGAACATCGAATGGCAGCTGCGCAAGAGCGGCGTGCACATCGATGAGACGGCCGAGCTCGTGCACCCGTACGAGATCCATCATGCGCGGGAACAGATGGCGGAGAAGGGTTACGCCATCACGAGCTTGGCCGACCAGGTGCCCGCGGGCAGCGCAAGCGTTTGAAGCGCCGCGACCGGGCTAGTCCAGGTCGTGCTTGCTGCGCAGGTATTCCCTGAGCTCGCGGATGCGCTTCTGTACCGGCGTCTGCGAGATCTCCGACTGGTCGCCATCCGGAAGGGAGATCAGCTGTTCGAACTGAACGCTCTCGGCCACGACCAGGCCGAAGTAGTGCTGCGCGATCACCTCGATCTGATGCCCGCCCGGGAAAGTGAGCTTCACGTCCGGGACGGAAGGCGAAGAACTGTTCGGAAGGGCTTAGCGAGCCCATCGCCAATGCTGCGCTAGGATTCGCGCCTCACCCAACCACCCAGGAGCATCCCAGTGGCATTGCTTGAGAAACTCGGGCGACCGCTGCGTCTTGCCGTCATCGGCGGCGGTCCCGACTCATGGATTGGCCGCATGCACCGCGGCGCGGCGCCAGAAGCGCACAGCCGACTGGCAAAATAGGTCCATGCCAGCTTCTGCCTCCCACTCCGCTCAGCCGCGCAACCCTCTGCACAGCGTGACGCTGGAGGCCATCGTCAGGGCGCTGGAAGCTCACTACGGGTGGGCAGAACTTGCGGTGCGCATACCGGTGCGCTGTTTCACGCACGAACCCAGCGTCAACTCGAGCTTGAAGTTTCTACGCAAGACACCCTGGGCTCGCGAAAAAGTGGAAGGCCTCTACCTGTTCATGCTGCGCGATGCCGGCCGCAAGCCTCATGCTATTCCAGCCGCTGCTTGAAGAAATCGTCGCCACGCTACGCCCGGAACTGGGCCGCGCAGGACAGGTGGCGAGCTACATCCCTGCGCTCGCACGGGTACCCGCCGCGCAACTCGGGATAGCCCTGCGCACGTGCGACGGCGAGGAGGCGCATGCGGGCGACAGCATGACGCCCTTTTCAATCCAGAGTATCTCGAAGCTTTTCACATTGACGCTCGGAATGCGTGAACTGGGCGACGCGCTTTGGGAACACATTGGCCGCGAGCCTTCGGGCAGTGCATTTAATTCGCTGGTGCAGCTCGAATCCGAGCACGGACTCCCGCGCAACCCCTTCATCAACGCAGGCGCGATCGCCGTCACGGATCGACTCGTCAGCGCGTGCGACGCCAAGGCCGAGATACTCACCCTGCTGTCCGACCTGTGCGGCGAACCTGTTTACTTCGACGAAGAAGTTGCCGCGTCCGAGGCAGCCACGGGGTTCCGCAACGTCGCTCTTGCCAACTTCATGAAAAGTTTTGGCCGCCTCGACAATGACGTGGGCACCGTGCTCGACGCGTACTTCCACGATTGCTCAATCCGCATGAGCTGCCTGCAACTGGCGCGTGCCACCGGCTATCTGTGCAGGGATGGCGCGCACCCGTACACGGGAATGCAGGTGCTGACGGAACGGCAGGCTCGGCGCGTCAATGCGCTGATGCTGACGTGCGGCACCTACGACGCGGCCGGCGAGTTTGCCTTTCGCATCGGCTTGCCCTGCAAGAGCGGCGTGGGCGGCGGCATCGTGGCCGTGGTGCCGGATCGCCTCACCTTGTGCGTGTGGTCGCCGGCGCTGGAGCCCAGTGGGAACTCGCTGCTGGGCACGAAGGCGCTCGAGATGTTTACGGCCAGGACGGGACTGTCGATCTTCTGACTGGCCCCTCGGCGGGGGTGGCACATCACGGCGCAAACATCGATTGCAACGTCTGCAAGGTCAGGCCCAGGGTCGCTGGCCGCAGCGCGCCCAATCGCTTCACCAGGCGCACGCCGTCCAGCGTGCGCAGCTGGTCGATAAGAATCAGACCCTGTTTGCCCTGGAAGGTGAGGGGAATGCGAAAGCGCGCGGGCCGTGAACCGGTGGTCATGGGGGCCACGATCACGGTGCGCAGGTGCAGATTCATGTCGTTGGGCGACACCACCACGCAGGGACGAGTCTTCTGGATCTCGCTGCCGACCGTGGGGTCGAGCTGGGCGAGCCAGATCTCACCAGTCTTGAAGGTCACCAGCTACCACTCCAGTTGGTCGTCACCCAAGTTGCTCAACTCGGGCCACACTGGCGCGTCGTCGCCCGCGGCAGCCAGCCGGCGCGCGTCGTCGGCCCAGCCCTCGCGGGGGTTGCGATGCAGCGGGCGAATCTCAATCACGCCATCGCGCACTTGCAGGTCGGCCGAGCCTTGCAGCCCCAGTTGCGCAAGGATCGGCTTGGGAATCAGCACGCCTTGCGAGTTGCCCATTTTCCGGATGGTGACTTCCATGGCCCAGCCTCCTGTGGATTGTTAGCACAATGTTAGCACAGGCGCGGTTGAGCGACAAGGCCGGGTCGGCCATCTCCTGCATGCGAAATCGGCCAGCGGGATCTTCATCGTTGGGCGCATTCAACTTGGTCGACTCAGGTATACACATCATCGTGGTCCCCGACATTGACCGGGATGATGGTCTGGCCCGCGATACGCAGCTCGAGCGTGATGCGGTACGAGAGATTGATGGAGACGGAATGCAGCCCCACCTGCTTGCCCGTGAGGGCATGCAGACGCAGCGAGGGATGGTGCGGGTTGGCCTCTAGCAGCGCCACGGCCTTGCCGTATTGCCGCCGGACTTCGGGGTGGCGGCGCAGGAACCGGAGTTCGGCGCGCATGTAGCTCTCGGTGAAACGGAGCTGCCAGGGCATGAGAAATCAGCGGGCGCGTGTACGACGGCTCGGCTTGGCAGTTGGCTCCGGCCCAAGCAGCGCATCTAGCCTTTGCATGTGGGCCTGCGCCGACTCCGTGACGTAACGCCCCGCCGCTTCATCGGAACGGCTTTGGGCCAGGGCCGCATCGAGCTCGCATTCGCGCAGGTAGTGGTACTGCGCGACCTCCATCACCACGAACCTATCCTTCCCGCGCACGGAGATCACTGCCTCGGGCTGGTGGGCGAGCGTCGCCTCGATCGCGGCGACGCCGCGCGTCTTGATATCGTTGGCGGTGAGGATGGTCATGGCGCGATTTTAAGTACTATTCATCGTACTGTCAAAAGTGCTCTTCATGCACGGCGAGGACGCCGGGCATGGTGAATGGGGCCGTCAGCCAAAGAAGACGTCCGCCCTCGGGAAGCGGTCCTGGCCGCGGATGCAGTCCAAGAGGTAGATCGCAAACCCGGGATCGCCCGTCCACAGGGAATAGCGGCCTTGGCCGTACTGGGCGCGCGCGGCTTCGACCTGCGCGATGCCATGCATCGCAAACGCTCGAGCTCGGTCCAGCCAGAGCGCGTCGCCGGTGCGGCGGTACAGCTTGAGGAACGCGTATCCGTTGCCGCCCGTGCCATGACACAGGTTCGAGCCCTTGCGCAGCGGCCCTGCCGCCCAGGTCGCTTCGGCCCCGGCGGCAAGCAGGTCGTCCAGGGCATCGCCGGGGAAGTGCGCCAGGCAGATCACGAACCCCGGCGCGCCATGGCAGTACTGCATCAGCTTCAAGTCGCCGGGCAGTGAATCCATGCGCGGTGGCCAGCTCGCCAGCGGACCTTCCCAGCGGGCCGTGCGCCGAATGGTGTTGGCGATGCACTCGCGCCAGCGCACCCAGTCGGTGGCGTCCAGAAGGTCACGGCCCTGGATCAAGGGCGCCGCCGTCGCGACGAATCCGTGGACGGCGTCGATGTAAGTGGAGTGCCGACCGTACAGGTCCTGACTCCAGACCTGGCACGAGCCGTCGGCTGACGGCTGCAGCTGCGACCACAACATGGCCGCCGTCTCTCGGAACAGCCGCGCCCAAGCTTCGTCGCCGGTGTGCCGATGCAGGAACAAGGCGGCCAGCAGCGTGCCGGGCGAACCCCACATCAACTCGCGGGCCGGGTGGTTCTTGGTCGCTTCGATCAGTCGCGAGAGCTCCGCCGCAATCTGCGGCGATGGCGCCACCTGGAACTCGAGCATGCGGATCGACGTGTCGCCCATCAAGAAGGACCCGAACGGCGTGCCCTCCTCCACTTCCATCTGGGCCCGATTGGGCGCCAGCAAGGCCGGAACGATCGCGGTGTAGTCCTTCGACAGTGAGGTGGCGCCCTGGTCTTCGAGGTAGCGCAGCGCCCAGATCACGCCGCAGGCGCCGAAGTAAAGGTTGTGCATCGGCGCGGGGTCGGCCGCGTCCAGCGGGTGGGTGGGCCACAAGCGATCGGGAGAGAACGATTGCTCCGCATCTCGTACGATCTACGCGATCGCGTCGCGGGCGCGGCTTTCGTCCCAGGAGTCGGTGCGCAGCGGTTCGTGGCGATCGGGGTCGAAGAGCATGGGCTGGACTCTACCGCGCCGGCTCGGCTCGGACCACAAGGTAGCCCAGTTTCGGCTTGGCGATCAGCACGTCGGCGTTGGCCGCGCGATGGTGCGATTCAACGCGCAGACACCCCAGGGAATGCGTCATGCCTGACCCGATTGACTGTCATGCCCGCCGCACTCGGCGATACTGCCGGCATGAACAAGCCCTTGAGCCGCGCCGAAGTCGCACCCGAGCTGACCTGGAACCTCGATGACCTTTTCGCCAGCCCAGACGCCTGGTCGGCGGAGCTCGCGCAGATCGAGGAGGCGTTAGCGACCGTCACGATCCATCAGGGCCGGCTGGGCGAAGGGGCTGGCCGGTTGCTGGCGTGCCTGGACGCACGCGATTCGTTGATGGGGCGGTTGCAGAAAGCCTATATTTTCGCCGGCTTGCGCAATGCCGAAGACGGCGGCGATGCGGCACGGCAAGCCGAGTTGGCATTCGCCGCGAGCGTTGCCGCGCGCGTGGAAGCGGCGATGAAGTTCGTCGACTCGGAAATTCTCGCTTTGCCGGACGGAACGGTGCAGCGCTTTCTCGCGGAAGAGCCCGCGCTGGCGGTGCACCGCACCGACCTGGATGACCTCGCAAACCTGAAACCGCACATGCTCGCGGCCGAGACCGAACGCGTGCTCGCCAGCCTGGGCGAAGTGCTCGATGCGCCCTACATGATCTACCAGCGCAGCAAGGCCGGTGACATGCAGTTCGAGCCGTTCACCGCCGGTGGGCCCGAGCAGCCGAATTCATTCAACCTGTACGAGTCGACATACGAGGGAGCCCCGAACGCGCAGGTGCGGCGCGCCGCCTGGGACTCGTTCTGCAAGGGACTGCAGCCTTACCAGAACACGTTTGCCGCGACCTTCGCGACCGAGGTCACGAAAAACATCGTGCTGGCCAAGGCGCGCGG
Source organism: Ramlibacter sp. (assembly GCA_013815685.1). Lineage (GTDB taxonomy): Bacteria > Pseudomonadota > Gammaproteobacteria > Burkholderiales > Burkholderiaceae_C > Ramlibacter. Next base: position 40,136 of record JACDFR010000018.1, read on the forward strand.
CTACCGCAGCGCCGAGCATTTCCTGCTGCACCAGCACAAGGTGCCATTCGAGCTGTACACGAACATCCTCGACACCATCCAGGCAGAACTCGCGCCGCACATGCAACGTTATGCGCGCCTGCGCCAGCGAGTGCTCGGCCTGGACCGGCTGCTGTATTGCGACGTGAAGGCTCCGCTCGATCCGGATTACGCGCCGGACATCACATTCGAAGCGGCGGGCGAGCTGATCCTGCAGGCGGTTTCGCCTATGGGGCCGGAGTACGTGGAGCTCGTGCGCACTGCGTTCCAGCGGCGCTGGATCGACCGCGTCAGCAACAGCGGCAAGTCGTCGGGCGCCTTCTGCGCATCGCCTTACGGCGCACACCCGTTCATCCTCATGACGTGGACCGACTCGATGCGCGACGCATTCATCCTCGCCCACGAGCTGGGCCATGCGGGACACTTCCTCACGGCGCAGCGGCACCAGCGCTACGTCAACACACGTCCGGCGATGCCATTCGTCGAGGCGCCGTCGATCATGAACGAGGTGTTGCTCGCACGAAAAATCCTGCAAGGCGAGGCCGACGCGCGGATGCGCCGCTGGGTGCTGATGCAGGTGCTGGGAACGTACCACCATAACTTCGTCACCCACCTGCTGGAAGCCGAGCTGCAGCGCCAGGTCTACCGCCTCGCCGAGGCCGGCCAGGCGGTCACGGCCGCGCTGCTGAACGAGCGGAAGGCAGCGATTCTCAAAGCGTTCTGGGGTGACACGGTTTGCATCGACGAGGGCGCGGCGATGACCTGGATGCGCCAGCCCCACTACTACTTGGGCCTGTACCCCTACACGTACTCGGTGGGCCTGGTCGCGGCCACAGCGCTGGCCGAGAAGGCGCGCACCGAAGGCGACGGCGTATTTGCCGGCTGGCTGGATGTGCTGCGCGCCGGCGGCACGCTGGAGCCGCTGCAACTGATGCAGCAGGTTGGCATCGACTGTCCTCCTCGGCCGCAATCCGGGATGCGGTCGGCTACGTCGGGCGGATGATCGAGGAGCTGGAAGCGAGCTTCTGACGAACTCGCCGAGCGACGGGCGCAGACAAGCCAATCCGCCTGGAGTGGTGCTTCGACAATTTCGCCGGGGTAAAGTACCACCAGCCGGGGCATAGGCTCGCCCGGCTTGAGCTTCGACTTTTGGAGCCAGGTATCCGGCTGCCGCACAGCAAACACCCGTAAGCTGGGGGCGGTCCCCCAAGGCGTAGTCCGTGCTGCGGATGCGGTGAACGGCGCGCTGTATGCAGAAGCGATGCGGTGGGCGAGTTGGATCATCCGAACCCTTACCGTTTGGTGAGATTCGCGTGCAACGAGTAGCGACCTAGTTACGCTGCGAGCGAAATGCAAAAGCTATCGAAGGACATAGACCGCGCTCTGCAGTCCTCGAACCGAGCGACGATTCTTTCACCGTAGGTGACGTAGTGACCAACGGTCTTTCGGAGCTCGCGCTGCGCTCCCGACCCGTGCCCGGCATATCCTAGCTTTACAAGAAGTTTATCTGGGTTCATAAGGTGATCGTAGTCCCCAATCACCATCGGAACATTGCATTTGGCGTGGAGTTCAGCTTGATCATGTGTCGCCAGAATCCAAGTTTCAAGGGCGACTGTGGGCACGCACAGCAGGATGCCGGCACCGATCTTTTGCGCATGACCTCCCAACCAATCTTTAAGCGCATTCTCACAGACGGTTCTGCGTTCGGCAATGCTCAAAGGCAGTGTGAAAGCCTGATTCGCAACGCATTCTCCAATCAAGTGATGTGCAACATCCGCGTCAATCTGCAGAATAAGCCTGCGTTCGTGCCCGGCTGCGGTGATCGACAACGCCGCACCAATTTTATCAGCGACGGCCGGTTTCCGAATCGTGGATTCCGTGGGCTTCGGATTGAGCAGCGAAGCGGCAAGAATGCGACGGTCGTTCCCAGTGAGCGCGCTGGCTTGCTCTTTGCACCAGTTTTTCATTGAAGACCAGCCGGCTTTTTGCGCGTTTCGATCAGCAGGCCACAGTGCTCGTGCGCGATAGCGGCCACCGCTTGCAAGTCCGCTATTTAGAATGAGCGCCTTTAAGACCTCAAAGTCAGTCGTTCCCTCGCTGACGACAAAAAATTCCCTATTCATGCATTGCAAATTACAGCATTACGGGAGGCGTAAGACCTCCAAGAAGCCCATCAATCCACAGTTCAGACAATCTGGCGCCGGCGAATTTTTCGTCCCATAACTTCCGCGCCATTCCCTCAGGGGGACTCAATCTTGTCAGTTCGGTGGCTCCAGACTCGGAGCGATCGACGACGTATAAACGGTGATCGGGATCAAAAATGTCCATGCCGTCGAGCGCGGTCGGATTGTGAGTTGTCAATATGACTTGTCTTTTTGTAGCTTTGGCCAGTTCCGAAATGTTTTGAATAATGTTACGCACAAGTCCGGGATTGAGCGTGCTGTCGACATTGTCCAAAGCAAAAATCCGTGGGGATTTTTCGTGCAGCATTAGCGCCAAAATGAATGCGATATAAAGCGCTCCTTCACTCACATCTGCCGAATAAAGCTTGTTAAAGTCTCTCCGCATAAAGCGGTCATGGAAAGTGAGATCAACCTCGCCTCCCCCTTGCAAGCGAAACTTTAGGCTGGGGTCGACTTTTTCGACTGCAATGCGTTGGCACCAAGAAAGCATCTTGAAGAACCTTTGCAATTCGCCACGCCCGTCAACTAATTTGCTCTTGAGAGTCTCGGCGACAGCAGCAGGGAGGCCTCCGCCAGTAAGGCCCAGTGGCGCTTTAAATCGTGGGTCTGTATCAACTCCGCGGAGCACAGCCGTTGACGGCGCGTAGATGGAAAACCCGCGCAGTGCATCGATTGCCGCAGTCTCCTCAGCTGATGGATCGCCTATCAATTCAAAGGCTTGGACAATGCTATCCCTGGCCTTGAGCCTAGTCTTGTCGAAGGGTTGACCCGGAATGGTTGCCCCCTTGCCAGACCGCCCTGCAATTGGTATCCAGGTCCCATCTTCAGACTTCCGGTGCAGCGATTCGGAATGAAACGGCCACGCGCTTGACTCTGCTTGTCGTACGTCGTTTGAATAAATGCTTGCTCTGTATCTCAGCGTGTCAAACTCAGCTGAGAGACTGAACGTTTTAGGCCTCTCGGAATTCGCTAGTGCCGAACGATAAACAGATGGAGCGGAAAGCCGCACGCCACGTTGGGCCAACGTTTCATATGAAACAGACCCAGAAATAGCTGCTGAAAGCATACCAATCGCTTCTAGCACATTGCTCTTGCCCGCTCCGTTTTGGCCGATCAACACGTTTACCAGACCAAGATTAAGCTCCTGCTTTTTTAGGGACTTGAATCCCGCAACTGTGACGGAGCGCAATAGCATTGGTGTGAAGGTGGCTTGGGCTGGAGTGTATTTCGCCGCGCCGGGAGGAGATACTGAATTCGCCGGCGCTGGGTGCTCATTGTCGCAGGTCAGCTACAACGCCTTCCCCAACCTCCCCACCCCCTCCTCAATCTTCCCCACATCCGCCGTCGCAAAACTAAGCCGCAACGTCGCCGGGTCAGGATTGTTCGCATAAAACGGTGCCCCCGGCACAAACGCCACGCCCTGCTCAATCGCCCGCTTCGCAAACTCCCCCGCATCCTTCACCTTTCCGCCCGCCCCCGTCAGCCGCGCCCAGAAGAACAACCCGCCTTGCGGCTGCGTGAACTCGATCGCATCGCCCAACTCGCGCTTCAACGCACTACCCATCGCCAGCGCCCGCTCGCCATAGGCCTTGCGCACCTTGTCCAGCGTCGCCGGCATCCGCCCCGCCTTCAAATACTGCGCCGCGGTCGCCTGCGCAAACGTGGACGTGTGCGCATCGCTGAACTGCTTGCACATCGTCGCCTTGGCCAGCAGCTCCGGCGGCGCGATCAGCCAGCCCACGCGCAGGCCCGGGCTCAGCACCTTGCTCATGGAGCCGCAATGCGCGATCCATTCGCGGCTGCCCTTCACCTGGCTGCTCAGGGCCAGGATGCTGGGCGGCGGGGCCTCGCCAAAGTACAGGTCGCCGTATGGGTCGTCTTCGACGATCAGCGTCTGGTACTTCACGGCCAGCTCCAGCACCTTCAGGCGCCGCTCTTTGCTCAGCATCGCGCCGCTCGGGTTGCCGAAGGTGGGGATCAGGTACACGAACTTGGGCTTGTGCTCGGCGATCAGCTGTTCCAGCTTGTCGGTCTGCACGCCATTCGCGTCGATGGGCGCGGTGATCAGGTCCGCACCATACAGGCGGAAGCACTGGATGGTAGCCAGGAAAGTGGGCGCCTCCACGATCACCTTGTCGCCGGGGCCGATCATGGTCTTGCCCAAGAGGTCCAGCGCCTGCTGGCTGCCGGTGGTGACGATCAGGCCCTGCGGCTCGATGTCTTTGACGCCCTTGCTTTTCATGAAGGCGGCCAGCTGCGTGCGCAGCGGCTCGTAGCCTTCGGTGGCGCCGTATTGCAGGGCGCCGCCGGGTTCTTCGGTCAGAGCCTTGTTGGCAGCCTCCTTGATGCCTTCCACGTCGAACATGGCGCTGTCCGGAAAGCCGCCGGCAAAGCTGATGACGCCGGGCTTGCCCAGCAGCTTGAACAGCTCGCGGATGGCGGAGGTTTCTACGTTGTCGAGGCGGGAGGCGAATTGGAGAGGCATGGCGGGTCTCTGCTGCTGACTGCCCCCAATAGTAACAATGAGGATGACAACGCCATCCCAGCAGGCCGCCGGCGGCGCTGCCTACCAAGTCTTGCGTTTCGTCGAGAACGCTCCGCACGGTAACTCGCCACAAATGCACACGCACTACACATAAGGAGTTGTTTGACTTAACTACTTTAACGTAGTAATCTAGCTTAACTACTTTAAAGGCGTATCGATGTACCCTGTCGACACCCCCCAGCAGCTGCGCACCATCCTGCGCACGCTGCGCCAGTCTCGCGGTTTGACGCAGGCACAGCTCGGCCAGATGCTGGGCGTCAGCCAGAAGCGCATCGCCCGCATCGAGGCGGCGCCCGAGGTGACGGCGTTCGACCAGATCGCGCGCATGGTTTCGGCCATGGGTTGCCGCCTGGTCATTGAAGAGCCGCCGCGCGAACGTACCGCAGAGCCTGCCTTATGGTGACCTTCCGCCGCCCCCGCACCAACCCGCGCGACAACATGCTGGCGGTGTGGGCCAACGGCGAGCGGGTCGGTACCTGGTCGGTCGTTGACGGTGAACACCGCTTCCAGTACGACGATGGCTGGATCGCTTCCACCGCCGGCCGCCGCATTTCGCTGTCACTGCCGTTCACGCCCGGCAACGTGCCGCACCGTGGTGGCGTGGTCCGCAACTTCTTCGACAACCTGCTGCCCGACAGCGATGCCATCCGCAGGCGCCTGGCCGACAAGTTCGCCAAAGGCAACGGCGACACCTTCCATCTGCTCGCTGCGGTGGGCCGCGACTGCGTGGGCGCCCTCCAGTTTCTTGCGCCAAACCAGCTGCCGGACGGCTTTGACAGGATCGAAGCCCAGCCTCTGGACGAAGCCGGCGTGGAGAAGGCCATCGACAGCGCGGTTTCGGGTGCCCGCGTGCTGGGCCACGAGGACGAGGATGACTTTCGCATTTCCATTGCGGGCGCCCAGGAGAAAACCGCCCTGCTCCGGCAGCAAGGCCGATGGTTCAGGCCACTGCATTCCACCGCCACCACGCACATCTTCAAGCTGCCGCTGGGTCTGGTTGGCAATATGCGCGCCGACATGCACGCGTCGGTGGAAAACGAATGGCTGTGCGCGAGGCTGATGGCGTTGCTGGACTTCGACGTGGCGCCGTGCGATATCGCCACGTTCGGCCAGCGCAAGGTGCTGGTCGTGGAGCGCTTCGATCGTGCCTTGCAGTCGCCCACGGCCAAGCCGCGCTGGCTGGCCCGCCTGCCGCAGGAGGATTTCTGCCAGGCGCTGGGCGTTGCCGGTGCACGCAAATACGAGTCGGACGGCGGCCCCGGCGTACGCGACATCCTGCGGATCCTGCATACCAGCGCGCGGGCGGCACATGACAAGCTCACCTTCATCCGCGCCTTGCTGGCCTTCTGGCTCATGGCGGCCACCGACGGCCACGCCAAGAACTTCTCCATCTTTCTGGAGCGCGGCGGCGGGTACCGGCTGACGCCGCTGTACGACGTGCTGTCCGCCTGGCCCATCATCGGCAACGGGCCCAACCAGGTCAGCCCGCGGCGGGCCAAGCTGGCCATGGCGCTGCGCAGCACGAACACGCACTACCATCTGCACCAGATCCACACGCGCTACTGGCAGGCGCTGGCGCTGCAAAGCGGCGTGCCCGATGCGTTCGACCAGATGGTGGGGCTGGTGCTGCAGGTGCCCGATGCGCTGCAGCAGGTCGAAGATCAACTGCCGCCGGATTTTCCGCGGCCGGTGTTCGCCGCCATCCGCCGCGGCATGCTGGCGCAGGCGGAGAAGTTCGTGGAGGGGCTGGGCCGCCAGAGTTGAGGTGAATTCAGGTCCGACCGCAATTCCCTCCCTCGGCTGACACGGTTGGCGCAGCCACCCCGCTAAAAAGGGGTTGCAACTGCCAGAGCTCATCATGATCACCCCCAAACGCCTCTTCAAGCTCTTCGTCAAGGCCGGCAAGGCCTGGGTGGATGACTTCGCGCCCAGCATGGGGGCGGCCATCTCTTACTACACCGTGTTCTCGCTCGCGCCCCTGCTGATCATCGTGATCGCGATGGCGGGCGCCGTGTTCGGGCGCGAGGCGGTGCAGGGGCAGATCGTGGCTCAGCTGTCGGGGCTGATCGGGCAGGAAGGGGCGGCGCTGATCCAGGGCATCGTGGCCAGTGCCAGCGACGCCGACAAAGGCCTGGGGGCCGGGCTGATCAGCCTGGGCGTTTTGTTGATCGGCGCCACCACGGTGTTTGCCGAGCTGCAGAGCGCGCTCGACCGCATCTGGCATGTGCCCGAAGCGCAGAAGCCGCAGGGCATCTGGGCGATTCTGCAGGCGCGGTTGCTGTCGTTCGGGCTGATCCTGGGGCTGGTGTTCCTGCTAATGGTCTCGCTGGCCGTGAGCACCGCCACCGCGGCTTTCGGCGCCTGGGCCAACGGCTTGTTCCCGGGCTGGGAGGCGACGCTGTATGTGGTGAACATGACGGTGTCGATCGGGTTCACCACCCTGCTCTTTGCCATGATCTTCAAGCTGATGCCCACGGCGCGCATCGCCTGGCGCGACGTGTGGACGGGTGCCTTCGTCACGGCCATCCTGTTCGAGGTGGGCAAGTTGCTGATCAGCCTGTACCTGGGCAAGAGCGGCGTGACTGAATCTTTCGCGGCCGCAGGCTCGCTGGTGGTGCTGCTGGCGTGGGTGTACTACGCGGCGCAGATCTTCCTGCTGGGGGCCGAGTTCACCAAGGTCTACGCCGACGAGCATGGTTCGCTGGCCGCCAGCAAGGCGATGGCGGGCACGGCCGACACGGCAGCCGCGGGCAAGCCGCCCGAGGTGCCGGCGTCGGCCAGGCCGAACAATGCGGCGCCGGTGTTGCGGCCCGCTGCCATTCCGCCGGTGGGTGCACCAGTGGTGGCGCCGTTGGTGGCGCCCATGACGCCGGCCGCCGCGGTGAAGGTGCCGTTGCAAGCGGCCAAGGCGGCGCTGGTGTCAGAGGTGATCGCGCTGGTGGCGGTCGCGCTGGCGGGCGCCTTCCTGTCCAACCGCAGGAAGGGCCTGCAGAAGAAGTTCAAGACGCGCTGGACCCGCGCGCATTAAGAGGCGCCGATCATCCAGCAGGCGGCCGTAAAGCGGATTTCGATTCCCCGCACGTACGGGTCGAACGCGGCGCGCACGGTTTCGATGACGTGCCGGCGAGTTCCCTCGTCCGCATCTTCAAGCACCAGGCCGACGGGGCCGAGCCGCGTGACGTAGCCGAGCAACTCCTTCTCGGGCATGGCGCACTCGAAGTCGACCGGCTGGATGTCGATGCCGGCCCAGCCGCTCTTTTGCAGGATAGTTAAGACGCGATCCCGGTCCGCGAAGGCGAACTGCCCGGGCGCGTCGGGGCGGCGCGGGGGAATATGGGGCAGCAGCGGCGCTGCCGCGCGCTCGGCGGTGGTCATGAACGGGTTTTCGGCGGGGCTGCGCCAGGCGATGCACCGCAGCTGGGCGGTGTCCGTCCCAGCGCGCCGCAGGTTGGCGAATGCCACGACCGGGTTGTCGAAGAACATGACGCCGATGCGCGAGATGACGGTGTCGAAGCTGTCGGGCTCGAAGGCGTGGGTCTGCACGTCGGCGCGGATGAAGCCGGCCGGTGACGCTTCCTGCCTGGCGCGCGTCTTGGCGAGGCTGATCATCGGCTGCGAAATATCGGCGCCGGTGCAATGGCCCCGGGCGCCGAGCAGCCGGGCCACGGCAAGCGTGATGCTGCCGGTACCGCAGCCGACGTCGAGCACCCGCTGCCCCTGGGCGGCACGGACTTCTTCGACCAGCCGGTCTTCCAGGGGCTTGAACAGCTGGTCGAGCAATGCTTGCTGGTCGACCCAGGCGCGGCCGCCGCGGCCGTTCCACAGCACCGTCTGTTCGCTGTTGGCTTGATGTGCGAAATCCATGTTCAACTTCCTTTTTTTGTGCCTTCGCAGGCGGACACTACACTGTGCAACTTCAAGTCGACTTGAAGTCAAGGGGTGACCGACATGGACATAGCCCAAGTGGCCCGGCAATCGGGCGTTCCAGCATCGACGCTGCGCTTTTATGAAGAAAAGGGGCTCATTGCTTCCACGGGTCGAAGCGGGCTGCGCCGCCTGTTCGATCCCGGCGTTCTGGAACGGCTGGCGCTGATCGCCGTGGGGCGCGCCGCCGGCTTCTCGCTCGATGAGATCGCGCGGATGTTCGCCCCCCAGGGCAGCCCGCGCATCGATCGCAAGATGCTCGCGGACAAGGCCGACGAGCTGGACAGAACGATCCGCAAACTGAGCGCCATGCGCGACGGCCTGCGTCACGCCGCCGCGTGCCCCGCGCCCAGCCACATGGAATGCCCCAAATTCCGCCGCCTGGTGCGGGCCGCCGCGACGGGCGCTATCGGGCCGCGCCGTAGAAAGCACGCGACAAGCCTGCTGTAAAGGTGTGATCTGCAGCCGGCGGCGGTCTAGAATCGCGCCTCTTTCCGTTCCGCTCGCACGCCTTCTTCATGTTCAAAACCGCATCTTTTTTTCGCATCGGCCCCGATTTCGTCCTTCCTCCTCTTGACGCGCTGGAAGAAGCATTGCAGGCCGCGCGTTTCGTGCCGTGCGGGCCGACGCAACCCGAATCGCATGGCTGGATCGCGCCGCGCGGCAAGAAAAGCATCGCCCTGGCCGAGAGCGTGGGCGGCCAGGTCATTCTCAACCTGTGCATCGAGCGGCGTGCCCTGCCTGCCTCCGCCGTCAAGGCCGGCGTGGAGGAGCGCATCGAGAAATACCTGAAGGAAACGGGCAACGAGCGCGTGGGCGCCAGGATCAAGAAGGAGTTCAAGGAAGAAGTCGTGCTCGACCTGATGCCGCGCGCCTTCACCAGGAAGTCCGGCATCCTGCTCTGGCTGGACGTCGCCGGCAAGCTGCTGGTTGTGGGCACCGGCAGCCTGACCGGCGCCGACAAGGTCATCACCGCGCTGGTGGAGGCGCTCGGCGCCGTGCCGGGCTCGCGGCCCGCGATCGGCTTCAAGCCGGTGCAGACCAACACCTCGGCGGCGGTGTCGATGTCGCAATGGCTGGCCAGCCGTGAGGCGCCGTTCAACTTCACGGTCGACCGCGATTGCGAGCTGAAGACGCCCGACGAGCACAAATCCACGGTGCGATATTCGCGCCACACGCTCGAGATCGACGAGGTGCCGCAGCACATCGCCGCGGGCAAGGTACCGACCCAGCTGGCCATGACCTGGAACGACCGTCTGTCGTTCGTGCTGACCGAAAGCGCGCAGATGAAGAAGATCGAGCTGCTCGACGTGGTGCTGGACGGCGTGCAAAAAGGCGGCAGGGACGACGACGGCTTCGACACCGACGCCACCATCATCACCGGCGAGCTGGCGGGGATGATTCCCGATTTGCTGGATGCGCTGGGCGGGGAGATGAGCGAAGCCGCGCCGGCCGCCGCCGCGTCTTGATTTGAATCTCGTCTTAATTGGAATCTGCCCCCAATCAGGTTTTCAGTTCGTAGTGGAAGGCCTTGGCAAGGATCTGCCAGCGGTTCTCCAGCTTCACCAGTGTCAGTAAATCGGTGAAGTGCTTCGGCGGGATCGAGCATTCCAGCCTGGCGAAAGCCGTTACGGGGCCGGCGAACTCGATGCTCAGGATGCGGTCGGTTCGCGCATGGCCCTGGCTGGCGGGAGACGGGCGCTTGTCGACGAGCGGGAAGTATTCGTCCATGCCCAGGTGCAGCAGCGTGCCGTCGGTGGCGCAGTAGTAATGCGCCTGCGGATCAAACACCCGCCGCAGGATCTCCGTGTCGCTGTAATGCAGGCCATCGAAGTACAGGCCCAACACCTGCTCCACTTGATCGAACTCGCTCATCGCTGCCGCTTCCTGAATTCAGTGACGGCCAGGCCGCCGACGCCCCAGTTGTCCAGGTCCACTTCGTCGATGACGACGTGGGTGGTAGCGGGGTTCTTGTCAAGCACGCGCACCAGCAGCTGCGTCACGCCGGCGATCAGTTCGGCCTTCTGCTGGCGCGTCGCGCCCTCGCGCGTGATCTGGATATTGACGTAGGGCAATGCCGGCTCCTTTAGTTGAAGCGCCGCACCACTTCGGCCAGCCGCTCGCCGAACAGGCACGCGGTCTTCAGGTCGCCGGGCACCATTTCGTCGGGGCTCGCGTCCGACGGTGTGGCCGTGGCCAGGCCCGAGAACGAGGCCAGGTAGTTCACGTCGTCGCGGGTGGATGCCTTGGCGTTGGCCGGCATCATGCCGGTGCCCACCCACAGCATGCTGTGCTGCTGCGACAGGGTGAACAGCGTGTACAGCGTGGAAAGCTTGTCGCCGCCGACGCTGGCCGAATTGGTGAAGGCGGCGGCCAGCTTGTCCTTCCAGCCCTGCTTGAACCACACGGCCGACGAAGCGTCGGCGAACTTCTTGAACTGCCAGCTCACGTTGCCCATGTAGGTGGGCGTGCCGAAGACGATCAGGCGCGAGGCGGCCAGCCGCTCCCAGCCTTCGGGGCTCAGGTCGCCCTTCTCGTCGATGGCCAGCAGCGTGCCGCCGCTGCCTTGCGTCACGGCTTCGGCGATCTTGGCGGTGTGGCCATAGCCGCTGTGGAAGACGATGGTGACGGGTGAACTCATGGGGATGCTCCGTGGGGTAAAGGATGGAACGATGCTATTGATGATGTTTTGATTGATAAACTGGCTTGAAAGAACTTCATAAATTACATGGGGTAATCCATGAACCGGCAATTCGGGGACGTGATGCTGGGCAGCATCGAGCTTTTCTGCCTGTCGGCCGAGCTGGAAAGCTTCACGGCGGCCGCCGCGACCGCGGGCTTGACGCCGGCTGCGGTAAGCCGCGCGGTGGCCCGTCTGGAGGAGCGGCTGCAGGTGCGCCTGTTCGTGCGGACCACGCGCAAGATCCGCCTCACCGATGGCGGGCGCGCCTACTTTGCGCAATGCCGCCAGGCGCTGAACCAGTTGACCGAAGCCGAGCGCGAACTCACCGGCAAGCAGGCCGAGCCGGCGGGCGTGCTGCGCATCAGCGTGCCCACTCCCCTGGGACACTACCGCGTGTTGCCGCTGCTGCCGAAGTTTCGCGCGCGCTATCCCAAGGTGCAGGTCGATGTGCAGCTCTCCAATCGCAACATCGACTTCACTGCCGATGGATTCGATCTCGCGATCCGCGCGCGGGCGCAGCCCGATTCGGGCCTGGTCGCGCGCAAGCTGATGGACGGCGAACTGGTGGTGGTGGCGACGCCCGCCTATTTGAAGCGGGCCGGGACGCCGCGAACATTGGAAGACCTGGCGCAGCACGATTGCATCCAGTTCGTGCTGCCCAGCTCGGGGCAAACCATCCCCTGGATCTTCCGCCGCGATGGGGCCGACGTGGACTGGCCCACACAGGGTGGCTACAGCTGCAACGAGGATGTGCTGGCCCTGGCCACTCTTGCGCGCGCCGGCGCGGGCCTGGCGCAGATCTACAGGTTCACGGTTGAGGATGCCTTGAAGGCGGGCACCTTGGTGGAGGTGCTCAAGCCGTGTGGCGGGCGCTCGCGCCCCTTCTCGCTCATCTACCCGGGCGGGCGCCACATGCCGCTGCGGGTGCGCGCGTTCATCGACTTTCTTGTGGATGAGTTGAAGCCCTTGTGATGGCGTCGGCGGGGGCCCGCCGGGACTGGGCAAGCTGCCGATCGGGCTGTACCTGGGCAAGAGCGGCGTCACCGAATCGGAGCGCTCGCCCGACGCTGCGCCTACTCGGGGTACAGGCGGGTCGCCAGCGAGTCGCGGGCCTTGCGCAGCACGGGCAGGAAGGCGTCGCGCAGTTCGACCATCGTCATCCGGTCGATTCGCACGGCGATGCTCATCGCCCCCACGGTGTCGCCCTCGCGGTCGAAGACCGGCACCGCCATGGACCGCACCTCCATTTCCAGCTCACCGTCGTTGCCCGCCCAGCCCTCCTCGCGGCAGCGGGCGACTTCCGCCAGCACTTCGTCGGTGCGGTAGACCGTCTTGGCCGTCAGGGGCTCGCGCGCCATCGCCCGCACCCGGCGCGCGGCCTCGGCCGGCGGCAGGCCGGCGAGCAGCACGCGCCCCGTCGCCGAGCAATAGGCCGGCAGCCGCGCGCCGATTCCCAGGCCCGTCGAAAGGCTGCGCCTCGCGGTGGACCGGGCGATGATCATCGCGTGGTCGCCCACCAGTTTGGCCAGCGAAGCCGATTGGCGGGTGCGTTCGGCCAGGGCGTCCAGTGTCGGCTGCGCCAGCTGCGGTATCGGGCGCGAGGCCAGGTACGAATGGGCCACCAGCAAGGCGCGCGGGGCCACCCAGAAGCGCTTGCCGTCGCTTTCCAGGTAGTCCAGCGCATGCAGCGTGAGCAGGGACCGCCGGGCCGATGCGGCAGAGCTGCCCGTCAGCCGGGCCACTTCGGACAGCGTGAGGCGGCTCGCGCCGCGGTTGAAGCAGGTCAGCACCTCCAGCCCCTTTTGCAGCGATGCCACGAAATCCCTGCGAATTGGCTTGCTTTCGGCGGCGGGCTTGTGATTTTTGCGCATAGCGCAATTTTGCCTTGTAAGAGCGATCCTGGTCGATCACACTCGGATACCGCTACTACGCGGGACTGCGGGAGCGACATGACTACAAGCATATTTTCCAGGCGCCGGGCCCTGTGGGCGGTTGCCGCCGCCGTGTTCACCCCCACCGCGCTCCTGGCGCAGCCGGTCAAGCCGGTCAGGTTCGTCGTTCCCTTCCCCGCCGGCGGCACCGCCGACGTGCTGCCGCGCATCCTCTCCGAAAAACTGCGAAACGCCTACCCGGCGGGCGTCCTGGTCGAGAACAAGTCGGGCGCCGGCGGCAACATCGGCGCCGAGTTCGTGGCGCGCGCCGATGCCGATGGCAGCATTTTCCTGGTGTCGCCGCCCGGCCCCGTGGCGATCAACCACCACCTGTACAAGTCGCTGGCGTTCGATCCCACCAAATGGGTGCCGGTCACCGTGCTGGCCACGGTGCCCAATGTGCTGGACGTCAGCAACAAGCTGCCGGTCAAGGACCTGGCCGAATTCATCGCCTACGTGAAGGCCAATCCCGGCAAGGTGAGCTTCGCCTCGCAGGGCAACGGCTCCACCTCGCACCTGACGGCCATGCTGTTCATGCAGCTCACCGGCACCCGCATGATCCACGTGCCGTACAAGGGCACGGCGCCGGCGCTGGTCGATGTGGTCGGCGGCAATGTCGACGTCTTCTTCGACAACATCAGCTCGTCGGCGCAATTCCATCTGGGCAATAAGCTGCGGGTGCTGGCCGTGGCCGACGACCAGCGCTCGCCGGCATTGCCGCAGGTGCCCACTTTCGCCCAGGCCGGCCTGCCGGGCATGAACGCCGTGACCTTCTTTTCGATGGTGGCGCCGCCGGGCACGCCGCGCGAGGCCGTGGCCTATGCCCACAAGGCGGTGAGCGAGGCGCTGGCGCAGCCCGACGTGAAGCAGAAATTCGCCGACCAGGGCGCCGAGCCGCGCGGCTGGCCGCCCGAGCAGACCGGCCAGTTCATCCGCGGCGAGTCGGAAAAGTGGAACCAGGTGATCAAGAGCGCCAATGTGACGGTGGACTGACATGCGGCAAGACACCATCCACTGGAAAGGCCCCGGCCTCACGCGGGTGCCTTTCAGTGTGTACACCGACAGGCGCCTGGCGCAGGAGGAGCAAGAGCGCATCTTCCGCGGCAACACCTGGAATTACCTGTGCCTGGAGGCCGAGCTGCCCCATGGCGGGAGCTTCCGCACCACGTTCGTGGGCGAGACGCCGGTGGTGGTGGTGAAGGACGACGACGGCGAGATCTACGCCTTCGAGAACCGCTGCGCGCACCGTGGCGCCCTGATCGCCCTGGAAAAATCGGGCCGCGTCGACGGCTTTCGCTGCGTCTACCACGCCTGGAGCTACAACCGCCAGGGCGACCTGGTCGGTGTCGCCTTCGAACAGGGCGTGCGCGGCCAGGGCGGGATGCCGGGAAGCTTCTGCAAGGAAGACCATGGCCCGCGCAAGCTCTACATCGGCATCGTCTGCGGCCTGGTGTTCGGCAGCTTCAGCGACGACGTGCCCAGCATCGAGGAATACCTGGGCGATGCGATCTGCGCGCGCATCGAGCGCGTGCTGCACAAGCCGGTCGAGGTGATCGGCCGCTTCGCCCAGGCGCTGCCCAATAACTGGAAGCTGTACATGGAGAACGTGAAGGACAGCTACCATGCCAGCCTGCTGCACCTTTTCTTCACCACCTTCGAGCTCAACCGGCTGTCCCAGCAAGGCGGCGTGATCGTCGACGAATCCGGCGGGCACCACGTCAGCTATTCGGCCACCGACCCGGCCGCGGCCGATGCGTCTTACAAGGAACAAGGCCTGCGTTCCGACGCGCACAACTACCGCCTGAAAGACCCGAGCGTGCTGGCCGGCTTCACCGAATACGGCGACGGCGTCACGCTGCAGATCCTGTCGGTGTTCCCGGGCTTCGTGCTGCAGCAGATCCAGAACTGCCTGGCCGTGCGCCAGGTGCTGCCGAAGGGCCACGGCCGTTCGGAGCTGAACTGGACCTATATCGCCTATACCGACGACACGCCCGAGCAGCGCACGGCGCGCCTGAAGCAATCCAACCTGGTGGGCCCGGCCGGCTTCATTTCGATGGAAGACGGCGCGGTGGGCGGCTTTGTGCAACGCGGCATCGCCGGCGCCCATGGCATGGAGGCGGTGGTCGAGATGGGCGGCAGCGACACCGGGTCCAGCGACGGCCGGGCCACCGAAACATCGGTTCGGGGGTTCTGGAAGGCCTACCGCCAGCACATGGAAGCGCGCGAATGATCGACCTGCTGGCGCTGTGTGCCTTCAACGCGGCTTATGCCCAGGTCATCGACAGCGACGCGCTGGAGCGCTGGCCGGCGTTCTTCACCGAGAACTGCCGCTACCGCATCACCCATGTGGAAAACGAGAACGAGGGCCTGGCCGCGGGCATCGTCTACGCCGACTCGCGGGCGATGCTGGAAGACCGCATCGCGGCCCTGCGCGAAGCCAACATCTACGAGCGGCAGCGTTACCGCCACCTGATCGGCATCCCCGTGCTCGACTCGGCTGACGACTCGGGCGCCGGGGCGCACACGCCCTTCATGGTCGCGCGCATCATGGCCACCGGCGAAACCACCCTGTTCGCGACCGGGATCTACCGCGACCGGGTGGTGCGCGGCGAGGCCGGCAATCTGCTGCTGGCCGAACGCGTGGCAGTGTGCGACAGCACCGTGACCGACACGCTTCTGGCGCTTCCGCTGTGATCCGGCGCATCGCGCTCACCGTCGGCGACCCCAACGGCATCGGACCGGAGATCGCGCTCAAGGCGCTGGAGGCGCTGGTCGGCGAAGACCGGCTGCGCATCACCCTGTTCGGCCCGCCCGAGGTCCTGCGGCGCACCGCCAAGGCCGTTCGGCTCGAGCGCTCGCTGTTCGGCGTGGACCTGCGGCCCAGCGGTGAGCTGCCGGCCGCGGCGGCCAAGCCCGGCGAGGTCAACGCCAAGGCCGGCGCCAGCGCCGTCGCCTCTGCCACGGCAGCGATCAAGGCCTGCCAGGCGGGCGAGTTCGACGCCGTGGTGGCAGGCCCGCACCACGAGACCGCGATCCACCAGGCCGGCATCAAGTTCAGCGGCTATCCCTCGCTGCTGTCGCACGTGTGCGGCCAGCCCGAGGACAGCGTCTTCCTGATGCTGGTGGGCGGGGGCCTGCGCATCGTCCACGTGACGCTGCACGAGCGGGTCGCCACCGCGATCGGCCGCATCACGCCGGAACTGGTGGTTGGGGCCACGCTGGCGGGCATGCGCGCCTGCCGCAAACTGGGCCTGGGCGCGACCAGCGTCGCGCTGTTCGGCATCAATCCCCATGCCTCCGAAGGCCGGATGTTCGGCCCGGAAGACGAAGAGCGCGTCGTGCCCGCGGTCAAGCGGCTGCGCGAACTGGGCATCGAGGTGACCGGGCCCCTGGGCGCTGACGTGCTGCTGGCCGACCGCAGGCACGACCTGTACGTCGCCATGCTGCACGACCAGGGCCACATCCCCGTGAAGCTGGTGGCGCCGCATGCGGCCAGCGCCGTTTCCATCGGCGCCGAGGTGCTGCTGGCCAGCACCGGCCACGGCAGCGCGATGGACATCGCCGGCAACGGCACCGCGCGGCCGGATGCGCTGCTGCGCAGCCTGCGGCTGGTGGCCGGGATCTCCTGACGCATGGCATTCGAAATTCGCATCAGCGGCACCGATGTCAGCTTCCCGTGCGAAGCGGGACAGAACATCCTGGGTGCGGCGCTCAAGGCCGGCATCGAAATGCCCTACTCATGCCGCAAGGGCGTGTGTGGCAACTGTGCGGGCCGGGTGGCCAAGGGGGCTGTCGCCTGCCCCGCCAGCGAGGCGGCCGAGCCGGGACAGCACCTCTTCTGCCAGTGCCTGCCGGTGAGCAGCATCGAAATCGTCCCCGCCGCTTGGCATCGCATCGACCCGGCCACGCGCAAGACCTTCAGGGCCCGCGTCTACCGCCACACGCTGGCGGCCGAGGATGTCAGCATCGTGCAGCTGCGCATGCCCCCCGGCCGGCGCGCCAAGTTCAAGGCGGGCCAGTACCTGCAGGTGCTGCTGCCCGACGGCAGCCGCCGCTCTTATTCGATGGCCAGCCCGCCGCACGAGAGCGACATGGTGCAGCTGCACATCCGCCACGTCGAGGGTGGCCAGTTCACGCGGGTGGTGCGCCACCTCACGGCCGGTGACGTGCTGCAGGTGGAGCTGCCATTCGGCAATTTCGAGCTGCGCGAGGCATCGGACACGCCCCTGGTCTGCGTGGCCGGCGGCACCGGTTTCGCACCGGTCAAGTCCCTGCTGGACGACATGGCCAAGAAGGGCATCCGCCGCCCGGTGACCCTGATCTGGGGCGCCCGCCATCGCGCGGGCATGTACATGCTGCCTGCGGTGCAGCGATGGCAGAGCAAGCTGCCCGGCTTCAGCTTCATCCCGGTCCTGGAGGACCGGCTGGATGCGCGGGCGCTGGACGGTTTTCATGGCCGCGTGGACGATGCGCTGCGCGCGCACTGCCCCACGCTGGAGGGCCATGAAGTCTATTGCTGCGGCGCGCCGCCCATGGTCGCCGCCGTGAAGAACGCGTGCATCCGCGAGCGCGGCCTGGACCCGCTGCATTTCTTCAGCGACGTCTTCGTCCCCGGGCCTGCCAGCAGCTAGCCTTGGGCCGCGCGCCGGCGGCCAGGAAGCCACGCGCGGGATCTGCCAATATCGGGGGCATGCCCACTGCCGGGTCGCTCACAGGAGAGAAGCCATGCCTACTGTCGACACCAGCCTGCTTCGCGTTCATTACGAGGAGTGGAACCCCGGTACTGGCCGGACGATCATCCTCGTCCACGGGTGGCCGGACGCCCCGCGGTGCTGGGCGAAGGTCGCCCCCGCGTTGGCCGAAGCGGGCTGGCACGTGCTCGCGCCGGCCCTTCGCGGCTACCTGCCCACCAGGTTCCTGAGCGACGAGACGCCGCGCAGCGGCCAGCTCTCGGCATTGGGACGAGACCTCATCGAGTTGATCGAGGCGCTGGGGATCCGGCGCCCCGCGCTCGTCGGGCACGACTGGGGGGCTCGCGCCGTGGCCATCGCCTGCGGGCTGCAGCCCGGCATCGCCAGCCACCTGTGCATGCTGTCGGTGGGCTATGGGACGAACAGCGCCGACCAGCCCCTGCCGCTATCAATGGCGCGCAACTACTGGTACCACTGGTACATGGCCACCCCGCGCGGGGAACGCACCGTGCGCACGGATGGCCGGAACTTCGCCCGCGTGATGTGGGACACGTGGTCGCCGCCGGGCTGGTTCGACGAAGCCGAATTCAACGAAACGGCGAAGGCCTTCGACCACCAGGACTGGGCCGACGTGACGCTGCACTCGTACCGGCACCGTTGGGGCCACGCCGAAGGCGACCCGCGGTACGCGGCCGACGAAGCGGCGCTCGTGCCCGCGCCCATCCTGGACGTTCCGACGCTGGTGCTGCACGGCGCGGCCGACGCGGTGAACCACCCTGACACCTCCGCCGGCAAGGAGGCGTTCTTCCGGGGCCCCTACGAGCGGCAGGTGCTGCCGGGCGTGGGGCATTTCCCGCAGCGCGAGGATCCCGCGGCCGTGACGGCTGCGATCCTGCGCTTCGCGCGGTCCTAGCCAGGATTCGAAGGAGTTCGCGCAATGAAGATCGTCAACGCTCACCAACGATTGCTGCATGCCACCCCGGAGCAGGCGGGCGCGCTGATCGAAGTGACCGCCCGAACACTGATATAAACCAACTCGCATGCCCGCCACCTACAACGCACCGCTGCTAGCCGCTGCTGCCCTGAGCGCCGTTGCCGCTGCCCTTCACGTCGGCATCATCATCGGCGGTCCCAACTGGTACCGGTTCTTCGGCGCCGGTGAACGCCTGGCTTCCGCCGCCGCTGCGGGGCGCTGGTTCCCGGCCATCGTCACCCTGGGCATCGCGGCCGTTCTTGCTTCCTGGTCAGCCTACGCACTGTCCGGCGCAGGGGTCATCGGCCCTTTGCCATGGCTCAAGGCCGCGCTCGTCTGCATCACGGCTGTCTATGTGGTGCGCGGCCTGGCATTCGTCCCTTTCCTGCTCGGCGACCGCAGCAAGCTGACGCCTTTCGTCATCTGGAGCTCGCTGATCTGCCTGGGGTTCGGCCTGGTTCATCTGTTCGGGCTGGTGCAGGTGTGGCGCACACTTTGATCCCTGCAGGAAGATTTACCTCATGCAGTTCTCATGGCCGGCAGCGGAAAACTAGCGGCCGAGTTGCTGTTTTTCTTCGCCTCGATGGCACATTCACGCTCTCTAAGCGCGTCGAGGATTGCCGGATGCCTGAGCCAGGCCACGCACCCGAAAACTGCGTTTATTGGCCAACTCAGTCAGTTGCTGCGCCAGACCTCGAAAGTAGACGTGCGTTCTACCGTCGCTCGACACACAGAAATTGTTCCTAGTGTTTTCCTACGCGGTCTTGGTAGTCTGTCTCTGGCTCATATGTATTCAGATCTTCTGGCATTTCACGAATTCATCTTGATCCACATGTGGCGGATGTGAATGGCCGGCAATTTAATGCGGCTGTGGACCGAGTTGTGGACCGCCATGCCTGCTGCGGCATCCAGCGCCTGTTTCACCAGCAGATCGGCCATCGACCATCCTGGGCTTCTTGCCGCGTGCAAATCCTTGATCCAGGTTTCGATTTCGGAGAACCAGTGATCGAAGTTTTTAGCCTGGACATAGGCAATTAGGCCTGCTTGGCCATGTGCGGCGCCGTGTTTACCGGCCTTGTAACGCTGGATGCCACCGCTCATGCCGGTGCTAGTCGCCACGTACTCTCGCGGATCTCGCCCAGATCCCGCTGGCACCGGCAGCCGTTTGCACTCGATGGGCAGGATGGAGTCGAAGTCCACATAGCTCCTGCCTTCCACAATGAGCGAACCTCCCGCCGGTGCCGCGACGAGATCGATCTTGCGCGAAGACTCGGTCTCGTCCGCTTCTTCAACGCGGAACTGCAGACAATCCAATCCCGACGACTTGCGTGCTGCACTGTTGAGATGGGCGCACAGCTGCGAGGTCAGCGTGGTCTCGCTCGTGCGTGCAGGCCTGTCCGAACGGTCGCGCCACATGGGGAGCTGCCCAAGCACGAAGTCCAGAATAGCTGTGCGGGAATGGCCCTCTTCGAGTACCCCATCGGCAATTTTTCCGAAGGGGCGGAAGTTGGAGCCGTCGGCCAGCATCTGGAAGTGCTAGTAGCCTTGGGACCGCAAGTCCGCCAGCATTTCGTCGGCGTCTCGCAGACCAATCGAACGCAGCCAGTAGCGCAAGCGGTCCGGCTTCAAGATGTAGACAAATCGCCCGTCATAGAGTCGGCAAATTCGAGTCATTGCCAAATGCTGATGAGATTGCTGTCGCAACAGGAGCTCAACACGGCCGCGCAGTTGCTCCGCACCGTCCCATTCGACTTTCGCCCCACCGAATGCATAAGCCTGGCAAATCGCACCAGACCAGGCGAACTGACCGTGCAGCCCGAACGAAGGCTCTCCATACAGCGCGTTGACTTGACGTGCCATCACATCAGCGAATGCCTGCAAATGCTCAGAACCCACCTGCCGCATCGCAGCGGACGATTCACCTAGCCGGATCAGATCAGCCTGATAGTCGACGATATCGTCTACCACAATTCGCTCGTTCTCACTAAGGTCAAAGGTCCCCTCGGCGGGATACGGGATCGAGTAGATGTCGTCAGCTTGTAGTGCAGTCGCCTTCTGCGCAAACAAGCCAGGACTGGTTAATGCCAAGTACGCTCTGAGCGTTCGCTTCTCCGCCTTCATCCAGCCGTCAACTAACTTAAGCTTCGGTAGGTCCTCCATCGGGGCGCAGAATCCGACCATTCGCTGGCTGTAAGTCAGATAGTCACCATTCCAAATCGCGTGAGGCAGGTGCATTTGCTCGCGCACCAGCAGCATCGGGGGGGTGAACCTTTTCGCGGTATAGGCGGACCTGAACAACTTGGCGGTGAGTGGCTTGATCTGGCTCACGTCAATTCCCTGCTCAGTGAGCGCAGTGGATGGCAGGTAAGGGTTGCCAGTCAGGTGAGCCGCGGGCTTACGTTCGACGGTCTGACCTTCGATGAAACCTTCCCCAGCTTCCCATTGACACTGCGCGGCATACTCACGCAAGGTCCGTGCGCCGCCAAGGCGAGTTGAGACGGAGAGCGCTCGGCCACCGCCGAGGAGGTTGGCTCGCCACAGACGATCATTAGTGAGCGCCGTGTCATAGGGCGCCACATGAAGGTCGTAGTAGTCCAAGTCCAGACCTTGTTCGGCATCGATCCGACCAGTTCTGCGAAATGTCGCATGCAACAGTGTTGCGTCGCTGGGTCTGGGTTTCTTTTGGGCGACTACGACGATGACTTTGGTGTCGGCGGAGCCTTTCTGAAATAGGCCGCGCACAGATACGAAGTCGAGGACTTCGCGAACACAATGCCGCTTCAAGTAACCCCGGCGGAAAGCCAATGAATTTTGGTTGTAAAGAAAGTTGTACTGTTGCAGCATCGAGATCGTGCCACCTTCCTCCATGGCATCTGTAGCCTCGTGAAGAAACAGATAGCCCACCTGCTTGTCGGGAAGCTTTCCATGTTCTGACTGATAGCGCGCGTACGCACGTGCTGTGGCAGCGGTCTGCAATTTGGACGCAAACGGCGGATTGCCCAGCACGACGCCGATGTGCGAAGGCAGCAGACCCGCCTCTTTGGCTTCGAAAAAGCAGCCATTGTGCAGGGTGTGCTGGCGGAGGTTTGGAAAAAGCTTGATGCTGCGACGGATGTCTTCAGGCTGAAGCGCATCGCACATGGCCAAGCATAGGCTGAAGCCCGCCAGTTCGACCGCATCCTCCTCCAGGTCCACCCCATGTACAAAAGCCAGTAACCCCTGCAGGACATTCTTATCGGGGCGTCTCCACTGGTGCCGCATCCGCCAATGCAAGACCAGCCGCTTGTATGCTTCGACCAAGAAGACCCCAGAACCACAGGAGGGGTCAAGGACGACTTGATTCCGCGTCGTGATCTGATCTAGAGTGTCCCAGCTAAGCGCCTCCTCGACGAGGAACCGGACAAGAAAGGGCGGCGTATAAACCGAGCTCTCCTCGTTCTCAACGAACAGCTGATAGATCTGGCTTATAAGTTCGATCGGCAAATCCCGAAACGAGTACAACTCCCAGAGCGTTAGCTGGGACTGCTGGTCCTCTCGTGCCTCGATCATCCGTGCGAAGCGCTCCAATTGCTGGGTGCTAAGGAGCTTATCGACCTCGGCCGGGTCAAGTGCGAAGACGTTGCCGTTAAACCGCTCCTCAAGCACCGCCAGCAGCTTCACCAGCGCTGGACCGTTGCCGAGTACCTCAAAGAATCGCTGTGCGCCTGGTACGAAGGTAGCAAAGAATTCTTCACCAAAGACGCCTCGTTGCTCCAGGTAGGCGATCAGTAGCGTAAGGATCAACAAGCGCCGCCGCAATCGCTGGGGCAGCACCTTTTCCTCATCGAGGTATGTGCTCAGACGTTTGAAAGCATCGAAAAGGCTCTTGTGCGCGGCGTTCCGGTTGGACAGCAGCAGTTCGCAAGTCTGCGGGTCGGTCCAAAGCGTTCCGGTACGGATCCGCTGCTCGTCCCACCATGGGTCGAGGTCGATCTGTGCTGCCAGTTTTAGTTCGCGTACTGGGTTGCACTGAAGGCGGCCGTCGTTTGCCAAGAAGTCGGCACGATGTGCGCAACGGAACAGTTGCAGAAGTCCTGGCTTGCGCCGATAGACAACGGGAACGCCACCCCAACTCCACAACTTGCGGTGTTGCTCGGCGAATTCCTTGTCGTTCGGGAAACTTGCCTCTCCGTAGACAAAAGCCTGCGCGCTTGCACGCCGCCCGTACTGTTCGACCTCGAAGAACACGGCGTCAGCCCCGTACTCTGCGGCCTTCTCCATGATGAAAACCTCCTCAGGAGGTCGTCCTTCCGGCCGATACGCTTGCACAGCTACGAGTCCATCCACTTGCGTTGCAGCGTTCTGCAGCGACCAAGCATCCCACCACGGAGGTCGGTTACCCATGATTGGGGCGCTTCTTTTCTCGTTGGCGGCGTGGCGTCTCACGCGGTGCGGCACGTCGGCGCCTAACAATCGCTGCTTCATCGCGCGATGTGTCGGACGAACCGATCGCGGTGAGTCCAATCTCGCGCTGGACGAGCGGCTCAGGCACCAAGTACGAGTCGATCGCAGAGAACACAGGTTCAAGTGGAACGACTAGGCCGTCCTCGACCGATGGCACGTCGTTGCAGTACTCGCATTGGCTCGCGCCAATCCGCACAAGTAACCACGCATGCTTGCGCACCACGCGTGGTGTTGCCAGTGTCTCCGCAATGGGTTCGCATAGCGCGGCGACAACGCCTCGTTTGAGGCCGTACACCATTTCGAGCCGGCAAAGTAGTACTAGCACGAGCACGTCGTGATTGGAGTACACACGAGCGACACGAGCGGCGCCTGGCCTGCTCACAAACCGAGGAAGTTCAGCTAGCAACCCGCGCATCTGGTCGCGCGAGTAGCCTATAAGCTCGCAAAGGTCACCGATTGTGATGGCACGCCGCATCTGAGTATTCTATGCGCAGTTTTGCGCATGTCTAGCGCAGATCTGTGCGTAGGTCCCGCAGCACTGTGTAAGCCGTACTTACAGCTCGGCTGAACTCTTGATGCGACTCAGTCAGGCGCAGGGCTTGGGATTCACCATGTGATTAGCCGGTTTGACTAGCAACCAAAAGGACGGCGAATCGGCGAACGCACAAGTTGGGTAGTGTGTCGCCAAGCTCG
>JACDFR010000019.1 GCA_013815685.1 Ramlibacter sp.
CCGCAGCGCAATGACAAGGCCGCACCGGCGCCGGCCGCCGCGGCCGAGCCGCAGCTCGCCACGGCAATGGTCATCGACCGGCCGCTGCGCTCGGGCCAGCAGATCTATGCGCGCGGCCGCGACCTGGTGGTCCTGTGCATGGTCAACCCCGGCGCCGAGGTCATCGCCGACGGCCACATCCATGTCTACGCGCCGCTGCGCGGCAAGGCCATCGCCGGCGCTCGCGGCAACACCGAGGCCCGCATCCTCTCGCTTTGCCTTGAGCCCGAACTCATCTCCATCGCCGGTGTCTACCGCACCAGCGAAGTGCCGCTACCGCCGGAAGTGCAGTCCAAGCCGACCCAGGTGCGGCTGGTCGGCGGCGCCGAAGGCAAGCTGGTGATGGACGCGTTAAGGGCCTAGAGCCCCCACATTTGCAACCAAAGGACTTTCCGCCATGGCAAGAATCATCGTCGTCACTTCCGGCAAGGGCGGGGTGGGCAAGACCACCACCAGCGCCAGCTTCGCCTCGGGGCTGGCCCTGGCCGGCCACAAGACCGCCGTGATCGACTTCGACGTCGGCCTGCGCAACCTGGACCTCATCATGGGCTGCGAGCGGCGCGTGGTGTACGACCTCATCAACGTGATCCAGGGCGAGGCCAACCTGCACCAGGCCCTGATCAAGGACAAGCAGTGCGACAACCTGTTCGTGCTGGCCGCCTCGCAGACCCGCGACAAGGACGCCCTGACCAAGGAAGGCGTCGAGAAGGTGCTGAAGGATCTGGGCGAGATGGGCTTCGAATACATCGTCTGCGATTCGCCCGCCGGCATCGAGACCGGCGCGCTGATGGCGATGCACTTCGCCGACGAGGCGCTGGTCGTCACCAACCCGGAAGTCTCCTCGGTGCGCGACTCCGACCGCATCCTGGGCATGCTGGCCTCCAAGACCAAGCGGGCGATCGACGGCAAGGAAGCCGTGAAGGAGCACCTGCTTATCACCCGCTACAACCCCAACCGGGTCGACCAGGGCCAGATGCTCTCGCTGGAGGACATCCAGGACATCTTGCGCATCAAGCTCATCGGCGTCATCCCGGAAAGCGAATCGGTGCTGCAGGCCTCCAACCAGGGCACGCCGGCCGTGCACATGAAGGGCAGCGATGTCTCCGAGGCCTACAAGGACGTGATCGACCGCTTCCTCGGCCAGGACAAGCCGATGCGCTTCGTCGATCCGCAAAAGAGCGGCTTCCTCAAGCGGCTGTTCGGAGGCAAATAGGCATGGGCTCGTTTCTGTCCTTCCTGCTGGGCGAGAAGAAGAAGACCGCCAGCGTCGCCAAGGAGCGGCTGCAGATCATCCTGGCGCACGAGCGCCGGGGCGGCAGCGCCAGCCAGCCCGACTACCTGCCGGCCCTGCAACGCGAGCTGGTGGCCGTGATCTCCAAGTACATCAAGATCGGCCCCCAGGACATCAAGGTGAACCTGGAACGCCAGGACAACCTGGAAGTGCTGGAAGTCAAGATCGAACTGCCCGATCACAGGTAAGCGGCCGAGCCACTTGACAGGGGAGCGGCCTGGGAAGATAAACGCTGGATGGCCGACTCCATCATCGTGCGCGTCACCCAACGCTACAACGTCTCCGCCGAGAAAGTCTTCGACGCCTGGATGACGCCCGCCCAGGCCGGGCGCTTCCTCTTCGCCACCCGCACCGGCAACATCCTTTATTGCGAAATCGACCCGCGGGTGGGAGGCGGCTTCACCGTCACCGACCGGCGGCCCAACGCCGATGGCGACGAAAGCTTCTTCGACGCCCAGCACCGGGGCGTGTACACCGAGATCAGCCGGCCCCACCGCCTGGCCTTCGACTTCAGCGTCGGGCACTATGCCGACGAATCCACCCGGGTGACCATCGACTTCGTGCCCATGGGGCCGAACATCTGCGAACTGGTCCTCGGCCACGACCTGGGCGACAGCGAAGACGCCCGCGCCAACGAGCAGCGCACCCGCCAGGGCTGGGTCAACATGCTGGAAAAGCTGGACAAGGTGCTCACCACCCGCACCTGGGGCTTCAAGACCCCAGGAAACGCCTGACCTCGGACACGGTAGCGGCCGGGTCTTCCTCGTGGGGCACGTGCCCCAGGCCGTCGAACACCACCAGCCGTGCCCCGGCGATATCGCGCTCGAACATGCGGCCCAACTCCAGCGGCAGCAGCCGGTCCTTGCCGCCCCACAGCACCAGCGTGGGCGCCTTGATCTGCCGGAGCATCGACACGTCCCCGGTGTAGCCCTGCTCGATGCGCCGCGCCAGCGCCTGGCGATTGCCCTGGCGCAGCGTGATATCCGCATACAGGTCCACCAGCTCCGGCGTCACCTTGGAAGGGTCGCCGTAGACGTTGCGCAAGGTCATCTCCACCACGCCGCGCGGCAGGGTGTACTGCGCCAGCCAGCGCAGCCCCGGCATCGCGGCGATGCGAAATCCCAGCGGGACCTCGAGCGGAGCGGACAGGGCATGGGCCGGGTAGCCGCCCGCATCCACCAGGATCAGGCGGTCCACGCGCTGCGGCATCGCCGCAGCGGCCGACCAGGCGATCTGGCCGCCCAGCGAGTTGCCCGCCAGTACGAAGCGCTGCACGCCGAGCGTGTCCATCACCGCGCGCACGAACTTCACGTAGGCCTGGGTCGAATAGTCGTTCTCGCGATTGGGCCCGGTCAACCCGAAGCCCGGCAGGTCGAAGCGAATCACGCGGCGCCGGGTGCGCAGAGCCTGGGCCCAGCCTTCCCAGGCGTGCAGGCTGGCCGACGTGCCATGCAGCAAGACGATCGGCACCGGGTCGTCGTGCGGGCCTTCGTCGCGCAGGTGGACCTGCAGCCCATCGACTTCCAGAAAACGGGACGGTGGCCGGGCCCAGCGCAGCTTGAGCTCGTCGACCGGCAGGTCCGGCGCCCAGGTGGCGACGATCCCGATGGAGCCGAAGAACAGCACGCCGGCCAACACCAGAAGCAGCGCACGAACCAGGAGCTTGGACATAGGGCGCGACTGTACTCCCACTGTCGACCTAAGCAGGCCATTGGCGTCCTTACAACATACACGTACGAATTCGCGGCTCATGGGCGGGGTTTGTCACCGCCCCGACACTGTTGCACGCCCACGGCGCGCAGAATGCAACTCCAGCAACCCATCGCCCGATGGAAGCGGAGTGACATGCAGTACGTACAAGATTCGTTCGACGCAGGAACCATCATCGCCGCCTGGCTGAACCCAGTCACGTTGAGCCAACTGGAGCCCATGCTGCGCCGCCTGCTGTCGGGCCAGCAGCTGTTCGTGAAGCAGCGCGACGGCCGCTACAAGCCCAAGGGCTGCGAACTGGGCCTGGCGCGCTCCTTCGATTTCATCGATCTGCACGCGCCCGCGCTGCGCAGCGAGCGCGTCGAACGCATCGTCTAGAGCCTTTAGCCACCCTTGCGCGTTGCGCGCTGCTGCTGTGCTGCTGCGCACCCTGGCGCACCTGACTGGTTCTGGCTGCCAACGTGGCTTTCGGCATCGCCTTGATCTTGTGGCCGTCGAGATCGCGCACGAACGCGGCGTAATACTGCGCGTCGTAATGGGGCCGTAAGCCCGGCACTCCCTCGTCGGTGGCGCCCATTTCCAGCGCCTTGGCATGGAAGGCTGCAAGGTGGCCAGCACCGCGTCGTAGAACGCTTTGGTGTGTGGGTAGTCGTTGGTGCCCAGGGATACATGCGAAATGACGCTGGGCGAGAGGCTGGGGCTGGACATGGCTAAGACCTTTCATGAAGGAGGCAGACGATGCGGATCTGGGTAGAGCGCCTACACCGCGGGAACTGCCCGGTGTCGATACTGTTTAAATCAACAGTATAGGAGCAAACATGACCGACAAGCAGATCCAGGCAACGGCCGAGCAGAGCAACATGGAAAAAGACCCGCAAGACTGGGTGACCGGCGACGAGCCGATGACCGGTGCGCAGCGCTCTTATCTCAAGACCCTGAGCGAGGAAGCCAAGGAAGCGTTCGACGACACGCTCACCAAGGCCGACGCCTCCAAACGCATCGACGAACTGCAGGAAAAGACCGGGCGCGGCGCCCACGCCGGCCAGCACTGAGGCGGGCCGCTCAGCTCGCCAGGTGCTGCTCGATGGCGCGCGGCACGGCCTTGCGGGTGCAGGCCTGCAGCTTCATCAGCAGCGCATGCCGCGGCTCGGGCACGCGAAAGTGGATGCGCAGGTCGGAGCGGATCTGGCCGAGCAGCGCGGCCGCTGTCTCGGCATCGGCCAGGGCACGGTGGGCGCGGCCCGAAGCGGGCAGGGCGTGGAAGGATGCGAGCGAGCCCAGCTGGTAGTTGGGTGCCTGCGGATAGAGCCGGCGCGACAGCAGCATGGTGCAGGCAAAGGGCTCTTGCGCGGGACGATCCGCGCGTTCGAGCTCCGCGACCCAGAAGCGCCGGTCGAACGAGGCGTTGTGCGCCACCATCGGCCGGCCGCCGGCGAAGCGGCTGGCGTCTGCCATCACCGTCTCGGCCTTGGGCGCCGTGGCGATCATGGCGTTGCTGATGCCGGTATAGGCCTCGATGAAGCCCGAGATGCGCACGCCCGCGTACATCAGGCTCTGGAACCGGTCGACCACCTCGTCGCCCTCTACCAGCACGACCGCGATCTCGGTCGCCCGATCACCCATCGCGGGCGACAGGCCGGTGGTTTCGAAGTCGATGACGGCGACGGCGGTCAAGCGCGGTGCTTCATTGCGGCCGCGCCGACAGCTCGTTGAAGCCGGTCGCGGCATCGAGCTCGCGCCGGAATTCCCATCCGGGCAGGAGCGCGATCACCACCTCCGCCGTGGTGCGCACGATGCAGCCGGGCATGATGTGCCCGCCTTTTACCTCGCCGTTGGCATCGGCCACGCTGCCGTGCAAGTGCGCGCCGTCGGCGCTCAGCGTGCCCGAGAGCATCAGCAGCTCCAGCGGGCCGTTGATGTCGGTCCCGCCCGGCTTGTCGGCATAGCGCAGCCTGGCCTGCGACAGGCTGCCCACCGCGGACACGATGCAGGCCGCCGCGATGCCGTGTGCTGCAGAAAGGTCGGTGAACGCCATCTCGAGCGCCGCGCGCAGGTCTTCGCCCGGCTCGAGCCGCAGCACCTGCACGTTCATGGAAGAAGACGCCACGGCCGTCCTAGTAGCCCAGGGGCCGCACGCCGATCAGCGGGCCGTGCAGCAGCAGGGCGAACACCGACCAGGCCACCAGCCCCGTCACCACGGCAACGGCCGTGCCGATCACATGGCCCGGCCGGTACACGGTGCCTTCCGCGCGATCGCGCCGGCGCGCCGAACGGAAATTGAGCACCGCCCACGCCAGGAAGGCGCCGAACAGCAGCACATTGACCAGCTCTCCGTTGGACAGCAGGTGGCCGACGGCCCAGAGCTTGACCCCCAGCACCATCGGATGGTGCAGGCGGGCTTTGATCGAATTGCGCGGAATGTACGCGGCGGCCAGCAGGATGAACGAAATGACCATCAGCAAGGCCGTGGCATGGTGCATCCATGCCGGCGGGGAATACAGCACCAGCGTCTCTTGCCGGGCCAGGCGAAAGCCCCAGACGATGACGACGAAGCCGGCGAGGGAAATGCCGGCGAACAGGGCCTTCCACGGCAGCGCGCCCATTCTGGCGATCATCCCGGTGCGCCAGTGGTCGGCAAACATTCGCGTGGAATGGATGCCCAGGAAGAGCACCAGCCCCAATACCAGCATCGCCATGAAAAGCATCCTTGTCGAGTTGCCGCAGCGATTATGCGGGCAAGGCGGGGCAGGTGGTCCTGGCGCGACAACAGCTCAGGCATTTGGCCTACAACGAATAACTGAGCCGTGGCGCATAGTTCATCCATAGGCTGAGCCCCCATCCCGCTTGCGAATCCGCCGCCGGCGGCCCGGCACCAGCCCCCTACCTCGAACCAGGAGCACGCCATGGCTCACATCCCGTCCCCCGCGCCCTTCCACGTGATTGGCGAATTCGACCTGTCCGACCTGGAAAACACCAGGACGCTATCGCGATTTGGACACCGCCCTTCGTCCGGCCGCACTACCGCGCTGGGGCGCCGGGTCGAGCGTCCCGGCACCAGGGAGCAGTCCGGCCCGAGCGGGCAGGGCTACAAGCCTCGGCACGAAGGCAACCACGCCAACAAGTAACGACAGCGCCAGGAGTATTCCGCCTACAAGCGCCACCCGGCCACCGGAGCAGACTCGGCCATAAGCCAACCGCAGAGGCACCTGCGCACGCGCCGATCAAGGAGTATTCCCATGGCTCGCCTCACCCTGAAAAAGCCCCCGCCCAAAGCGCCGCAAAGCAGCGCCGCGGCCCCACCGACGCTGGAGCAGAAATCCAAGCTGGAAAACGCGGAAGAACAACCCGCGCCGCCCAATCAGCGCCCGACCTCCGGCCGCACCACGCCGCAAGGGCGCAAGGTGGAAAAGCCCGGAAGCGGCAGCCCCGCCGGGCCCAGTGGGCAGCCGGGCAAGACGCTGCATGATCGAAGGCACGCGAACAAGTAAGTCAGATAACGCGCGTGCAAAATCCCGCGAGATGTTTTGCGAGATTGACTGCGACCTTCGATGCGGCCACTACTCGCCCAGCACCTGCCGGCAGAACGCATCCACAGCCATCACCGGGCACATGCCACGTGCGCCCGCCAGCACAAGCAAATCCTTGTCGCCCGACACCAGCACATCCGCGTTGCCGGTGGCGGCAAGATGCAAGAAAGTCTCATCGGATGCGTCACGGCAAGCCGGCACTTGCGGCGGTGGATCGGGGATGCGCACCACCCGCACCCAGGGAATGTAGTCGGCCAGCAAGTCCTCCTGTTCGCCCGGCGTCAATCGGAACTTGGGATAGGCCAGCACCCGGACCAGCTCACGCGCCGTTGCGGCACTTGCCAGTGGCACGAAGCGCCCGGACTGCCAGCCCGTTCGCACTCGCGCCGCCAGCCCGTTGCCGAACACAAGCGCCGAAAGCACCACGTTGGTATCCAACACCACGCGCGGCGCAGCCTTCATTTGCGGCGCACGGCCTTCTTCTTGGCAACGGCTTTGCGGGGAACTTTGCGGGCCACCGGTGGCGGCGCCGAGCCCGAGTAGGCAGGCTGCGGCTCGGCCACGCTCTGCTGCACAGCATCGCCCCGAACCCAGCGGACCGCCTGTGCGACGTCCGCGTCGCGCAGACCCAGTTCTGCCAGCTTGGCCCGGACCGCGTCACCGCGTTGGATGCGAACGGGCGTCAGCACGATCTGCCCCTGGCGCACCTCGACATCGAAGTACTCGGCAGCACCGACGGCGCTGACCGCCGCCTTGGGCAGTGTGAGCTGGTTTTTGGAAGTGATCTTGGCGAGCATGGCAAAGCCCGGAAGTAAGGAATCCTTACTTTAGCACCTTACTCGCTCCGAAGGAACGGCTCAGCGCCCCCGCTAAAGTCCCCCACATGCACAACAAAGCCCTCGTCCTCTTCTCCGGCGGCCAGGACTCCGCCACCTGCCTGGCCTGGGCCCTGGACCGGTACGACCACGTAGAGACGATCGGCTTCGACTACGGCCAACGCCACCGGGTCGAACTCGAATGCCGCCAGACGGTGCTGGAGAAATTGCGCGAACAGCTCCCGCAATGGGCGCCGCGCCTGGGCGAAGACCACCTGCTGGACCTGGGGCTCCTGGGCCAGATCAGCGACACCGCGCTCACCGCCGACAAAGCGATCGCCTTCGAGCAAAGCGGCCTGCCCAACACCTTCGTGCCCGGCCGCAACATCATCTTCTTCACGTTCGCCGCCGCCGTGGCCTTGCGGCGCGGCATCAGCGTGCTGGTGGGCGGCATGTGCGAGACGGACTATTCAGGCTACCCCGATTGCCGGGACGACACGCTGAAGGCGCTGCAGGTGACGTTGGGGTTGGGGCTGGATCAGCGGGTGGTGATCGAGACGCCGCTGATGTGGCTGGATAAGGGGAGGACTTGGGAGATGGCGGAGGGACTGGGTGGGGAGGCGTTGGTGGAGTTGTTTCGGGAGGAGACGCATAGCTGCTATGTGGGGGATCGCGCGACGCGGCATCCTTGGGGATATGGGTGCGGACGGTGCCCGGCTTGCGAATTGCGGGCCGCAGGATTCGAAAGGTACAGTAGGCGATCGATTGCCTCAAACTGAAACCGAACGGCACTCATATAACGCCACTGTTGGCGGCGAATCGCCTTTGACTGAACGGAGGTTTGATCCATGTCCAATTCGAGAGAGAAGTTGTGATGAGTTTGCCGAATGGCTTTTATGACTTGCTCCTCACAGAGAGTTTGGTATCTCGTTTGGATTCACGCTCGGCAGAAGTTCATGAACTCACTAGCGAGTCGGCCGATGTTCTTGCCGCGGCGCTTTCGAGACAGCTCGGGGCGATCCTCGACGACTTGTCCGATGACGGCTCAGCGCTAACGCGTCGCCAGCTAGAGCTGGTCAACGCGCTCCTCGTCACATTGCGAGAGCGGCTTCGGGAGGACCCAGCGAACAAGTCGGCCGCTTCAATCGTCGATCTATTCGCTCCTCCATTGAGGTTGCTCAAAGGAATTCAGCCAGGAAGACAGTTTCCGCAAGCGCCGGAGGTAGGACTCTCCACTCCTTGGCTTTTCACAGCTGGCAAAGGTTCCCCCTCGCTTCTTCAAGAACTTCGGCGCGAGCTGACCTCAGTGGATCAGGTGGACATCTTGGTGAGCTTCATCACGGTGTCTGGAGTGAGAAAGCTGCAAGATGTACTGCAGCATATCACCGCGATCGGAGGCAACGGCTCGCCGCCGGCTCGCATCAGGATCTTGACCACCACCTATACCGGTGCGACTGAAGCAAGAGCGTTGGATGAATTAGCAAGGCTGCCCGGATGCGAGGTTCGCGTTTCGCTAGACGGGCGGCGTACGCGGTTGCACGCAAAGGCGTGGTTGTTTCAGCGCAAGAGTGGATTTGGCTCCGCTTATGTGGGAAGCGCGAATCTTTCGGGAGCGGCGTTGTCCGGTGGCCTGGAGTGGACAGTCAAGCTCACCCAACGTGCGCAGGCCTCGCTGTTTGAGCGCGCCCTCGCACACTTTGAGACGCTGTGGGAAGACAACGAGTTCCAACCTTATGACCCGGAAAACGCTGAACACCGAAAAGCTCTGAGCATTGCGCTTGATCGTGAGTCATTCGCGGGCAATGCCGCGCCCATGATCAGCTTCTTCGATCTCCAACCAAAGACCTATCAGCAGGAGATGCTGGAACAGTTGACATCTGAACGCTCACACGAACGGTGGAGGAATCTGCTTGTTGCTGCGACCGGTACAGGCAAGACCGTAGTCGCGGCATTCGACTACCGAAATACCTGCCGCATTGTCGGAGGTCGCCCTCGGTTTCTCTTTGTCGCCCATCGTGAAGAGATTCTCCGTCAGGCACAACGAACCTATCGCGAAGTGTTGCGCGATCCGGAGTTCGGAGAGTTGCTGACTGGCGGTCGCGATCCCGACCGCATGGATCATCTTTTCGCCACCATCGACAGCGTTGCGGCTCGCAATCTCGTGGGGCTTGTTGGCGCAGACTACTGGCACACAATCGTGATCGATGAATGCCACCGCCTAGCTGCAGATCGTTTTCATGCGTTCGCTGCCGCCGTTGCGCCCAAGGTGCTGCTTGGCCTCACGGCAACGCCTGAACGGAGTGATGGTCAGCCGATCGCGAACTACTTCAATTCCCGACCGGATGGCAGTCCCGCCGTCGAGCTTCGCCTCTGGCACGCGCTTGACTTGCAACTGTTGGCGCCATTTGAGTACTACGCATGCGACGATGAAACCGATTTTTCCGAGGTTCCCTGGGATAGGCCCGGTGAGCGCGAGGCTGTCAGCAACTTGGTGACGGGGAACGATGTTCGCGCACGACTCGTAGTGAATGAATGGCGACGCCTCGCGACCGACGCGCGGAGCTCCCGCGCACTGGTCTTCTGCGTTACGGTTGCGCATGCTGAGTTCATGACAGCCTGGTTGAATAGCGCAGGACTGCCGGCTGCATGCGTGGTTGGTACAACGCCACCGGAAGAGCGACGGCGCGCACCCCAGCGACTGGCAAGCGGCGATCTGAGCGCATTGGTGACTGTCGATCTATATAACGAAGGCGTTGACTTGCCTTCGGTCGACACATTGCTGCTGTTGCGGCCGACTCAAAGCCCCGTTCTGTTCCAGCAACAGATTGGCCGGGGCCTGCGTTTGGCGCCGGGCAAGGAAAGCTGCCTTGTTCTTGATTTCGTAGGTCAGCATCGTACTGAGTTTCGCTTTGACCGGCTGCTTTCGAGCCTTACTGGCCTGTCGCGCCGCGAACTTGTGGAAGGTGTTGAGCACGGATTTGGAAGCTTGCCTCCCGGATGCCATATTCAGCTTCAGCGCCAAACTCGGGAACAGGTCCTGAAGGGTCTTCGCGCCGTGACTACGCAAAATTGGTCGCGGCTGCGCACCGAACTCCAGACTTACGCTGCCTTACGCGGGCGCGGAGCTATACGACTAGCTGATTTCCTTCATGAGCAAGCTCTTGATCTCGAAGACGTGTACCGCACGACGACTGGCCAGGGTCGCAGCGGATGGACGGCCTTGAAACGGGATGCAGGGCTCTTGGTGGCTGACCCTGGACCAGAAGAGGATTACTTCAGTCGCCGTTTCGGTGACCTGTTGCACGTGGATGATCCTCGTCGCCTCGATGTCATAGCTACAGTCGCCCGCACTGCGGCCAACGAAGCCGACCGTTCAGGCCCTGACGCGCTCAGTCTACAAATGCTGGCCTACCAGATCGACGGGCGACACGATCAAATCGCTGGATACGAAGAATTCGTGGGCCGTCTTGCACGTCACAGGCCAATTTGCGAGGAGCTCGAAGAACTCGTAGGAATGCTTCAGGCTCGCACCAGTTTGATCTCGACCCCATTGCCCGGTCTTACAGACACTCCACTTTGTCTGCATGCAGCTTACAGCGCTCGGGAAGTGCTAACGGCCGTCGGCAGGTTGACCGCCTCGAATCGGCACCCATTCCAAGCCGGGGTGCTCGCGCTGCCAGACAGAAAGACCGAATTGCTCTTCGTCACCTTGGACAAGTCCGAAGGCTATCACCAGAGCATTGCATATCACGACTATGCAATCAGCGCGGAGCGTTTTCACTGGCAAACGCAGAACAGCGCTGGGCCTGATACTCCGGCAGGTCGACGCTACCTGGAGGGACGCGCAGAAGGTTGGACGTTTCAACTCTTCGTGCGGCCCAAGAAAGGAGATGCTTATCGGGCATGTGGGCCAGTCACACTCGAATCTGCGGAAGGTGATCGGCCGATGACAATTTTTTGGCGCCTTAGCAACCCGCTCCCAACGCGCCTATTCCGAGAGTTCAGCGTGTTGCGTGGCGCATGAGACCGCCCTTCGCCTGACATTGCGACCGATTCAGGCCTTCTGTTCTTAACCACGTCAGAGAAGTCGATAGCGAATCAAACGTCAATATTCGCCGCCCGCAACGCATTAATCTCAATGAAGTCCCGCCTCGGCTCCACCTCATCCCCCATCAGCATCGTGAACACCCGATCCGCCTCGATCGCGTCGTCGATCTGCACGCGCAGCAGGCGGCGCACGGTCGGGTCCCTGGTCGTTTCCCACAAACTGCTGCGGGTTCATCTCGCCCAGCCCCTTGTAGCGTTGGCGCGCCGTCGCCTTCTCGGCTTCGCCAATCAGCCAGCGCATGGCCTGACGGAAGTCGCCGACTTTTACTTCCTTGGCACGCTCGCCTTCGCCGCGGATCACCTTGGCGCCCTCATTCAGCAGGCCGCGGAAAGGTGTTGGCGGCTTCGGCCAGGGCAGCATAGTCGGGCGCCGTGCACAAAGTCCTGCGTGATCACGCTGCTCTTGATGTTGCCGTGGTGCCGGCGGCTGATGCGCAGAGGTTCACGCCGTCGCCACCCCCTGCCGCAACTTGCCCTGCCGCTTCAGGTCCTGGTGCAAGCTCGCCCCGCTGAACTCCAGGCCGTTGGGCCAGCACAAGGCGCCCAGCTCCAGGAAAAAGCCCTTGAAAGCATCCTCATTGCGCAAAGGCCTGGTCAGCGCCGTATCCCTGGCCAGCAGGTCGGCAAAATCATAGGTGCCCTCGGTGCCGTCGGAAAACGCCAGCGCCACTTTGCTGTCAGCCACCCACGTTGCATGCACGAGCTTAATCATTGTCTGCTCCAGGAACGCGCTCCAAAGGCTCAAGGTTACGCGCCCGCTGCCAGTTTGTCATCAGAGCATCATGATGCTCCAGGGCCCATTCTTTGACGATACGAGTCGCCTTGATGGGCAATCGTCCTTCAATAACTTCACCCGTCTCTATCGCCACCAGCGCCTCGTGTCCCTGGTACTCCACATGAAAGTGCGCCGGCGGATGATCAACGTGATACATCCGGATGTAGATGCCGAAAAAGCACGAGATGACGGACATGTCACGCTACGGTGTTATACGTCGATGTTCGCCGCGCGGAGCGCGTTAGTCTCAATGAAGTCCCGCCGCGGCTCCACCTCATCCCCCATCAGCATCGTGAACACCCGGTCCGCCTCGATCGCATCATCGATCTGAACCCTCAATAACCGCCGCACCGTCGGGTCCATCGTCGTCTCCCACAGCTGCTGCGGGTTCATCTCGCCCAGGCCCTTGTAGCGCTGCCTGGCGGTGGCCGATTCGGCCTGGGCAATCAACCAGCGCATGGCCTGGCGGAAGTCGGTCACTTTTTCTTCCTTCTGCCGCTCGCCCTCGCCGCGGATCACCTTGGCGCCTTCGTTCAGCAGGCCGCGGAAGGTGTTGGCGGCTTCGGCCAGGGCGGCGTAGTCGGCGCCGTGCACGAAGTCCTGCGTGATCACGCTGCTCTTGATGTTGCCGTGGTGCCGGCGGCTGATGCGCAAAATGGGCTTGTCGGTGCGCACGTCGAATTCGCCGGCCACTTCGGCCGGGGCGGCGTTGCTGGCCTTGTCCAACTCCTGCAGCTTGGTCTGCAGCGCCACGGCACTGGCTTCCGCGTCCAGCACGGTGTCCAGGTTCAGGCTCACACCGTCGGCAATCGCACGCAGCGCTTCGGCATCCATGAAGTTAGACAGGCGCCTGATCACGGCCTCGGCCACCTGGTGCTTGCGCGCCAGCTCGGTGAGCGTTTCGCCGCTGATCACGGGCGTGCCGTCGCCGCCGGTCTGCACGCTGGCGCCGTTCATGGCGATACGCAGCAAGAAGCGGTCGAGCTCGTTGCCGTCCTTCAGGTACAGCTCTTCCTTGCCAGACTTCACTTTGTACAGCGGTGGCTGGGCGATGTAGATGTGGCCGCGCTCCACCAGCTCGGGCATCTGGCGGTAGAAGAACGTCAGCAGCAGCGTGCGGATGTGCGCGCCGTCCACGTCGGCGTCGGTCATGATGATGATCCGGTGGTAGCGCAGCTTGGCCACGTTGAAGTCGTCGGCGCCGGTGCTGGTCTGGCCGTTGGCCATCATGTTGCCGCCGGCCTTGCCGATGCCCGTGCCCAGGGCGGTGATCAGCGTCAATATTTCGTTGCTGGTCAAAAGCTTCTCGTAGCGCGCCTTCTCCACGTTCAGGATCTTGCCGCGCAGCGGCAGGATGGCCTGGAACTTACGGTCGCGGCCCTGCTTGGCGCTGCCGCCGGCGGAGTCGCCCTCGACGATGTAGATCTCGCACATCGCCGGGTCCTTCTCCTGGCAATCGGCCAGCTTGCCGGGCAGGCCCATGCCGTCCAGCACGCCCTTACGCCGCGTCATCTCG
Source organism: Ramlibacter sp. (assembly GCA_013815685.1). Taxonomy (GTDB): domain Bacteria; phylum Pseudomonadota; class Gammaproteobacteria; order Burkholderiales; family Burkholderiaceae_C; genus Ramlibacter. The sequence goes on from JACDFR010000019.1 coordinate 13,781, forward strand.
CGGGCCTTGCGAGCGGCCTCGCGGGCGCGCGCGGCCTCGATGATCTTGCCGACGATGATCTTGGCGTCGTTCGGGCGCTCCTGCAGGTAGTCGCCCAGCATGCGGGCGATCACGTCTTCCACCGGGCCGCGCACTTCGCTTGAGACCAGCTTGTCCTTGGTCTGGCTGGAGAACTTGGGCTCGGGCACCTTCACGCTCAGCACGCAGGTCAGGCCTTCGCGCATGTCGTCGCCGGTCACTTCCACCTTGGCCTTCTTCGCCAGCTCGGTGTCGTCGATGTATTTGTTGATCACCCGCGTCATTGCCGCGCGCAGGCCGGTCAGGTGGGTGCCGCCGTCACGCTGCGGGATGTTGTTGGTGAAGCAGAGAACTTGCTCGTTGTAGCCGCTGTTCCACTGCATCGCCACTTCGACGCCGATGTTGGTGTTCTGGTCGCTCTGTCTGTCGCCCATGGCGTGGAACACGTTGGGGTGCAGAACCGTCTTGCCCTTGTTGATGAAGGCCACGAACCCCTTCACGCCCCCGGCGCCGGAGAAGTCGTCTTCCTTGCCGCTGCGCTCGTCCAGCAGGCGGATGCGCACGCCATTGTTCAGGAAGCTCAGTTCACGCAGCCGCTTGGAGAGGATCTCGTAGTGGAAATCGGCGTTCTCTTTGAAGATCTCGTTGTCCGGTAAAAAATGCACCTCGGTGCCGCGCTTGTCGGTCTCGCCCAGAATCTGCATGGGCGACACAAGGACAAGGCCCTCCGGGCCTTGTTGTTCCTCCGTTATTCGGTTCTGCACGAAGCCACGGCTGAACTCGAGCACATGCACCTTGCCTTCGCGGCGCACCGTCAGGCGCAGCATCTTCGACAACGCGTTGACGCAGCTCACGCCCACGCCGTGCAGGCCGCCCGAGACCTTGTAGCTGTTCTGGTTGAACTTGCCGCCGGCGTGCAGTTCCGTCAGGGCGATCTCGGCGGCCGAGCGCTTGGGCTCGTGCTTGTCGTCCATCTTGATGCCGGTGGGAATGCCGCGGCCGTTGTCCACCACACTGATCGAGTTGTCGGTGTGGATGGTGACGAAGATGTCGTCGCAGTGGCCGGCCAGCGCTTCGTCGATGGAGTTGTCCACCACCTCGAACACCAGGTGATGCAGGCCGGTGCCGTCCGAGGTGTCGCCGATGTACATGCCGGGGCGCTTGCGCACGGCTTCCAGGCCTTCCAGGATCTGGATCGACGATTCGCCGTAAGCGGCGCTGGCGCCCTTCTGGTTGGTGTCGATCAGGGGCTGGAAATTGGAGCTGTCTTCGCCGGCCGGGCCGGTGTTCACATTGTTTTCTTCTGACATGGACAAACTTTTCTCAAACTCTTGAAGGACCAAACCCGCCTGTGACGGCGGGTTGGACATCGAAGTACGCGGCTTCAGCCACGTTGACCCGTCGTTAAATCCTCATGGGCATCACGACGTACTTGAACGTCGAATTCTCGGGAATGGTGATCAGCGCCGAGCTGTTCGAGTCGGCCAGTTCCAGCTTCACCATGTCCTGGTCCATGTTGGTCAGCGCGTCGATGAGGTAGGTGACATTGAAGCCGATCTCGATGGCGTCGCCGCCGTAGTCGATGTCGAGCTCGTCCACGGCTTCTTCCTGCTCGGCGTTGTTGCTGGCCACGCGCAGGCTGCCCGGCTCGATGTTCAGTCGCACGCCCTTGAATTTCTCGCTGGTCAGGATGGCGGTGCGCTGCAGGCTGGCCAGGAGCGGCACGCGGCCCAGGGTCACGGTGTTCTTGTGGTTCTTGGGGATGACACGGTTGTAGTCGGGGAACTTGCCCTCGACCAGCTTGGTGACGAACTCCATGCCGCCGAAGCTGAACTTGGCCTGGTTGCTGGCAAACTGCATCTCGATCGCGCCCTCGGCATCGGAGAGCAGGCGCTGCATCTCCAGCACCGTCTTGCGCGGCAGGATCACTTCCTGGCGGGGCACTTCCACGTCGAGCGTAGCGTTGGCAAAAGCCAGACGGTGGCCGTCGGTGGCGACCAGGCTCAATTGCGTGCCCTCGGCGACGAACAGGATGCCGTTGAGGTAGTAGCGGATGTCGTGCACCGCCATGGCGAAGGACACCTGGTTCAGCAGATCCTTCAGGGTCTTTTGCGGCACGCTGAACATCGGGCCGAAGCTGGCGGCTTCCTGCACCAGCGGAAAGTCCTCGGCCGGCAGCGTCTGCAACGTGAACTTGCTCTTGCCGCCCTTGAGGATCAGCTTGTTGGCGTTGGATTCCAGGCTCACCGTCTGGTCGCTGGGCATGGTGCGCAGGATGTCGATCAGCTTGCGCGCGCCCACGGTGGTGGTGAAGTTGCCGCTGTCGCCCTCGAGCTGCGCGGTGGTGCGGATCTGGATTTCGAGATCGCTGGTGGTCAACTGCACCGAGCCGCCGGTCTTGCGAATCAGCACGTTGGCCAGGATCGGCAGCGTGTGCCTGCGCTCCACGATGCCCGCCACGGACTGCAGGACCGACAGCACTTTGTCTTGGGTTGCCTTCAGGACGATCATGTCTTCCTCTTCTCTTTAGTTTCTTTAATTTAGATTAGTAGTAGCTAGATAGGGGGCCGGCCCAACGGTGGACAACCGCCATTTTCCCTTATTCATCAAGCACTTGCCCGACTAAAAACACTGTGGTCAGGTGTGCTTCGGTGGTGTCGCGCGCAAAGGGATAACTTCCCTGCGCGGCCTCGCGGTGTGGATAACCGATGACTTGTGCCGGAACGCTCCACAGGCTTGCCAGGCGGGCCATCTTCAGCCCTTCAGGGTCTGTTCCAGCACGTGCAGCTGCTGGTTCAACTCGGTCATCTGCTGGCGCTCCCCGCCGATCTTGCGCACCGCGTGCAGCACCGTGGTGTGGTCGCGCCCGCCAAAGAGCTCGCCGATCTCGGGCAGGCTCTTCTGAGTCAGTTCCTTGGCCAGATACATGGCGATCTGGCGCGGGCGGGCGATCGAGGCCGGCCGCTTCTTGCTGTACATGTCGGCGACCTTGATCTTGTAATAGTCGGCCACCGTCTTCTGGATGTTCTCCACGCTGATCTGCCGGTTCTGGATCGACAACAGGTCGCGCAGTGCCTCGCGCGCCAGCTGGATCGAGATTTCCTTCTGGTTGAAGCGCGAATAGGCCAGGATCTTGCGCAGCGCCCCTTCCAGCTCGCGCACGTTGGAGCGCACGTTCTTGGCCACGAAGAAGGCCACTTCCTCGGGCATTTCGGCGCTTTCGGCCCGGGCCTTGTTGATCAGGATGGCCACCCGCATTTCCAGCTCGGGCGGCTCGATGGCCACCGTCAGGCCGGAATCGAAGCGCGAAACCAGGCGCTCGTGGATGTCGGTCAGGCCCTTGGGGTAGGTGTCCGACGTCATCACGATGTGCGACTTCTTGGCCAGCAGGGCCTCGAAGGCGTTGAAAAATTCTTCCTGCGTGCGGTCCTTGTTGGCGAAGAACTGCACGTCGTCGATCAGCAGCAGGTCCAGCGAGTGGTAGCGCTCCTTGAACTCGTCGAAAGTCTTGCGCTGATAAGCCTTGACCACATCCGAGACGAACTGCTCGGCGTGGATGTAGAGAACTTTGCTGCCCGGCCGGTCGGCCAGCAACTTGTTGCCCACCGCATGCATCAGATGGGTCTTGCCCAGGCCGACGCCACCGTAGATGAAAAGCGGGTTGTAAAGATGGCCTGGAACCCCCGATACATGCATGGCGGCGGCCCGCGCCATGCGGTTGGCCGTGCCCTCGACCAGCGTCTCGAAGGTCAGGGCCGTGTTCAGCCGGTTCTTGAAAGCCAAATTGGCCGCGTCGTCGCCGATCTCGGCCGGCTCAAGCGCCGGCCCCATCTCGACTGAAGCCGGTGTAGAGTAAGATCTGGCCGAAGGTTCTCGCAGAGCAAGCGCTAACTCAAGATGGACGGACTGGCCATAAAGCTTCTCCAGCAGGCTGGCAATGCGGCTGGCGTACTGCGCCCGCACCCAGTCGAGCTTGAAGCGGTTGGCCACGAAGATCGTGACCTTCGAGAAGTCATCGGTCACCTGGGCCACCAGGGGCTTGATCCAGGTGTTGAACTGCTGCTCGGGCAGCTCCTGCGCGAGCTGGTCGATGCAGGCCTGCCACAGGCTGTCGCCTGCACCCAGGCTGGCATTTGTTGCCAGGCTGTTGTGTTGCCCCTCGCTCATTATTGGCTGTCGCCTCTTGTGGATATATTCATTTCAGGGAAGGGCGCGATTCTAGATTATCAAAGCCTTATCCACAAAGACGATTTCGCGATGAAGGAGTGCTTTCACGGCCGCCGTTCCTCATGCCTGGTATGACAAGAAAGTGCTATGTCCTTGCCGCTATTGGGAAATTCCACGATAATCATGGGTTTCCCTAAGAACGAACATGAAACGCACCTACCAACCCTCCAAAGTGCGCCGGGCGCGCACCCACGGCTTTCTGGTCCGCATGAAGACCCGTGGCGGCCGCGCCGTCATCAACGCACGCCGCGCCAAGGGCCGCAAGCGCCTGGCCGTCTAAGCTTCTGCACGACAAGTGCAGCGGCTGAAGACCCGGGTGCAGTTCCAGGCCGTCATGGGGGGCAGCACAGTCTCGAGGACCGCGCACTTCGCGTTGCACCGGCTGGAATTGGACGCGCCGCCCGCGGCGCCCGACGAATCAGGGCCTGGGGCCGAAGGATCCGCGACCGAAGGGCACCTCACGAATACGCCCACAGGGCCTGGGGCCGAAGGATCCGCGACCGAAGGGCGCCTCACGAATACGCCCACAGGGCCTGGATCCGAAGGATCCAAGGCCCTGTTTGCTGTGCGCGAGCCCTGGATCGGCGCCCTCGTCCCCAAGCGCTGGGCCAAGCGCGCCGTCACCCGCAACACCATCAAACGCCAGATCTACACCGTGAGCCAAGCCCTCGAGCCCCCGCTGCCTGCCGCCGCCCATGTGGTGCGGCTGCGCTCGGGGTTCGACCGCAAGCATTTCGTGAGCGCCACATCCGAAGCGCTCAAGCGCGCCGTGCGCGGCGAGCTGCTGATGTTGTTCGCCCGGGCCGTCAAATGATCCGCGCCGCACTGATCGCCCTGGTCAAGGGCTATCGCCTGCTGCTCAGCCCCTGGCTGGGTTCGAGCTGCCGCTTCACGCCCACCTGTTCGGCCTATTCGCTGCAAGCACTCGAAATGCACGGCGCCGCGGCGGGCACGTACCTCACGTTGCGGCGGCTGGCGCGCTGCCACCCCTGGTGCGACGGCGGCCACGACCCCGTGCCAGAAGCGGCCCCCACGCTTCGCTGCCCCCCGAGGGGGCCGTCCGCACCTGAGGGCGGCCCGTCGGTGCGGGTTGAAAAGCCGCGCCTGTTCACCCATCTGCTCTCACCCCATTCCAAGAAGAAGACTTCATGAACGACATTCGCCGCACCATCCTGTGGGTGATTTTTGGTTTCTCCATGGTGATGCTGTGGGACCAATGGCAGATCCATAACGGCAAGAAGCCAACCTTCGGCTTCGGCACGTCCACGCCGGTGGCCACCGCGCCCGCGGGCGGCGCTTCCAGCGTTCCGTCTAGCACCGTGCCCGCGGCCACCACCGCCGCGGCCGCCGCATTGCCGGGCGGCGCGCCGCCCGCCACGGCCGCGGTGCCTGCGGCCATGGGCGAGAAGATCACCGTCACCACCGACCTGCTGCGCCTGACCTTCGACACAGCGGGCGGCTCGCTGGTGCGCACCGAATTCCTGCAACAGCTCGGCGACGACAAGTCGTCCAGCTTCGTCCTGCTCGACGACCGGCCCGGCAGCAAGTACGTCGCCGAGACCGGCCTCATTGGCGGCGACTTCCCCAACCACAGGACGGTGATGGCCTTCAGCGGCGAGCGCGAGCTGAGGGCCGGCGCCAGCGAACTGGTGGTGCGCTTCGAGTCGCCCGAGAAGAACGGCGTCAAGCTGGTCAAGACCTACACGCTCAAGCGCGGCGCCTACGACGCAGGCGTGCGCCACGAAGTGGTGAACGCCGGCAGCGCCCCTGTGGCGCCGCAGCTGTATCTGCAGCTGGTGCGCGACGGCAACAAGCTGCCCAACGAATCGTCGTTCTACTCGACCTTCACCGGCCCGGCCGTGTACACCGAGGCGGCGAAATTCACCAAGGTGGATTTCAGCGACATCGAAAAGGGCAAGGCCGAGATCGAGAAATCGTCGACGAATGGCTACGTGGCGATGGTGCAGCACTATTTCGCCAGCGCCTGGATCCTGCCCGACGGCATCAAGCGCGATCTGTTCGTGCGCAAGGTCGACAACAACCTCTACGCGGTGGGAATGATCGCGCCGCTCGAGCCCATCGCGCCCGGCGCCACCAAGGCCGTGAACGCGACGTTCTTCGCCGGCCCGCAGGTCGAGACGATGCTCGAGCAGATCGCGCCGGGCCTGGACCTGGTCAAGGATTACGGCTGGCTCACCATCCTGTCCAAGCCGCTGTACTGGCTGATGGACCAGCTGCACAAGATCCTGGGCAACTGGGGCTGGGCCATCATGGCGCTGGTGCTGGTGATCAAGATCGCCTTCTACTGGCTGCAGGCCAAGGGCTACGAGAGCATGGCCAAGATGAAGGCCATCAACCCGCGCGTGATGGCGATGCGCGAGCGCTACAAGGACAAGCCGCAGGAGATGCAGCAGGAGATGATGCGCATCTACCGCGAAGAGAAGGTCAACCCCATGGGCGGCTGCCTGCCGATCATGGTGCAGATCCCCGTGTTCATCGCCCTGTATTGGGTGTTGCTGTCCAGCGTGGAGATGCGCGGCGCGCCGTGGATCGGCTGGATTCGCGACCTGGCCGCGCCCGATCCGTATTTCATCCTGCCGCTGGTGATGACCTTCACCACGCTGCTGCAGACCGCGCTCAACCCCACGCCGCCGGACCCGATGCAGGCCAAGCTGATGTGGTTCATGCCGCTGGCATTCAGCGTGATGTTCTTCTTCTTTCCGTCCGGCCTGGTGCTGTACTGGATCACCAACAACGTGCTGTCGATCGCGCAGCAGTGGCTGATCAACACGCGGATGGGCGTGCCGCCGGAGTTCAACCTGCCGAAGTTCCGATAGGCCTTGCCGTGTAAAAAAGGGCCGCTTCGCGGCCCTTTTTGTTTGTCTTGGACAATACCGGGGTGTTTGCGCGCCACCACCAGCCGATCGCCGCCATCGCCACCGCCCCGGGCCGGGCCGCGGTAGGCATCGTGCGCGTGTCGGCGGCATCGGTGGCTTGCATCGTTCAGGCGCTCTGCGGACGTGCGCTGAAGCCGCGCGAAGCCACCTACCTGCCCTTTCTTGCGGCGGACGGTACCGCCATCGACCAGGGCCTGGCGATCCATTTCCCCGCGCCGCATTCGTATACGGGCGAGGACGTGCTGGAGCTGCAGGCCCACGGCGGCCCGGTGGTGCTGCAGCTGCTGCTGGCGCGCTGCCTGCAAGCCGGCGCCGGCATGGACCTGCGGGTGGCGCAGCCGGGCGAGTTCACGCAGCGAGCGTTCCTCAACGACAAGATCGACCTGGCCCAGGCCGAGGCCATCGCCGACCTGATCGACGCCAGCACCGAAGCCGCGGCGCGCAGCGCCAGCCGTTCCATGTCGGGCGAGTTCTCGCGCGAGATCCACGCCCTGCGCGACGCGCTGATCCAGCTGCGCATGTTGGTCGAGGCCACGCTGGATTTTCCGGAAGAAGAGATCGACTTCTTGCAGAAGGCCGATGCGCAGGGTCAGCTCGAGCGCCTGCAACAGACCCTGGCGCGCGTGATGCAGCGGGCACGGCAAGGCGCCCTGCTGCGCGAAGGGATCAAGGTGGTGATCGCGGGACAGCCCAACGCCGGGAAGAGCTCGCTGCTGAACGCTCTGGCCGGCGCCGAGCTGGCGATCGTGACACCGGTCGCGGGCACCACCCGCGACGTGGTCAGCCAGACCATCCAGATCGAAGGCGTGCCGCTGCATGTGATCGACACAGCGGGCCTGCGCGAAAGCCAGGACCATGTGGAAAAGATCGGCATCGAGCGGGCATGGGGCCAGATCGAAAACGCCGACGCGGTGCTGTTCCTGCACGACCTGACACGGCTGCAAGCCGCCGACTACGCGCAAGCCGATGAAGCGATCGCCCGCACCCTGGTCGCGAAGCTGCCCCGCACGGTGCCGGTCGTCGATGTGTTCAACAAGGTCGACGCTGGCGCCGAGGCGAATTCGCTGCACGCCGCCGGCGTGCGCCTGTCCGCCAGGACCGGCCAGGGCCTGGACGGGCTGCGCCGCAAGCTGCTGGAAATTGCCGGCTGGCAGCCGGCCGCCGAGGGGGTGTACATCGCCCGCGAACGTCATGTCCAGGCGCTGCTGCGTGTCGAGGCTCACCTCGTCGAAGCGTCGGCCCATCTGGCGGTCCAGGCCCAGTCGCTGGACCTTCTGGCCGAGGAGCTTCGCCTGGCCCAGAACGCACTCAATGAAATCACCGGAGAGTTCACTTCGGACGACTTGCTGGGCGTGATCTTCTCGAGCTTTTGCATCGGAAAGTAGAGAAAGCTGGTTCGCCGCAGCGCTTTCGTTCGAGGGTATTCCCGAGCTATGACTGAGGTATCAGGTGTAAACGTAATTAAAGTTGCTTGTGCATGGCCCAGCCGGACACTACTGTCGGGCTATGAACGTTCCCCTGCGCACGCCCATCAAGTTCGACGTGCAAGGGCTCGTCCAGGCGATCGCCCACAACCACTCGGGCGACAATTTCGCGCCGTCTTTCACGCCGCTCCAGTGGGAACTGCTGGGCAGCTACATGCAGCCGCTCGCCCTCATCCAAGGCCAGGTGCTGATCGAAAAGAACGCGAACGACCGCACGCTCTACCTGATCGAAACCGGCGGCGTGACGGTGCATTACGAGGACGGCAAGGGCCGGGTGCGCATGGCCGTCGTGGGGCCCGGCTCGGCCGTGGGAGAAGGCGCCTTTTTCACGCGGCTCCCCCGCCAGGCCACGGTGCAGGCCGCCAGCCCTAGCAAGGTCTGGTGCCTCACCCCGATCCGCTTCACTGAACTCACCAACCGCCATCCGGCCGTCGCCCTGGAGATCGCGATGGCGCTGGGCTCGCTGGTTTCGCACCGCCTTGTCAACAAGCCCAAGCGCGTCGCCGTCACCTGAGCCGCGCACAAAAAGAGGTGGCTCCCGGGCCGCCAGAATTACACTGTCGACCAGCGCGGGCGAACGCCTCCCGCGCCGCTACAGCCTAAGCAGAAAGCCCCTCATGTCATTGTTTCGCTGGTTGTTTCCGGCATCCAGTCCCGCCAGGGCACCTGACAGCTCAGGCATGTCGGATGAGACACGCCCCGCCGCAAAGGCAGACGCAGGCAGCAACGCCCGGCCGGCCAATCGCAAGAACGAGCGAATGGGGCGGCGCGAGCTGCTGTACGGCGTGGTGCGCGAAGCGATGATGCGCGCCGGCGTGCTGTCGGCAAGCTACAAGTTCAAGGTGCTGTCGCTCGATGCGCGCGGCCGGCAGTTCCTGGTGATGGTCGACCTGGCGCGCGACTACAGCGGCGAGACCTCGCGGCTGGCCGAAATCGAAGCCCTGATCGCCCAGAGCGCCAAGGCTCGCTACGACATTCTCGTGACCGCGGTCTATTGGCGCATGAACGAGCATGTCGCCGTGGGTGACCCGAGCGCCAAGCTCCGGCGGACCGGGCAGTCGCGCCCTGCGCCACTGGATTCGGAGCCGGCCGCCCTGGATTCCCAGCCGGCCGTGCTGGAGTCGGCTCCGGTCCCCCAGGAATCCGCACCCGGCCGGTTCGAGCCCATCCAGGCCGACGAGGTGGCGGCGTTCAAGCGCGCCCTGGCTGACGGTGTCGCCAAGCCGGCGGCCGCGGCCGCGGCGGCGGTGGGCCTGTCCCAGGGCACGGGCGCACTGGCGTTCGACGGCTCCGCCAGGCACGGGCCGCAAAGCTACACCCTCTTGACCGGGTTCGAAGACACCGAGCTGCCCGATTCGGCGGACCACCGCGCGCCGGTGCTGAGCGGCACGCAATACGGCGACCTGAACTGAGTCCGCCGGCGCGGGTGCTAGCCGCGCAGCAGCTTCTCCTGGGCCATCGCCAGCGGTTCGGGGCGGCCCGACAGCACCAGCGTGTCGCCGTCCGCCAATGGCGGGTCGGTGTCCGGATCGACCGGCTTGCCGTCGTTGCGGCGCAGGCTCACGACCCGCACCCCCACGGCATGCAGCGCCAGCTGGCTGAGCGCGCGGCCCAGCGAGCGGGCGCCGAAGGGCAGGGTGACGGAGGCCAGGCGCTCGTTCTCCAGTTCGTCGACCGTGTCGTCGTCGGCACCGTGGAAGTAACCGCGCAGCAGGCTGTAGCGTTCATCGCGCTGGTCCTGCACGATGCGCAGCACCCGTCGCATCGGCACGCCCACCAGGGCCAGGGCATGGCTGGCCAGCATCAGCGAACCTTCCAGCGCCTCGGGGACCACTTCGGTCGCCCCCGCCGCCTGGAGCTTTTCCAGGTCGCGGTCGTCCTGCGTGCGCACGATCACGGGCACCTGGGGGGCGTGGCCCCGCACGTTGGCCAGCACCTTCACGGCGCCGGCAACGTCCAGGTAGGTCACGACCACCGCGCTGGCTCGCGCCAGACCGGCCGCCGCCAGGGCCTGCAGCCGCGCCGCATCGCCGAACACCACGGAGTCGCCGGCGGCCGCGGCCTGGCGGACACGGTCGGGGTCGAGGTCGAGTGCCATGTACGGAATGCCTTCGCGCTCAAGTATGCGTGCCAGGTTCTGGCCGCAGCGCCCATACCCGCAGATGATCACGTGCTTGTTGGCATTGATCGACTTGCGCGCGATCGTGGTCATCTGCAGCGACTGCTGCAGCCACTCGCTGGCGACCAGCTTCATGACGATCGCGTTGCTGTACATGATAATGAACGGCGTGGCCAGCATCGACAGCACCATGCCCGCCAGGATGGGGTTGAGCAGGGCCGGCGGAACCAGGCGGTTTTCGTTGGCCAGCGTGAGCAGCACGAAGCCGAATTCGCCGGCCTGTGCGAGATACAGGCCGGTGCGCAGCGACACGCCCATGGAAGCGCCCAGCAGCCGCGCGAGCACGGTGACCAGTCCCAGCTTGAACAGTACCGGCAGCGTCGTCAGCACCAACACCAGGCCCCAGCGCTCGGCCACCAGCCGCCAGTCCAGCAGCATGCCGATGGTGATGAAGAACAGGCCCAGCAGCACGTCGTGGAACGGCCGGATGTCGGTCTCCACCTGGTGCTTGTATTCGGTCTCCGAGATCAGCATGCCGGCGATGAAGGCGCCCAGCGCCAGCGACAGGCCCGCCAGCTCGGTGAGCCAGGCCAGCCCCAGCGTCACCATCAGCAGGTTCAGCACGAACAGCTCTTCGCTCTTGCGCCGCGCGACGATGGTCAGCCACCAGCGCATGGCCCGCTGCCCCCCCACCAGCAGGAGGGCGATGAGTGCGGCTGCCTTCAGGGCGGCGATGCCAAGGGCCATTAACAACTGTTCCGGCGGGCTGCCGAGCGCGGGAATCAGCACCAGCAAGGGCACCACGGCCAGATCCTGGAACAGCAGCACGCCCATGACGCGCTTGCCGTGCTCGCTCTCCAGCTCCAGCCGTTCCGACAGCAGCTTGACCACGATGGCCGTGCTGCTCATGGCCACCGCGCCGGACAGCGCGACGGCCGTGCGCCATTCCATGCGCCAGAACCCGGGGGCCAGCACGGCCAGGAACAACGAGCCCAGCGTGATCAAGACGACGGTCAGCACCACCTGGAACAGCCCCAGCCCGAAAACGTGGGTTCGCATGGCGCGCAGCTTGGGCAGGTTGAACTCCAGGCCGATCACGAACATGAGGAAGACGACGCCGAATTCGCCCAGGTGCCGCAGGGCCTCGGGGTCGTCGCCCAGCGCCAGGGCGTTCGGGCCGATGGCGACGCCCACCACCAGGTATCCCAGCATCGGCGGCAGCTTGAGCGAGCGGCATGCCACCACGCCCAGCACCGCGGCCACAAGGTACAGCAGCGTGAGTTCGAGCGAGGTCATCTCTGCATGCTACCAAGGGAACATGACGGGGCTCGATAGAATCGGGTCATGGTGCCCCGGCCCGTTCACGACAAGCCCTTCGACCCGGCCCAGGCGCTGCGCCTGGCGCAGGAGACCTTCGACATTGAGGCCGCGGCCATCCTCGGCCTGAAAGAGCGCACCGGCCAGGCCTTCGCGCGGGCGGTGGAACGGATGCTCCAGGTGCAGGGCCGGGTGGTCGTCATGGGGATCGGCAAGAGCGGGCATATCGCCCGCAAGATCGCCGCCACGCTGGCGTCGACCGGCACCGCGGCGATGTTCGTCCATCCGGCCGAGGCCAGCCACGGTGACCTGGGCATGATCAAGCCGATCGACCTGGTGCTGGCGGTATCCAACAGCGGCGAGGTCGACGAGGTCACCACCTTGCTGCCGGTGATCAAGCGGCTGGGCGCCGTGCTGGTGGCCATCACCGGCAACCCCCATTCCACGCTCGCGCGCCATGCCGACATCGTCCTGGACAGTGGTGTCGCCAGGGAGGCCTGCCCGCTGCAGCTGGCGCCCACCGCGAGCACGACGGCCCAGCTCGCGCTGGGCGACGCGCTGGCCGTCGCCCTGCTGGACGCGCGGGGCTTCAAGCCCGAGGACTTCGCCCGCTCGCACCCCGGCGGCGCCCTGGGCCGCAAGCTGCTCACGCACCTGACCGACGTGATGCGCACCGGTGCCGCCGTGCCCCGGGTCGGCCCCAGCACTTCGCTCAGCGAGCTCATGCGGGAGATCAGCGCCAAGGGACTCGGGGCCTCGGCGGTCGCCGACGGCGAAGGGCGGGTGCTCGGCATCTTCACCGACGGCGATCTGCGGCGTCTGATCGAAAAGGGCGCGGACCTGCGCGGCCTGACGGCCGGCGACGTCATGCACCCCGGTCCTCGTACGATCCGGCAGGACGCGCTCGCGGTGGAAGCGGCCGAGTTGATGGAATTGCACCGCATCACCAGCGTGCTGGTGGTCGACGCCGAGGGCAAACTCTGCGGCGCGGTGAACAGCAACGACCTGATGCGCGCCAAGGTGATCTGACCGGATGACTGCTCCGGCGCTGAATTTTCCCGCCGAGCTCCTGCTCGCAGCCCAGGGCGTGCGTGTCGCCTTCTTCGACGTGGACGGCGTTCTGACCGACGGCGGGCTGTACATGTCGGACCAGGGCGAGACGCTCAAGCGTTTCCACATCCTCGACGGGCTGGGGCTCAAGCTGCTGCAAAAGGCCGGCATCATTCCGGCGGTGATCACCGGGCGGGACTCCAAGCCCTTGCGCGGGCGCCTGGAGGCGCTGGGCCTGGCCCATGTGCACTACGGCACCGAGGACAAGCGGCCGGCCGCGGAAAAAACGCTCGGTGCACTGGGGCTGGACTGGACACAGGCGGCCGGCATCGGCGACGACTGGCCGGATCTTCCGGTGCTGCGCCGCTGCGCCTTCGCCTGCGCGCCGGCCAATGCGCATGCCGAGGTCCGGGCTTGCGCACATCACGTCACCTCGGCCCCGGGCGGCCATGGCGCGGCGCGAGAATTCTGCGACCTGCTGCTGGTGGCCAGCGGCCGCTACGCAGGTCTCCTGGAGGGGTACGCTTGAGTGCAGTGCTGCCCGCGCGCCCGGCGTGGTCCCTGGTGCGCGCCGCCTGGGAGCGGGTGGCCGTCTACCTTCCAGTCATCCTGATGGGCCTGATGGCCCTGGGCACTTACTGGCTGGCCCGCAACACACCGGCCGTGGGGCCGGATGAGGCCCGTCGGGCGGAGGTGCACGAACCGGATAACTTCATGCGGCGCTTTTCCATCAAGACCTTCGACCCCTCGGGGCGGCTGAAGAGCGAAGTCTTCGGCACCGAGACCCGCCACTACCCGGACACCGACACCATCGAGATCGACCAGCCCCGCATCCGCTCGTTCAACATTCGCGGCGAGCTCACGGTGGCGACGGCGCGGCTGGCCATCAGCAACGCCGACGGCAGCGAGGTGCAGCTGATCGGCAATGCGGTGGTGATACGCGAAGCCGTGACCGGCCCCGGCGGGCAGGTTCGCCCCCGCCTGCAATTTCGCGGCGAGTTCCTGCATGCGTTCATGGACAGCGAGCGGGTTGCGTCGCACAAACCTGTCGAGCTGACGCGGGGGGACGACCGCTTCAGCGCCGACGTCATGCAATACGACAACCTGGAGCAGGTGATGCAGCTGCAGGGGCGGGTTCGCGGCACCCTGGTGCCGGGTCCCTAGCGGCGAGGAGAGCCGTCATCGAGAAACTGGCCTTCATCACGGGCGCGTCCAGCGGCATCGGCCAGGCGCTTGCCTGGCGCTACCACCAGGCGGGATGGCGGCTCGCGCTCGCAGCACGGCGCACCGGCGAGATAGAGAACTGGGCCCGGACCCAGGGACTGGGCGCCGACCGCTACGTGGTCTATGCCGCCGACGTTGCCGACCCGCAAAGCATCGTCGCAGCCGGGCAAGCCTGCCTGGCGCAGCAGGGCGTGCCCGACGCCGTGATCGCCAATGCGGGTATCAGCATCGGCGTGGACACGGCGGTGCGCGCGGACATCGACGTGATCGCCCGGACGTTCGCCACCAACAACGTGGGCCTGGCGGCGACGTTCCATCCCTTCGTCGCGGCCATGGCGGCGCGCGGAACCGGCGCGCTCGTCGGCATCGCCAGCGTGGCCGGCATCCGGGGCCTGCCGGGCCATGGCGCCTACTGCGCGAGCAAGGCCGCGGTCATCGGCTATTGCGAAAGCCTGCGCGGCGAGCTGCGGTCGTCCGGGGTCAAGGTGGTGACGATCTGTCCGGGCTACATCGATACACCGCTGACCCGCCAGAACCGCTATGCCATGCCGTTCCTGATATCGCCCCCGGCGTTCGCCGAGCGCGCTTTCCGCACTATCGAATCGGGCGCCAGCTATCGCGTAATTCCATGGCAGATGGGTATCGTGTCCAAGCTATTGCGATTGCTGCCCAACCCGCTGTTCGACCAGCTGCTGGACGGGCAACCCCGCAAGCACCGGCAGGGCCAATAAAAAAAGCTCCCGAAGGAGCTTGTCTTTGCGGCTGCGGCCTAGTAGCCGCCGCGGCCACCACCGCCACCGCCACCGCCACGCGGGCCCGAGCCATAAGGGCTGCGGAATCCCCCGTCGCCACCGCCTCCCCTGCCGCCATAGCCGCCACCGCCCTCACGGCGGCCGCCGCTACCGCCGCCCCCGCCATAGCCGCCACCACCACCACCACTGCCGCCACCTCCGCCGTAGCCCCCCGTACGCGGCGGGCGCGATTCCATCGGCCGCGCCTCGTTGACGACAATGCTGCGGCCGCCCAGGGGCTGGCCGCTCATGCCATTGATGGCCGCTTGCGCCTCGGCCTCGTTGGCCATCTCGACGAAACCGAAGCCTTTGGAGCGGTCCGTTTCGCGATCCATCATGACCTTGGCGCTGGTGACCGCGCCGAATTGCCCGAATGCCTCTTCCAGATCGCTGTCGCGCACGGAGTAAGGCAAATTGCCGACGTAAAGTTTGTTGCCCATCGATTGGGACTCCTAAAAAAAGACCACTGACGTTCTAGCGATGAGTCCCGAAACGCATTCAACCAACCTGAGCAACGCGAAGGTGACCTGTTCACCGCAATCCTTGCGTGCCATTGCATGGCACGCATTTCCATTATGAACAGATATTCGGTATGCATGCAGGGCCCGGGCCTGGTAGCCGCACGGCGAAAACCCTGAATCGAAAAGGCATAAAAAAAGGGCCCGTAGGCCCTTTTTCATGCATCAGCATGGGGTTTAGTAACCGCCGCGACCGCCGCCGCCACCACCGTCGCGACGGCCACCGCCGCCGCCACCACCGTAGCCGCCGCCGCCACCACCGTAGCCGCCACCACCGCCACCGCCGCCGAAGCCGCCGGTACGGGGGGGGCGCGATTCCATGGGACGGGCTTCGTTCACGACGAGGCCGCGGCCACCGATTTGCTGGCCGTTCATGCCTTCGATGGCAGCCTTGGCTTCCGCCTCGTTGCTCATTTCGACGAAGCCAAAACCCTTGGAGCGGCCGGTGTCGCGTTCCATCATGACCTTGGCGCTGGAGACGGTGCCGTACTGGCTGAACGCCTGCTCCATGTCACTGTCGCGGTAAGAATAGGGCAGGTTGCCCACGTAAAGTTTGTTGCCCATTGAAAGGACTCCTCGAGAAATTAACGCTACTAGCGATGGAGTCCGAAAAACGCAAGCTACAAACCACGCGAAACCGACCAGTCACCGCAAACCCATGTGCCAGATCGTGCTGGCACCCGCATATTATGGGCTATCTTTCGCGCCTGTGCCTGCCGTCGGCGGATACAGACTTTTTTTTTGTACTTGCGGGCGCCTCAGCTCTGCAGTGCCGGCTTACCAGTTGACTTCGCGCTCCGGGGTGGAGCCGATGCGGTGGATCGCCAGGTCCGCGCCTTCATGCTCCTCCTCGGGGGACAAGCGCAGCCCGGTCACGGCCTTGATCACGCCGTAGACCGTCAAGCCCGCAAGCAGCGCCCAGGCCACGCCCAGCATGGTCCCGATGACCTGGGCCGCCAGGCTGACACCGCCCAGGCCGCCCAGTGCCTTGCTGCCAAAAATGCCGGCTGCGATGCCGCCCCAGGCGCCGCACAAGCCATGCAAGGGCCACACGCCCAGCACGTCGTCGATCTTCCATTTGTTCTGCGTCAACGTGAACATGGTCACGAAAATCGCGCCGGCGATTGCGCCCACCGCCAGCGCCCCCAGGGGATGCATCAGGTCCGAGCCGGCGCAGACCGCGACCAGGCCAGCCAGCGGCCCGTTGTGCACGAAGCCGGGATCGTTGCGCCCGAGCGTGAGCGCCGCCAGTGTCCCGCCGGCCATCGCCATGAGGGAGTTCACGGCGACCAGGCCGGAGATCTTGTCGATGGTCTGGGCGCTCATGACGTTGAAGCCGAACCAGCCCACGGTGAGGATCCACGCGCCCAGAGCCAGGAACGGGATATTGGAGGGCGGATGCGCGGAAATCGCGCCGTCCTTGCGGTAGCGGTTGCTGCGCGCGCCCAGCAGGATCACGGCCGGCAAGGCGAGCCAGCCGCCGACGGCGTGGACGACGATGGAGCCGGCGAAATCGTGAAAGTCTTCGCCGGTTGCCGCCTTGATCCAGTCCTGGATGCCGAAAGCACGGTTCCAGGCCACGCCCTCGAAGAGCGGGTAGACCAGCCCCACGATCACCGCGGTCGCCATGAGTTGCGGCCCGAATCGGGCGCGCTCGGCGATTCCGCCCGAGATGATGGCGGGTATGGCCGCGGCAAACGTGAGGAGAAAGAAGAACTTCACCAGTTCGTAGCCGTTGCGAGCCGCCAGCTGCTCGGCGCCTACGAAGAAGCTGGTGCCGTACGCGACCGCATAGCCGAGGACGAAGTACATGACGGTCGACACCGAGAAATCGACCAGGATCTTGACCAGCGCGTTGACCTGGTTCTTCTTGCGCACGGTGCCCAGTTCCAGGAAGGCGAAACCGGCGTGCATGGCCAGCACCATGATGCCGCCCAGAAGGATGAACAAAGCGTCCGAGCCCTGTTTTAGTGCTTCCATAAGCTCCTCTTTTCGATGAAATGCCTGTTGTTGGTGCGTTTCGCCTTGCGCATGGCACGGCGCACCATAATCAAGCAAAAACTGCGCCAGAAGCGTGCGGTCGCTTGGGGCGGACGTGGCTTTTCTCGATGCCGCGTCCTGGTCGCGCGGGGATTGAGGATTGATATACTCACCGCAGCGCCGATTTGCTCCAGCTTGCGGGCGCTCAATAAATGCAGCTAAAGATCGCGACAGCCCGCCGACCCGGTCTCGCCTCTCTGGCGGCGCCGGGTTTTTTGTTTGCCGCTACGGCAGCGAAGCGTGGGGATACTTTTTTCGTCATGAGTCTCATCGCCGTTTCCCAGTTCATGGCCTTCCAGGGGCCGCTCGCCCTGCAAAGCGGCGCATCGATCCGGGGCTATTCGCTGGCCTACGAAACCTATGGCGCGCTCAATGCCGACAAGAGCAATGCCGTGCTGGTCTGCCACGCGCTGAACGCCTCGCACCACGTCGCGGGCGTCTACGCCGGGCAGGAAAAATCCGAAGGCTGGTGGGACACCATGATCGGCCCTGGCAAGCCGGTCGACACCGACCGCTTTTTCGTCATCGGCGTCAACAACCTGGGCTCGTGCTTCGGCTCCACGGGGCCGATGCACGTCAACCCGGACACGGCAAAGGTGTATGGCGCCGATTTTCCGGTCGTGACGGTCGAAGACTGGGTCGACGCCCAGGCCCGGTTGCTCGACGCCATGGGCATCAGGACCCTGGCGGCAGTGATGGGCGGCAGCCTGGGCGGCATGCAGGCGCTGTCGTGGACCTTGCAGTATCCCGAACGGGTGCGCCACGCGGTCGTGGTCGCGAGCGCGCCGAATCTCACCGCCGAGAACATCGCCTTCAACGAAGTCGCGCGGCGTGCGATCGTGACCGATCCCGATTTCCACGGCGGCCACTTCTACGAGCACGGCGTGATCCCCAAGCGCGGCCTGCGCATCGCCCGCATGATCGGCCACATCACGTACCTCAGTGACGACGTGATGAACGAGAAGTTCGGCAGGCAGCTGCGCGAAGGCATCGACCTGCGTTACACGACGCAGGATGTGGAGTTCCAGATCGAGAGCTACCTGCGCTACCAGGGCGACAAGTTCAGCGAGTACTTCGACGCCAATACCTACCTGCTGATCACGCGCGCCCTGGACTATTTCGATCCGGCGCTGCGGCACAACGGCAACCTGGCGAAAGCCCTGGCGATCGCAAAGGCGAAGTTCCTGCTCGTGAGCTTCAGTACGGACTGGCGCTTTTCGCCCAAACGCAGCCGCGAACTGGTCAAGGCCCTGCTCGACAACCGTCGGGACGTGAGCTACGCCGAGATCGATGCGCCGCATGGACACGACGCCTTCCTGCTGGAGGACGCGCGCTATATGGGCGTCGTGCGCTCCTATTTCGACCGTATCGGCAAGGAAGTGGGGGCGAGCGCCGACGGGCCGTCCTTAGGCACGAGGGCCCCCTCGGGGGGCGTCGCAGCGGGCTTGCCCGCAACGTAGGGCCACATAAATGAGCGACCGGCTGACCGTGGAATCGATCGCCCGCCTGGTGCCGGCCGGCTCGCGCGTGCTCGACCTGGGCTGCGGCGACGGCGCGATGCTGGATTACCTGCAGCGCGAGCGCGGCTGCAGCGGCTACGGCATCGAGATCGCCGACGACAACGTGCTGGCCTGCGTCAAGCGCCGCGTCAATGTGATTCAGCTCAATCTCGACGAGGGCTTGTCGATGTTCGACGACGCCTCCTTCGACGTGGTACTGCAGATCGACACGTTGCAGCACCTTCGCAATACCGAAACCATGCTGGTCGAAACCGCGCGGGTCGGCCGCATCGGCGTCGTGGCGTTTCCGAATTTCGCGCACTGGCCCAACCGGCTGTCGATCGCGCGCGGGCGCATGCCCGTGACCAAGCGCCTGCCCTACCAGTGGTACGACACGCCCAACATCCGCGTCGGCACCTACAAGGACTTCGAGGTGCTTGCCACCAAGAACCAGCTGTCGATCCTCGACGCCTTCGGCCTGCAGGAGGGCCGCGAGGTGCGGCTCCTGCCGAACGCGCGGGCTGGAACCGCGGTGTTCAAGTTCGAGCGGCTGTGAAGGCTGCCGTGCGGGGGCCGCTGGCGCTTGCCGGCGGCCCGACGTTGCGCGCCCGATCAGGTAGCCGCCTTCGCCGCCGCCCAACGGCCGGCGCAGGCCATCGTTTACTGCGTGCATGGACTCGAAGTCGGCGCGCGGGCCGCCGCGCAATTGCGCGCCGCGGGCTGGAACGCCCGTTTCCTGCAAGGCGGTATCGAAGGCCTGCTCGAGCACGGCATGCCTACCCTGCGCAAGCGCCCCGAGCTGGGCCTGACGGGCGAAAGCCCTCGCGCTGGATCACGCGCGCGCAGCCCAAGATCGACCGCATCGCCTGCCCCTGGCTGATCCGGCGCTTCATCGACCGCCAGGCGGAGTTCTTCTATATGCCGACCGAGCAAGTGTTCGATGAAGCCAGACGCCTGCAGGGCGTGCCTTATGACATTGGCGACGCCCCAATTCGCACGAGTGGGAGAAGTGCAGCTTCGACGCGCTGCTGAAAGCCTTCGAGCTGAGTGACCTCGCGCTCGACGCACTGGCCAAGATCGTGCGTACGCGGACGACCACGCGATGCTGGCGGCGGCGATGCCCGTGTGCCCGGCCCCGAGGCCCAGCAGCTGGCGACACCGGGCCGCAAATGATCGATGGCCTGGCACTGGGCCAACCCACCCCGGGCTCCCTGATCATGGTCGTGGCGTTCGTCGGCTTCGTCGGCGGCTGGACCCGGCAGGTGTTCGGCCCCGACATGCTGTTCGCGGGCGCAGCCCTGGCTGCGGCAGTTGTCACCTGGTTCACCTTCCTGCCGTCATTCCTGTTCATCCTGGCCGGTGGCCCGCTCATCGCCGGCTGCGCTGGCGGGCCCCGCGCTGCACCTCGCGGGCTGGGCCTGATGGCATGGCAACCCAGTGCACCCGCCAGCAGCGACGAGGCCGGCGATAACGCAAGGGCGAGAACCGCGGCATGCCGGCACCTGCACAACGCGGCCGCAAAAGAGTCGTTGCCGCAACCAAACGTATTTGTATATCTGACGCACAGTTCCAGACAGCGCCAAATCACATGCGCGCAGTGTCGTCTCATCCGCTGCGAGTGGGGCCTGTGAATCCGCTTCAAGAATATAGATGCGACGCCGACCGTCGGGGTGCGGAAATTTTAAAACTTTGCACCGCTGTCAACCTTGACAGGGGGCCATCTTTGGTCTCGCATCTGATCATTCGTTAGACGGGATTTGTCATATGCAAATGACAGTCAGGAGGGTATAAATTAAGCATAAATACGCCAAATTTCAGGGAGCAAAAGAATGCAGCGACGCAGACGCCTTGCGGTCTTGTCTGATCTTTCCGGGTGTTTCAATGAAGCCGACTCGATAAAGCCCGCGCACCGCCGCCTTGCGATTCCGGAGTCCCAAAACCGGTATTTCAAGGCGGTGTCGGGCGCGGGCATTGTTCTGTCCCTGGTACGTTCGCATCGGGTCAGGCTTCGAGTCCGGCGCCAGGCGGCACCCCCCACGCCGGGCTGCGTTTCGGAGGGCGCCGGCACGGAACATTTCGGGACGCGTGTCCAGCGACGGCATCGAGCCGTGCTCTTGTCTCCAACCCCGGGGGAAATCACGGAGCAGGTGGAAACAGCGCTGGCCCAGCTGCAGGGTTCGGGCTATCTCGCCGGCATCGAGCGAACCGGCAGCATCGCGCGCGATCTGGAGATCGCCATGCATCGAACGCATCAGCTTACAGTGGCAATTGCTCTTCTGGATGGACTTCGCGGACTGCTGGTAGCGGCTTCTGATTGAGCCATCACTGATGGCCGGGTACAATTAGGCTGCGCCGGGCAGTGGGCGCTATTGGAAAGAAGCGTGGTGGAGAAGACCTACACAGAGTTGATGGCGCAGATCGAAGCCCTGAAGCGGGAAGCCGAGAAGGCGAGGGCGGTCGAACTCCAGGCTGTCATAGAACGGATCAAGGAAGCGATCAGGTTTTATGACTTGACGGCCGAAGATCTGGGGTTGGCGCCGGCGAGAAAGCGCGCCTCATCCCGCGCCAAGCCCCCGTCAAACAATACACGAGCTCCGAAATTCAGCGACGCTGCGGGCAATGTCTGGTCGGGCCGCGGACCACGGCCCCGGTGGCTCAAAGACGCCTTGAAAAAAGGCGCAAAGCTGGAGCAGTTTGCGATTTCATCTCTCTGAGCGTGAACACGCCCGCCAGCTGCGGAGAACCAGCGCCGCATGGCGCCCACCGATGCTGCCACTGGGGTCCACATCATCATGCAATGCCGCAGGACCTGAGCCTTGTCGAAGGCGCTCAAGATCACCCGGCCTGCGACCGCGAGGTACTGGGCTTCGCACTGCGAGAAGTGCCAAGCCTGGTCCATGACTTCGCATCAAGGCGACAGGAGAGTCACATGCGAATGATTTCATGTACACAAGAGCGGCACTCGGCACCGATTCTTGCTATTTTCAATGATGCCATCCTGAATTCCACGGCGTTGTATGACTACAAGCCCCGAACCCTCGAAAGCATAGTCGGCTGGTTCAAGGTCAAGGAGCAGAACAGATTTCCGGTGGTGGGCGTTGAAGACGATGCCGGCGAGCTCCTGGGATTTGCGAGCTACGGGACTTTCCGGGCGTGGCCGGCGTACAAATACTCCGTCGAGCACTCGGTATACATTCGCCGCGACCACCGCGGAAGGGGTCTCGGATCGATGATCATGCGGTCATTGATCGAAGAGGCACGCAAGCAGGGCTACCACATGATGGTGGGCGGCATCGACGTCAAGAACGAGGCGAGCATCCGGCTGCATACCCAGCTCGGCTTCACGCCATGCGGCATCGTGAAACAAGCGGGTTTCAAATTTGGTACGTGGCTGGATCTTGCCTTTTACCAGCTCATCTTCGACACGCCCGCGGACCCGCACGACGATTGAAGATGCCGGCACCGCATGCGGCGTGCATTCGCGCCGCGCACCCCTCGGCGCCGCGTATTCGCAGCAACGCCGAGTTGTATCATAAGAAATGAATTCAGACGACCTCAGGCTCCACCGATGAACGTCCTGATCACCGGCGGCTGCGGCTTCCTGGGCGCGCGCCTCGCGGCGACTCTGCTGGCGCGCGCCAGCATGTCGCTGGCCGGCGCGCCGCCACGGCCGATTGAGATGATCACGCTGGCTGATCGCGCGCCGCCACCGGCTGAACTGGCCGCCGACCGCCGTGTTCGGTTTGCCGGCGGCGACCTGAATTCGCAGATCGCGAGCGGGGTCCTGCCCGGCATGGGTGCGGACCTGGTGTTCCACCTGGCGGCTGCCGTCAGCGGCGAGTGCGAGGCTGATTTCGACTTGGGGCTGCACAGCAACCTGGACGCCACTCGCGCCTTGCTGGACGGTTGCCGCGCGCTTGGCACACGGCCGGCCTTCGTCTTTGCGAGTTCGCTGGCGGTCTTCGGCAACCTGCCCGGCCAGCGGCTGGCCGAGCCGATCGAGGACTTCACGCTTCCCACGCCCCAAAGCAGCTACGGCATCCAGAAATTCATCGGCGAGCAGCTGGTGGCCGATTACGGGCGCAAGGGTTTCATACGCGCACGCAGTGCGCGGCTGATGACCGTCAGCGTTCGGCCAGGCAAGCCCAACGGCGCAGCCTCGGGCTTCCTGTCCGGCATGATCCGCGAGCCGCTGGCGGGTGTGAGAGCGGCCTGCCCGGTGGCCGCCGGCACGCCGGTGGCGCTGTCCTCGCCGGCCCGCGCCATCGAAGGCCTCCTACGCGCGGCGGAGGCCAGCGACGCCGAATGGGGCCCGCTCACCGCCATCAACCTCCCCGCGCTGCGCACCAGCGTGGGCGAAATGGCGGCGGCCCTCGAGCAGGTGGCGGGCAAGCCGGCCACGGACCTGCTGGATTGGACCCCGGACCCGGCCGTCGAGCGGCTCGTCAGGACCTGGCCCGGCCATATGGAATTTGCCCGAGCGCGCGCGCTCGGCTTGCGCGCGGACGCGGACTTCGTCTCCGTGGTGCGCGACTACATCCGCGAAAACGCCGGCGCCGTGAAGCTGCCGCTGCGGTGAAGCGCAATGTCCTTCTGGGCTGTATTGCCGACGACTTCACCGGCGCGACCGATCTCGCCAACAACCTGGTGCGCGGCGGCATGCGCGTGGTGCAGGTCATCGGCATACCGTCGCGGCCCCTGGACGTGCCGGCCGACGCCGTCGTGGTCGCGCTCAAGTCCCGCACGATAGCTCCCGCCGAGGCGCAAGCACAATCGCTGGAGGCGCTGCGCTGGCTCAAAGGACACGGTGCCGGCCAGATCTACTTCAAGTACTGCTCCACCTTCGACAGCACCGCGCAAGGCAACATCGGGCCGGTCACCGAGGCCTTGATGGATGCGCTGGGCACCGACTTCACCATTGCCACGCCAGCTTTCCCCGAGAACCAGCGCACCGTGTTCAAGGGCCACCTCTTCGTGGGCGATGTACTGCTCAGCGACTCGGGCATGCGCGATCATCCGCTGACCCCGATGACGGATTCGAACCTCGTGCGGGTGCTGCAGGCGCAATGCCGCCGTAAGGTCGGCCTGATCGATTACCGGGCCGTGGCCCAGGGCGAGGCGGCAATACGCGCGCGCCTGGCGCAGCTTCGCACCGACGGGGTTGCCATCGCCATCGTCGATGCGCTGACCAACGAGGACCTGCTGCGCCTGGGCCCGGCCCTCAACGACATGCTCCTGTTGACTGCCGGCTCAGGGGTGGCGATCGGCTTGCCGCCGAACTTTGGCCTTGTCCCATCGGGCGCCAGCGCCACGCTGCCGGCCGCCGGCGGTGCCCGCGCCGTGGTGTCGGGCAGCTGCTCGCAGGCCACGCAGCGCCAGGTGCGGGCATTCGCCGCCGCCGGGTATCCGGCGTTCGCCGTGGACCCGCTTCGAGCTGCCTGCGGCGACGTGGTGGGCCAGGTGCTGGCCTGGGCGCGGCCGCTCTTGCCCGGTGGGCCCGTGCTGGCCTACTCGACGGCGCAGGCGCACGCCGTCAGGGCGGTGCAGGGCCGCCTGGGCGTGCAGGAGGCAGGCGAACTGGTCGAGCGGACCATGGCGCAGATCGCCTGCGGCCTGGTCGACCTGGGCGTGCGGCAACTGGTGATCGCCGGCGGCGAGACATCGGGCGCCTGCGTTCAGGCGCTCGGCGTCGACCTGCTGCAGATCGGCCCGCAAATCGCCCCGGGCGTGCCGTGGTGCTGGGGCCGCGACGACGCGGGGCGGGCCCTGCACCTGGCACTGAAGTCGGGCAACTTCGGCGACGACGACTTTTTCGGCAAGGCCTTTACCATCCTGCAATGAACGAATCGCAAGCGCGAGAAGAAATCTGCAGGGTGGGCAAGAGCCTGTTCGAGCGCGGCCTTGCCCACGCGACCGCCGGCAATATCAGCGTGCGGCTGGAAGACGGCTTCCTCATCACGCCTACGGACGCCTGCCTCGGCTTTCTCGATCCCGCCTCGTTGGCGCACCTGGATGCCCAAGGCCGGCAGCTCTCCGGCGCGCCCGCCAGCAAGACGCTGGCCCTGCACCGTGCGATCTACGCCGCCGCCGCCCGCTTCGCGCCGCGCACGGGTTGCGTCATCCATACACACAGCACGCACTGCGTCGCGCTCAGCCTCGACTGCCAGGAGCCTGAGCTGCTGGCGCCGATCACACCCTACTTCGTGATGAAGGTCGGGCACGTTCCCCTGATCGGCTACTGGCGCCCCGGTGCGCCGGCCGCGGCGGAAGAAGTTGCGCAGTTGATCGGGCACTACGGCGACAGCGGCCGGCCGATCCGCGCCGTGATGCTGCAGCGGCTGGGTCCCAACGTCTGGCACGACACGCCCGCCGCGGCCATGGCGGTGCTGGAAGAGCTGGAGGAAACCGCGCGGCTAACGCTGCTGGGCCCCAAGGCCTGGGAGCCGTTGACCGAATCCCAAATCGATGAGCTGCGCCGCACGTTCGGCGTCAGCTGGTGAGGAGCTGACATGCCGCAGTTCGCCGCCAACCTGTCGATGCTCTACCCCGAGCTTGACTTCCTTGACCGTTTCGAAGCCGCCGCAGGCGATGGCTTCAGGGCGGTGGAATTCCTGTTCCCCTACGACCACGCGCCGCGCGAGCTGGCCGCCAGGCTCAAGGCCCACGGCTTGCAGCAGGTGCTGTTCAACATGCCGCCTGGCGACTGGGACAAGGGCGAGCGGGGCCTGGCTTGCCGGCCCGGCAGGGAAGACGAGTTTCGCGAAGGGGTAGGCCGGGCGATGGCCTATGCTGAAGCACTGGCTTGCCCCCGGGTCCACGTCATGGCGGGACAATTGCCGGCGGGCGCCGAGCGCGAGACGGTGCGGCCCACTTACGTGAGCAACCTGCGGTGGGCGGCCGAGCAGGCAAAGGCGCTCGGCGTGCAACTCATGATCGAGCCGATCAACACGCGCGATATTCCCGGCTTCTTCCTGAATCGCCAGGATCACGCCCACGAACTCATCGCCGAGATCGGCGCCGGCAATGTCAAGGTTCAGATGGACCTCTACCACTGCCAGATCGTCGAAGGCGACGTGGCGATGAAGATCCGCCAGTTCCTGCCCACCGGCCGGGTCGGCCACTTCCAGATTGCAGGTGTGCCCGACCGGCACGAACCAGGCGTGGGAGAGCTGAACTATCCGTACCTGTTCGAGGTGATCGACGAAGTTTCCCGGCAATGCGGCTGGGACGGCTGGGTCGGCTGCGAGTACCGGCCCGCGCGCGGGGCGCAGCCCGGGGGCACATCGGCGGGGCTCGATTGGTTCAAGCCCTGGCGTGAAGGCCTCAGCCCTGGCGCTTGAGGATGCTGATGCTGCCGTCGGCCTCGAGAAAGGCGCAGCGCATGTTCTCCAGTTCGCAATCCGCCTCGCGCAGGGCCTGCTCCACATCCGCCGGCGGGACCCGCTGGCGCTTGATGACGTCCCGGTAGACCACGCCGTCCCGGCCGATCAGGGTCGGCTTGCCCTCCAGGACCGCGTCCACCCACTTGTTGCGCGCCGAAAGCCAGGCCGCGCCCATGTTCAGAAAGATCAGCGTGGCTGCAGCGATCAGTCCGCCCACCAGTGACTCATCGCCACCCGTCAGCGAGGCCGACACGGTCTCCGAGAGCAGCATCACCACGATCAGGTCGAATGGCGTGAACTGGCCGACCGTCCGCTTGCCGGAAAAGCGCACCATGACCATCAGGCAGACGTACACCGCGATAGTGCGCAGGATGAATTCCCACCAGGGAAGCTGCAAGTCGAACATTGAATTTGCCGATCGGCCAGCCGCTACACAGCCATGATGTCTTTGCCGTCCAGGAGCTGCTCCACCTTGGCCGCCGAGTTGCCCACTTCCACCACGGCAAGCATCAGCTGGGCTTCGCTGCAATCGAAACGCTTGCGCCACCAGCTGACCTCGCGCGGATCATTGATGTCGATCAGGCCCCGGTCGGCGGGAACGGTTTCGAAGACGTAAGCCATGGTCTTGTGCTCCCATTCTTTTTTGGTACACATGTATTGGGCGCTTTCCGCAGCGCTGGGCCTGACCGTCGATATCGAAACAAGCTGTAATCCGCTTCCTACCGCCAGCTACATTTTTCATAGCACCCGATGGGCGGCGTCGGCGCGCGAAATCAGGCCAACCGCTTGATGAGTTCTGTGGCTGCGGCGGGCGCACGTTCCTTGGCGCCATTGATGAAGTAGATGAATACCTGGTGGGATGGGCTTTTGTCGGTCCAGGCGCGCGCGCCTTGCGACCATTGCTCGAGCGCCGCCCCCGGATAGCCGGTTTCCCGCTCGGGCTCGCTGCGCATGAGGCGGATGTACGCCAGATCCCCCTGCGCATCGATGATCGAGGGGAATTTGTCCGAGTCGGTGTGCACTGTCGTGCAGGCATAGCGCCGTGCGAGTTCCAGGTAGGCGGGGGTGTCGAAACTCGGATGCCGGACGTCGAGCACGTGGCGCAGCGCGATCCCGTCGACCTGCGCGGGCAGCAGCGCGAGAAAGGCCTCGAAATCCCCGGGATCGAACTGCTTGGTGGGCATGAACTGCCATACCAGCGGCCCCAGCTTGCGGCCCAGCTCGCTGATGCCGCTGCCGACGAAGCGCTGGATCGATTCCCCCGCGCCCGCCAGCATTCGCCGGTTGGTGGCGAAACGGTTGGCCTTGAGCGAAAACACGAAATCGTCGGGCGTCTCGTCACGCCACTTGGCGAAGGTCGGCGGCTTGAAAGTGCTGTAGTAAGTGCCGTTGACCTCGATCGCGCTGAGCTGGCGGCTGGCGTAGTGCAGCTCCTTGCTATGCGGCAGGCCTTGCGGGAAGAAATTGTCGCGCCACGGCGCATAGGTCCAGCCGCCCACGCCCACACGGACGCGCCCACGCGGCCCATCGGCCATTCTCCTCGCTTGCGAATTGCCCATCGATGCATCCCCAGGAACAACCGCACTCTAGCGCGACTTGTGGCCGCGGCGTAAAGTGGCTGTTTTGTCGCCACAGACACCGCCATGAATGCACCTCTGCACCGCGAATTGCCCGCCGGCCTGCTCGACAGCACCGCAGCCCTGGCCCATGCCACCGAACAGTGGGATCGCGACATCGTCAAGCAGCTGACCGACTACATCGCCATCCCGGCCAAGTCGCCCGGCTTCGACCGGGACTGGGAGCAGCATGGCTACCTGGAAACGGTGCTGCGCAACGCGGCGGCCTGGGTGGAAGCGCAAAAAGTTGAAGGTCTCACGCTCGAGATCGTGCGTCTGCCCGGGCGTACTCCTGTCCTGTTCTTCGAGATTCCGGCAACGCGCGCCGCCAGCCAGAACCCGACGGCCGATTCGACTGTGCTGATGTACGGGCACCTGGACAAGCAGCCCGAGTTCTCCGGCTGGCGCAGCGATCTGGGACCGTGGACGCCCAAATACGAGGACGGCAAGCTGTATGGCCGAGGTGGTGCGGACGACGGCTACGCCGTGTACGCCAGCATCGCCGCCGTGCAGGCGCTCAAGGCCCAGAAGGTCGCGCATCCGCGAATCGTCGGCCTGATCGAGACTTGCGAGGAGTCCGGGTCGTACGATCTCTTGCCTTATGTGGACGCCTTGCGTCCGCGCCTGGGTGAAGTGGCCCTGGTGGTCTGCCTGGACTCGGGGGCCGGCAATTACGATCAGCTCTGGCTCACCACTTCCTTGCGCGGCCTGGCCGGCGGCACGCTGAAGGTGGAGGTGCTGACCGAAGGCGTGCACTCGGGCGACGCCTCGGGCCTGGTGCCTTCCAGCTTTCGCATCATGCGCCAGGTGCTGGACCGGCTGGAGGACAGCAAGAGCGGCCGTCTGCTGCCCGCGAGCTTTCACTGTGAGGTTCCTGCTGAACGGATGGCGCAGGCAAAGGCCACAGCCGCCATCCTGGGCGACACCGTGTACAAGCGATTCCCCTGGGCCCATGCCGATTGCGGCGGCTCCGCCGCGTTCGCCCTGCCCACCACCACAGACCCGGTGCAGGCGTTGATCAGCCGAACCTGGACCCCGACACTGTCGGTGACCGGGGCGGAAGGTTTTCCCGCGCTACAGGACGCAGGCAATGTGCTGCGGCCCTACACCGCTTTCAAGCTGTCGCTGCGGCTGCCGCCGCTGGTGGACGCGGCCCAGGCGGTGCAGGAGATGAAGGCGCTGCTGGAGGACAATGCCCCCTACCAGGCCAAGGTGACCTTCCAGAGCAGCGGCGGCGCCACCGGATGGAACGCGCCCGCCACGCAGCCCTGGTTCGAGCACGCGCTCAACCAGGCATCGCAGGCGCACTTCGGCGCGCCCTGCGGCTACATCGGCCAGGGCGGCACGATTCCACTCATGAAGTTGCTGAGTACCGGCTTTCCGCTGGCGCAGATGATGGTCTGCGGCGTGCTGGGGCCCAAGAGCAACGCGCACGGCCCCAACGAGTTTCTCCATGTGCCCTATGCGAAGAAGCTCACCGCGACGGCGGCGCAGGTGATCGCGCAGCTGCCTTGAGTGCGGTTTATGAATTGCCGCACGCAAAATCTGTGCAGCAGTTCACCGGGACTTTCGCCAGTCGCGATTGATCTACCGTTGGTCCGCCGCGGGCTTGCAACCGCGATGATGGCGCGCCATCATCGCCCACCTATGAGCCAAGCCGCCATCGAATCCACGCTTTCCACCTTCACCGCAAGCGACGGCGACAACCTCGCCATGCAGGACTGGCCGCTGCCCGACGGCGCGGCCCTGCGGGGTGTGGTCGTCCTCGTTCATGGCCTGGGCGAACACGCGGGCCGCTATGACCACGTGGCCCGGCGCCTGAACGGCTGGGGCTTTGCCGTGCGCGGCTACGACCACTACGGTCATGGCGAGTCGAATGGCAGGCGTGGGGCGCTCCCGACGCCAACCCGGCTGGTCGAGGACCTGGCGGACATCATCGAGGCCACCCGCGCGCGCGCCGGCAGAGGCGTCCCGGTCATCGTTCTGGGCCACAGCATGGGCGGGCTGGTGGCGGCCTACCTGGTGGCCCTGGGGCAGGTACAGGTCGAGGGGCTTGTCCTGTCCTCGCCCGCCCTGGATCCGGGGCTCAACACACTGCAGAAATTCCTGGTGGCCACGGTGCCGCGGATTGCGCCACAGCTGACCGTGGGCAACGGGGTAAATCCCAATTTGATATCGCACGACCCTGCCGTGGTCGCTGCCTACAAGGCCGATCCGCGGGTGCATGACCGTATCTGCGGCCGTCTCGCGCGCTTCATCGCCGACAACGGCCCGATGGTGGTTCGGCACGCGCCCCACTGGACGGTGCCCACGCTGCTGATGTATGCAGGCGCCGACAGGGTTGTGGATCCGGCCGGTAGCCGGGCCTTCGCGGCCGCCGCGCCGCAGCCGCTGGTGACGACCCACTGCTTCGACGGCTTGTTCCACGAGATCTTCAACGAAGTGGAAAATGCCCAGGTTTTCCAGCGGCTGCGCCGCTGGCTGGACGAGCGCTTCTAACGCGCCAACGCCCGTGCGGGCGAATACGCGGGCAATACAGCGCCGCGCCCGCCAGTACCACGGGCAGAAGCGATCCGTAGTTCAGCAGCGGCCACCTCAGGTTGCGGTTCATCGCCCCAGCGTAAGTGCCGCCAGTACCGCCACTGGCGCCGTCTCCGCGCGCAGTACCCGCGCACCCAGGCTCACCGGCAGGAAACCCTGCGCCAGCGCCGCCTGCTCTTCGTGCGTGGCAAGGCCGCCCTCCGGCCCGGAAAGGATCCATGCGGGTGTGCCGTTCCCGGCCGTCTCGCCAAGGCCCCGCGCCTGGGCCGACAAGGACAGCATCAGCCGCACGCCCGGCGCCGGTGGCAGGGCCAGCCACCGCGCCAACTCCATGACCTCGCCAATGGCGGGAACGCGATTGCGCCCGCATTGCTCGCACGCGGCGACCGCGATGCCTTGCCAATGCGCTCGCTTTCTGGCGGCACGCTCCCCGTTGAGCTTGAGCACGCTGCGCTCGGCCACCAGGGGCTGGATGCTCATCGCGCCGAGCTCGGCCGCTTTCTCGACCAGCCAGTCCATCCGCTCGTTGGCGGGCATGCTCACGGCCAGGTGGACCGCGCGCGCCGCCTCGCGCTCCAGCGGCAGGTGGGCCACGATGCGCACCCGCACATCGCTTCGCCCCATGTGCTCGATCACAGCTTCGAATTCGCCGCCCGCGCCATTGAACAGCGTGATGGGGGCACCCGGCTGCAGCCGCAGCACTTGAACATGCCGCGCCGGGCCCGTGGGAAGCTCGAGGGCGTGGCCGGCGGACAGAGGCGTCGGGCAGTGGAACCGCGGCATCGCCGTCGCGCCTATAACCGGCCGAACGCGTAGCCGGTCAGCCCCTGGCTGCCTTCGACCTCGTCCACCAGCCGCAACAAGGGCGCGAGTTCGCGGTAGCGCCCGGCTGTCGCCCGGATATAGGCGATGAAGCGGGGCGCGTCTGCCAGGTACTTCGGCTTGCCGTCGCGCAGCGTCAGCCGGGCGAAGATACCAGCCACTTTCAAATGGCGCTGCAAGCCCATCCATTCAACGGCGCGATAGAACTCGCCGAAGTCGGGGTCAACCGGCAGTCCGGCCTTCTGCGCCCTTTGCCAGTACCGCACAGTGATGTCCAGCACGAATTCCTCGTCCCAGCTGAGGAACGCATCGCGCATGAGGCTGGCGATGTCGTAGGTGACCGGGCCGTACACAGCGTCCTGGAAGTCCAGCACGCCCAGCCGCGGCTCGGCCTCGTCGCCGGGCATCATCAGGTTGCGCGGCATGAAGTCGCGATGCACATAGACGCTTGCCGGCGCAAGATTGCGCTCGATGATCAGGCGAAATACGCTGTCCAGGGTCTCGCGCACGCGCCCTTCGACCGGGACGCCGCGGTGCCGCGCCAGGTACCAGTCCGGGAAAAGCGCCAGTTCGCGCGCCAGCAAGGCCTCGTCGTAAGGCGGAAGCACGCCGGGCTTCGAGGCGGCCTGCCAGGCCACGAGCGCGTCCACCGCGCGCAGGTACAGGCCCTGATTGGGCGCCGGCTCGTTGGAGTCGATCGCGTCCATCATCGTGCGCGCGCCCAGGTCGTCCAGCAACATGAACCCGGCAGCCCGCTCCCATTCCAGGATCCGCGGCACGTTCAGCCCGGCCTGGCCCATCAAGCCGGCCACCTGTACGAATGCCGAGCAGTCCTCCTTGTCGGGAGGGGCGTCCATGATGATGCGGCTGCCCGATCCGGCGTCGATGCGCAGGTAGCGCCGGAAGCTGGCGTCGGCCGAGGCCGGCCGCACCGTAGCGGGCGCCAGTCCGTGGACGAGGGCGATGCCGTCCAGCCAGCGGCTAAAAGCAGCTTGGCGCTGTGGATCGTCCCAGGCGACAAGCGCGGTGGGCGAAAGAGGTGGGTTGGCAGGTGGGCTCATGGATAATCCATTCTACAAATCCAGTCCCGCAGGCCGGATGCGCGGCCGCCGCGGGAACCCACAGCCCTTGATATACGACTCGACACCGAAGGCGTTCCGCGCCCGCTTTGCCCTCACCCCGGTTGCGCTCGTGGCGTGCACGCTCCTGCATGCGGAAACAGCCCGTGCCCAGGCGCAGGAGCCGCTGGTGCTCAAGCCCAGTACCATGCTGCGCGACGACATCTCCGCGCCCGCGCGCGAACAATTGCCCACCTACATCTCGGGCCAGCGGATTTCCGGGCGCACCGACCTGGAGACCGTGGTCGAGGGTGAAGGCCAGTTGCGTCGCGGTGCCACGGTGATCCGTGCCGACCGGCTGGAGCACAACCAGGCGGACGACCTGGCCAAGGCGAGCGGAAACGTCCGCGTCAACCGTGCGGGCGATGTCTTCGAAGGCCCCCTGCTCGAGTTGAAGGTCGATTCATTCGAAGGCTTTTTCGAGCAGCCGCGCTACCGGTTCCTGCGCAACGATGCCTACGGCCAAGCGTCGCGCGTCGACTTCATCGACGACAAGCGCGCCATCGTCCGCAACGCGACCTACACCACCTGCCAGCGCAGGCCCGGCCCGAGCTGGATGCCCGACTGGATCCTGCGGGCCGCGAGTATCCGGCTGGACAACGAGGAGGAAGTCGGTCAGGCCGATGGCGCCGTGCTCAGCTTCATGGGCCTGCCCATCCTGCCGGTGCCGTCGCTGAGTTTTCCGCTGTCGGACAAGCGCAAGTCGGGCCTCCTGCCGCCCACCATTGGCCTGGACAACCGCAACGGCGTCGAGCTGACGCTGCCGTATTACTGGAACATCGCGCCGAACCGGGACGCGACCTTCTTTCCGGCACTGATGACCAAGCGAGGTGTCGACCTGGGCGGTGAGTTCCGTTACCTGGAGCCGGACTACCAGGGCACGCTTCGCGCCAATTACATGCCGGACGATCGTTTGCGCCGGCGTGACCGATGGGGTTATGCGCTCCAGCACAGCGGCGTTATCGGGCTGTCCACGCCGCTCGGCCTGAACCTCAACCTCAACCTCAACCGCGTCAGCGACGACAACTACTGGCGCGATTTCTCGCGCTCCACCGGCTCCCTCACCCAGCGCCTGCTGGCCAGCGACGGCATCCTGGCCGCGAGCCCGGGCAATTTCTCCTTCACCGCGCGGGCGTTGAAGTGGCAGACCCTGCAGGATGTGAATTCGCCCATCGTGCCGCCCTACGATCGCATGCCCCAGCTGGTGGGCCGGCACACACGCACCGACCTGGCGGGCGGCCTGGAAAGTTATGTAGAGGCCGACTACACCAAATTCGAATCCAACCGCGTCTTGACGGGCCAGCCCAACGGCCAGCGCGCGTTCACCCTGGCACAGCTCAGCCGCCCCTGGCAGACACCCGGGTGGTTCTTCACACCCAGGCTGCAATTGCATGCCACGCAATACCAGTTCGACTCGCCCCTGCTCAATGGCGCGACCTCGGCCAGCCGCACGGTGCCGACGTTCAGCCTCGACAGCGGGCTGGTCTTCGAACGCGATGCCAGCTACTTCGGCCGCAGCTTCCGCCAGACGCTGGAGCCCCGGGCGTTCTACGTCTATTCGCCGTTTCGCGACCAGAGCCGGCTGCCCAATTACGACTCCGGGCGCAACGACTTCAACTTCGCGACCATTTATACCGAAAACGCGTTCGGCGGCCACGACCGCATCTCCGACAACAACTTGCTCACGCTCGGCGCCAGCACGCGCCTGCTCGATCCCGATACGGGCGCCGAGGCCGCGCGGTTCGGCATCGCCCAGCGGCTGCGGTTCAAGGACCAGCGTGTCACCCTGCCCGGCGAGGCGCCGGTGAGCGAGCGCCTGTCCGACCTGCTGATCGGCGCCTCGGTCAACTGGACACCGGAGTGGAGCATGGACTCCACCTTTCAATACAACCCGAAGACTCGCCGCTCGGTTCGCTCCACCATCGGGGGCCGCTACAGTCCCGGCAACTACCGGGTGGTGAGCGCGGCTTACCGTTTCCAGCGGGGATTGAGCGAGCAGGTGGACATCGGCTGGCAATGGCCCATCAACGACCTGTGGGGGGACAGGGGGCAGAACCTGGGGCCCGGACGCGGCGAAGGCGAGGGCCGCTGGTACAGCGTCGGCCGGATGAACGTGAGCCTGCGGGATCGCCGCGTGGTCGATTCGGTCGTCGGGCTCGAATACGACGCGGGATGCTGGCTGGGGCGCGTCGTGATCGAACGCTTGCAAAGCAGCAGCACGACATCGAACAAACGCATACTGTTCCAACTCGAATTCGTGGGATTTACCCGGCTGGGTTCGAACGCCTTGCAGTCGCTCAAGGACAATATCCCGCGTTACCAGTTCCTGCGCGAGCAGGTCGTCACGCCCAGCCGCTTCAGCAACTACGACTAGTGAACATCGGTCCGACATGAAACACACCTTCCATGCACTGGCGCTGGCCTGCTTCGCCCAGACCCTGGTCCTGCATCTGCCCGCAGGGGCGCAAGGTATGCGGGCTGCGCCCCCGGCCGCCGTCTCGCCGGCGGCCCGTGCCGCCGCGCCCGCCCCCCGTTCTGCCGACTACATCGTGGCCGTGGTCAACTCCGAGCCGATCACCAACAATGAAGTGATCAGCAAGATGAGCCGGTTCGAGAGGCAGCTGGCCCAGCAGGGCCAGCGCATGCCGCCGCGCCCAGAGTTCGCGCGCCAGGTGCTGGAACGGCTGATCAGCGAGAAGGCGCAGCTGCAGCTGGCCCGGGAGCTGGGCATCAAGGTCGACGAGGCCGTGATCGACCAAGCCGAGCAAAACGTCGCCCGCCAAAACCAGGTCGAAGTGCCCGAGCTGCGCCGCCGTCTGGCGGCCGACGGCATTGCCCCGGCCCAGTTCCGCGAGGATCTGCGCAGCCAGGTGCTGATCACCCGCTTGCGTGAGCGCGAGCTCGAGTCCCGTGTGAAGATCAGCGATCTGGATGTGGACCAGTTCCTGCGCGAGCAGCGGGCGGGCAATGACATTTCGACGCAAGAGATCAACCTGGCCCATATCCTGGTGGCCGTCCCCGAGAACGCGGCCGAGGCGCAGATCGCCAGCCTGCGGGCCAAGGCGCAGCGTGTGCAGGAACGTGCCCGCGCCGGGGAGGACTTCGCCAAGCTGGCGCAGGAGGCTTCCGACGCGCCCGGCGCCGCTGCGAGCGGCGGGCAGGTGGGCTTGCGCGGCGCGGAGCGGTATCCGCCGCTGTTCGTCCAGGCCATCCAGAACCTCCCCGAAGGCGGTGTCAGCGACATCGTGCGCTCCGGCGCGGGGTTTCACGTGATCAAGGTGATCGAGCGGCGCAAGGGCGGCGTGGCCGGGCCCGTGGTGCAGAGACACGCGCGGCACATCCTGCTGCGCCCGGGGCCGCAGCTGAGCGAAACGGCCGCAGTCCAGCGTCTGGCCGAGTACAAGAAACGGGTGCAGGCGGGCCATGCCGACTTCGCGCAGCTGGCGCGCGAGTTCTCGCAGGACGCGAGCGCCCGCAGCGGCGGCGACCTGGGGTGGGCCAATCCCGGCATGTTCGTGCCGGAGTTCGAGGAGGCGATCAGCGCGCTCGCGCCGGGGCAGATCGCCGATCCCATCATCTCGCGCTTTGGGGTGCACCTGGTGCAGCTGCTGGAGCGCCGCCAGGCCGCCTTGAGCGAGCGGGAGCAGCGGGAGGTCGCGCGCAATCTTGTGCGCGAAAAGAAGCTCGACGAAGCGTATGTGCAGTGGGCCCAGGAAGTGCGGGGCCGCGCCTACGTGGAACTGCGCGAGCCTCCGCAGTGAAATATGACCCACACGCTTGTCACTTCGTGTACTGCGGTGCCCCCCGAGGGGACTTTCGCGCCTAGGGGCGGCCCGTCGGCGCTCACCGCCATTTGAAGCACATCCCTCGCAAGCGATTCGGGCAGCACTTCCTGGCCGACCAGGCCGTCGTTGACGCCATCGTGCGTGTCATCGATCCCCGTCCCGGGCAGGTGATGGTCGAGATCGGCCCGGGCCTGGCGGCGTTGACACAGCCGCTGGCCGAGCGGCTGGGCAAGCTGGCCGTGATCGAGCTGGACCGGGATCTGGCGGCGCGCTTGCGCAGCCACGCCCAGCTGGCCGTCACCGAGGCCGATGTGCTCAAGGTGGACTTTGCGCAGCTGGCGCTAAGCGTGGCGGCCGGCCATTTGGCCGCCGGACCGCCCCAGGGCAAAACAGCCCCCTCGGGGGGCAGCGAGGACACGTCAGTGCCGAGCGTGGGGGCTCACAAACTCCGCGTGGTCGGCAACTTGCCCTACAACATCTCGACGCCCATCCTCTTCCACCTGCTGGGGTTTGTGGACAGCATCGAGGATCAGCACTTCATGTTGCAAAAGGAAGTGGTGGACCGGATGGTGGCGCGGCCGGCCACCAGTGACTATGGCCGCCTCTCGGTGATGCTTCAATGGCGCTACGAAATGGAAAACGTGCTGTTCGTGCCGCCCGAATCGTTCGACCCGCCGCCGCGCGTGGACAGCGCCGTGGTGCGCATGGTGCCGCGCGCCAACCCGGTAACGGTCGACGAGGCGCTGTTGTCGGAGCTGGTGCAGGTCGCCTTCAGCCAGCGCCGCAAGATCCTGCGGCACACGCTGGGCAAATGGCTGGAGCAGAGAAACTTCGCGGGCCGGTTCGACCCGCAGCGCCGGGCGGAAGAGGTGCCGGTGGAAGAATATGTCGCGCTCGCCCGATCCATCTCCGGCGCGCAGCACGCGAAATAACATGCAGCGTGCTTCCAGCAAAAAGGCCGGGGTTATCCCGACCTTTTTACATAGCTAGCACGTCGAAAAACACGCAGTGTTTTTCGGGTTATCTATTACGCCGCCGCGAGCCAGTAGCCCGCATTGAACGGGCTGCTCATGCGCAGCGCCAGGGGAGACACGTCCACCAGCTTGTCGGTGGGCATTTTCTCGCCGGTTTCGGTGACCACGGGGACGCTTGCAACTGCGTCGGTGCCTTGAGCCTCGTTCGCCCGTTCTGCTTGGCTGGTGTGTGCAGAACGGGCTACAGAAAAGAATAGAAGCACCTGAACGGTATTTTCCGTTCGGCCCAGTAATCCGCGGTATCCCGGAAGATATCCAGCAGCTGTTCGCGTGCTTCCTTGTCGAACTTGGCGTTGGCAGGGATCTGCTCCAGCACCACGATGAAGCCGGGCTGCGGGCCCGATTTATGCACCGGGTCCGTCATGCAGTCGTACAGCGCATCGAAATTCTTGCCGAAATGTGCAGGCAGGATGAACTGCTGCGCGATCAGGTCCAGTACGTCCTGCTTGCTCTGGGCATTGGCCAAGTTGGCATACAGGAAATGCTGGCCCAGCGAGCGGGCGGCATCCTGCAGGTCCGCCACCCGGAAGGCCCGGATCGACTGCACGATGTTGGTCCGCACGCCCTTGAGCGCGTTTTCGGTTGTTTCTCGACGAAGTGGCATGTCCATCTCCGCGTCTCTTTCCATAGTCACAAATTCGTCCCGCTTCATTGGGGGTCACTCCACGATCTTTCGAAAACTGGCGTAATGGTCAGCGGTGTAATAACAGGCACGCGGCGCCCTCATGGGTCCACCACACACGATGCGCCGGGCGCCCCGGTCGCGTGATCCTGGGGTGGCCACGGTGTACTCGCGGTAAAAGCCGCGCCTCTCGGACGGGAGCAATCGCTCCCGGTTGCCGAACACCGAGCCATCCTTGTCATACGGGAACGGTCCGCCCTGGCGGATCAGTTCGTAGGTTTCCCGGCCTTGCCGCGGTAACTCAGCAACTTGGACCGCCGCTGAGCTGCCATCGGTGGGGCGGTCCGCCAGCAGCCTGGCTTGCGCCAGTGGACTGGTGATCGCCGCTGCCAAAAAAAAGCTAGTTAGCGCAAACTTGACAGCTGCGGCGCACGCCATGAACGGACCTCAGGACTGGGGTAAACCCGCAAAACTTGCAGGCGGTAGTGTGACGTATCCGCATCTAAAACGCAAGCGTCTGCCCAAATTTTGGGCAGCGGCCAAGGCCATTTCTGGAATCAAGTTGAAAACTGAGTTAGTACCAGCTGTCTAAATTCTGCTTATCGGGCCGCATTCGCATCGGCGACCGTCAACGCCGCCATGTTCACGATGCGCCTGACTGTCGTGCTCGCGGTCAGGATGTGCACGGGCTTGGCCGCGCCCAGCAGCACCGGTCCGATGGCGATGTTGCCACCCGCCGCCGTCTTGAGCAGATTGTAAGAAATATTGGCTGCATCGATGTTGGGCATGACCAGCAAGTTGGCGTCGCCCGACAGTGTGCCGTGCGGCATGATCAGGTTGCGCGCAGCGCCGTCCAGAGCCACGTCGCCGTGCATTTCCCCGTCCGCTTCTAGCCAGGGGGCCTGCTCGCTCAGCAAGTCCAGGGTGTCGCGCATCTTGATGGCGCTGGGCTGGTTGCTCGAGCCGAAGTTGGAGTGCGACAGCAGGGCTACCTTGGGCTTCAGGCCGAAACGCATCATCTCCTCCGCCGCCAGCACAGTGATCTCGGCCAGCTGCGTGGCAGTGGGGTCGTAGTTCACGTGAGTGTCGACCACGAAGATCTGCCGGCCCGGCAGCATCAAGCCATTCATGCAGGCATAGGTGCAGACGCCAGCGCGCCTGCCGATCACCTGGTCGATGTATTGCAGGTGGATCGCCGTGGTGCCCCAGGTGCCGCAGATCATGCCGTCTACTTCATCCTTGTGCAGCAGCATCGCTCCGATCAGGGACAGGCGGCGGCGCATCTCGATTTTGGCCATCTGCGCCGTGACGCCCTGGCGCTCGGTCTTTCGGTGATAGGTCTGCCAGAAGTCGCGGTAGCGGTGGTCCTGTTCGACGTTGACGACGTCGTAGTCCAACTCCTCCTTCAGCCGCAGGCCGAACTTGTCGATACGCTGGGCGATGATCGCGGGGCGGCCGATCAGCGTGGGCCGCGCGATTCCCTCGTCGACGATGATCTGCGCGGCGCGCAGAACCCTTTCCTCTTCACCTTCGCACAGCGCGACGCGCTTCCTCAGCGCAGCCTTGGCCGCGGCGAAGATCGGCTTCATCATGGTGCCCGAGGCATAGACGAAGCTTTGCAGCTTTTCGCGATAGACGTCCAGGTCCCTGATGGGCCGCAGCGCCACGCCGCTGTCCGCGGCGGCCTTCGCCACCGCCGGCGCTATCTTCATCATCAGGCGCGGATCGAAGGGCTTGGGAATGAGGTATTCGGGGCCAAACGCCAGCTGCTGTCCGGCATAGGCGGCGGCCACCACTTCGCTCTGCTCGGCTTGCGCCAGTTCGGCGATCGCATACACGGCCGCGATCTCCATCTCCGCCGTGATCGTGGTCGCGCCCGAATCGAGCGCGCCGCGGAAGATGTAGGGAAAGCACAGGACGTTGTTGACCTGGTTCGGGTAATCGGTGCGGCCGGTGGCCATGATGGCGTCGCCGCGCACGGACTTCACGTCTTCCGGGCTGATCTCGGGGTTGGGGTTGGCCAGCGCCAGGATGATCGGGCTGGCAGCCATCTTCCTGACCATGTCGGGCTTGAGCACGCCCGCGGCCGACAGGCCCAGGAAAATGTCGGCGCCGGCGATCACTTCGCCCAGGGTGCGCGCCGAGGTTTTCTGCGCGAACGGGATCTTGTCCTCATCCATCAATTCCTTGCGCCCTTCGTAGACCACGCCCGCCAAGTCGGTCGCGAAAACGTTCTCGCGCGGCAACCCCAGCTTCACCAGCAGGTTCAGGCAAGCCAGCGCCGCTGCGCCCGCGCCGGAGGTGACGAGCTTGACGCTCCCGATGTCCTTGCCGACGACCTTCAGGCCGTTGATGATGGCCGCGCCCACGCAGATGGCGGTGCCGTGCTGGTCGTCGTGGAACACCGGGATCTTCATCCGGTCGCGCAGCTTGCGCTCCACATAGAAGCAGTCCGGCGCCTTGATGTCTTCCAGGTTGATGCCGCCGAAGGTGGGCTCCAGCGAAGCGATGATGTCGACCAGCTTGTCCAGGTCGTGCTTTTCGTTGATCTCGATGTCGAACACGTCGATGCCAGCGAATTTCTTGAACAGCACACCCTTGCCCTCCATCACCGGCTTGGAAGCCAGGGGCCCGATGTCGCCCAGGCCCAGCACCGCAGTGCCGTTGGTGATGACGGCCACCAGGTTGCCGCGGCTGGTGTACTTGAAGGCGTTGTTGGGATCGCGCACGATCTCTTCGCAGGGCGCAGCGACACCGGGCGAATAAGCCAGCGCCAGGTCGTGCTGGTTGATCAGCTGCTTGGTGGCGTGGATGGCGATCTTGCCGGGGGTCGGAAACTCGTGATATTCGAGCGCGGCCTGGCGCAGCTCCGCGCGTTTCTCGTCGGTGTTCAGCGCGTCGATGGGGGGCATGTCCGGGTGTCTCCTGGGCGCAGCTTAAAGGGTCGGCGGGCTGCGACGTTCTTGAGGGCCTGCGATTGTAGACCTCCTCAGGGGAAACCCTGGTACGCGATTCTGCGTATGACTTGAGCTAGGCGCCACACCCTGATTGGGCTTGACTTAATGACTCCTTATGGCGCAAAATGCGCCATAAAGGAGAACGAAAATGTCGGAGGCACCCCCTTTCGTTTCGGTGAAGCTGTCGGCCACATTGGTGAATCACGCGCGCAACGCGGCGCAGACCATGCGCCGTTCGGTGGCGAGCCAGATCGAATACTGGGCCATCCTGGGCAAGGCCCTGGAACAAGCGGGCCTGACCACCGGGGACAGTCAGGCGCTGATCGCCCGGCAAGAGCGTGCGCACTACGCCACAGGCGAGACAGTGGGGTTGTCGCCGGAACTGGATGCCTTGCATGGGCACGTTCTGGCCGTCGCCAAATCCGGCGCACTGAACGAGCGCACGCGGGCGGTGGTCGAGGCGAATCGCGCGAAGGCCGCCAAACCCGGCAAGCCACGCAAAGCGGCCTAACGCCGCGGTGCCGGTCCTGCACCTCATTGCCGGGCCGAACGGTTCCGGCAAATCCACGCTCTACCGCACGCTGATTGCGCCGCGCTACCCCGGCCTGCCTTTCGTCAACGTCGACGATTACGAGAGCGCGTACCTGCAGGGCGAGGCCAACCCGAGGCGGCGCTCCGAAATGGCCCGCGCCTGGGCCGACGCCACCCGCAACGCACTGATCGTGCAGAGCGAAGCCTTCGTCACCGAAACAGTGTTCTCCCACCCGTCCAAGCTGGAGCTGCTCGCGCAGGCCCGTGCCCACGGCTTCGGCACCGCCTTGTATGTCGTGTGCGTGGACGAGCCCCGGCTGCTCCTCGGCCGGGTGCGCCAGAGGGTCCTGGAAGGCGGACACGACGTCCCGCCGCACAAGGTCATCACCCGCTACCCGCGAACACTCGCGCTGCTGCAGGAAGCGATTCCACTGGCCGGGCTGGTCTTTCTGTTCGACGGCGGCGACACCGAACAGCGCGGGCCGGTACTGGTGGCCAGCATCACCGCCGGGCGCATGCATCTGCATACGGCACTGCGCCCGCGCTGGGTGGAAAAAGTGCTGGGCTTCGCCGAGGGCTGAGAAGACACTCCCTGGTTTGCCCTCTAGCTTCGCATCAATGCTTCGATCTCGTCGGGCTTGACCGGCACCCCGCGCGAAATCAGTTCGCAGCCCGACTCGGTCACGATCGCATCGTCCTCGATGCGGATGCCGATGTGGTGGAACTGCTCGGGCACGCCTTCGGCCGGACGCACGTAGATGCCGGGCTCGATGGTGAGTACCATGCCGGGCCTGAGGATCCGGCTGGGTCGGTTCTTGATGACCTCGCCCGACAGCGGATCCTTGCGCTCGGTCACTTCGCTGGCCTGCGCGCGCTCGACATAGCTGCCGCAATCGTGCACGTCCATGCCGAGCCAATGGCCCGTGCGGTGCATGTAGAACTGCATATAGCTGCGGTTGTCGATGACGTCCTGGGCACCGCCCACCCTATTCTTGTCCAGCAGCCCCACATCCAGCATGCCCTGGGCCAGAACTTTCACCGTTGCGTCATGCGGGTCGGTGAAGCGCGCGCCGGCCCT
Organism: Ramlibacter sp.; assembly: GCA_013815685.1. GTDB lineage: Bacteria > Pseudomonadota > Gammaproteobacteria > Burkholderiales > Burkholderiaceae_C > Ramlibacter. Next base: position 56,451 of record JACDFR010000019.1, read on the forward strand.
GGTTGCCGCCACGGCAGCCTCTTGCGAAGCCAGCACCAGCTCGTACAAGGCGCGTTGCGGACCGCTGAACCTGCCGTTGGCGGGGAAAGTGCGCGTGATGTCGCTGGCATAGCTGTCCAGCTCGCAGCCGGCGTCGATCAGCACCAGGTCGCCGTCGCGCACCGGCGCGGCATCGGAGCGGTAATGCAGGACGCAGGCGTTGGAGCCGGCCGCCACGATGGAGTTGTAGGCCGGGCTTTGCGATCCCCCCAGGCGGAACTCATGCATCAGTTCGGCGTCCAGGTGGTACTCGCGCACGTCCTTGCCTTCGCGCAACATGCGCGCCGCCAGTTTCATGGCGCGGACATGGCCGCGGGCACTGATTTGCGCGGCGCGGCGCATGGTGTCCTGTTCATGTCCGTCCTTGATCAGGCGCATCTCGTCCAGGACCACGCACAGGTCGCGTTGCTCCCGAGGGCAAAGCGCCCCGTACCGAACCCGGGCGCGCACCTGATTGAGCCAGCCCCCCACGCGGGCCTCCAGGCCTTCGTGGATCGCGAACGGATACCAGACCACCTCGCGGTTTTCCAGCAGCTTGGGCAAGCGGGCATCGAGCTCGGCCGACGAATGAGCGGCCTGAACGCCCAGCTCCGCCGGCGCCGCATCCGGTCCCAGCCGAAAACCATCCCAGATTTCGCGTTCGCTGTCCTTGGGCGCGCAAAACAGCGTGCTCCCGCCGTCGGCCGTGATGACCAGGCAGGCGTTGGGCTCGCGAAAGCCGGTGAGGTAGTAGAAGTAACTGTCGTGCCGGTACAGGAAGTCGCTGTCGCGATTTCGCGGACGCTCCGGCGCTGTGGGAATCAGGGCAAGGCCCTCTTTGCCCAGCTGGGCGGCGACAAGTGCGCGTCGCTCGGCATAGATCGAAAAAATGCTCATGATGCGTTCAGTTGTGCGAGGCGCTGGGGGGTGCCCACATCGGTCCAGTGCCCGGTGTAGGCCTCGGCGGTGACCTGGCCATTGTCCATCGCCTCGCGCAGCAAGGGTGCCAGCGGGGCTTTGATCCCCTGCGGGTTGCCGTTGGGCAGGCGGTCGAACAAGGCCTTGCGATAGATGCCGATGGTGGAATAGGTGTACTTGACCTCGGCTTTATTCAGCGCCTGGCCGTCGGGGCGCAAACCGAAGTCACCGCCGGCGTTGTGAGACGGGTTGGGCACGAGGTAGATATGGGCCAGCGCGGGACTTGCGGCGAACCGGTCCATGGCTGCGGGCGGGAACGCGAATTCGGGCACATAGACATCGCCGGCCACCAGCCAGAAAATCTCGTGCAGCAGCGGAAGCGCGCGCGCAATGCCGCCTGCTGTTTCGAGCGCCCCGCCGAAGTCGCGGCCTTCGTGGGAGTAGCGTAAGCGCGGCCCTGCTTGAGGGCTGCCGGCGCCATCGAAGTGGGCTTCGATCTGCTCGCCCAGCCATGCCGTGTTGATGACCTGGTCGTGGTAGCCGCTGCGAACCAGCGCATCCACGTGATACTGGATGAGCGGCTTGCCCCGCACCCGCAGCAGCGGCTTGGCACACGCGTCGGTGAGGGGGCGCATGCGCTCGCCGCGTCCGGCCGCCAGGATCATGGCTCGCGCTCCCGTCATGCGTCGCCGTCTCCGCGGTCCAGCGACCTTTGCTCGGTCCACTCCGGCTCGAAGCGATCGATCAGCGCGAGCATCAGGCCCCGTGCCTTGGCCGGGTGATCGGCACCGATGTTGGCGACGTAGACATCCGCCGTGACGGCGCGCTGTGCGGGCCAGGTATGCAGGCACACATGCGACTCGGCCAGCAACACGGTGGCCGTCACGCCGCCGGCGCCCTTGCCCTCGCCGGAAAATGAATGGAAGAGCTTGTCGACCGGCTGCAATCCGGCGGCCTGCATGGCCTGGATGCACCAATCGCCCAGCTGCGCCGCGTCGGTCAGCCAGGCATCGGCGCAACGGCATTGGTAGAGGTCGGCAGTCAGGTGGAGCCCTTGCATGGCGCCACTTTAGACGAAGACACGGCTGGGTACAGCCCGGTCACGGCTGGCCCAGCCGGTAAAATGCCGGGTTTCCCCTGATCACACCCCCGGAGCTGCACCTGATGGCCAATGATTCACAGATGGCGAATGCAATTCGCGCGCTCGCCATGGACGCGGTCCAGCAGGCCAATTCCGGGCATCCCGGCGCTCCCATGGGCATGGCCGACATCGCGGTGGCCTTGTGGGGCCGCCACCTGAGGCACAACCCCCAGGATCCGCATTGGTTTGACCGCGATCGCTTCGTGCTGTCCAACGGCCACGGCTCGATGCTCATCTACGCGCTGCTGCACCTGACCGGCTACGACCTGCCCCTGGACGAACTGAAGCATTTCCGCCAGCTCCACAGCAAGACTGCGGGCCACCCCGAAGTCGGGATCACGCCGGGCGTCGAGACCACCACCGGGCCGCTGGGCCAGGGCATCAGCAACGCCGTCGGCATGGCGCTGGCCGAAAAGCTGCTGGCGGCGGAATTCAACCGCGAAGGCCACACGGTGGTCGACCACCACACCTATGTGTTTCTCGGCGACGGTTGCCTCATGGAGGGCATCAGCCACGAGGCCTGCGCGCTGGCCGGCGCATGGAAGCTCGGCAAGCTGATCGCGGTCTACGACGACAACGGCATCTCCATCGACGGTCAGGTCGCGCCCTGGTTCATCGACGACACGCCGGCCCGCTTCAAGGCATACGGATGGAACGTGATCGGTCCCATCGACGGGCATGACATCGGCGCAGTCGACCGGGCCATCGCCGACGCCCGGCGCGGCGTGGACCGTCCCACGCTGATCGTCGCCAAGACGCAAATCGGCAAAGGCAGCCCCAACCGGGCCAACACGGCCAAGGCGCACGGCGAGGCGCTGGGCCTGGAGGAAGTCAAGCTCACGCGCGAGGCCATGGGCTGGCCGCATGAGCCCTTCGTCGTCCCACAAGAGGCGTACCGCGACTGGGACGCCAAAGCCAGGGGCGCGGCGGTGCAGGCCGGGTGGGACAAGCGCTTCGCCACCTACCGCGCCGCCTACCCGCAGCTCGCTGCCGAGTTAGGCCGCCGCATGAAGGGCGAACTGCCGCGCAATTTCGCCCAGATCACGGTCGACACGGCGGTTGCGGCTCATGCCAAGGCCGAGACAGTGGCTTCGCGCAAGGCCTCGCAGCTGGCTCTGGAAGCCTTCACGGCGGCGCTGCCCGAGATGCTGGGCGGCTCGGCTGACTTGACCGGCTCCAACCTCACCAACACCAGGAGCACCGCGCCGCTGCGCTTCGACCTGGCGGGCGATGTAAAGCGCGCCGAAAATGGCGCGATCGGGCGCCACATCAACTATGGCGTGCGCGAATTCGGCATGGCCGCGGTCATGAACGGCATCGCGCTGCATGGCGGCTACATCCCCTACGGGGGCACCTTTCTCACCTTCAGCGACTACAGCCGCAACGCGATCCGCATGGCCGCCCTGATGAAGCTGCGCGTGATCCATGTGTTCACGCACGACTCCATCGGCCTGGGGGAGGACGGCCCGACGCACCAGTCCATCGAACACGCGGCCAGCCTGCGGCTGATCCCCAACCTGGACGTCTGGCGCCCCTGCGACACGGCCGAGACGGCGGTGGCCTGGGCCGTGGCGCTGCAAAACACCGGCCGCCCCACCGCGCTGCTGCTGTC
>JACDFR010000064.1 GCA_013815685.1 Ramlibacter sp.
CCGCGAGCCACGGCGTGCAGCTGCCCGCCGCACCCGATGCCCTGGCGCTCGACGGTTTCCTGTCGCAGCGGCGGCTGGCCGACCCTGCCGGCTTCTCCGACCTGTCGCTGGCGGTGGTGAAGATGCTGGGCTCGGGCGAGTACGCCGCGGCCCCGGCGGGCTCGGCCGGCCATGGCCATTTCGGGCTCGCCGTGAACGACTATGCGCATTCCACCGCGCCGAACCGCCGCTATCCCGACCTGGTCACCCAGCGCCTGGTCAAGGCCGCGATCGCGGGCGACCCGCCGCCCTACCCGGCCGGAATGCTGGTCGAGATCGCACAGCACTGCACCACGCAGGAAGACAACGCCAGCAAGGTGGAACGGCAGGTCCTCAAGGCCGCCGCGGCCTACCTCCTGCACGGGCGCATCGGCGAGACCTTCGAAGCGATCGTCACCGGGGCCGCACCCAAGGGCACCTTCGTGCGGATCAGCAACCCGCAGCTGGAGGGCCGGGTGGTGCGCGGATTCGAGGGCCTGGACGTGGGCGACACCACGCGCGTCAGGCTGGTCTCGGTGGACGCGGCCAGGGGCTTCATCGACTTCGAGCGCGCCGGATGAGCGTGTAACGCCGGGCGGCCGCCCTTGCAGCGGCGGCCGGTCGGTCCCATCTGAGTTGCACGCGGGCCCGCGCTGAGGCCCTTGCCGAAGGACTGCCATGTGGAAACGCCTCACCTTGCTCTGGTCCGTGCTGCGCGGCGATGCTCGCCAGCTGTGGTTCGCGCTGCGCCATCCAGGCTCGCCGGGCTGGCTGAAGCTGGGCGCCGCGATGATCGTGCTGTATGTGTTCTCGCCGATCGACCTCATCCCCGACGTCATTCCGGTGATCGGCGTGGTCGACGACCTGGTGCTGGTGCCGCTGGCGATCCGCTGGCTGCTCAAGCGGCTGCCACCCGACATCGCGCGGGCGGCAGCGGCCCGCCGGGCCCGCTGAAGCGCACGGCTCTCCGGCTTAACGCAGCCCGGCGGCGCCCCACTGCCGTGGCGTAGCGAGTGTGGAGGAGCGCAGCGCAATCGCCGCGGCAGAGTCGACTCAAACGCAACAACTGCAAAATGATTCGCGGGGAATGGCCGCCGCCCGCCTCGGCGTGGACGCGTATCTGGGCCCGCGCAGCTTCTTGGCCATCCGTTCCTACAGGGCCACCGTTTCGGCCGACCGCAACACACTGGCGGCCAGTTGCTTGAGCGTGGTGCGAAAGTTCACCGGGTCCGAGGTGAACTTCTGCAGCGCCTCCTGCGGGCTCAGCCCGTCGAATTCGACCACTTCCCATTCCGACTTGTCGATCAGGCTCAGGCGGTCATAACCCTCGAAGTTGGGGGCGAACAGGCTGAGGATGATGCGGTTGGCCCTGATCGCATCGGCCACGTCCTGCAGCGATCCGCCCTTTGCCTCGGGCAGGCTCATCGTTTCCTTGAAGGAGGCATCGGTGAACACAACCACGACGCGCGCCGCGTCGCTGCGGTAGCGCCACCTGGCCGCATCCTCGCTTTGCGAACCCTTGGGGACGGCTTCCATCGACGCCACCTTGTAGAGCGCGTCCAGCAGGATTCCGGCTCATCCCCGCCGCCCGCGGCCTGCAAAGAGCTCAGCTGCACCTTGAGCGACGCGGCATCGCGCACGAAAGGGTGGTCGTGGATCCACGGGAGCCCGTCGTCCTTGGCGGCTTCGATGCCGCGGTAGCCCACGACCTTGCCGCGCCAGTCGCACACCGGCGCGGCGTTGTTCGCGTCGCCGCGGTTGAGCGAATCGATGAAGACCTCGATGTTTTTGCGCAGCGCATCGATGCAGCTGGCCATGCTGCCGCTGACATCGATGAGGAAAACGATGTCCGCGACGCCCTTGGTCTTGGCCCGCGTCGTGGGCGCCGGGGCATTCTGGGCCGGTTCGGCAACGCCTTGCGCGGACTCGGCTACCGCTTCGGGCACGACCGGCGCTTCCATGGTTCCCGTCACCCCGGCGGCGTCGGCCACCGCCGGCTCGGCGGCAGTCGCATCGGCGGCAGGCGAAATGTCGGTGGCCCCCGTTTCGGGGGCGGCGCGCTCTTCAGCACTCATGGCGAACTCTGAGAAATAATTCCCCGGGAAATGTAGGAGCCGCACCGGCACGACCGCATAGTCCGCAGGTCCAATCAGACGTAGGCCAACACCTCAGGCTTTCTCGGCAGGAAGCCCTGCGGCGAGGAACCCACGGTAGGCAGGCGACTACAGCAAGGGCCGCTGGTTGATGGCCTCGGGCCGCCCACAGGCGCGTTAGCGTGGCCTCCCATCCAAACACCCGGAGATTCTTCAATGACCCAAGACGCCTGCGCCCTGCTCGATAGCGACCACCAGAAAGTCGAGCGCCTGTTCGCCGAATACCAGGCGGCGGGCAATGACCAGTCCAGGAAATCGAAGCTTGCGCAGGTCATCTGCATGGAGCTGACGGTTCACACCACCATCGAGGACGAAATCTTCTATCCCGCATTCCGCAAGGCATCCGGCGAAGACAACCTGGTGGACGAGGCCGAAGAAGAGCATGAGGAAGCGCGCGACCTGATCTCGCAGATCGAGGACGCCGATCAGATGGACCCGCTGATGGCCGAGCTGCAGAAAGCCATCGAGCACCATGTCCAGGAAGAGCGCAAGGAAATGTTCCCCAAGGCCCTCAAGACCAAGGGGCTGGACCTGATGGCCCTGGCCGCCCAGCTGGAGAGCCGCAAGACGGAACTGATGGCCGGCTACCAGCCCGCGTGAGGATGGAACGCCCGCCGCCCGCTTTGCGCTATCGGGCCACTTCGTCCTGGGGCCAGGCCCTGCGCGAAGGTGCCGTCAGCGGCAGCATGGCCAGCCTGCTGTCCACCGTCGTGCTGGCTGCCGCCGGCGCGCGGCAGGCGGGCAGTGCCGCCGCCCCGATCAATGCCGCCAGTCACTGGCTCTGGGGCGACGAATCGCTCCATGCGCAGCGGGCCTCGTTGCGCCACACGCTCACAGGCTACCTGACGCAGCACGCGGCATCGGTCTTCTGGGCCACTCTGTATTCGCGTGTGTATGGCCATCGCCCGGAAGCTAAACGTATGCCGCAGGCCGTGGCCGGCGGCATAGCCACCAGCGTGGTGGCCGCCGTGATCGATTACGGCGTGGTGCCCAAGCGCCTGACGCCGGGCTATGAACACCGCGTCTCCACCGGCGCGATGGTGGCGATCTTCGCCGCGCTGGCTGCAGGATTCGCCCTCGGCGCCGTGTCGCTGCAAAACGCAGGCTCGCAAGGCCGGTAGCCGGCCCGCGCGGCTCAGGCGGTTTGCCGCCCAGCCCGCGGAAAATCATTGGCATCACTGCCGGGCACAAGCCCGCACGGCGCACCGCCGGCCGCGGATTGCTGTGCCATGGACACGCTCCTTTGTCCTTACCGCTGAGCTTGGGCCCACCGGTACCGCCGCAGTATCGGGACGACGGGACGGCTTTGCAAGATGCCTGCACGCTTTCGCGCCAGGAGTGGCGCTGGGGTCTGTATCCTTGGCAATCGGACCTCGGCGGGTGTGACCTTATCGAGATAAGTCGGAATCATCAACAGGTCCCGGATACCCGCCCCCTACTTGCAGGGCAAAATGCTGCCGTGCTCCAACAAAACTCGACAGTTCGGCGCTGGCTGGTCACTTTGGTGGCGGGCGCGGTATTTCCAACCTTGATTGCCGCCCTGGCGGCGCTCTTCTACGCATATAAAGAGGAGCAGTCGGGGTTCCAGCAGGGCCTCACCGAAACGACCCGAGCGCTGGCGCTGGTGGTGGACCGCGAAATCGCGCGCCGCGAGGCGATCGCGCTGACCTTGGCGGGCTCGCCGACCCTGACACGCGGGGACTTGCAGGCTTTCCATGAATACGCAAGCCAGATCGCGCCCACTCGCGACAAAGTGGTCGTTCTGCAAGACCTTGCCGGCAAGCAGCTGGTGAACACCCGCCTCCCCTTGGGCGCGCCCTTGCCAGAGTCGAGAACCAGCGGGGAGCGCCAGGCCGCCGGCCCGCTCTCTACGGTGGTCTCCAACGTGTATTTCGCGCCCGTCGGCCAGCAATACAGCTTCGCCGTGCAGGTTCCCGTGGTCAGGGACGGGAACGCGCGGTACTTTCTTTCCGTGGCGGGTTACGCATCCGCGTTGCAGACCATCATGGTGGATCAAAAGGTGCCCGAGGGCTGGATCGCTTCCATTCTCGATGCCAGGGGGGTGGTCGTGGCGCGCAATAACGCGCCGGAGCAATTCGTCGGAAAACCCACCAGCGCCAGGCTGGCCGCGCAGATGGCTCAGCGAGCGGAAGGCTTCTTCGAATCGAGCACCATCGACGGCATCCCGATCCTGGCCACCTTCAGCAAGTCGCCCAGCTATGGATGGTCCGTGGTCGTCGGCGTTCCGCTCAGCAGTATCAGCACGCCCCTGAAGCTCGTCGGCGTTTTCGCGGCCTTCGGCGCCCTGCTTCTGCTGGCCTCCTTCGTTTTGGCGATCTCGATCGGCAGGCGCCTGATCAATCCGGTGGAACGATTGCGGCTGGCCTCGCTGGCACTGGGGTCGGGCGAGCCGATCGATCTCACGCCAACCGGATTGCGCGAAACGGATCAAGTGCTGGCCGCGCTCATCGAAGCGAGGGCCGCGTCGGAGAAACGGCGCCTGGAGGTCGAAACCGCTGCCGCGCAAATCCGCCGGAGCAACGAACGGGTCAAGCTGGCGACGGACGCCAGCGGCTTGGGCCTTTTCACATGGGATCCGGTCTCGGACACGGTCACCTGGCACAACGACCGGCCGAACGAGATTTTCGGGCTCGCGCCCGGGAGTCCCCCGGTCAACGCGAGACGGTTCTTCGAAGAATCTGTGCACCGCGACGACGCGCCTGCCTTTGCCCGCTGCGCCCAGGAAGCGCTGCGCGGGGATTCGCCCTTCTATTTCCAGGGGCGGATCCATCGATCCCCGGACCGCGAGGTTCGCTGGGTCGAGTTCACCGGGCAGGCCGAGAAGTCGGATCTGGATTCGGTCGTGCGCATCGTCGGGACCGCCGCAGATGTGACCCCGCGCAAACTGGCCGAGCACGCGCTCAGGCAAAGCGAAGAGCGATTGCGCGAGTTGGCAAACACCATCCCAAACCTCGCCTGGATGGCCAATGCCGATGGCTGGATCACCTGGTACAACGACCGGTGGTACGACTACACGGGAACCACACCCGCCGAAATGGAAGGTTGGGGATGGCAAAAGGTGCATGACCCGCAAGCATTGCCGGCAGTGATGCGCCAGTGGGAGGAATCCATCCGCAGCGGGCAGCCTTTCGAGATGACTTTTCCCCTGCTGGGCAAGGACGGTATCTACAGGCCGTTCTTCACGCGGATCGCGCCCTTGCGTGATGCGGCGGGCAACATCGTCCAATGGTTCGGCACCAATACGGACGTGTCCCCGCTGAAAAAGGCCGAAGAGGAGTTGCGGGCCGCCGATCGCAGGAAGGACGAATTCCTCGCCATGCTGGCCCACGAGTTGCGCAATCCGCTGGCCCCCATCCGGACATCGGCGGAGTTGCTGCGTCGAGCAGGGATTGCGGATCCCACCGTCGCGAAGGTCGGCGAGGTCATCGCCCGCCAGGTCACTCACATGTCGGGACTGCTGAACGATCTGCTCGACGTCTCGAGAATCACGCGCGGCTTGATCGCGATCGACATGGAGGTGATAGACCTGACCGTGGTTATCACCGGCGCCGTCGAACAGGCGCGTCCCCTGATGGAGGCCAAACGGCACGACCTGGTGGTGGAGGGTATGCGCGAATCCAGCGGCGTTCACGTGCTTGCCAGCCCGCTTCGCCTGACGCAGGTGATTGCCAATCTTCTGGACAACGCGGCGAAGTACTCGGACCCGCAAGCGCGGATCACGATTCACGTGCGGCCGTCGGGTGCAGAGGTGACCGTGTCGATCACGGACACCGGCGTCGGCATTGCCGCGGACCTGCTCCCCCATGTCTTCGAGCCATTCACCCAGGCCGCGCGTGGCTCCGACCGGTCGCAAGGCGGGCTCGGGCTGGGCCTGACGGTTGTGAAAGGCCTGATCGAGCTGCAGCACGGCACGGTCCATGCGCATAGCGCCGGTCTTGGTAAGGGCAGTACTTTCACAATTTCGCTGCCTGTCGCCCAGGTGGACGCTGCGCCGGCGCGCCCCCAGGAAAATGCACGCATCAGCGTGTCATCACCCGCGCTGCACGTCCTGGTCGTGGACGACAACGCCGATGCGGCCGACACGCTTTGCGCCCTGCTTCACGCCAGTGGCCACCGAAGCCAGTGCGCGTACACGGCACAGCAAGCGCTTGAAATGGTCGATGACCACGCTTTCGATGCGGCGATTCTGGACATCGGCTTGCCGGACATGAGCGGATATCAGCTGGCCATCATGATCAAGGGGCGGGCGGCGGCAGCGCCTCTCCTGATCGCCCTCAGCGGCTACGGCCAGAGCGAGGATCAGGCCGCGTCCCTCGCAGCGGGATTCACCCGGCACCTCGTCAAGCCGGTGGACCCTGAGGTACTGCTCGACGCTCTTGCTGCGCCGCGGCAGCTAGAAGACTCCTCCCTCTAGCTAGTCGATCCTCGCCAGGATTTCCCGCGTGGCCGCGGACCAGACTTTCCAGTCATGCCCGCCGGGGCGCACCAGGGCCTGCCCCGCTGGCAGCAGCGGCGCCACCAGCGGCATGGAGTCGCGAAAGCCGTCCTTGTCGCCATAGGCCAGCCATACGTTCTTCGCACTGCCCGGCTCGCGCGACCAGGTCTGCAGGTGGCGCCACAATTCCTGCTGGAAGTTGTCGGCATCCACGGCGGCCGGCACGGCCGGCGCCTGCCAATTGGCAATGCCACCGGCCGACGCGATCTGGCGCAGCAAGGGCTTCTCACCCAGGTAAGGCGCCAGCAGCACCATGCCGTCCACCGCCCCGGGATAGGTTCGGTCGTACATCACTGCCCCCATGCCGCCGAGCGATGCGCCCACCAGCCAGACCTGCCGGTACCCGCGGCCGCGCGCCGGTGCGATGATTTCGGCCTGGAGCCGCTTTTCGGCCTGCCCTTCCATGTAGTAGCCAAGTGCCAGGCCGGTGAGAATCACGTCGGCGTCGGGCCAGGCGGAATGAACCGCCTGCGCGATGCCGCTGCGGCGCAGGTCATCCAGGCTGTCGGCCCGCCCGGGTAACACCACGACCAGCCGCTGGGCCTTTTGCGGGGCATCGATTCGTGCCAGCGGAATGGGTTTGGACGGATCGCCCCGGGGGAAGCAGCCGAGCAGCATCCCCAACGACAGCAGAACCGACGACAACTGGAGCGCACGCATCCGGGCTATCGCGGGCACGATTCGTAACGGTGGGTGGCGCTCATGAAAAATCCTTCCCAGTGACGCGGGGTGGCAACATGCTAAAACCCGCAGACTCAGCAAATTTGTAGGACTGCGTGCCTTACTTTGCCCGGTCCTGTCGCCTTAGCAGCTGGGTTGCTGCAGCGCTTCCTCTCTCAAGATCAAGATCACTTCACTTGGCGCGTTGCCTGGTACATCCTGTCGATCCGATTGACCTGACCTGCCCCTTACCGGCGGGGCCGTTGGCGTCGTAGCGGTTCACTCGTGTGCTGGCGCCGTTGGCTTGGGGGCCGGGATTGAGCGCTTCAACGTAGTCGTTGGACAGCGTGCCGGCCGGGCCGTTTTGTACCAGGCGCCCGGCGGCGTCGTAGTAGCGGGTGTCCAGGGTCACGCGGCCTGTCGGGTTGAGGTCGACGTCGTAGAGGCTGTCGGTCGAGACGCTCGACACGCGGTTCATGCGGTCGTAGTCGTAGTACTCCTTCACGACGCCGGCGCGGCTGCCGTACTGCAGCACATCCGAGGGGATCATCTGCCCGCTGGATTCGTCGTAGCTCAGGACTTGCTGGCCGACCACTTGCTGGCCCCAGCTGGTGTCGGTCTTGCGATTGCCGTTGCGGTCGTAGGTGAGTAGGTGACCCTGCGCGCTGTTGATGTTGTTGGTCTTGACTACCGAGGTTCAAGGCAGCAACGTAGTCGTTGGAGGTGTCCATTCGACTCATTCAGGATGAGCATGCTGGAACGCATCGTGCAGGGGTAGCAGGCAAGCCGCCGGGCGACACCTCTAAGCAGGCGTCCGGCGCCGCGGATACGTACGTTCACGAGCCTAAACAACAACCCCATGCGCCGGATAAGTTGGACAGTACCACTCTCGGAAGCTGCCGATGGCGAAGCGTTGTTTGCTGCGGCTTTGGGCTTGGCTTGCCGGCTTGTGGAAGCGATATTGCTCGACATCCAGGTGCGGCCCCTGGCCTGGCCGGCGCGCGGCCGCTGCTGTCTGCGCGCCGGCCAAACGGTTCAGGCCGGCCCCTGCCCGTCGCTCAGGCGGCAAATCTAAGGCGGATTGGGTGGTTCAGGAGGTCTTGCAATCGTACGCGAAGGGCGGCAAGAGCTATCGCGAGGTGGCCAACGAGTTCAATCGGTTGCATGCGGCCCGCGACGCGGTCATGGTTTGCAAGAGTACGGTGCACGAGTGGGTGCAAAGGCGCAGTTGCCAGGCACTTGCGGTACGGTGCGCAACGCGCAACGGCTTTCCCGCCTTTACACCGGCAAACTTGCGCTGGTGCCTCGATGGCACAGGCAAGGCCGATTCGAGCGGGGTGGTGCATTTCATCCTGGGCATCATCGACTATGGGGCGCGGTTCAACCCGGTGCTGGTGGCGCTGGAGCGCGCCAGTGCCTGGGCCATTGTGTCGCAGTTGTTTGCGGCGATCGACCGATTCGGCAGGCCGAAGATCATTCGCACCGACAACGCACCGTATTTCACAGCCCGATGTTCCGGCAGGCGTTGAGCGCCGCAGGCATCCGCCATGAATTCACCCAGCCGGGCAAGCCTTGGCAGAACGGGCGCATCGAGCGCTTCTTCCTCACGCTCAAGCAAAAGCTCAATGCCATCGTGCCCGAGGACCGGCAGGCCCTGAACGGCCTGTTGAGTGAGTTCGCCTTTTGGTACAACGAGGTTCGGCCTCATCAGCATCTGCACGGGCTCACACCCGCAGAAGCTTGGCGAGGCATCGATCCCTATCGTTCGGCGCCCAAGGCCGTGATGCAGTTCGAGGGCTGGGACGGCTTTCTGCGGGGGTTTTACATGCGGCGCTAGTTTGACAGCCGGGGCGCCACCCTGAAAAGAAAACGCGGGAGCGGGCAGCCAAAGGGTTGTCCGTAACAGCCCTGCGCAGCAAACCGGCAGTGCTCAATTCTTGGGCAGTCATGCGAATCGAAAGGGCTACTTTGCTAAATAGCTAGGCGACGGCGGTGCCGGTTTGATGTTGTAGGGCGTCTTATCGCTTCAAAAAAAAGCGGGCTGGGCTTTTCGCGGCAGAGACGCGGCGGTGGAGCCCATGCTGAAGAAGCGCGGCCTGATGCAAGCTTGAGGAGCCGCCTCATTTGAATGGGGGATGACAGCGCCGGCGCCCGGCATTAGCCTGTGCGCACGCCGCATGCCGTGGCGAAGGAGCGTCGATGCCGAACTTTTTCTGGGACGAGAGGCGGATGGAGGAAGCCGGCTTCCTCGGCCCCACCATCCTTGCCATCGGAGACTCGTGGTTCTGGTATCTCTTCTACGGCGGCAGCCTGATCAACCAGCTCGGCCCCATCGTCGCCGGCAAGGCCCATGTCATCCTGGCCAAGGGCATGAATGGCGCGGAAGCGCGGCATTACGTCGACGGAAAGTACGAAGGCCTCGTGACCGAGGCCCTGCGCAGGTATGGCGCGGGCCTCAATGCCGTTTTCATCAGCGGAGGCGGAAACGACTTCGCCGGCCTGAACGACCTCAGGCCCTTGCTGAAGGACGACTGCCGCGATGAAACCACGGCACGCGGGTGCTTCATCCCCGGGAACGACGGGCTCGACGGCTTCATGGACGACATGGACCGCTACTACCGCAGCCTGATCCGCAACATCCGCCACCGCGTCGGGCCCGAGTGCCACGTCGTCATGCACCCGTACGACTACGCCATTCCCAACGGGCGGTCCGTCGCCAGCAAGCGCCCGTGGCTGCAACCGGCCCTGCTGGCCGCCCAGGTGCCCGGGCACCTGCACGCCAAGTGCATCGAGTTGCTCCTCAATCGCTTTCGCGACGTCCTCGACGCAATCCGCCAGCTGGACCCTGTGCACTACCACCTGGTCGATAGCCTGGGCACCCTGCGCGCGGACGAATGGGCCAATGAGCTGCATCCCACCCCGGCCGGGTTCAAGAAAATCGCCCACGAGCGCTGGAAACCCCTGCTCCAGCGCCTGAACCTGGCCGATTGAGAGCGCGCCCTGCTACCTCGCCAGCGCCCGCAGCACGGCTTCGCGCGCGGGCCCGCGGACCTTGATGGCGTTGAGCACCTGCACCCGGCTGCGGCCGGTGGCGCGCATCAGGTATTCCACCTCATGATCCTGCTCGGTAGGCAGCTTGATCTCGGGTCCGGTCTTGGTCGGGTTGCCGTTGGATTTAGCCATAGTGCCGCCTGATGTTGTGGTGGGCCTACTGTGACAGGTTACGACCGAGGTGTCCAACTTTGGGTTCGGCGCCGTTACCATCGCACCGTGACCGCTGTCCACCGCATCCGCATCGAGCCCTCCGGAATCGCCTTCGAGGCCGATGCCGGCCTGCCGCTGCTCATGTCCGCAGAATCCGCCGGAATCGTATTGACCAGCTCGTGCCGCAGCGGTACCTGCCGCGCCTGCATAAGGCAGCTCGTCAGCGGCCGTGTTTCGTACCGGATCGAATGGCCGGGCCTGCTGGCCGAGGAAAAAGCCGAAGGCTGGATCCTGCCTTGCGTGGCGTACCCTGAAGCCGCGCTGGTCATTGCCGGCTAGCCGCCTGTCAAACTCGACAGTCGGACTGCCGGTGGAAGACACCCAAAATGAGGATTCGACCATGCGAGGCGCGACGTGACACCCCCTCCTACCCACCAAACGCGCATTCCTGCGGCGGTGTGGGCGCTGGGGTTCGTCAGCCTCCTCGCCGATATCGGCTCGGAGATGGTCCACAGCCTCCTTCCCGTGTTCCTGGTCACCGTCGCGGGCGCGAGCATGGTCACGGTGGGCCTGATCGAGGGCGTTGCAGAGTCCACGGCGCTGATTGTCAAGGTGTTCTCCGGAGCGCTCAGCGACTACATCGGCAAGCGAAAACCGCTGGCCCTGCTGGGATACGCACTTGGAGCTGCGTCGAAGCCGCTGTTCGCCGTCGCCGGGAGCGCCGATCTTGTCTTCGGGGCGCGCCTGATCGACCGCATCGGAAAGGGCATCAGGGGGGCGCCGCGAGACGCCCTCGTCGCCGACATCGCCCCGCCAAACCTCAGGGGCGCGGCGTTCGGTCTGCGCCAATCGCTGGACACGGTGGGGGCATTCGCCGGGCCGCTTTTGGCAGCCGCACTGATGCTACTTTGGGCAAACGACTTCAAGGCGGTCTTCTGGGTGGCCACCATCCCGGCCGCACTCTCCGTCGCGGTACTCGCCCTCGGCGTTCGCGAACCGGCGCCGAGCTCGGCCGCCAGGCGCGGCAACCCAATCCGCCGGGAAAACCTGGTGCGCCTGACCCGCGCCTACTGGTGGGTGGTCGCGATCGGGGCCGCCCTCACCCTCGCCCGCTTTTCAGAAGCCTTCCTGGTACTGAGGCTCCACCAGGGCGGGCTGGCCCTGGCCCACGCGCCGCTGGTGCTGGTCGCCATGAACGCGGTCTACGCCGTGTGCGCGTATCCCTTTGGCAAGCTGGCCGACAGAACCGACAGTTCCACGCTGCTGGGGTGGGGCATCGCAGCCCTGCTGGCGGCCGACGCAATGCTCGCATGGAGTAATCATTGGACCTGGGGCTGGGCGGGTGTCTGCCTGTGGGGCGCGCACCTGGCCATGACCCAGGGCCTCCTGGCGGCGATGGTCGCTCGAACGGCGCCCGCGGACTTGAGAGGAACAGCCTTCGGCCTGTTCAATCTCGCCAGCGGCGCGTCGATGCTGGTGGCCAGCACGGTGGCCGGCGCGGTGTGGCATTTCCATGGCGCGCCGGCGACGTTTGCGGTGGGAACCGGTTTCGGCCTGGTCGCGTTGCTGCTCCTGTTCGCCCGCCCCGCCGACCGCTCCTAGCACCAGCCTCGGCGATCAGCGTTGGTGGAGCACCAACCGGGCCTCGGTATTGAGGTTGGCCTTGGTGGCCACCATCGCGATCTCATAGCGTGTGCCGGGGATCGGGAACCGCGGGCTGAAGTCGAAGCCGAAGTTTCCGTTGGCATCGGCCTGAATGGTTTGCGAATACACCTGTTGGGCAATATTGAAACCACCAGGAACCGGCGCCACGGCATCGACCCTGACGGCGACCGACGCAAGGGGTGACGTCTTGCCCTGCACATGGGTGTTGGAACCGGTCACCTGCCCATTGTTGGTGTGGTTCACGACCTGCAGCGACAGCGTCGCCGGCGCCGCTGCGGCAACGTCGAAGCTCCATTCACGGCGAACCGTATTGCCGGCCCGGTCTCGCGCGACGACGTCGACGGTATGCCGCCCCGGCGGCAAGTTGGCTCGCAGCGTGAATGCAACGGGCGAGATTTGCGCGTCGCCCGTCACATTGCGTCCGGAAACGCTGATCCGGACGGTGGCCGGGTCGACACCGCTGCCGCCGCGGTCCTCGAAGTTGCCGGAGATCACGGTGACCGGCCCGCCGGGGATGATCTCGCCTTCGCGCGGCGACATGTTGACCACATTGGGGGGGCGGTTGTCATTGGACGGCTGCGCGACTTGGAACGCCAGATTGGCCGTTGCCACCCGGTCGCCTGCCCGAAGCGTGGCGACCATCGGCCGTGAAAGATTCAGGTTGTCGGCGCGGCGCAGCGTGTAGCTGCCTTCGTAGTGGCCCGGGCGAACCTCGCGCAGCGCCACATCGCTGTCGATACCGGGCAGGTCCACCCGCACGGCGGCGCCTGGGAAGCCTTCGAGCGCGAAGCGCAGTTCGGCGCCCGGTTCGATGCGGTCAAAAGGCGCGAGCGAGAAACGATCGATCCGGAACGGCACCGGCGGGGGCACAGCCGCCACGGGGCGGGCCGGCATCACCTCCGCCAATGTGTAATTTGCAGAACCCGCGCGGTTATCCGAGCGCAACACGGCCCGGACCTCGCTGTCACTCGCAATGTTGTCGCCGGGCCTGACGATGTAGCGACCCACGTAGACGCCGCGGGCCACTTCGCGCAATTCGATTCTTTCCCGCAAGCCGCTGATGCGCAGCACCGCTCGTGCACGAGGCGTCCCCACCACCCGGATCGTGAGACGGGTGCCTCGCTCGATTTCGCCGTCGGCGCTGATCTCGACCGACCGCACTTCCGGCGAGGCGCTTTGCGCCAGCGCCGTGGCAGGCAGCGCCACGAGCGCCGCGGCGCAAGGCACCAAGAGAAATAGCGAGGCCACGTGGTTACGAAGCCGCTTGTCGATTTTCGAATTTGTCATGATGTCTCATCCTTTACATCCCTGAGCGGGTGCCCAGGCTGCTGAGTTGATTGTTTGTGGAACGTGCCGCTGCTGGCGTAGGACACGGTCCTGTTGAGCTGCAAGGCGGAGGCGCTTTCAGTACCGGAAGGGATCGTCCGGAAAGCGATCGTGCCGATTGCGCACGCCGTCGCCATCGCGGTCGCGGTCATCCATGTTCATGATGCCGTCACCGTCCAGATCGCCATAGGGGCCGAAGCGGCGTGCCTGGTGCCCGTTGCCGCGAGGATCGGTATCGTAGACGTTGGCAATGCCATCGCGATCGCGATCGCCATAGGGCCCACGGCGCTCCCAGGACGCATCGTCGCGCCGTCCACCGTCATGACGGCTGTGATAGTCCGGCGCAGGTGTATACACCGGTTGAGGCGCGATATACACGGGCCTGGGTTGCACATACACGGGCTGGGGCTGCACATACACGGGCTGGGGTTGCACATACACGGGCTGGGGCTGCACGTACACGGGCTGGGGCTGCACGTAGACTCCGGGCGACTGCAGGCCGATGGAAAAATACACGTCGCTTCGAGCATGAGCCGCCGAGGCTGCCGCGAAGACACCCATCACGACGGCAGCTGCAGCAAAGGATTTCGGGGAGAGAAGGCGGTTCATGAAGGCTCCTTGGGTTGGCATGGGTCCTATCTTGCTGCTGTGTACGTGAACGCAGCCTGAACAACCTCAAGAAAAGCGGGAGCTGGCGGACCAGCGTGCCGATCAGGAACGGTGCTGCTTGCGTTTGGATGGCACCGGCTTCTCCTGTGGAGACGCGGGCAGGCGGGCCTGAAGGTATAGGCCCAGGTTACGGATCGGCACGAACACGGCCGGCGTTGGCGGTTCTGCCCCGGCTTGATGTCTTGCTGCGGTTCGGGTCATGACCGTCGCTGCGGCCGGAGCCGTGGCAGACGCCCTTGCCGTGCGGGTGACTGCGCGCCCGGCGTTCGGCAATGCCTTTGCGTGCGGCACATGGGTGCGCCCAGCGACCCGGGGAGCCCGTACCTGCAGCGGTTTTGCCGGCTCGGCCGCTGCCACTGCGTTCGTTTCCGGTCCAGGCGCCGCGGGCTCGATGGGAGCGACGGGTGCGAGATGGGCGACCGGCATCGCCTCCGTGCGCGGTGGCACATACACGACCGACACCAGTTCGGTGATCATGCGCGAGGGCGGGTCCGCGTCGCGCCACGTGGCGATCGTGGATGCGACCAACACGAGCAGGCCGAATACAACGCGGTTCACAGTGGGATCCATGCCGCCCAGTTTGTACAAAACGGCTGGGTGCGTGATGTAGGCGCGCTTCTTTCAGAAATGTAGGCCGCAGGCACGGGTGCCGGCCCGACGGGTTAGGGGACATCCGGAGGTAGAGAATGGGCAGGTGCCGCGTAATACGCTACATCGCCTCCACCTCAAGAAAAAAAGGAATCCCATGCGCAAACTTCGACATGTTGCATTGACGGCCGCCACGCTCGCGCTGCTGGCGGCCTGCACCGCTCCTTCCACGGCTCCTTCCGGCACCCGCTCGACCGCCGCAGCCACCACGGGGCCGATGAGCTTCTTCGTCACAAGCGCCGGCAGTGGCAAAGGCGCCGACCTGGGCGGCCTGGCCGGTGCCGATGCGCACTGCCAACGGCTGGCCACGGCCGCGGGAGCCAGCAACAAGAACTGGCGCGCGTACCTCAGCACTCCACCCACCATGCCCGCCGCCTCGACGCCCGGCATCGCCGCAACGAATGCGCGCGACCGTATCGGCAACGGCCCCTGGTTCAACGCCAAGGGCATGTTGGTTGCCCGCGACCTCGCCCACCTGCACAACGGCAACAACCTCAGCAAAGAAACGGCCCTCGATGAGCGGGGCAACCCTGTCAAAGGCCGCGGCGATACGCCCAACGAGCACGACATGCTGACCGGCTCGCGCGCTGACGGCACTGCTTTCGCTCCGCAGACCGATACCACCTGCCGCGCCTGGACCCATTCCGGGCCCGACGGCTCCGCCATCGTGGGCCATCATGACCGCATCGGCCCCCTGCCCGAGAACTGGGCCAAGTCGTGGAACTTCTCGCACCCGTCGGCCGGCTGCAGCCAGGAAGCGCTGATCAGAACCGGCGGAACCGGCCGTTTCTACTGCTTCGCCGCGAACTGAAACGTCGTGAACCGCGTCCGGCGCGGCGGTTGAAAACCGCTGCTACCGGCAGGCACCCTATCTGCAAAACTGCTCTTCGCAGGGAACGCCGTCCCGGTCGCCGTCCATTTTCGTTCCTGGGCAGTTTTTGAGAAAATAAGTCGCCTCGTCGCAGGAAGTCATCTGGGAACAATGAGTGCGGCCGTCGCAGCGAAAAAGCGCGGAAGCAGCAGCGGGCGCTGCGGGTGCTGCTGCTTCGGGTGCTGCGGGCGCCGTCGAGCGCACCGGCAGGGGTGACGTTGACAGCTCCCGTTTGCCGGAGTGCTGATACGCCATCCAGCCCACAATGGCGATCATGGACAGTACAGCAACCGCGCGAACCGGACGGAAGAACGTTGGTTGGCGTCGAGGGCCAACAGTCGAAGTGGCGCGGTGGCGGCCGGACGAGACAGCCTCCACCCGGCGGACCTTGACGGCCTTCTTCTTGCCCTGCGGATCGAGCGCGACCTCGAACGACAACATAGTTTCCGGATTCGGCCGCCCGCCATAGGGCACCTCCGACACGTGAACGAACAACTCCTGGCCGCCTTCACTGGGCGTAATGAAGCCGAAGCCTCTCTCGTCGTTCCATGTCTTGAGCTTGCCAGTGAATCGCATGATTGATAGGACGGCCTGGTGATAAGGCGCCCTTCCCTCCTACCCCTATTCTGCCCAGGCGGCGTAGCTGAGAGAAACAGTCTTCACGCGTCCTTTGCGCCGCACTTTGCGCCGCGATGTCGGCGACCGCGCCCTGCGCCCCGTTATATCGATAACCACATCGTGGAGGCGCAGATGATCCAGTCCAGAAACCCATTCCTGCTGCGCTTTCGCTCGCTTTTCGAAAGCGGAGGCGGATATGCCTTTCCTTGCGACGACGCCGGGCGGGTGGATATGGATCGCCTGAACGAGCGCGACCGCAACGACTACTTCTACGCCCGCGCGATGGTGGGCCGGGAACTTGCCGCCCCGGCCGTGGAGGCTGTGCTGCCTCACTGAGCCGTATTCCGTCACCGGCTGCGGCGCGACGCCAAAAAAAAAGATCCTCAATGCCGCTCAATAGGTTCTATCGCGCCGGCCTGGCTTTCGTCTTTCTGTGGTTCCTGATCGGCGGCATGGCCCACTTCGCGCTGACAGAGACCGAGATGCGCATTGTTCCACCCTACATCCCCTGGCCTCGCGCCATGGTGCTGATCAGCGGCGCATTCGAACTGCTGGGGGCCGCCGGATTGCTGTGGCGCCCCACCCGCCGTTCAGCCGCGTGGGGACTGTTTGCTTTGACGCTGGCGGTGACACCAGCCCACCTCTACATGCTGCAGCAGCCTGAACTGTTCCCTTCGGTGCCGTACTGGGCCCTGGTGTTGCGCCTGCCGCTACAAGTTGCATTGCTGGCGCTGATTGCGTGGATCGCAGTGCGCCGGCCTGCGCTACCACCTGAGCGGGCTTAGCGCCTGGAGCTGGAGCCGGCCTACCGCGGCGTCGGGCGCAACCACCGGAGCGGGGTGTGCATCCAGGTACCGTTCGCGTCCCTACCTGGCGAGCCCCTGGCAACGCGCTTCGTCCAGCGGCTGCCCGCAGGCGCGAAAACCCAGTGCCGCAGCGGCGAATCCTTCTCGCGCGGCGCCCCGCCGGCCCGCCGCCAGGGCGACGTGCGCCCGCGCCTCGTGCAGCGCGGCGTACCAGGCGGGCAGCCTCATCACGGTATTGGCCAGGAAGTCGGACACCCGCTCATGGCCGGCGGCCAAATCCATCTCATGCGCCTTGGCGGCCGCGATGGTGGCGGGAATGGCGAAGGTGATGCGGCAACCGGGGCAGGTTTCCAGCGGGCCGCGCACTGCCGCCTCGGCCTCTTCCAGCGCGCCCAGTGCAGCGTCGGTATCGGTGGCCATCGCGATGCGCGTGCCGTAAATGCGGTCCAGCAGATGAAAACCGATGCTCGACTGGCGCGCGACATCCAGCGCTTCGTCGGCAAGGCCCCGCGCCAAGCCGAGCCGGCCGCGGTGCATCGCGAGCTCGGCCCGGCGCTGCAGCGACAAGGCTTCGCCCGTCGCTCCGCCGATGGCGCGGTGCAGCCGCCCGCCGGCGACCAGGTCTTGCTCGGCCGCGTCCAGCTGGCCGCTGAGCAGCAGGGCCTCGCCACGCAACGTCACGGCGAACGCATGGCCGCGCGCGGCGCCGAGCCGCTGCGCCTCGGCGCCCAGCGAATCGGCGAAAGCGATCACGTCGGCGTAGGGCCGTGACCCATACAGGAAGCGCTGCGTGATGCACAAATGCCCGTCGAACACCCGCGTGGCCAGATGCGGGAGATGGCTGGTCTCTTTCAGGTCGGCCCAAACGCTGCCGTGCAGGTCGCCGCGCGCGTGCGCCGCCGCCGCTTGCGCCCACGATGCGATCACCAGCGTACCCTCGTCGCCCGTCTCCAGCGCCAGGCGGCGCACTTCGGCCGCCCGGCGGGTGCCTTCCGCCGGATCGCCGAAGCCCAGCGCCGCGGCGCCACTGTAGGCCAGTGCTTCGGCCAGCCGGCCGGCGACCGTGGTCGGGTGCACGTTCTGCAGGTACTTCAACGCGCCCGGCGGATCGCTCATCTTCACCTGCGCCAGCGCACGCTTGGCGCGCAGTTCGTGGG
>JACDFR010000065.1 GCA_013815685.1 Ramlibacter sp.
CGCGCGCTTTTTCTTCGGGCGCCGCGTCGATCTGGTCATACGCCTTGGCTTCGCCGCCGAACTTGGCCGCCAGCACCGAGGTGATGGCCGCCGTCAGCGTGGTCTTGCCATGGTCCACGTGGCCGATCGTGCCGACGTTGACGTGCGGCTTGGTCCGCTCGAATTTTCCTTTTGCCATTTTTCGACTCCGAAAAGAAACTGGATCTCAACTCAACCGGTGCATCACATGCACCTCGACAACTGGTGCCCTTGGCGGGAATCGGACCCGCGACCTCTCCCTTACCAAGGGAGTGCTCTACCACTGAGCCACAAGGGCGAAATCTGAGCCATCAAGGCGAATCACTGAGCCATCAGGCGAATCACATTTACTACAGCGCAAACCGGTTTGTGGAGCGGGAGACGGGAATCGAACCCGCGTCATTAGCTTGGAAGGCTAGGGTTCTACCATTGAACTACTCCCGCATCGGGCCTACAGCTCTACACACAAACCGCATCAACGTTCCTTCGCCAAACTCAAAACAGGCCTGGTGGAGGAGGCTGGATTCGAACCAGCGTAGGCGTAAGCCAACAGATTTACAGTCTGCCCCCTTTAGCCACTCGGGCACCCCTCCGGCGAACCTCGAAATATAGCACGTTTTCTCCTGCCCAATCGGCAGGGGCAGACTGGCTCGCGCGCTATTGCTCACAGTTCAGAAAACGCCGGTGTGTCCCCGCGCCGAAAGCCACTGGCGCGCCAGCGCGAAATGGCCGCACCCAAGGAACGGGACCGGCGGCCGCCTCGCGGACAGTGGCGAGGGATGGTTGGCCTGCAATACCAGCGCTTCTCGGCCATGATGAGCTGCGGTTTGCTCGATCAAGGCGGCTTTGCCCTGGGCATGGGCGCCCCAGAGCATGTACACGCAAGGCGACGCCTTGGCCGCCACCTCTGCCAGCACGGCGTCCGTGAGTGCCTCCCATCCTTTCTTGGCATGGCTGCCCGGCTGGCCGTCCTCGACCGTGAGGCTGGTGTTGAGCAGAAGCACGCCGCGCCCGGTCCATTCCAGCAGCGAGCCCTGGGCCGGGATCGGCTCATCGGGCACGCAACGCAGCTCCTTGAAAATATTGCGCAGCGACGGGGGCAGCTTGACGCCCGGCCGTACGGAAAAAGCCAGCCCCTCGGCCTGTCCAGGCCCGTGGTAGGGGTCCTGGCCCAAAATCACCGCCTTGACAGCGGGCAGTGGCGTGAGCTCAAGGGCCCGCAACGGGCGAGGAGGGTAGATCACCGCGCCGGCGGCCAATCGTTCTGCAATGAATGCGGCCAAGCGCAAGCCGGCGGTACTCGACAGGAAGGGCTGGACGACCCCGCTCCAGCCTTCAGCCAGGGGCCAGCGCTGCGGCTCCCAACGCATCAGGCGGTCCACCCTACTTCCGGAACAGCTCGACCAGGGCTGCGCCCGGGTCATCGGCACGCATGAAAGCCTCGCCCACCAGGAAGGCGTGGACGCCGGCGGCGCGCATTGTCTTTACGTCGTCAGGCTCACGAATGCCCGACTCCGTGATGAGCAAGTGCCCGCTTGGCACATCGTTGATCATGCCCAAGGTCGTTTCCAGCGACACCTCGAAACTGCGCAAGTCGCGGTTGTTGATGCCCATCAAGGGTGTTTTGAGCCTGAGCGCCCGGTCGAGCTCGGGACGGTCGTGCACTTCGACCAGGACGGCCATATCCAGCCCCTGCGCGATGGCCTCGAGTTCAGCCATCTGCGCGTCCTGCAGGCACGCCGCAATCAGCAGGATTGCATCGGCCCCCATGGCGCGCGATTCGTAGACCTGATAGGCATCGACCATGAAATCCTTGCGCAGCACCGGCAGGTCGCAGGAGGCGCGGGCCTGCTTCAGGTCGTCCGTCTGGCCCTGGAAGAACTGCCGGTCGGTCAGCACGGACAGGCAGGCCGCCCCCGCCTCGGCATAGCTCTGCGCAATGTCAGCCGGGATGAAATCGGCCCGCAGGACGCCCTTGCTCGGGCTGGCTTTCTTGATCTCGGCGATCACGGCGCTGTGGCCGGCGGCGATCCGGCGGCGCAATGCTCCCTCGAAATCGCGGGTCAGGACCCGGCTTTCCGCATCCGCACGCATGGCGGCCAAGGAGATTCGCTTTTGCGACGCGGCGATCTCTTCGCGCTTGACGGCGACGATCTGGTTCAGGATGTCGGCCATGGTGTCAGGCCGCCAGCGACTTCGAAACGCCGATCAGCTGCTCGAGCTTGGCCTTGGCAGCCCCCGACTCGATGACGGCACGGGCCCGAACGACCCCCGCCTGTATCGTGTCGACGACGTTGGCTGCATACAAGGCCGCCGCCGCATTGAAGACGACGATGTCGCGCGCCGCGCCGGCCTGGTTGTCCAGCACGCTCATCAGCATCAGCCGGGATTGCTCCGGCGTTTCCACCTTGAGCGCGCGATTGCTGGACATCGGCAGGCCGAAGTCTTCCGGATGGATCTCGTATTCGGAAATCTGCCCGCCCTTGAGTTCCCCGACCATCGTCGCCGCGCCCAGGCTCACTTCGTCCATCCCGTCGCGGCCGTACACCACGAGGGCGTGATCGGCGCCCAGGCGTTGCAGTGCGCGCACCTGGATGCCCACGAGGTCGGGATGGAACACGCCCATCAGGATATTCGGCGCGCCCGCCGGATTGGTCAGCGGGCCGAGGATATTGAAAATCGTGCGGACACCCAGTTCCTTGCGCACCGGCGCCACGTTCTTCATCGCGGGGTGGTGGTTGGGCGCGAACATGAAGCCGACCCCCACCTCGTCGATGCACCGCGCGATGGCATCCGGCGCCAGGTTGATATTGAGTCCCAGGCTCTCCAGCACGTCGGCGCTGCCGCTTTTGCTGGAGACGCTGCGCCCGCCGTGCTTGCTCACCTTGGCGCCCGCCGCGGCGGCCACGAACATCGTGCAGGTGGAAATGTTGAACGTGTGCGATCCGTCGCCGCCGGTGCCGACGATGTCGACCAGGTGAGTCTTGTCGGCTACGTTGACCTTGGTCGAAAACTCGCGCATCACCTGGGCCGCGGCGGTGATCTCGCCAATGGTTTCCTTCTTGACCCGAAGGCCCGTGATCAGCGCGGCCATCATCACCGGCGAAAGCTCGCCGCTCATGATCATGCGCACGACCTTGAGCATCTCGTCGTGGAATATCTCCCGGTGTTCGATGGTGCGTTGCAGCGCTTCCTGGGGGGTGATGGGCATTGCGGTCTCCATTTATGCGGCTCGATTGTCGGACAAGGCCAGCTTGATGCCGAACCCGATGAACATCGCGCCGGCCACCCGGTTCAGCCAGTGCATCCTCCGGCGAAGGGTGTCGCGCCTGGCCACCCACGCCGCGGCAAGCGCCCAGCCGGCGTTGACCGGCAGAGAACTGAGGTTGAAGAGCACGCCCAGCAGCACGAACGCCAGCGCCTTGTTGCCGCTTTCGGGGGCGATGAATTGCGGGACGAAGGCCAGAAAGAAGATGGCGACCTTCGGATTGAGCACATTGGTCCAGAAGCCCCCCAGCCAGATCGCCTTGAGGCTGCGCGCCTGCCCCTCCTTTGCCAGGGCGAAGAGATCGTGCCTCCCCTGCGGCGCCGTGGACAGCAGCAGCTTCGCTCCGACCCAGGCCAGGTAGGCGGCGCCCACCCATTTGAGCGCGGCGAACGCCGCGGCCGACGTAGCCAGTAAAACGCCGACCCCCAGGGCGGCGGCGAAGATATGGACGAAGCAGCCTGCGGTGATGCCCAGGCCTGCGGCGATGCCGGCCCGAGCGCCCGCGCGCAGCGAGTTCGCCACGATGTAGAGGACGTCCGGGCCCGGGGTGAGATTGAGCAGCCAGCCGGCGGCGACGAACAGCAACAGGTGTTGAAAATCGGGCATCTCTGTCCTCAGGATTGAAAGAATCCCCGGATGG
Source organism: Ramlibacter sp. (assembly GCA_013815685.1). Lineage (GTDB taxonomy): Bacteria > Pseudomonadota > Gammaproteobacteria > Burkholderiales > Burkholderiaceae_C > Ramlibacter. The sequence goes on from JACDFR010000065.1 coordinate 3,927, forward strand.
CGGCCGCGGCGCGGTCCACGCCCGCGGCATCCACATCGCGGTGCGTCACGAAGCGCAGGCGATAAATGCCGGTGGCTTGCACACCCTCGCGTGCAAGATGCTCCAGCAGCGCGGCGGACTGTTCCCTGGCCCGCCCTTCCAGGTCGACGAAAAGGATGTTGGTCTGCGGTGCCTCGACCCGCAGCCCCGCGATGCCGTGCAACGCCTGCGCCAGCCGCTGGGCCAACGCATGGTCTTCGGCCAGCCGGTCGATGTGGTGGTCGAGCGCGTAGGAAGCAGCGGCGGCCAGCACACCCGCCTGCCGCATCGCACCGCCGGCCATCTTGCGAATGCGTTTGGCGCGGGCGATCAGCTCGTGCGACCCGCACAGCGCCGAACCGGCCGGTGCGCCCAGCCCCTTGCTGAAACAGATCGAGGCGCTGTCGAAGCACTGGGCGATGCGGCCGGCCTCCGCACGCGGGTCGGCGCCCGTGCCGGCGGCTTGCGCCACGGCGGCGTTGAACAGCCGCGCGCCGTCGAGGTGGCGCGACAGGCCCTTGCGGCGCGCCAGCTGGGTGGCCGCCTCGACATAGGCCATGGGCAGCAGCTTGCCGCCCATGGTGTTCTCCAGCGCCAGCAGGCGGGTGCGCGCGAAATGCGGATCGTCCGGCTTGATGGCGGCCTCGATTTGCGCAAGGTCCAATGAGCCGTCGGGCTGATTGTCCAGCGGCTGAGGCTGCACGCTCCCGAACACGGCGGCGCCGCCTCCTTCCCAGCGATAGCAGTGCTGCATCTGGCCCACGATGTACTCGTCGCCGCGGCCGCAATGGGCGAGGATGGCGCACAGATTCCCCTGCGTGCCGGTGGGCACGAACAGCGCGGCCTCGAAGCCCAGCATGCCGGCAATCTTGTCCTGCAGCGCGTTCACGCTGGGGTCGTCGCCGAATACATCGTCGCCCAGCGGGGCCGTGGCCATCGCGGCGCGCATGGCCGGCGTCGGGCGCGTGACCGTGTCGCTGCGCAGGTCCATGGACGGGATCATTGCTGCTGCTCCAGAAAATTCTTCAGCATCGCGTGGCCGTGCTCCGTCAGGATGGACTCGGGGTGGAACTGCACGCCCTGGATCGGCAGCTCCTTGTGCCGCACCGCCATGATCTCGCCGTCGTCGGTCCATGCAGTGGTGACCAGCTCAGCGGGGCAGGAGGCCCTCTCGATGGCCAGGGAGTGATACCTGTTCACGGTGAAATTGGCGGGCAGGCCCGAAAAGACGCCCTGCCTCGTGTTGGTGATGACGCTGGTTTTGCCGTGCATCAATTGCTGTGCCCGAACGATCTTGCCTCCCAGCGCCTGGCCGATGCATTGGTGACCGAGACACACACCCAGTATCGGCAGCTTGCCGGCGAAATGCCTGATCGCATCCACGGAGATGCCGGCCTCGGACGGTGAGCACGGCCCCGGCGACACCACCAGCAAGTCGGGCCGGCGCCGGGAGATGGCATCCACCGTGGTCTCGTCGTTGCGCAGTACCTCGACCTGGGCGCCCAGCTCGCCGAAATACTGCACCAGGTTGTAGGTGAAGCTGTCGTAGTTGTCGATCATGACCAGGCGCATTAAACCCCCACGTTTGCGGCCAAGGCCGCGGCGCCGCGCCCCGAGGGGGCGCGAGCTTGCTTGAAGCGGTTCGGGGCGGCGCTCATTCCAGTCCCTCCTCGACGAGCTCGGACGCCCGCAGCAGCGCCCGGGCCTTGGCTTCGGTCTCTTTCCACTCCAGTTCGGGCACCGAGTCGGCCACCACGCCTGCGGCGGCCTGGACGTAGAGCATCTGGTCCTTCACGATGCCGGTGCGGATGGCGATTGCCACATCCATGTCGCCGGCGTAGCTGAGGTAGCCACACGCGCCGCCGTAGAGGCCGCGTTTGGTCGGCTCGAGTTGATCGATGACCTCCATCGCGTGCACCTTCGGCGCGCCCGTCAAAGTGCCGGCGGGAAAGGTCGCCTTGAGGACATCGATGCTCGTCATGCCGTCGTTGAGGATGCCCTCGACGTTGCTGACGATGTGCATCACATGGCTGTAGCGCTCGACCGCGAATGCTTCGGTCACTTTGACCGTACCCGTCTTGGCGATCCGGCCGATGTCATTGCGCGCCAGGTCGATCAGCATCACGTGTTCGGCCCGCTCCTTGGGGTCATTGATCAGTTCCTGCTCCACGGCCTTGTCCTCTTCCGGCGAGGCCGCGCGCGGGCGCGTGCCGGCCAGCGGACGGATGGTGACCTTGTGTCCTTCGGCCGTCTGCTCCTGGCGCACCAGGATTTCGGGCGACGCGCCCACCACGTGGAAATCGCCGAAGTGGTAGTAATACATGTACGGGCTGGGGTTGAGCGAGCGCAGCGCACGGTACAGCGACAATGGCGACTCGGTGAAACGTTTCTTGATCCGCTGGCCCACCTGCACCTGCATGAAGTCACCCGCGGCGATGAGTTCCTTGGCGCGATCCACCGCCTTCAGGTAATCCGCCTTGGAGAAGTCGCGCTCGGCGGCAAAGGTCTGGGTTTCCTTGATCACCGGAGCACTCACCGAATACTTCAGCTGTTCCTTGAGTTCGCGCAGGCGCTTCTTGGCATTCGCGTAGGCTTCGGCGTGCCCCGGGTCGGCGTAGACGATGAGGTAGAGCTTGCCCGAGAGGTTGTCGATGACCGCCACTTCCTCGCACTGCAGCAGCAGGATGTCGGGACATCCCAAGGTATCGGGCGGGCAGCTTTTTTCCAGTTTCTTTTCGATGTAGCGCACGGCGTCGTAGCCGAAGTAACCCGCCAGGCCTCCGCAAAAACGGGGCAGGCCGGGCCGCAACGCCACCTTGAAGCGCTTCTGGTACCGGGCGATGAAGTCGAGCGGGTTGCCGCAGTCCGTTTCGACCACCTGTCCATTGCGCACGACTTCAGTGACGGCGTCCGCGCCGAACCCGCTGGCGCGCAGCAAGGTGCTGGCGGGAAGGCCGATGAAGCTGTAGCGGCCAAAGCGCTCGCCGCCCACCACCGACTCCAGCAGGAAGCTGTGCTTGCCGCCGCCCTTGGCGTGGGCCAGCTTCAGGTAGAGCGACAGCGGCGTTTCGAGGTCGGCGAAGGCCTCGGCGATCAGCGGGATGCGGTTGTAGCCCTGCATGGCAAGGCTTTTGAATTCGAGTTCTGTGATCAAGAGTGAGCCTCCGCCAGCTCGGCGGCGCAATGGCCGCGTTGATTCGACACGGTGCCTGAGGTCAGGCGCGGGGGCACGGGCTGCCCCGTGCAATCAGGAACGCACAAGTTCAGGCTTACGCCAGGGCCAGGCTCCCCGGCTCGAGCGACCTGTCATGAGAGTGCGGTGGATGAACATGGCCAAAGTGTAGCAAAGCGGACCGGCTCATCCCATGCAGTTCGCGTGGGCAACATCCCGTTACGAGGAAACCCTGTTGTCATCTCGTCCGTACGCCGCAAAAATTGAATCGAACGACCGTTCTATTAAAGGAATGACGATGAAAAAGCTCAAGCCATGGCTGATCTCTGTGGCCGTGGCGCTGACGGCCCCTGGGCTGCACGCCCAGGCCAACCTTTCGGGGGTCAAGTACGAGGACACGACCGAACTGCGGGGAACCAGGCTCCAGCTCAATGGGGCGGGAGTGCGTTACAAGGCGGTCTTCAAGGTCTACACGGCCGGCCTTTACCTCGCCAGGAAGGCGGGCACGCCCGAGGAGGTGCTGGCCGCGCCCGGGGCCAAGCGCATGCACATCACGATGCTGCGCGAGATCGACTCGTCGGAACTCGGGAAATTGTTCTCGCGCGGCATCGAAGACAACATGGACAAGGCCGCCTTTTCCAAGCTGATCCCGGGCGTGCTGCGCATGAGCCAGATCTTTTCCGAGCACCGGAAGCTGAACCCGGGCGACACCTTTGCGATCGACTGGATACCGGGCACCGGGACGGTGATTTCGGTCAAGGGCGTGCAGCAGGGCGAGCCCTTCAAGGAACCCGAGTTCTACAACGCCTTGTTGCGCATCTGGCTGGGCCCCAATCCCGCCGACTGGAAGCTCAAGGACGCACTGCTGGGTAGGCCTGCTTGAGCCAGGACGGCAAGTCGGCGAGCGAATCGACGAATCCGTCGGCCTCGACCAGCCGCACCGGCATGCCGTGGTTGTATCCGTAGGTCACCAGCACCACTGGGCATCCTGCGGCGCGGGCGGCAACTGCATCGTTGACCGAGTCGCCGATCATCAACGTGCGCTGCGGGCTTGACCCCAGCGCCTCGCAAGCCTTGCGCAGCGGCAACGGATCGGGCTTCTTGCGCTCGAACGCGTCGCCGCCGAACACCACATCGAAGAAACCCCGCAGATTCTTGAAATAAAGCAAGGCCTGCGCGAAGTCCGTGGGCTTGTTGGTGATGCACGCCAGTTTCAGGCCCGCATCGCGTAGCAGTCCCAGGCCTTCGATCACATCCGGGTAGAGGGTCGAGTACCGGCCGTTGACGACGGCGTAGTGCCTTTGATAGGACAGCCACGCAGATTCGTACAGCGACGGCGCCGCACCCACGTGGGCGAGCACCTGCCGTATCAGGTGTTCGGACCCGCGGCCGACCATGTGCTTGATCGCCGCGGGCGCGATTGCAGGCAGCTGGAGTTCGTCGAGCATGCGGTTCAAGGCTGCCGCGAAATCGCCCAGCGTATCCACCATCGTGCCGTCAAGGTCGACGATAGCCGCCTGCAGGAAGGCTTGGTGCGGGACTCCAGAGCTCGCAAACATTGAAAATGCAAATCGAGGGCGCGGGGGAGGTGAGCCACTATAGCCCTGCCAGGCACTGGCAGATGACCGCGCCTGCCCGGCACCACGATCGCCGTCAATGGGAACGTTGAACCCAGGCAGTAAGCTCAGGCCTTTCGGGGGATGTTTGAGAGCAGTCTTTCGAACTCCACCTTGACCACCGCGTAGCATTCGCAGACCGCCGCTTCCAGGCCCGGCCGGTCGAGCACGTCGATCCGGCCGCGGCGGTAGCGGATCAGCCCGGCGCGCTGGAGATTTCCAGCCGCCTCGGTGACCCCTTCGCGGCGGACCCCGAGCATGTTGGCAATGAGTTCTTGGGTCATCACCAGGGAGTCGGATGACAACCGGTCCAGGCTCAGTAGCAGAGCGCGGCAGAGTTGCTGCTCGACCGAGTGGTGGCGGTTGCACACGGCCGTCTGGGTCATTTGGGTAATCAGCGCCTGCGTATAACGCAGCAAAAGCCGCATCACCGGTCCCGCGCGGTTGAACTCCTGCTGCAGCAGCCCGGCCCTGAGCCGGTAGCCGTGGCCGGTGCTTCGCACGACGGCCCGGCTCGGCGTGGTGTCGCCGCCCATGAAAAGCGAGATACCCAGTATCCCCTCGTTTCCGACCACCGCGATCTCGGCAGAGGCGCCATCCTCAAGGACGACTTGCAGCGAAACGATCGACGTGGTCGGAAAGTACACATGCTGCAGCAGGCCGCCTGACTCGTAGAGCACTTCCCCGAGAGGCATCTCGATCAGTTCGAGGTGCGGCAAGAGCCGTTCGTATTCATCCGCCGGAACGGCAGCGAGGATGTGGTTTTGCGACGTGCTAGGCGGCGTAGGCATCAGCATGATTGTGCATATTTGCCGGCCGCATACAAAAAGGGGCCGCAGCCCCTTTTTGATCAGCCGGTACGGCGCGAACGACGTTTACTTCTTGCCGCCGCGGCTGCCGCCGCCGCTGGCTTGGCCGCCCTTGCGGCCGGCTTCGCGCGCCTCTGCCGAGTCGAACTCGTGCGCCGTGCCCTTTTCATGCGCTATCTGGCCGCCCTTGCTTCCGGCCTCGCGCGCTTCTTCGGAAGTGAACTCATGAGCCGTGCCCTTTTCATGGGCGGCCTTGCCGCCTTCACTGGCTATTTCGCGCTGGCGCTCCGGGTCCATCGAGGCAAAACCACGATTGGACGTGCCCGCCTGATTGCCGCCTTTTTTGCCCCCCTGGTTTCCGCCTTGATTGCCGCCTTGGTCGCCGCCCGTGTTGCCGCCTTGATTGCCCTGCTTGGATGCCATGGTGAGCTCCTGGATATGAACGCTGATTGTGCAGCCAGCCCCGCGCCGGCCACCGGCGTGTATTTGCACGCACAGGACATGCCGGTAGGGTCAGCGGGTGAGGCAAGGACTCGTAGGAGCGTCCTTATGCCGCGCTGCTTCGGCGGCGGTAGCGAGAATCAGGCCGGGACAGTCTCGACGTTGGGCCGAGTCCAATGGCGATGCCGCGACATGGCGGCAATGAAGTCCTGCGCCAACTGAGCCCGAAGGGGCGGGTCGTTGCGCCCGATCACCACGCCCGGCACCGCTGGTGCGCCCTCGCCCGCGCCGATCCCCAGCGTGCCCAGCAACTGCACGCCCTCGCCAATGACGCAAATGGTCTTGCAGTGCTTGTATGCCTCCAGCGCGAAATGCACCGCGGCGCCGCTGCGCGCCAGGGCTTGCGCGCTGGCGGGACCACCGGGAATCAGCACCGCGTCGAACATGACTGAAGGCATGTTGTCCAGCGTATGGTCCACGGCCAGCTGCTGGCCTGATGAGGTCGCCACAAAACCGAGGTTGGACGCGACGATACGGCTGGTTGCGCCCGCGTCCTGCAAAGCCTGCTGGATCACCCTTAAGGCCCCGATCTCCACCCCATTGGCCACCAGCACCGCCACCTTGCGGCTGGCGATGCCGTGTCCATTGCAGTCCATGCTCAGCGCCGGCGATGCTTCGATCGGCAGCTTGAGGCGCTGCTCCCGAAACCCGGCGCGCCCGGCCGCGGCCTTGGCATCGGGCGCGCCAAGGCCCAGGCACTCCGCCACCTTGCGCGCCAGTTTGGAATCCACGTGCACCAGGTTGTCGACGACGCGCTGGCGCACGGCCGGCACCTCGACCTTGGACAGCTCGAACTGGAACGCCGCGATGATGTGCTCTTTCTCGGCCGGGCTCTGGCTGTTCCAGAAAAACGAGGCCTGGCTGAAATGATCGTCGAAGCTCGGGCTGCGGCGGCGCATCTTGGGGGGTTCGATCGCTTCAGTGAAACTCTGGAAGCCTTGCTGTCCGCCATCCACGCGGAATTCCGCGCCGCTGGCCAGCGAATTGGGCTCGTACGAAGCCTGGCCCTTGCTCACCAGCATGCGGTGCATTCCGTCGCGCTGGAAATTGTGGAACGGACAGACGCCCCGATTGATGGGAATCTCGTGGAAGTTGGGTCCGCCCAGGCGCGACAGTTGAGTGTCGGTGTATGAAAACAGCCGACCCTGCAACAACGGGTCGGCGCTGAAGTCGATCCCAGGAACGACATGGCCGGGGTTGAAGGCCACCTGCTCGGTTTCCGCGAAGAAATTGTCGGGGTTGCGATTCAGGACCAGCTTGCCCACGCTGAGTACCGGCACCATCTCCTCGGGAATCAGCTTGGTGGGATCGAGCAAGTCGAATCCCAGGCTCTCCGCCTTCTCCTGGGCGATCAGCTGCACGCCGAGCTCCCACTCGGGAAAGCTGCCGTGGGCGATGGCCTCCCACAGGTCGCGCCGATGGAAGTCGGGGTCCTTGCCGGCGATTTTTTGCGCTTCATCCCATACCAGGGAGTGCTTGCCCAGCTTGGGCTTCCAGTGGAACTTGACGAAATGCGAGACGCCTTTCGCGTTGATGAGACGGAAGGTGTGGACGCCGAAGCCTTCCATCATCCGGTAGCTGCGCGGGATCGTGCGATCCGACATTGCCCACATCAGCATGTGCGTCGTCTCGGGCATGAGCGAAGCGAAATCCCAGAAAGTATCGTGCGCGCTGGCCGCCTGCGGAATCTCGTTGTGCGGTTCTGGCTTGAGCGCATGGACCAGGTCGGGGAACTTCATCGCGTCCTGCACGAAGAACACCGGGATGTTGTTGCCCACCAGGTCGTAATTGCCTTCGCGGGTATAGAACTTGACGGCGAAGCCGCGCACGTCACGTACCGTGTCCGCGGATCCGCGCGATCCGGCCATGGTTGAAAAACGCGCGAAGACAGGCGTGCGCATGCCGACGTCCTGCAGAAAATCCGCGCGCGTGTATTCGACCATCGACCTGGTGAGCTCGAAGTAGCCGTGGGCGCCCGCCCCACGGGCGTTCACGACCCGTTCCGGGATACGCTCGTGGTCGAAGTGGGTGATCTTCTCCCGGAGGATGAAGTCTTCCAGCAGCGTCGGTCCGCGCACGCCCGCCTTGAGTGAATTGTGGTTGTCGGGGACCACCACGCCCTGGTTGGTGGTCAACAGGTTTTCCGGTCCCTGGCTGAACGACTCCAGCTGCTTTTGCTTGGCCGCGGTGATCTCGCTGGCCTTGGACTTGCGCTGGGCATCCTGCTTGGACTGTGCCATTGAAGAACTCCTGAGGCTGTTTTCTTGTGGAAAGGCGAAGGCGAGCGCACCATCAGCGCTGCGCCCGCGAAAAGGGAGAAATGTCAGCCCGCGTCCAGTTCCAGCGCGGCTTCCAGAATGTTGGCCAGGGTGGCCAGAGCGATCGCACCGGCACCGCCGGCGGCGCACCAGACCAGCCATTCGGGCATTCCAGCGAAGAACTCCATGACCATCTCCTTGGCTTTCGGGCCGTTATTGCGACCCTCGCTCAGCATAGGCAAGCTCATGCGCAAACGACCGTAGTTGGGCGGCGGGCGAGTTTGTCGGCGCAGGCTGCATTCGGGGGTAGGACAATTCCCACGTCTCGCAAACAGCTGCGCGGGTCTCTTCCTTACAGCCGTGGTCCGGCGGGTCCTACTGCCGGCTGCCTTCTGGACTCGCATCATCGAGATTGTTTGCCCAGGAGGCACTATGAACGACCAGAATCAAAAACCGCAGGGCAAGACGGTGCCGCAGCAAGGTGAAACCCCGGACCGCGTGCCGCGAATGCCGCACGAGCGGGACGAATCTTCCGACAGCCAGGCGGCCAGCGAGCCTTCCGGCCAGCGGATTGGCCAGGCGGCCCACGACGACCTGGAGCGCGGGCTGGTCGATACCGGCAAGGGGCCGGTCCTGGACAAGGCCTATGACAAGGTGCGCGAAGGGGCGGACGACCCGGTGAAGAAAGTCAACCCTTGAGCGCGCGGCGCATCGATTCGATGACGCCCTTGTAGTCGGGCTTACTGAAGATGGCGCTGCCGGCGACGAAGGTGTCCGCACCGGCCGCCGCCACCCGGGCGATGTTGTCGGGCTTGATCCCGCCGTCGACCTCGAGGCGGATGTCCTTGCCGCACGCGTCGATGCGCTGGCGCGCCTGCTCGATCTTGCGCAGCGCCGAGTCGATGAAACCCTGACCGCCAAACCCTGGGTTGACACTCATGATCAGGATGAGGTCGATGTCGTCGATCATCCAGTCCAGCACATCCATCGATGCCGCCGGGTTGAAGACCAGGCCAGCCTTGCAGCCACTGGCCTTGATCGCCTGCACGCTGCGGTGGACATGGGCAGACGCGTCGGGGTGGAAACTGATGTAGTCGGCGCCTGCTTCGGCAAAGGCCTGCGCCAGTGCATCGACCGGCTGCACCATCAGGTGGACATCGATGGGGACCACATTTCCGTCCGCGGTCCTGGCATGCGGCTTCAAGGCCGAGCAGATCATGGGCCCGAACGTCAGGTTGGGAACGTAATGGTTGTCCATCACATCGAAATGGATCCAGTCTGCGCCCGCGGCGACCACGTTCTTCACCTCCTCGCCCAGTCGGGAAAAATCGGCGGACAGAATCGAAGGCGCGATACGATGGGTTTGGCTCATGCCCCGATTCTCGCAAATCGCGCAGCCGCAACCGAAGCGGGTACGATGGTGCGCATGGCAAAGTACCAGTTCCGCGTCGAAGTCGAGCCCCAATACCTGCCCGAGCAATCGGCCCCGGCCGAAAATTTGTTCAGCTTTGCCTACACGATCACGATCACCAATACCGGCGAGGTCGCCGCCCAGCTGATCTCGCGGCACTGGATCATCGCCAACGCGGCGGGCGAAGTGGAGGAAGTGAAAGGGCTGGGCGTGGTGGGACAGCAGCCGCTGCTGCAGCCCGGCGAGGCCTTCCAGTACACCAGCGGCTGCCGCCTGCGTACGCCGGCCGGGACCATGCAGGGAAGCTATTTTTTCGTGGCCGACGACGGCTCGCGCTTCGATGTGGAGATTCCTGCCTTCGTTCTCGACGACGGCAGCAGCCGCGTGCTGCATTGACCGGCGCCCTCCGTCGGGGCGCTGTCCTACACAGCTTGTCGCGCTTGCCGGAGTACAGTGCGCGCCGGGGGAAAAGCTCATGAACGAAATCATGGCCATCTGGGCCGAATGGCTCAAGCCCTCGGCCGGCCTGCCCACGGTGCAATGGTCGATCCTGCTCGCGGTGGCCGCGGCGGTGGGCCATCTTTTGCAGCGCCACACCGGCCTGCCCAAAGTCGTGGGTTATTCGGTGACCGGGGCGCTGGCTGGCATGGCGGGCTTTTCCGGCGGCGCATGGCCGCTGCAAGGCATCGCGTTGTTCCTGCTGGAGCTGGGCGTCTCGGTCGTGCTGTTCGAGGCCGGAGGCCGTATCGCCTTGCGCTGGTTCCGCCACAACCCGATGGTGCTGGTGCAAAGCCTGCTGGAATGCACCCTCACGGCACTGTTCGTGTACTACACCTTGCGCTGGCTGGGCGTGCGGCCCACGGTGGCCGAGGCCGTCGCGCTCGTCGCCATGGCCGCTTCGCCCGCCGTGTTGAGCCGCGTGATCATGGACACGCGCGCCTCGGGGCCTGTGACGGAGCGCGCCATGGTGCTCTCGACCCTGAGCACCCTGTACGCGCTCACGCTGGTCAGCGCGCGCACCGGACTGATGCACCGGCCCATCACCTCCCTGGGCGAAACGCTCTTCCCCGTGGCGGTGGTGCTGGGCGTCTCGTTCGTGGTGGGCGCCATGCTGGCCCTGGCGCTGCGCATGGCCTTGCGGGTGATGAGCCCCACCAGCGAGAACACGTCGATGCTGCTGATCGCGCTGATCACCGCGGCCACCGCACTGGCGGCGCATTTCGGCGGCTCCGCGCCGCTGGCGGCGTTGCTCGGCGGCATGATGCTCAAACAGCTCAACCCGCGGCCGTGGGCGTGGCCGCGCCAGTTGGGCACGGCCTCGTCACTGCTCACCATGCTGATGTTCGTGCTGGTGTCGGTAGTGGCCGCCAAAGCCGACTGGAACCCCGCCGTCGCCGGCCTGGTCGGCGCGCTGGTGCTGGCCCGAGGCGTGGCCAAGGTGCTGGGCGTGGGCGCCGCCAACTGGGGCAGCGGGACGAGCTGGCGCCAGGCATTCTGGACCGGCTGCGCGATGTCGCCCATGTCCTCGGTGGCCATGCTGCTGGTGTCGCAGTTCGTCGCTTCGTCGCTCACGCTGGGTCCGCGCATCGCCAGTATCGCCATGCCCGCAATCCTGTTGATGGAGGTGCTGGGCGCGATCATCGCCACCTTTGCCATCTACCGGGCGGGCGAGAGTTCCAGGCCATCGGCGACCGAGGCGCCGCCCAATACGCTGCCGGGGGAGCTGCGTGGATAAGCGGGTCCAACTGCCCGTCAGCGGGCCGGCCGATCCCATCCCGCTGGAGCCGTTCCGGAAATCCGGGGCGCTGTCGCTTGGGGTCGAGCTGGAACTGCAGCTGGTCAACACCCACGATTACGACCTGGCGCCGTATTCGGACGAAATGCTGCGGCTGATGGCGAAGTACTCTTTGCCGGGCTCGGTGGTGCCCGAGATGACCTCGAGCATGATCGAAATCTCTACCGGCGTGTGCGAGACGTCCTCGCAGGTGCTGTCGGAGCTCTCGCAAATCCGCGAAGCGCTGGTCCGGTGCGCCGACAAGCTCAACATCGCGATCGTCGGCGGCGGCACCCACCCGTTCCAGCAATGGCACGAGCGGCGCATCTACGACCGGCCGCGCTTTCGCGAGTTGTCCGAACTGTACGGCTATTTGTCCAAGCAGTTCACCATCTTCGGCCAGCACGTGCATGTGGGCTGCCCCGACCCGGACGCGGCACTGCTCATGCTGCACCGCATGTCGCGCTATATCCCGCACTTCATCGCGCTGTCGGCATCGTCGCCGTTCGTGCAGGGGCAGGACACGCAGTTCGATTCGGCGCGGCTGAACTCGGTATTCGCCTTTCCGATGTCGGGCCGCGCGCCCTTCACCCTGAGCTGGGACGAGTTCGGTCAATTCTTCTCCAAGACCACACGCACGGGCGTGGTGAAGAGCATGAAGGACTTTTACTGGGACATCCGCCCCAAGCCCGAATACGGCACGATCGAGATCCGGGTGTTCGACACGCCGCTCACGGTGGAGCGGGCCGCCGCGCTGTCGGGGTTCGTGCAGTCGCTGGCATCGTGGCTACTGCACGAGCAGCCGTTCATGCCGCAGGAAGACGATTACATGGTCTACACCTACAACCGCTTCCAGGCCTGCCGCTTCGGCCTGGACGCCGTGTATGTGGAGCCGTCCACTGGCCAGCACATGCCCCTGCGCGAGCACATCGTCCAGACCTTCAGACGCATCGGCGACCATGCCCGCCAGCTGGGCGCGAGCCCGGGCGTGCAGCTGCTCAGCGAGGACGCGGAGCTGGGGACCAATGATTCGCGCTGGCTGCGCGAGCGGCAGGGGCGGGAGCGGTTGCTGGCGGAGGTGGTGAGGCAGGGAGCGATGCGGTTTCGGGGACGGGGGTGATGCCATAGCCTTCGAGCTTGGCCCAGCCGGCGACAGCCGGCATAACAGGTCAGATCATGGTTGCGCTGGATCATCGCTTTGCGATCAGCAATCCCGCTTTGGTGAGCGCGCGTTCTAAAAAATCGTTCGCCAGCGTCAGCTGACCGATTTTCGCGTGCAACGGACTCAGGTCGCGAAACCTGTCGCCACACAGTACACATTTCTGTTGTGGAATTGGGAAGGCAATCGGAAATTGAAATCTCACCCCAATTCGCAATTCGCCACTAAGGCACCACTACGGCGAGAATCCACTGATTGCGAAACCAAGAGTGAGTATCGCCTGTTCTGTGAACCACCATTGACCGATCAAAAGGCCAAGGACCACAATCCCAGCCGTGCGCCATCGGACCTTGCTGGTCATTAGTAACAGGGCGCCCACACCCATCGCAAGGATCGCGAATGCGATCATCATGGGGTAATAGAAGGACAGCATCCAAAAACGACTGCCTGTGAACAAACTAAGCACGGCAAGCAGTGCGAAGGCCGCCCAAGAATAGCTTCGCGGAATTTTCCGCATCATCGAAACCACCTGCGAGCCGCATCGCGGTAGCTCTTACTGTCAGATTCAGTGCCTGGTCGTGGTGGCGATGGCCACAGTCGCGGATCATTTGGAAGGGCGTCCAACTCGTCCACCAGCTTCTTGTCGCAAGTGCGGATGCATTGCTTGTTAGGGGCGCACGTTTCATAGCAGGTGTCATGGCGCTGATAACAAGCGTCTCCACTGTCCAAAGGAGGTGCGGTTCCTGCGGATTTTCCGCCGCACGAGTATTGGCCGCCGCTCCAGCACTTTCCACCCCAGTTTCCATTGGTAGGAAATCCCAGAGGACTACGACCGCCGGAGGTATTGTTCCAGTTGGTTGCGTCTAGCCCCCGGGGGTCGATGAAGCTGAGCGGATCGTTTTCCACATAGGTGAACCGACTCAAGCCGGCGCTCAAACCAATCGGATCCGGCTGCGTGTAGCGCCCCTGGCTAGGCATGTAGCTTCGGAAGTAGTTGTAGCTCAAATTCGACTCTTCATCAAAGTACTGCCCCGGAAACCTCAGGTTGCCTTCGACCGGCGGCTTGATCGCCTTCAGTCGCGTAGCTTGACTCGCACCCGTCGTCGCTGTCAATGCCCCCGTCGGCTTGTTGTTGCCAAAGGCCGAGTAGGGCCACTGCCAGACCGGCTTGTTGTCGCTGTCGGTCATCAGCCTGGGAGTGCCCAGGTGATCCGCGTGGATCGCGTAGAACCTGCCGTTCCTGTACATGCCCACGGGAATGGCCTGGCCTGATTCCGTGGGCAGCCAGATGTATTCGGTTCTGCCTTTGCCGGTGGCACTGCCGTTGTCGTATTCGCCGATGAGGTTGGCTTCCTCGTCATAGACGAAGGCCATGCCCAGGCTGGCCTGCTTGCCGCTTTGGCCCGTGAACATCCAGCCAAAGCCTTTTCTGAGCCAATTGATGAAGCCTTTGCCCAGTTCTTCCTCGTGGGGCAATGTCTGCTCGGCCTGCGGCTGGCTCTTGAAGACGCGCTGGCCTATT
>JACDFR010000020.1 GCA_013815685.1 Ramlibacter sp.
CCACGGCTGGTGCTCGCCGACGAGCCGACCTCGGCGCTCGACCCGAGCGCCACGCGTCAGGCCTGCGAAGCGCTGCGGGCGCTTGCCGCGCCGGCGGGCCGCACGCTCGTCAGCGTGGTCCACGACCCCGAACTGCTGCCCGTGCTGGCCACGCGCGTGATCGGCATCGCCGGTGGCGAGCTGCAGTGGGACCTCCCGATCGACGCTTTGGACTCTGGCCGGCTCGAGGCGCTGTATCGGCCGCGCTCGGGCGGATCCGGCGAAGGCCCGCGCGCCTGCAGCGCGCTGCGCGCTGGCATCCGACACATGAACCCAGCCCCATCAACCCACTTCAGGAGATCGACATGACCCCCTTTCGCATGAGCTCGCTGCTCGCCACACTGGTCTTGCTGGCCGGCTGCGGTGCCATGGGGCGCCAGCATCCCGGCATGCAGGGTGCGCACGGCGCGCACGGGCTGGTCGCCATGAAGAGCCCGCACACCCAGGCGGAGACGGTGAGCCGCCTCGAAGCCCAGGTGCGCCAGCGCAGCCTCAACGTCGTGGCGCGCGTCGACCACGCGGCGGCGGCCCAGCGCATCGGCCAGACGCTGGGTCCGAACGAGGTGGTGATCTTCGGCAACCCGCAGGCCGGCACGCCGCTGATGCAGTGCGCGCCAACCATCGGCATCGACCTGCCGATGAAGGCCCTGGTCTGGACCGACACCGCCGGGCAGGTCTGGCTGGGCTACAACGATCCGGCCTGGCTGGTGCACCGGCATGGCGCGCCCGAGTGCCCCGCCGCCGAGAACGTGCGCAAGGCGCTCGCCGCGATCGCCGAGGCGACGGTGGCGCGATGAACGCCAGGCTCGATCCATCGGCCGCCGCGCCTCGGGACGATATGCCGGGCCGCACCTGCCCTCTGCATTACGGGTACGCCCCGGAGGTGTTCGCGCGCCCCGCCGACGTTCCGGCACTTGAAGTGCTTTACGTGGTGGGTGGGCTGTACGGCAACGAGCTGGCGCTGGACCGCGTGTTGGAACTGTTCGCGGCGGAACGCGGCCGCGCCTGGCTGGTCTTCAACGGCGACTTCCACTGGTTCGACGCCGATCCCGAGGTCTTCGCGCGGGTGCAGCGCCAGGTGCTGGCCCACACCGCGTTGCGCGGCAACGTGGAAACCGAACTGGCCGCGGAACCTGCAGGCGCCGACGACGATGCCGGCTGCGGCTGCGCCTACCCCGAGTGGGTGGGCGACGCCGTGGTCGAGCGCTCCAACCGGATCATGCGGCGACTGCGTATGGCAACCACGCCGGTCCAGTGCGCCGAGCTGGCGGACTTGCCGATGACGCTGCGCGCGGACGTCGGCGACCTCAAGCTCGGCATCGTGCATGGCGACGCGCAGTCCTTGGCCGGCTGGGGCTTTGCCCAGGAGCACTTGCGTGAGTCGGCGCACCGCGACGATGTGCGCGGCTGGTTCGCCCGCGCCCAGGTCGACGCCTTCGCCTGCACCCACACCTGCCTGCCGGTATTCCAGCGCCTGCGCAGTGCGGACTATTCATCTGCGCGCTGGGTCCTCAACAACGGCGCGGCCGGCATGCCGAATTTCAGCGGCGATGCGGACGGCCTGCTGACGCGCATCGCCCTGCATCCCTTCGATGGCTCACAGCGGCGCTTCGGCGTGCGCCAGGGCGAAGTCTTCATCGACGCCATCGCCATCGAGACCGACGCTACGCAGGCGCAGGCCCGCTTCCTGCGTCAGTGGACCGAAGGCAGCGACGCGCACGCGTCGTATTTCCAACGCATCGCCCACGGCCCTGCCTACCGTGTGGACGAAGCCATCCGACTCGAGGAGTGAACGACATGCTGTCCATCATCGGAGGCACCGGCCTCTACGACCTGAACGGGCTCGACATCGAAGAGCGAATCGGCGGCGACACGCCGTTCGGAACGCCCTCCGGCGAGATCCTCAAGGGCCGCCTGCACGGCAAGCCGCTGCTGTTCCTGGCGCGCCACGGCGCCGGCCACCGGCTGCTACCGCACGAGGTGAACTACCGCGCCAACATCTTCGCGCTCAAGCGCGCCGGAGCCACGCAGCTGCTCGGCTTTTCCGCCGTGGGCAGCCTGGCGCTGGAGGTAGCACCCGGCACGCTCGCCATGCCGGAGCAGTACATCGACTGGACGCGCGGGCAGCGCGAGCGCACCTTCTTCGGCGGCGGCGTGGCGGCGCACGTGTCCACGGCCAAGCCGGTCAGTTCGGCGCTGGTCGGCGCAGTGCAGGCAGCCGCTGAGCGTGCAGGCGCCACCCTGGCACGCGGCCTCACCTACGCCTGCGTCGAAGGCCCTCGCCTGGGAACGCAGGCCGAAAGCCACTTCCTGCGCCAGGCCCGCTGCCACCTCGTGGGCATGACCAACGTGCCAGAGGTGTTCCTCGCGCGCGAAGCCCAGATGGCTTACGCCACGGTGGGCCTGGTCACCGACTACGACTGCTGGCTGGAGGACCCTGCCCAGCACGTCAGTGTGGGCGCCATCTTCGAGCGCTACGGCCAGACGCTGGCTCTGGCCCGGCGGGTGCTCGATGAACTGTTGCAGGCCGCGCTTCCCGGGCCGGAGCCCGAAAGCCGGCAGGGGCTGGCCCACGCCCTGCTCACGCCCGACGCGGCGCTGACGCCCGACCAGCGCGCCTGGCTGGACGTGCTGCGCGCCTGATCGCCTGTGTCGGCTTCGGTGAGAAGCAGGTCAACTTCCGGCGCAGGTGTAAGGACCATTACCGGAACGGAGCCCTTAAAAGGAAGCCATCCTCTTCAACTGCAACACGGTAGATCCAATCTTGCGAAAGGAGACAGCTGACCGGGGCATCGATCTTTCGTGCAAAGCGGTTTCAGCGAAGGTAATCGCTTACCGGGCGTTGGGAATGTTCAATCCGGCGTTGCCTGATCAGCGCTACCGCTTCAGACCACTTTCCAGCGACTTTGCTTTCTCGAGGTGCTCGGCGATGGTTCCGCGCGTTTTCGTCAGATGACCCTTCAACGCGTCGTTGCCGGCCGCCTTGACGAGCTCGTTGTCGATGGTATTCAACACGTCGGTGTGGCCTTTGACCATTGCGGTCACATAGGCCCGCTCGAACTGCTCGTCCTTGAGCGGCACCAGTGCGGCGAGCTCGCCCGCTCCTTTCCTTTGCACCTGCTCCACCTTGGCCGTGATGACCGGCGTCACACCGATCTGCTGGCCAAGCTTCATGGTCTCGCCGGCGTTCATGCCGTGATGCTCGTGCAGCATCTTGGCGTACTCCATCACCGGCGGGCTCAGCTTCTTCATCTTGGCCTGGCCGGCGGCAAGAATCTCGTTCAGGTCGATCGCTATGACGGTGGCGAGTACCTCGGCATCGGCCGAGCTGCCCACATTGCCCATCGCCTTCGTTTCGGCGGCGGCGGCGGCGGTGGCACGAACCGGAGAGCCTGGAATGACTGACTTGTCGCGGAAGGCGGCGGTGGTCCCGCTCGCCGGCTGGAACTGCAGGGCTTCGATGTAGGGTGGGTTTTTGCCCGCGATATCCTGCTGGACGTTTTCGCCGAAGGCCTGGCGTGCCTGCGCCACGGTCTTCTTGCCGGTAACGATGTCGTGATCCAGATTCAGTGTCAGGATGTTGTGGCCTTCCAGGTCGCAGCGCGCCGACAGCTCGCCGACGGTTCGGTTGATGGTGCTGCTGGCGTCGAAGGCAATCAGGTCGCCCACCTTGTCCTGCGGCACGTCATAGGCAATCGTGTGCTCCATGAAGTCCACGTGCGGCATCGGAAAGTCGTGCGGTGTTTCCAGCTTCAGAACCGCTACGCGCTTGAACGCTCCGACGTTGTGCCAGACCAGCCGTTCGGAAGTGCTTTCGTGCGGGGGACCGTACTTGGCGATCATTTCCACGGCTCCCAAGCGCGGGTGCTCAGGCCATGAAGCGATGATCTGCTCGACCGACTGCGCCGCCGCCGAGCTCACGGGCTGTGCCCCTGCAGCCGGTTGCGCTTGGCCCGTTGCCGGCGGCTGCGCCTTGGCTGAGCGGCTTTCATTTCTGGAGTCGCAGCCCGCGGCCAGAAGCAAGACAGCGGCCATGGCGGCAACGCCGCCGGAGGAAGTGAGGTTCATGATGGATCCTTGGAATTCCACCCAGTCTGGAAGTCTCGTTTGACACTGGATGTAGGTACGAGGCCCGCACGGGCGTAGGCCCTCAATGAAGAATCTCGCAGTTCCTGCCCAGCTCGGTAGTCTGTGGGCAGCAAGCGCAGCGGCCCCTCGAACTGCTTCGCCGCGAACTTCCTAAAGCCGCGTGAACAACCGATGCTCGCAATCGGGATCGCTGCGAACAGCATCGCACTGTAGATCGCGCCCATCGACGCCGTCGTGTCGGCAATCACGATCTCATGCGCTGCGTGAGCATGAACGACGTGATCGCCGCGTCCCGCGTTGACAGCCTGACGGGAATGTCCATACTCAACGGCGCCGAGGTGCGGGTTGAGCCTGTCGAGGAAGCTTCCACGATTCCTGTTATCCGTTCCCTTCGCGACTCTTCCCCGGGCCCACTGCCGGTTCGGGACAACGCCATGGACCCATCCTGAAGGGAGCAAACAAATGAGCCACACCGCCAGAACTGGGCATCGCTTTCGCGATGCCGACTCGGGAAAGACACTTGACGTCTGGTTCCCCCGTTCCAATGAAGCCATCGCGCGGCACTGCCTGGCGGAAAAGCTCGGTCTGATCGTGGGCGATTTCGTCACGGTACCGCTGCCCTCGCCCGAAGTGCCGCCCGCCAGCGCCGAGGAGGCCTACCTGCGGCTGCATCTGCTGTCCGAACTCGCCTGGCGGCCCAACACGCTCAACCTGGAGGGGTTGTTCGGCTTGCTGAACAACGTCGCCTGGACGTCCGTCGGACCGGTCCTGCCCGCGCGCGTGCTCGAGCTGCGCGTCAAGCTGCAGCACGAGGCCCATCATCTCGCCGTCCCATCGATCGACAAATTCCCCCGCATGACCGACTACGTCGTTCCAGAAGGCGTGCGCATCGCCGACGCCGACCGCGTCCGCCTGGGCGCCCACCTGTCGCCCGGCACCACGGTGATGCACGAAGGTTTCGTGAACTTTAACGCTGGCACCCTTGGCGAATCAATGGTCGAGGGGCGGGTCACGCCCGGCGTCGTGGTCGGGCGCAATTCCGACGTCGGCGCGGGCGCCTCGATCATGGGGACGTTGTCCGGCGGTGGCAAGCAGGTCAATTCCGTCGGCGAGCGAAGCCTGATCGGCGCGAACGCGGGCATCGGCATCTCGCTTGGTGACGAGTGCATCGTGGAAGCGGGCCTCTACGTGACGGCGGGCAGCAAGGTGCGCACACCCGAGGGCCATGTGGTCAAGGCGAAGGACCTTTCCGGCAAGTCCGGCCTGCTCTTCCGGCGCAACAGCTAGACCGGCAGCATCGAATGCGTCTACACGAACGCGCAACGCTGGGGCGGTCTGAACAACGCGCTCCATGTAAGCAACTGACACCAGGAGGAATGCATCCCATGAAGGAAGTCCATCGTTACGAGGTCCCGGATGCGCTGAAGCAGCGCATAGACGGGCTGGTCACCGAGGTCTTAGATGACTGTCCCGGCGAGTCCGAGTACCGTTACATCTCGCGACTGGCCGACGTCGACTTGGGTGGCATTGCCGAGCCCTTTGGCGCCGAAAGCCGCGATCGGCCCGCCCTGCACGTCGTTAACCTGCCCACCTTCGAGAGCGTGCAGAAATCCAAGATCCTCGCCCTACTGCTGGGCGAGACAATCGGCAAGTGCGTCGCGTACAGCGACTACAACCAGTCATACATCACGGACATTCGCGCGACCAGGCTCTCGCGCGAAGCCAGCGCGGGCACCGAGCTACTGTCTCCCCATTCGGACCTCGCATTCGCCGACGACGAATGCCGGCCGCAGTACCTGGTGCTGGTCGCGCACAAGGCGGACGGCGAGGAGGTGAAGACGCTGCTGGCGCGGGTCCATCGTGGTCGTGTCGTCGGCCGCGGCGTACCGTGCCCCTGCCGACGCCATCGGCTATAGCACCGTCAAGGCGGCCCAGATCCAGATGGTGCGCTGCCTGGCCAATGACCTCGCCAAGGATCGCATCCGGGTGAATTGCATTTCGCCGGGCTTCATCGCCACCCCTTACCAGGACAACAAGAGTCCCGCGTTCATGAAGAACCTCGTGGAAAACCGCATTCCCCTGCACAAAATCGGCGAAGTGGACGAGGTCGCGCACCTGCTGCTGGCCCTCGCCGCTAATGGCTATGTGACCGGCCAGTCCGTCGTCATCGACGGCGGGCTGAACATGAGCTACCGCTGAATGAGCGCGGCCATCGTCGACGGCGGCGTCCGCATCTCGATCGATGAAATCGAAGCACAGGCGGACCGGCTGGCGCGCGCCATGCTCAAGCGCGGCGTGCCCCGGGGCGCGTTGATCGGGGTGCGCGTGCGACCCCGCTGCGAGTGGTTCGTGCTGAACCGGGCGATCGCACGGATCGGTGGCGTTCATCTGGCACTGAACTGGCGATTGCTGCCGTCGGAGCTCGGAGAGCTAATCTCAGGAAGCGATCTTTCGGCGCTGGTCCTCGACGACCCGGATCCCACCAGCGTGTTGGCCGCGATCCCAGCGTCGAGGTTTAGCTGCCTGGTTCATTTCGGCCGCGAGGGCGAGTTTCCCGGCACAAGCTTCGCGAGCCTGGTCGCCGAAGCCGGCGCTGCGAGCAAAGGCCCGCTGCCGCACGGTGGGACGGCGCCTCTGATGTTCTTTACGTCTGGAACGACGGGCCGGCCTAAGGCGGTTGCCCGAGCTGTCGAGCATGACGGTGCCCGTGCCCAGGCGCTGCGCGAGTACCAGTTCGACGTCGTGCGCAGGCGCTACGGGCTGGTGCGCGACAGGCGCGAGTTACTCACACTGCCGCTTCATCACGGCATGGGTCCGATGGCCGCTGACGTTTGCCTTAAGCAGGGAGGAACGCTTCACATCTTGCGGCAGTTCGAGCCGCTGGCGGCGTTGCGCATACTGTCGGAGCAGCGGATCACCAGCTGGAGTTGCGTGCCCACCATGCTCTACCGCATCGCGGCGCTTCCGGCCGCCGAGCTGGAGCGGCACCGGCCGACGGACTTGGCCGCGCTCAACGTAGGTGCCGCGTACTTCTCCACGGCCCTAAAGGAGTGGGCCATACGCTACTTCGGCCCGTGCGTGTCTGAGGGCTACGGGCTCACCGAAACCGGGCCGGTGAGCGGCATCAGCGGCGCGCAGGCGTTGTTACGGCCCCAGTCCTGCGGCAAGCCCTACCGGCACGTGCGCCTCCGCATCGTCGATGAAAGCGGTTGTGAATGCGTCGCCGGGCAGCCGGGAGAGCTGCTGGTGACAACACCGCTCCTCGCGCACAACGGCGGGGCGGGGGGCTACTTCCGCACCGGCGACATCGCCTGGCTGGACGACGAGGGGTTCTCTACATCACTGGCCGGCGCAAGGACATCGTCGTCTCCGGCGGCGTGAAGATATTTCCGCGCGAGGTCGAGGACGTGTTGACGCGACATCCCGCCGTGCTGGACGCGGCGGTGATCGGGGTGCCGGACGCCGAGTTCGGCGAGCGTGTGCTGGCCGTTTGTGAATTGAAGTTCCCGGTGGAACCCGGCGAGCTACAGGGCTTCCTCAAACGGAGCCTGAGCGGCTACAAGTGTCCGCGCGAGTTCCACTTCATCGATTCACTGCCGCGCAATGACGCGGGGAAAGTCCTGAAGGCCCACCTCAGACGAACCTACGGCGGTCAACCATGAAAACCATTAACGGCTTCTCCCATCGCCACGCTGAACTTGTGCCCGGCAGCGTACAGGAAACGATGGTGATGTGTTTTCTCGACCGGGCTCGGTACAGCCCCATGTTCCCCACGATCCTCGACGACGCCAAGGCCGTTAGCATCCTGGAGAAGTTCGGGGAGCGGTTGTCGGCCCGGAGTTTCCGCGACGGCGAGATGCCGGCCCTGAGCATTTTGCTGCGCTCCCGCTACTTCGACGACGCAGTCCGCGCCTTCGTCCAGGTCCATCCCCGCGCCACCGTCATCAACTTGGCGGCGGGCCTCGAGACCAATTTCTTCCGCGTGGACAACGGTGAGCTGCGCTGGTGGGACGTCGACCTCCCAGATGCCATCGATTTCCGCCGACAGTACATCCAGGAGTCTTGCCGGAACCGTTTCGTCAAGGCCGACCTGCTCGACTTTGCGTGATGGACCAGATCGAGTGCGGCCCTCGCGATGGGGTGATGATCGTTGCCAGCGGTATCCTCTGCTACTTCACGCGCGAGCAGATCGCGCGGCTAGTTACCGCCCTGGCGGACCGCTTCCCGGGCGCTGAGCTGGTTTTCGAGTACTACTCCAAGCCCGTAATCTGGGGGAACAACTGTTCTTCCGGCTGAAGCGCATGGACGCCCGCCTTGTCTTCGGCGCGTTCAACCTGAGCAGCTTGATGCGCCGCGATACCGGCCGTGTTCACGTCCTCGAAAGGGTGCCCTACTACGGCCGCTGCCCTTGCGGCTTGGACCTGAAATGGGGCACTCGCGCGGCCATGAAGGCTTCCGACCTCCTGAGCCTCATGGAGTTCGTGCACTGGCGGCTGGCCTAGACCGTGCCTTTTCGGAGAGGTGAACTAGGCGCAGCCTTTGTCCTTCTTGGTTCCGCTAGTGTTCGCATTGCGGTTTGCGAAGGTATCGTTGTGGAAATTCAATTGCCGGGCGCATTGAAAGGGCTGAGCGCCTGAATGAGCGGGTCCCGGCGGGAGCCAGGGGCGCCGAAACCGGCAAAGAGGTGCGCCAAATAGTGCGGTAGTGCGTTAAGGATAAATGAAACCGGACGCGCGCAAACTTGATCGGGCGACTCAGGCGCACTTGCGCAGGCAGGTTGTGCTTGCGGTGCGAGGTGGCATGACCCAAGGCGAAGCCGGGCGGGTTCACGGCCTGAGTTTGCGGGCGGTGCAAAAGGCCTGCGCGAAGGCGCGTGATGGTTCGCTGCACGCGCTCAAGAGCGACGCGCGAGGCCGTCCGGCAGCCACAAGCGGCTGAGCGCGACGCAGCAAGACAAAGTGCGGCGCATCATTCTCGGCAATTTGCCTGATCAACTGAGGCTGCCCTTTTACCTGTGGACGCGCCAAGCGGTGGCGGCATTGATTCAAAGGGAGTGCGGTGTCGAGTCTCGTTCACGACGGTGGGGCGCTACCTGAAGGGCTGGGGGATGGCGCCGCAAACGCCGGTGCGCCGCGCCTATGAACGCAACGACGCGGCAATTGCGGCCTGGCTGGCCGAGCAGTACCCCACGATCGCCAAGCAGCCCAAGCGCGAACGCGCGCGAATATATTGGGGCGATGAGATGGGGCTGCGCAGCGACCACGTCAGCGGCAAGAGCTATGCGCCGGCAGGCCAGACACCGCTCATCCGCGCCACCGGCCAGCGTTTTGGCTGCAACATGATCTCGGCCATCACCAACAAGGGGGCGTTGGCCTTCATGGTCTCATCGCGTTTGTCCATGCCGCCGAACTGCCGAACTCGGCCTACACGAGGCCCTTGACTCTGAAGTGGCTCCAAGGTTTCTAATCAGGCAATGAAGCCAGAAACCAAGCCCCCGATCCAGCCCGACGCCTGTTGCGGGAGTTCGGGCGCCATGCCGTCGCCGGCGCCAGCCGGGGCCATGCCCGCCGCCGCGGGGCCAACCGGCCAGACGTTCCGCATCCCGACGATGGATTGCAGCGCCGAGGAGTCCGAGATTCGCCGCGCAATGGAGGGCATCGCGGGCATCAGGTCGCTGGACTTCCAGCTCGGCGCGCGTTCGCTACGCATCGATGCGCAGGACAGCGCGTTCGCCCCTGCGCTCGAGGCCATCCGAAAAGCCGGATTCGACCCACAGCCCCTGGCGCCCGCGGATCTGGCGGCGGGAGGCGCGCCGACCCGTCACACCCAAGACGACGACCACGGACACTCACCGGAGGCGGGCATCCGACGCATGGCTCTTGCGCTCGCGTTCGCGATCGGCGCCGAGGCGCTGTCCTTCTTCGCACCCGAGGTTCTCCCCTGGAAGATCGGTGGAATGGCGCTCGCCGCCGTGGCGATATGGCTGGCGGGCCTCGACGTCTACAAGAAGGGGGTGGCCGCCCTCTTGCGCGGCAGGCTCAACATCGACGCGCTGATGTCCGTGGCGGTGACTGGTGCGTTCCTGATCGGCGAATGGCCCGAAGCCGCGATGGTGATGGCGCTTTATGCGATCGCCGAGCTGATCGAGGCCCGCGCGGTGGACCGGGCCCGCAACTCCATCAAGGGCCTCCTGGACATGGCGCCGGAGAAGGCTCTCATGCTTTCTCCGGATGGGGTCTGGCTCGACACGCCGGCGGACGAAGTTCCGTTGGAATCGATCATTCGCGTGCGCCCGGGCGAGCGCGTGCCGTTGGACGGCGTTGTCACCAAGGGCGAAAGCGCCGTGAATCAGGCGCCGATCACCGGCGAGAGCGTCCCGGTGGACAAGGCGAACGGCGACCCCGTGTTCGCCGGAACGATCAACGAAACGGGGGAACTCGAAGTTCGCGTGACGGCCGCGTCCGCGGGCACGACCCTGGCCTGCATCATCCACGCGGTGGAGGAAGCTCAAGGCTCGCGCGCGCCCACCCAACGATTCGTTGACCGCTTTGCATCGATCTACACACCCGCCGTGTTCGCGCTCGCGGTGGCGACCGCCTTGCTGCTGCCCTGGCTGGCGGACGCCACCTGGCTCGAATCGATCTACAAGGCCCTGGTGCTGCTGGTCATTGCCTGCCCCTGCGCGTTGGTCATCTCCACCCCCGTGACCATCGTGAGTGGCCTTTCGGCCGCCGCGCGCCGTGGCATCCTGGTCAAGGGCGGCACGTTCCTCGAGCAGGCCAGGCTTTTGAAAGCGGTGGCCCTGGACAAGACCGGAACCATCACCGAAGGCAAGCCCCGGCTCGTCGACTTCCGCGCCTGGGGCAATGCTGACGAAGCCCTCGTAAAGGGCCAGGCCGACGCCCTGGCGTCCCGTTCCGACCATCCGGTTTCCAAGGCGATTGCCGCGGGTCTGGCGATGCAAGCCGCGCAAGTCCAGGACTTCAAGGCGTTGGCCGGGCGTGGCGTCGAGGGTTCGGTCGACAACGAAAAGCTTCTGCTCGGTAACCACCGGGTGATGCACGAGCGCGGGCTCTGCGAACCGGGGCTCGAAGCCGAGCTCGCGCTACACGAGGTCCAAGGCCGCACCGTCACTTTGCTGGCCAACCGAGCCGGCGTACTCGCACTCTTCGCAGTCGCCGACACGATCAAGGAGAGCTCGAAGGCGGCGATCGCGGACTTGGCAAAGCTGGGCGTTGCGTCGGTGATGCTGACGGGCGACAACCAGGCGACCGCCGAATCCATCGCCAGGCAAGCGGGCATCGCCGACGCCAAGGGGGACCTGCTGCCGGAAGCCAAGCTCGACGCGATCAAAGAAATGCAAAAGCGTTACGGCGCCGTCGGGATGACAGGCGACGGGATCAACGACGCACCGGCCTTGGCCCAGGCCGACGTGGGCTTTGCGATGGGAGCGGCGGGGACCGACGTCGCGATGGAAGCTGCCGACGTGGTGATCATGAACGACGACCTGCGCCGTGTAGCCGAGACGGTGCGCCTCTCTCGGCGAACGCACGCCGTGCTGTGGCAGAACATCTCGGTCGCGCTCGGCATCAAGTCCGTGTTCCTCGTCTGGGCCGTGTTCGGCGCGGCGAGCATGTGGATGGCGGTGTTCGCCGACATGGGCGCGAGCCTCCTGGTCGTCGCCAACGGCTTGCGGCTTCTTCGAGCATCAAAGGGCGCGCGGTGACACGAGGTTTACTCCATGGCCCCGCCTTTGCGGCGAGCATCCGGATCGTGGACCGGAGCAGCAGGCAGCACTCAGCCCGTTACTTGGCCGGCTTGATGTCGGTCACCACGAAGGCGCCCGCCACGCTCTCGGCGCGGAACTCGATCTTGTCTCCCGCCTGAATGTTCTTCAGCAGTTCAGGCTTATCGGCCTTGAACACCATCGTCATGGCGGGCATGTCGAGATTGGCGATCGGTTCATGCTTGATGGTCAGCTTGCCCTGTACGACATCGACCTTGCGCACCTCGCCAGCCGTCAGTTTTGCGGCGGCCGTCGTCGTGGACGTGGCCGGCACCCCGGCCGGCGCATCGGTAGCGGCCAGCACGGCCCCCGAAGCGGCGATGGACACGGCGGCGGCGAAGAGGGCCGGGGCGAATCGGGATTTACGGAACAACATAGTCAAACTCCTTTAACATCGTTTGCAAGGGCTGGCCCGCGAGGGACAGCAGGATGCAACGCCTGCATCACGGTTCCCACTTTACGAACCTGCCCGCGACACCGCGCTGACCCGCAGATTACGAAAACGTTATGTTCGAGAGAGTGCTGAGTTGAAGATTTTGGTCATCGAAGACGAACCCAAGGCGGCCGAATACCTGCGTCAGGGCCTCGCCGAGAGCGGCTACGCGGTCGAGGTTGCCCACAATGGTACGGATGGGCTTCATGCGGCGGCCAACGGTGACCATGACCTGGTCGTGCTGGACGTCATGCTTCCAGGCATTGATGGCTTTGCGGTGCTCTCGGCACTGCGCACATCCAGGCAGCTTCCCGTCTTGATGCTTACGGCACGAGGGAAAACCGACGACAAGGTACGCGGGTTCGACCTCGGCGCCGACGACTACCTCGTCAAGCCGTTCCAGTTTCCGGAGCTTCTGGCCCGCGTCAAGGCATTGCTCAAGCGCGGGCAAGTGGCGGCCGTCGACCCGGTGTTGCGGGTGGAGGACCTGGAGATCGATCCGGTACGGCACCGCGCCACGCGCACCGGCCATCGGATCGATCTGTCGGCCAAAGAGTTTGCCCTGCTGACGCTTCTGATGCACAAGACCGGCGAAGTGCTGTCCAGAACCCAGATCGCGTCGCTGGTATGGGACATTCATTTCGACTCCGATACCAACGTCGTCGAAGTCGCGATCCGCCGGTTACGGGCCAAGATCGACGACCCGTTCGAGGAGAAACTGATCCACACCGTGCGCGGGGTAGGCTACGTGCTGGAGCGCCGGGGGTGACCTTTTGAGCCTGCGACGCTCGCTCACCCCCTTTCTCCGGGCCTCGCTGGCGCTGCGGATCGCGCTGGCCAGCGCCCTGTTCGGCTTGGTCGTCGTGGGCGGCGCGCTTGTGGTCGGGTACATCGCACTCTCGCAGCAGTTGGACGTGCGGTCTTCGGCCGAACTGCAAGGCAAGAGGGATCTGTTGTTGCACGTTCTCTCCGAAATTCCCTCGCCCGCCACGATCCGGGACAACCGCCATCGATTCGGCGACCTGCTGATCGGACACGACGAATTGCACCTGGCCCTGATCGACCCTGCGGCCAACGCCACGTTTGTCTTCTCGGACATCGCGCGGCAATCGGTGGCCGGCTTGGCATCCACGCCCGACGACGCCAATTCGATTTTGTCGTGGACCGCTCCCGCGGGATCCCGCTTCAGTGCCGTTCGCGGCCTCGGCCGGGTTGCCAACGGGCAGCCGATTCGTTTCCATCTCTCCCTGGATCGTCGCCACGACAGCCGGTTGCTCGCCGGGTTCGTCAACGCAACTCTGGTCGGCCTGCCTTTGCTGCTGCTCGTCGTTGCGACCGGTGCCTGGTTGATAGCCCGGACCAGTCTTGCGCCCTTGCGCCGCTTCAACCGGCTCGCGGCCTCGATTGGCGCCGGGACGCTCAGCCAACGCGTCTCCACTGCCGGCCTGCCGATGGAGCTGGCCGATCTCGCCAACGAGTTCAACGGGATGCTGGAACGCATCGACACCGGGTATCGGCGCCTCCAGGAGTTTTCCGGGGATCTGGCCCATGAGATGCGCACCCCCGTCGCGACACTGTTGGGCCGCACACAGGTTGCGCTGTCCCACACGCGCACCATCGCGGACCTTCAAGAAGTACTGGAGGGCAACGTCGAAGAGCTGGATCGCTTGTCGCGGCTCATTTCAGATATGTTGTTCATAGCCAGAGCAGAAGGCCACGAAAACCCGATGGAGCTGGAAACCGTGGACCTCGGGCACGAGGCGAGAAAGATCGTGGACTACTTGTCGCTGGTGGCGCAAGAGCGCGGTGTGTCGGTCGAAGTTACCGGCGCCGCCCCGGTGAGAGCCGATCGCATCCTGGTTCAGCGTGCGATAACGAACCTGGTCAGCAACGCCATCCGACACGCGCATGCCGGCTCCGTGGTTCGCGTCTCGGTCAGAGTCGAGGGGCAAAGCACGCTGCTTGTCGTGACAAACCTCGGCGAGGGCATTCCGCAGGCCCACCTGGAACGCGTCTTCGACCGCTTCCATCGCATTGACACCGGTCGAGCCCGGACCGACGGCGGGACCGGGCTCGGCTTGGCCATCGTGCGTTCGATCATGACCGCGCATGGCGGATACGTGACGGCCCAGAGCGAAGCGGGCGGAGAGACGAGTTTTACGTTGGCATTCCCATCGGCGACCGCCAGCGCACCCTGAGGCGCACGCCGCTCACAGCACCCGCTTGATCGCGAGGAGTACTGACCCACCCTCGGACCCTTCGCCGTGTGCATCGAAGGTGTGGGAATTCAACCATCGTTCGCTATTTCTTCATCTTGTCCATCGAATGTCCCTGCTTGGCCAGGAACCTGTCGAGTTGTGCAATTTCCTTCTTTTGGTCAGAGATGATCTTGCGCGCCATCTTCTTCATCTCGGCGTCCTTGCCGCTCTTCAGTTGCGCCTCGGACATTTGGATGGCGCCCTCGTGATGGATGCGCATCATCATCGCGAAGTCGAGGTCAGGCTTGCCGGTCATGGACATTGACGTCATCTTGTCGTTGTTCTCCTTCATCATCGCCTTCATGTCCATGCCGCCTGAAGGCGCTGGTGCGGTGCTGGCAGTGGTGCTGTGCCCGCCTGCATGGGCGGGCTTGCTCGCCTGAGCATGCGCGACGGGGTGAAGCAGGCCGGACGTGAGGGCGATCACCGCTGCGGCCGTGGCCATGACGTGTTTGCGTTCTTGAGTCATGTCATTTTTCCTGGTGTTTGTAGGTTTATTCCGGACTTCAGGTCATCGCCGCTGTCTTGCGGCATTCCCCGCAGACCTTACTTGGCCGGCTGAAGCTCGGTGACGGTGTATTTGCCGCCTTCCCCGGTGGCCGAGAAACGGACCTTGTCGCCTTCCTTCACCTTGTCCAGGAGTGCGGCGTCGCTGACACCGAACACCATGGTCATGGGAGGCATGTCCAGGTTCCTGATCGCGCCGTGCTTGAGCGTGATCTTCTTGTTGTCCTTGTCGACCTTGCGCACTTCAGCCTCGGTCATTTCGTCGGCCGCCGGCTTGGCGGCGGAGGAGCCGGCTGCTGCGGCTTGGCCCAGCACCGTCAAGGGCAAAGCAGCGGCGGCGCCGACGGCCGCGGCCAGCAGAGCGTGTTTGATGGATTTCATGATTTACTTCCTTCGTAGCGTTGATAAACCGTGGCGCCGCCGTCTTTGGTCAGCAGCATCACGCTGTAGGGATCCTTGCGGTTCCCATAGATCCCTCCATCCATTCCCGGCGATCCGACCGGCATGCCTGGCACGGCCAGGCCCAGCGCGGCCGGCTTTTCTTTGAGAAGTCGCTGTATCTCTCTGATCGGCACGTGCCCCTCGATGGCATAGCCGCCGACCAGCGCGGTGTGGCATGCCCCGTACTTGGGGTTCACGCCCAGCCGCTCACGGATGCGATCGTTGCCGATGTCGTTCACTTTGACCTTGAAGCCGCCGGCCTCCAGGTGGACCACCCAGTCCTTGCAGCAGCCGCAATTCGGGTCTTTCCAGACCTCGGCGAATTGGGCCGCCGCCGAGGCTGGAACATGCGCCGCGAGCAGCACGCTGCCCGCGGCCGCAGACAGAACCGCGCGGCGGCTGACGGCGAACTCAGTGCTTGTGACCGGTTCCATGTCCGTCGCTCTTTGTCGCGGCAACCACCTTGATCTTACCGACCATGCCGGCCTGATAGTGGCCGGCGATCAGGCAGGCAAAGTCGAAGTCGCCCGCACGGTTGAAGTTCCAGACGATCTCGCCCGTCTTTGCTTGTGCGACGTGAGCCATGTATGGCTCGTCGTGTTCCATATTGGGAAACTTCATCATCAGCGCGGCGTGTTCGTCGAGCACCTTCTTCGTGCCGATCACCATCTCGTGCATCATCTTGCCGTTGTTCTTGATGACGAACTTCACCACCTCGCCTTGCTTGACTTCAATCTTGTCCGGGGTAAAGCGCATGTTGTCAGTCATCGTCAGCTCGATTGTGCGCTTGGCCGCCTTGGCGTCGCCCGCGATGCCCCAGTCCTTCTGCTCCTTCTTGACGGGCCCGGCTTTCTTCTTGTGGTCCTCGCCCTCGTGAGCCATGGCTCCCAGCGACATACCCATCAAGGCGGCAGCCAGCAGTGCGTTCAGACGTTTCATCTCAAGTGTCCTTTCGTTAGACAAGTTGGCGGGATCGCCGATTAATGGCCGGAATGGCCGCTGGGTTTGCGAATCTGGACTTCCACGTCCTTCCTGGGCTTCGCCTTGGCCGGCATGGAACCCGTGCCTTCCGACTGGAAGCGCGCCGGATTCGGGAGGTCGCCCTTGAGCTCATAGGCCACGGTACCGGCCGGGTGCTTGAACCACCCGGTGTTCCTGTAGTCGCCCGGCTTCTGGTCGGCCCTGACCTTGACCACGGTGAACATGCCGCCCATCTCGACCGAGCCGAACGGGCCCTGTCCGCCCATCATGGGTTCGGTGTTGTCCGGAAGTGGCATCGTCATCTCGGCCATGTCGGCCATGCCGCGCTCGCCCATCACCATGTAGTCGGGCACGAGGTTGACGATGTCCTTGACCACCTTGCGGTGATCCACGCCGATCATGGTCGGCACGTCATGGCCCATCGCGTTCATGGTGTGGTGGCTCTTGTGGCAGTGGAACGCCCAGTCGCCCTCCTCGTCGGCCACAAACTCGATCTGCCGCATCTGGCCAACGGCAACGTCGGTCGTCACCTCGTACCAGCGCGTGCTTTTGGGCGTCGGCCCGCCGTCGGTGCCGGTGACGAGGAACTCGTGCCCGTGCAGGTGAATGGGATGATTGGTCATCGTCAGATTGCCGATGCGGATGCGCACCTTGTCGTTCTTGCGCACGTTCATCGAGTCGATGCCCGGGAAGATGCGGCTGTTGAACGTCCACAGGTTGAAGTCCAGCATCGTCATGATCTTGGGCGTATACGCGCCCGGATCCACGTCGTAGGCGTTGAGCAGAAAGACGAAGTCGCGATCCACCTCGTCGATCAGCGGATGCCTGGCCTTCGGGTGCGTGACCCAGAAGCCCATCATTCCCATCGCCATCTGCGTCATCTCGTCCGCATGCGGGTGGTACATGAACGTGCCCGGCCGGCGCGCCACGAACTCGTAGACGAAGGTTTTGCCGGGATCGATCGCTTTTTGGTTCAGGCCGGCCACGCCGTCCATGCCGTTCGGGAGCCGCTGGCCGTGCCAATGGATGCTGGTGTGTTCGGGCAGCTTGTTGGTGACGAACACCCGTACCCGATCCCCCTCCACCACTTCGATGGTCGGGCCCGGCGACTGGCCGTTGTATCCCCACAGGTGCGCCTTGAAGCCAGGCGACATCTCCCGTACCACCGGCTCGGCGACCAGGTGGAACTCCTTGACGCCGTTGTTCATGCGCCAGGGCAGCGTCCAGCCATTCAGCGTGACGATGGGGTTGTAATGCCGGCCGGTATTGGGCACCAGGGGCGGCATGGTGTCCGCCTTGGTCTGCATCACCGGCTCGGGCAATGCCGCCATGGCGACCTTGCTGACCGAGGCTGCGGCAATGGCGCCCGTGATCGCACCGGCGCCGGATAGAAACTTGCGTCTACTAGTCATTTCGATTTCCATGTGTGTCTGCGGCGGGCCATCAATGGCCCGGCCCTTCCCTGCCGCCACCGGTACGGGTGGAGACCGGTGTCGCGCCCATGGCCATGGGTTTGCCGATGACCGAGGACGCCAGACCGGCCTCGGCCAGCCAGAACTGCTGCTGTGCGTTGATTGCTTGCATCACGCTCGCAATCTGGTCCCGACTATCGGCCAACAGCTCGAACACTCCAATCAGCATGCCGTTGTAGCGAAGCACGTTCTCCTCGGCCATCACCTTGCGCAGCGGCACGATCTCGTCGCGGTAGTGCTTGGCCAGGTCGTACGCAGTGCGGTAGGCCGAATAGCTTTCTCGCAGCTGCGACGATGCCGAGCGCACGACAGCCTCGTACCGATTCGCTGCCGCCAGCGACTGCGCGTTCATGCCGGCGCGCTGGGCCCCGCCCCAGTCGAAGATCGGGAGCCGGATCTCCAGCTCGTAGCCTCTGCGGTGGCTCTTCTCGCCGGAGTGGTTGTCGAAAACGGTGTCGCGTCGCACGCCCGCCTCGACGTCCAGCAGGCTGTTCAGGAGCGCCAGCCCTTGCGATTTGCCGGCCGCGTCGAGCTGCAGGCGCGCCAATCGAACGTCGATCCGCTGCTGCAGCGCCGACGCGCTGACGTCGGCTGCGGCTTTCGGCTCCTTCGGCAAATCGGGCAAGCGATCCGGCAGCTTCAGCTGCAGCGCCTGCGCGTCCGTCAAGCCGAGCAGACGCACAAGCTCCTCGCGTGCGGCCGTCACTGCATGCTGCGCCGAAGCCAACTGCGCGGCGGAATCCGCATAGAAGGCCTGCTGGCGCGCGCGCTGCAACTTCGTGAAGTTCCCGACCTGCTGCATACGTTTGGCCAGTTCCGCGCTGGCTTGGGCCGACCGGTTGACCTGGTCGGCATACTGCAGCAACTGGTGGGCCGTGACAGCGCGAACCCAGGCCTGCCTGACCTGGCTCACCTGCTCGACCACGGTGCCGCTCAACTGGACTTTGGCCTGAGCGACCTGGTTGCGAGAGATCACCTGGCGCTGGGGCAACGTGAGCAGGTCCAGCAGACCGATAGACAACAGGCGCCCCAGCTCTAGTTCGTCGCCAGCACGGATTCGCTCGAAGGTGAAGACAGGGTTGCCGATCCGCCCCGCCTGGTTGGCGGAGGTCATATCAGCCCAGCTTTGCGCCACCAGCGCTTGCATGGACGGGCTGTTCGCCAGGGCCAGCTGCACCGCGTCGTCCATGGTCAATGGCTTCGCCAATAGTTGTTCGCTGAGCTGGCCGCGCGATTGGCGCTGCTGCTCGGTTCGGCTGAGCTCCAGCTTGTCCTGCGTGAAGCCCTGCGTCGCTTGATTGGTTTCCTGGAGGGTTTGATCGATGTTGACGCTCGCGCATCCGGCTAGGAGGAGCACGGCCGCGCCAGCACCGGCCAGACGAAAGTTTCTTTGCATTTCTATTCGCCCTCTATGGTTTGGCCTGGCTGGCTGCCGGCCTGGGCGCGCTCGCGGCGGGCGCGGCGTGGCCGGCATGCCCTGGTTGTCCTGTCCCTTCGGCCGCCTCTTTGGCGTAGGCTCGCCAGCCGCCGACCTTGCCGACCGTGTCGTTAGTCTCTCTCCAGGGCACCATCTTGTCCTCGCTGTAGGACTGGTAGCCCTCCAGCGCCGACCGGTACGCGCCCGGCACAGCTTGTGCGCGCTCAATCGGCGCGGACGCAGCGGTCGCGGCCGCAGTTGCGGGAGGTGTTGTGGGTTTGGCCGCCGATGCCGCAGCGGCTGCCGACGCCGCGGCACGCGCCGGCGGAGCCGCAGGATTCTGGGCTGACACTGTCAGCGCCAACAGACCCGATGAGACTGCCAGCCATCGGGCCAGCATGGGGTGAAACATAGGAACCTCGCGTTGTTCATTGGGATGTACCGCCATGGCCGAGACGGCAGGGGCGGACGAACGAGCACCCGCGGCGCCAGTCAAGCCGGCGCCCTGGATGCACTCACGCGCGAGGCGGCTTGTCGGGGACCGGGGAAGGTCGGGCGCGAATCAGCACGAATGGCTCGGCCAACTCAGCCTGGGGCACTGGCGCGAAGGCGACCAGCTGGGGAAATTCCACAATGGCGACGCTATGGCAGCAGGAAGCGCAAACGCCGCACTTGTGGGTGATGTCGGGCAATTTCTTGCTGCCGTCCTCGCCGGCATTCTTGGCCTTGACCTGGACTTCGGCGCCATGGCCGTGCTCGGCATGATCGTGGGCGCTCTGAGCATCGACGGCGCCCAAGAGCTTCTCGTGCTGCGTGGCGGCCACCTGGGCCGGAGCATGGTGCGGCCCGGGCCCGCAAAACAGCATCGACGCAGCCGCTACTCCCTGCAAAGGGATCGCGGCCACGATGAGCCAAGCAAGGAAAAGCCGGAAGCGCGACATGGTCGGAGGATTCTACTGAGACTTGTCGGGCTTGTGGTCAAGGGACACGTTTACGCACATTTGCTGCGGGCTCTCGGCCGCTAGCGAGGGGACAGGCTGACGACGAGCAGAAATTTGCATCACGAACAAAGTCTAGCAAGGGGTAGCGCACGGCAAACTAACAGCCACATTACAGATTCGTTATCCGCGCGCGCCGTCTTCATGAGGCTCACCTGTGCACAGACCTACTCGGGCTTCACGCCCGCCTTCTTCGCGATCGCGCCCCAGCGGTCGACCTCGTGGCGCATGAAGCTGCGCAGCTCATCCCGGGTTGAGCCCTTCAGGTCGACACCCAGGGTGTTGAGGCGCTCGCGCGTGGCCGGGTGGTTCAGCGCGGCCACCACCGCCAAGCGCAGGCGCTCCACGATCTCGACCGGCGTGGTTGCCGGTGCGACCACCGCCCACCACTGGTTGAAGTCCATGCCGTCGATGCCAACCTCCTTGGCCGTGGGGACTCCGGGCAGCGCGGGCAACCGGCTGGGACCCGTGATCATCAAAGGCGAAAGCTTACCCGCGCTGTGCAGCGAGCTTCCGCTGGCCAGCGTCGCGAAATGGGCCGCCACCATCCCCGACGCCACGTCGGTCAGCGCGGGCGCCGAGCCACGATACGGCACCGGTATGTACTTGAAGCTGCCGCGCGCGGCCAGCACCTCGGCCGCGAGGTGGCTGCTGGAGCCGGCGCCGCTGTGGGCCACGGCAAGCGGTGCCTTGCCGTTCTTCGCCCGCTGGAGAAAGGCCTTCATGTCGCCCGTCTTGAACTCGCTGGGCGTGACGAACAACACCAACGGCGATGTTCCGACCATGCTGATGGGCGTGAAGTCGCGCAGCAAGTCGTAGGGCAGTTTCGCCACCACCGCCGGCGCAATGGCATGGGGAAGCTCGACGATGGCCAGGGTGTAGCCGTCCGGCGCGGACTTCGCAGCCGCCTCGGTGCCGATCTGGCCGGAGGCACCGGAGCGATTGTCGACCACCACGCTCTGGCCCAGGCTCTCGCTCATTCGCTGCGCGATGGCGCGCGCGATGGCGTCGGTGCTTCCGCCCGGGGCCCAGGGCACGATCAGCCGTATCGGCTTGTCGGGGTAAGCCGCGTGGGCGGTGGCGCCTAAGAGCGTCAGGCCGGCGGCGATGACGAGGGATGAGAAGCGGCGGAACATGAGGGGAGTCCTTTCAAACTACGAAATCACCGCAGGATCGAATGGGTCGCGGTCGCCCTTGGCGGTCAGGACGAGCAGCACGTGCTCGGAGATGGCGATGCGGTTATCGGCGAGCAGTTGAGTGACGGCGGTGACGCTGCTGCCGGCACAGAGCTCCACCCAAAAGCCTTCGCGTGCCAGGCTCGAAGTGCCTCGATGCGCACCCGCGTCGTCGACCACCACGGCGCCCCCCTCGCTGCGCCGCACGGCATGCACCTGTTGCAGGGTAACGGTGCCGCCGGCGATGGAGAATTGCGCCGTCTTACCAGGGAATTCGCCCTGAGCCCGCTCGCCCTGCAGCACTCGGGACAGCCGCGGAATTGGTTCCACCGCCCAAAGCCGAGGCATGCGGTCGATGAGACCGGCTAAGCGCAGATCCCGAAAGCCGCTATACAGGCCCCACAGAAGATCTCCCCGCGCGGTGGGCACCAGGACATGGTCAGGAATGCACCCCTCGGCGGCGCACTCAAGAGCAACCGCGCGATAGCCTTCGACGCCGAACACCGGACTGCCGACCGGGGGCAAGCAGTAGTTCGTGAGGGCGAAGGCCCCGTCGTCTTCGACGCGGCGACGTACGTGTTCCCAGCGCTCGGCCCCCCGGTCGAAGGCGAATCGCTGGGCGCCCAGCCGCCTTAGCGCGGCCACGAACGCCTGAGGCATGTCGCGATAGGTCGCGACCTCGCAGCGCAGGCCTGCGGCGGCGCAGTACGCCGCCGCCGATACCGCAGCGTTGCCGCTGGAGGCCAGGACCACCGAGCTGGCCCCGACTTCCAGCGCGCGGCTGACCGCCTGGGCGGACATCCGGTCCTTGTGCGAGCCCGTGGGATTCATCCCCTCATGCTTCACGCTAAGTTTCGCGATCCCCAGCTCGCTCGCGAGCCGGGGGAGTTCCAGGCCGGGAGTGCTGCCTTCACCCAGCGAAACGCCCTCGAGGTAGGGTAGCCATTCGCCCCACTGGAAACCGGAGGCCGACGGGCGGACAGAGGGTGGCAGATCCCCATAGACGGCCTCCAGGCTGGACGGGCGAGCCGCCACCTCGCAGGCGGGACAGCCACGCGGGCTGTCTTCCAGCGGCAGGACCAGCGCGCAGCTGATGCACCGCAGGTGGGACAGGCGCGGATTGCGCCTCGGCTGCCGGTGACTGGATGAAGACGGACTGCGATTCATCTGTTGGTTGACTCCGTGTCGCGATAACCGGGGGCGCCTACTTGGGTGGAGCGGCTTCCATCAATTTCAGCGCCTGCTTCATGTTCTCCACAGCCTCGGTCTCCAGCGCCTCGTAGACCGGCTTCTCGTGATTGAGCTGGGCGAAGATCTCTCGGGCCTTGGCGATCTTGGCCGGGTCGTTGGTCTTGGGGTTGGCCAGGGCTGCTTCCAGGCGCTTGTACTCGCTGGAGAGGAATGCCGGCTGCTCACCCAACTCCCGCAGGCCTGCGTTGGTGAGGCTGCGGATACGCAGCAGCATCTTGATATCGGCCTGGTCCATCTGGCCCTGCGCCCGCTCCAGCGCAAGGCGCGCCTGAATCGCCTCCTTGCTGTCCAGCTTCTTGGAGGCGGCGACCTGCTGGTACCTGGCGATGTCCGGACCGAAATCGTGGGCTTGGGCGGCCGACCCCAGCGTCAGCACGGCGGCAATCACTGCGACTCGAAGGCTCATGTCTGTCTCCTCTTTTGATGGGTTGAGAGCATTTGCAGTCTAGGAGTGGATCGATAAGATGATGGATATATTTGTTATCAGTCAATAACTTGGACTTATATGCGAGTTAATGAGATCGAGACCTTCCGAGCCATCATGTCCAGCGGTTCGGCGCGCAAGGCGGCGGCGCTTCTCGGCGTGACGCAGCCCGCCATCAGTCAATCGCTCAAACGCCTGGAGACCGAGGCGGGCTTTGCGCTGTTCCAGCGCCTGCGCGGCAGGCTGCACCCGACCCCCGAAGCGAAGGCCTTGCTGGTAGAGGTCGAGCGCATGTTCGTCGGCCTGGGGGCCATCGAGCATCGCGTCAGGAGCCTGCGGGAGTTCGGTGTCGACCAATTGCAGGTGGCCTGCTATCCCGCCTTCGGGCTTGGTTTCATGCCCCGGTGCCTGAAGCAGCTGATGGCCTCTTGCGCGAAGGGCCCCCGGCCCCACGTGTCCCTGCAGGTCCTCAGCTCCAAGGAAGTGAAGGAGCGGGTCGTGTCCGGGTTGGCCGACTTCGGGCTGATGGCCGATGAGGTTTCCGTGGACGGCCTGGAACCAACCACATTCGCGAGTTTTCCGGGCGTGGTCGTGATGAAGAAGGGGCACCCACTGGCGAGGCACAAGCAGATCCGGCCGGAGCAGCTTGCGGAGCTGCCCTTTCTTGCGCTGAACCCCGAAGATGCATCCAGGCGAAGGCTGGAGGCCAAGCTCGCCGAGCATGGCGTCACCTTGTCGGTGTCGATTCACACCCCCTACGCCGTCAGTGTGTGCGAGATGGCACTGCACGGTCTTGGCGTGGGCATCGTCAACCCCATCACCGCCCTGGACTACGCCGACCGTGGCCTGGTCGTGCGCAAGTTGAGCGTGGATGTGACTTTCTCGTGCTTCCTGGCGATACCTGCCGGCCAGGTCCTGTCAGGCACCGCCAAGAAATTCTTGTCGCTCATGCGGGCCCAGCTGCAGGCCGACGAGCAGAAGTTGCGGGAATATCTGAAAGCTGCGTGACCCGGCCTGCCCCGGTTGGCTTCGACGAGGTCGCGCGTTTGGCGCTGCGCCCCCGGGCCGAACGCATCAGATCAGTTGGTCGATGACGTGATCTCGAGCGGCCTGCACCGCTTCGGCACGAACTTCTGCGCGGCTGCGCACTGAACCTTTCAAGGATTGCGTCTCGAGCGAAGCGGATTCGCTGGTATTGGCCAGAGCGCCCGCACGGCGTGCGTTGACATATTCGGCCCTTACGTCGGCGCGCGTGCGCTCGCCGGAGAACGTGGCGCGATTCTGGCGCTCATCGGCCGACTCGTTGGCGAAGGCAGCCGCGGCGACGCCGATCAGCAGGAGAGAGATAGCGATTTTCTTCATGACATTGACTTTCAATTAAAGTATCAGCGCAAGGCGCTGTGATCCGAGGGGCCCGACGGGCGCCAGCAATCGGCTCATGAAGAAGTCTCAGGGCTGCCACGATGGCAAGGTCAAACGGGTAGTGGAAGAAGGCCGCGGGCGCTGTGGGGCCATGTTGTTTTCGGCCAGTCTGGTCTTGTCCGGGCGGGCTCGGCCATGCCACTGTCGGTATAGAGTTTGTTGCAGTTTTTCGCCATGCAGCAGCAAGGGGTTGCCCAATGATCATGTCGCCTCGCACTCGCAAGCTATTGCTCACCGCCCATGTCACGACGTCTGTCGGTTGGTGTGGCGCACTGGCTGTTTTCCTGGCCCATGCCCTCGTCGCAGTGATGAGTCGGGAGGAGCAGATCGTGCGCGCCATGTCCATCGCGATGGGTTTGACGGCTTGGCTGGTGATCATGCCGTTGAGTCTTGCCACGCTGGTCACCGGGCTGACCCAGGCGCTGGGCACTGCGTGGGGGTTGCTGCGCCACTACTGGGTGCTTTTCAAGCTCCTGCTGACGGCGGTGGCCACGGTTGTATTGCTGCTG
Organism: Ramlibacter sp.; assembly: GCA_013815685.1. GTDB lineage: Bacteria > Pseudomonadota > Gammaproteobacteria > Burkholderiales > Burkholderiaceae_C > Ramlibacter. Next base: position 25,203 of record JACDFR010000020.1, read on the forward strand.
AAACTGGGGCCAATCAGCATGTTGGCCGAGGCCGCTGGCAAGGCAACGTTTTCGAGCTCGGACCTCGTCGGGCTTCGTACCTCCCTCGCACTGCACGCGGCGGCGGGCCTGGTCGTTTTGCTGGCAGCGGTTGTGCTGGCGATCTACAAACCGGCGGGACTCGTTCGAAAAGGACCGCTCGCCTCCGGCGCCATCCTCGTCTTGCCGCTGTGGGTCAAGTTCTTTGGAACAGTCATCGCCGTCCTGATACTGCTGGTTGGGATCATGATGTTTTTTGGTGGCCATGGGCCGGGTGCCCATGCGTCGTAGTCGGGTTCCGAGTGAGCGAACTGCCCCGTCGAGCAGGAACTCAGAAAAAGAGACTTGACTTCACGTTTAGTTACCAAACCATTGATTTCAATGTTGTTTTTTCGTTAACTAAGTCGCCGTGCCGTCTTGCCTTTTTGTCACAGTCCCTATAAGTTGCAAGTCTGAGCAAACAAATTTGTTTTGTGAGGTTCAAAACTGCATGCGCTGGCTAAAACCTAATCTCCGAAGCAGCATCTACGGCCTGTTGGGCAACCCGGTCGTGCCTTCCGCATCCATCCTGGAAAACGGAATGGAAGACGTACGCGAATCGATGCTGGCCGCCTTGGGCGAATCCGGTCCGAAGCATTTTCCGCAGGTGACCCGCCGCATCCGTTACGCAAACGACATCCAGGCCCTGTGGTACCTACGCGGCGACCTGATGGCGGCGTTGGCGGCCATGCACGGCGAAATGGCCGCGCGCGAGAAGGTGTCCTGCGTCACAAGGCAATTCGATGGCCTGTTGCCCAATGGGCTGAATTCCCGTTTCAGCCCCCTGGTGAGCTGAATGCCCGGCCGTCGCGTCGACTAGTGGCGGTGCCCCCAGAGCACGAAAGCGTCGCGCCCTTCCACAGCCAGGTGAACCTTGGCGCCCACCGGAAGCGCGACCTTCGTCGCGACATGACCGAACGGCAGATTAGTGAAAACGGGCACCTTGACCTGGCGCCGCAACCACTCGACCACCGTCTGCAGGCGGTAACCCCTGTCGTGCGGCACCGGCTTGTAGTTGGTGAAGTGGCCCAGCAGTATCGCCTTCTGGCGTCCCAGGATTCCCGCATAGGCAAGTTGGGTGAGCATGCGCTCGACCCGATAGGGATGTTCGTGGACGTCTTCCAGGAACAGGATGCCGTTGCGGACCTTGGGCATCCACCGGCTACCGACCAACGCCGCGAGGACGGCCAGGTTGCCGCCCCACAGCTCGCCCTTGATTTCCAATGCTTCAGCCGAAGCTTCCTGGCGCGGCAGCTGCCAGCCCGTGCCTTCGCCCTGCCCGCTGACCAGGTCTTCGAAGCACGCCTGCATGATGTCGTCGGGCTCGCCCTCAACACCAAAATCCTCACCGAGGGCCGGGCCCGACCATGTGACGGCTCCGGTTTCCGCCAGCACGGAATTCTGCAAGGCGGTGAAGTCGCTCAGGCCGACGAAGCGCATGCCCTTGCCGATCGCCTTGGCGACCGCCTTGTAGCGGATACCCGGAAGCAGGCGCGTCAAGCCGTAGCCTCCGCGCGTGATCAGCGCAATGTCGGCGCCGCTGCCGGCGGCCCGGTGGATGGCTGCAAGCCGCGTTTCGTCGTCACCGGCAAACCGCATGTGCGTCGCGAACACTGCTTCGTCGAGTTCGACGTCGTAGCCCAGGGCCTGCAATCGCGCAACGCCCCGCCTGATCACTGATTTGTCGCGCACCGCGCTCGACGGCGAATAGATATAGATATGTTTTCTCACGGGCGGAAGTATCCCACCGCAGCCCGCGCAATCGGCTCACCGTGTTCCTGCACGAAATGCCCGCCTTTCTCGACGAACATGGGTTCAGGGCAGCCGCGCAAGTTTCGGCGCAAACCCGCCATCACTTCCCCTCCCAATACGGGGTCTTGGGCACCGACTGCCATCATGGTCTGGCCGATCCACTGGCTGGACCAGAACTCGCGGGCTTGCCGCGATATGTCGGCGCCGTCGTCTTGGGGTTGCTCGGGAACCATGGCCGGAAACGCCCTCAACCCGGCGCGGTACCCCCGGTCGGGGAAGGGCACGTTGTACGCAGCGCATTCCTGAGGGCTCATCTGCGGATTGCCTCTGGCAAACAGGCGTGCAACATCGAATTCGGGATTCCTGGCGCACATCTGCCGCCAAGCGACAAAGCCTGGACTCAGGGGCGAGTCGCCGGTCGCCAATATGGTATTCATCACCAGCAAGCCGCGGTAGCGCCACGCGGCATCCATGGGCAGCGTCAAGCCAAGAATACCGCCCCAATCCTGAACCACCAATACGATGCGCTTCAGCCCAAGGCGCTCGACGAATTCGAGCAGCACCTGACGGTGCCAGCTGAAGCTGTGTACCCCTTCTTTCTTGGGCTTGTCGCTCTTGCCGAAGCCCACCAGGTCCGGGGCGATAACGCGGTGGCCGGCCGCTGCGAAGACGGGAATCATCTTGCGGTACAGGTAACTCCACGACGGGTTGCCGTGCAGGCAAAGCCAGGTGAGGGGCGCGTCCCGCGGGCCTTCGTCGAGGTAGTGCATCCGAAAGCCCTGCAGCGATGGCAGATCGTTGAGATAGTGCGGCTTCCAGGGATAGTCGGGCACCCCCCAAAAACTGTCCTCCGGCGTGCGCAAGGCATCTTCTCGCAACGGGTGATTGTTCATTCGGGCTTCCTGCCTCCGGTTCCTGAAAAAATCGGCGAGCAGCACTGAACACTCCTGCGCCAGCACGCCGCCTTGCACGTGTGTCCGGTGGTTGAGCTGCGGCTGGCAGAACAGGTCCACCACCGAGCCGGCCGCCCCGGTCTTGGGATCCGCCGCACCGTAGACCACCCGCGCCAGCCTCGCGTGGAGCACGGCGCCGGTGCACATCGCGCAGGGCTCCAGCGTCACATACAGGGTGCAGCCATCCAGACGGTAGTTGCCTATCGCGCGGGCGGCTGCACGCAGAGCCGAGATCTCGGCATGGGCGGTAGGGTCCTGGCTGCCCACCGGCGCGTTGCATCCGGACCCGATAACACGACCATCCTTGACGACGACCGCGCCAACAGGCACCTCCCCGGCCTCCTCGGCCATGCGCGCCTGCTCCAGCGCCAGGCCCATAAACTGCGCGTCGTTCACTTGTCTTCGGGTATGGCCCGCGGTTGCCGCATGGTCGCATCGACCGCGTGCTGAAACTGCCGTACCTGCTGCGCCGGCGTTCCAGCCGGTCGCACGGCAGTTTGATCAGGCGCCGCCGCCGGGGCAGCCGTTGGCGCAAGTTGTTTCCTGGCAAGTACGCCGATGACCGCCACGACGACCAGAAGGCTCAAGACTGCGAAAACCATTCGCATTTTCTAACCCTCCCCTTTGCCCATGCCCAGCGTTTCCATCCAGCGCGCAAGCGCCCTCTCCTGCTCGTTGCCCTGCGCATAGCCCGCCATCAATGCTGCATGCGACTCCGGGCGGTGCTGGTTCAACTTGAGCTTGCACTGCAGCTCGACCACCTCGAGCTCGAACGCCACGATGCCCGCCAGCATCTTGTGCGCGAAGTCTTCGCCGAGGCCCCGCCATTGCTCTGCGTAGGGTGGCTCATGGTCCCCGATCAGTTTCTTCAGGAGGCTGTCTTTTACCGATGGATCATCCTGCAGCGTGCAGGAAACGGTGCAATGCACGGCCAGGTAGTTCCAGCTGGGCACGCGCGCGAGGTCGGGGTAGACGCTAGGCGACAGGTAGGCATGCGGGCCCATGAAGGCGACAACCGCCGTAGGCCGCGCCTGCAGGTAACGCCAGTGCGGGTTGGGCCGCGCGCAATGGCCAAGCAGTACGAACGTGCCGCCGCGATCTTCCAGATGCAGCGGCAGGTGCGTGATGAACGGCAGGCCTGAATCGTCGTTGGAGATCAGGCTGGCGAACGGGTGCTCGCGCATCAGCCGCGCAGCGTGTTCCCGATTAGCCGATTTGAACTGGGGAGGCTGGTACATGGGTCCGATTGTGCCCGGCCGGCCCGCCGCCCGCTATCCTTCCCAGGTCCAATGCCCCGAGCGGCGGATAAACGTCGTGCCCTCAGACGGAAAGATTGCGAGCGCTGTCTGCCCGATGCAGCAGCGCGACACCGGTTTCGAGTCCGGCAGGCACCTTTGTTCCACCTGCAATGCCATCGCCGCCGAAAGCACCTGCCAGCCGCTCGTCTTCGCGTGCGGGCCGCAGCCGTTCGCGCAAGGACGCCAGCAATTGCGCCACGCACCGGTGCGCATCCTGCGTAAATCTGGAGTTCATCAACGGCCGGGGCAAGGCATGCGTATAAAAATGCGGCCCTTCGACGGGGAAACCAATTGCCCACAGGTTTGCGTGTGGCTTGCCGCTGCCGCCGATGACCTGCATGCCCTGGTTGATGTCAAGGCCGCCGGGATGGTAATTGCCATTCAGATGCGGTCGCACGATACCCCTGCGAACCATGTTCGTGGTGAGGGTCGAAGAATCGGTTTCGGGAGAATACGGGTCCAGCCTTGCAATCACCAGCACATCCGCAACATGCATGACCTGCTCCTCGCCGAGTTGATTGACGATACAAAACTGGCCCCTGCCGCCATCGGTGACGACCTGATTGCCTGGACCGCCGGCGATATCGAGCACGCCGGCGTCCATCAGCGCGAGCAGTTCGGCATTCCGCCGCCTGGGGGGCCCGAAGGAAATCCGGTTGGTGGTGGCAACGAAGTCTTCCACATACACCTTGTGGGACGACGGTATCAGGCCGGCGAATTCGACCGCGGTACGCAAGGCCTCGCGCGTGTCGCGCAACACATCCGCCGCCGCCTTGACCGGGCTCGTCAAATTACCCTTATGCGCTTCGGCAAGATCGGCTTCCACCAGCCTGCGGAAGAAATTCCTGAAGTTTTCGAACGAGGGAAATGATTCCCCCTTGAGCGGGCTCAACAGCCTCGAAATGGCGTGGCGTTCTTCCGTAGTTGGCTGGAATGATGCGACCTCCGGATCGCTCCCGGTCAGGACAGCGCGATAGGCGTATGCCATTTCCTTTTCGATCAACGGCAACACTTCCCCGACAAATTCGAGCTGATGGCTGCCGGTGCGCGCAACCGCCCTTGCCTGCAAAGCCTTGACGGCATCAACGGTAAAGAAGCGCGCCTGATGCCGGCCCGCTATTCCTTTCTGGTTGACCCCACGTGCGGCAAACGGCAGGCAATTCCGCGAGAACAGCAAAATCTTCGGCTCGCGGCCAGTCGGCAGGTAGCGGAAACTGCCTTTGTCCTCGACAAACTGGCCTCCCCGCCCCGTCGTCAAGGCGGAAATGACGTCATATGCCGTCAGGCCCAGGCCCTGAAGCGCCACGGTGGCAGCTGCGGGAATCGTGCCGAGGCAATGGATGGGATATGGACTGGAGTAAAAATGCAGGCTGGGATTTTTGGCGCCTGCCGACCGTGAAAATGCATCGAACGCAATGTCGCTTTCAGTCGGCGCGCGCGTGCCGTGGCCGGTCGTAATGAACACGTAATCGGCACGGTACTGGTAGCCGGTGTCGAGACAGACGGTGAATCCGGCATTTTTCAGCTCGATCAAATCCACGACACGCCGCCTGTGGTGTTCGATGCGCACATTCTTCGGCAGGAACCGGACGATCCGGTCAAATGCCCAGGTCAGATATTCGCCCAGCATGTTGCGCGGCAGGTGATCATGATCGCTGATCTCGTCGCCGGCGCCATCTTTCACCGGGAAAAAGCGGTTGCCGAACCTGCGGTAACCGGCCAGGCGCGCCCACTGCGTCAGCGATATGCCTTCGTTGCCGGCGACGACGCTATCTTGCGCGAACAGGCTGACCTGCGACGCAACCGTGTTGGTGAGCAGATGGTCCGGCTGATGAGAGGGATGCGATCCCTGCCCGCACTCGCCCGGCTCGACGATATCTACCTTGATGTCGAGCGACATGGGGCTGGCATGCAGCAGCTCCACCATGCGCTCAAGGATGCTCAGGCCACGCGGGCCCATTCCGATTATCGTAATGCGTGCGTGTTCCATGGCGATTTATTGAGTGGTTATGGCAAGACTCTGCAAAATGACATCCTGGATTTTTTCCTGGCCGGGAAACACCGGGTGGACATGAAGCAAGGCGATGTTGCTGTTGCAAGGCAGCCTGGGAAAGACTTCCAGCACTTTGGGATCGTGGCCCGGGATGATGTGGTACGGCCCATCGGCGAGCGATTCGATCCGGGCGTGTGCTTCCAGCATGCCTTCGACGTCGACCACGATCGGAAAAGGGCTGCGCTCGCGAATGTTTTTCCAGTAGTGCGCGGCATCGCTCGCCAGGACAATCCCGCCACGCGCAGTCGGCACCGTCACCACCTGCAGGCCCTTTGTATGCCCGCCGACCTGGTGCAAAAAAATGCCGTCCGCAAGCTTGCTGCTGCCCTTATGAAATACCAGCCGCCCCTCGTACAGGCAACGAATGGCATTGATCACATCCTTGACTTCGAACGGCTTTCGCAGGGCCTCGTGGCCCATGCAGCGGCCGGTACAGTAAGCCATCTCGTCATCCTGGATATGAAACCGCGCATTCGGAAACGCCATCAGGTTGCCGCAGTGGTCGTAATGCATGTGGGTAATGACGACGTCGCTCACCGCATTCGGATCGATGCCCACATCACGCAACATCTCGACGGGGCTTTGCAGGTAGGTACGCTGGCGCTTCTTGGCGGTTTCCGCATCAAAACCGGTATCGACCACGATCACCCGGCCATCCCCCTTGATCGCCCACATAAAGAAATCCAGCGGCATCAAGACATCGTCATGAAAATCGGAAAAGATAAAGTTCTCCGAGGCATGGCGGCTGGCATGCGTCGCATAGCGCAGCGCATACACCTCATAGAGAGTTTTACTCATGACCGCTCCTCAAGACACGCCAAGATGCGAACCAGTTTGCGTTTCGCGCATGCGCTTCAAGGCGGTTAAAGGAATTCGGTGCTCGAACGCTTCCTCCTCGCGTGGAGACGGGCTGCTTTCCTGAAAGAAGAACTTGTCCTCACCGAATGCCGGGACCAACTGATCGAACCAGGTCGCCTTGCTGTCAAACTTCGCGTAAAACGGCTTGCGTACCCAATCCGCGTTTCTCGCCTGGAGGAACTGCAAGGCGAAGACCTTTTCACCGCCCAGCGTCACGATGCCGTCGATGACCACCTTGCCCGGATGAGCGCTCATGGAAGGGCCGCGTACCGTCCTCGCCAGGCCGGACACTTGTTTGTACGCCGCCTGGAACACCTCATACGCCTTGGCCAGCGGCAGCTCGAAGTAATGGCTCGGGCCGGTATCCCGCTCGACGAACATGTAATAAGGAATGGCGCCGAGCTTGACCCCGGTCGTCCACAGCTCGGCCCAGCCTGCCGGGTCTTCATTGATATGGCGTATCAATGGGGCCTGCATGCGCAACGTCGCACCGGTCGAGACAATCCTCCTTACGGCCTGTTGCGCGATGCTGGTGCGCAATTCGGCCGGATGGTTGTAATGGCCCATGAGCGCAAGATTTTTACCTGACGCCACGACTTTTTCGAAAAGCCGCAGCACGTCATCCGCATCCTTGTCGCTAACGAAACGATGCGGCCAGTAGGCGACGGATTTGGTGCCGATCCGGATGTTATAGATATGTGACAGCTCGGGCGCTAGCAGCGGCTCGATATAGGCGGCCAACGCGCGCGTGTTCATTACCATGGGGTCACCGCCGGTAATGAGAATATCGGTGACATCCTTGTGCCGCTTGAGATACTCGACCAGCTCTGACGCATCCTTCGCATCAAACTTGAGCTCGTCCATGCCGACGAATTGCGGCCAGCGAAAACAGAAGGTGCAATAGGCATGGCAGGATTGCCCGGCCTTCGGGAAGAACAGCACAGTCTCGCGGTATTTGTGCTGCAACCCGCTTAAGGGTCGGCCGTCAAGGTAGGGCACGTTGTGAGTCATCTGCCCTGCGGGATGCGGATTCATGCGCATGCGGATCTCGCGCACCCTGTGCTCGATCTTCTGCTCGTCCTTGTCGCTCAACACCAGGTCCCGCAGCACCTCGTATTCATGAGGCTTCAACATGTCACGGTGCGGGAACGTGAGCCGGTAAATCGGATCGTCAGGAATGTTGTCCCAGTCGATCAACTCATCCATCACATAAGGATTGACGCGAAATGGAAGCACCCGAGATACCACAGTCACTGATTCACGCTGCTCCTCTGTAAGCTTTTCCCATTGGGGCGATTCCCGTATGGTGTGACGTGTATAGGGCTTAAATTTCAAGTTATCTGTATTCACGATAGACCTTCATTTGAAGTGGATGCCGAGAACGACGGTTGAACTTCGATTGCCGATAAGGTGTAAGCGGACTCAACTGCTCAGCTAGTCGAATTAGCTCGGCACTGGGATTAATTATTTGAATTGAATCACTTATCTCTACAATACGAATTACGCGGAATAATGAAGGCAACAAGATCAGCCTTGGTCGGCCGACATAATTACTGCTGATAATTCTCTGCCGCGGGATTCTATAATAATTGACCGCGCATCGACAATTTATTATGGCTTGCACTCAATTTCAACCGCTTATAAGCAAGTGTATATTTATAAATGGCGAAGCATATTGTTAAACTGCCCCATTGATATTGACGCCCCAATTACCCTGAATTAAACTTAATTTTCTGACCATAAAATCCGGACTGGAAATTTTGAGCAGAGATCAAAGGACTCGACTTTTATTTAATAGGCAGAAAACGATATGCAAGACGTCACATTGGAGCGGGAAGCGTCGACAGCGATGACCGCAACGGCCGGCACAACTTATGTCCAGGGGGGTATCAAGCGGACGGTATTGCAGAAGACCAATTTTCCAGATGGTTTCACCGTCAACTTCAACCTCATTGAAGTCCCGAATGGCACCAGCGCGTCGCCGCACACCCATCCCGGCCTCGAGGTCACCTACGTTCTCGACGGCGAGTTCGACTTGGTCACTGAGGGCAAGCCCGATAAACGCTTCAAGCCCGGCATGTCCTATATGGTCGCGGACACCGACGTGCACTACGCCAGGGTCATTGGCGATAAGCCGATGAAACTGCTCTGTGTCTTCATCCACGAAAAGAGCAAGCCTGTAGCCACGGTGGTGGGAAGTCCTGAAGCACGGACCCTGTAACGCGAAGAGTGAGTTACCGTCGAGGGAAAGGACGGCGGTGCGTTTGCTGCCGCCTATTGATGTTGCCCGCAGCGCAGGCGCCGGCGCGCTGGCTTGCGAGACCGCCGCATCGGCGCGCGCACCCTGCAGCGCAGGAAGGCCCAGCAAGACCTCATGGCGGATAGCCGGCCCCCCAGGCCGTATGCGCTAAACCCGCCCGCTATGCCTCGCGCAGCCGTTGGCTGCATGAATGAAGCGAAAACTACCTTGACGCGCGCCGCGACGACTGCGGCGTCATCGTTCTTTTTTTACTGACGACGCCGATAAGTGTTTGGTGCAAGACGCGCTCTTGCGGCCAGGTTTGTAAATCAAGCCGGAAGTCGACAGTGTTGCGATGAGAGGCATTCCGAAGGCGTCAACGTACGGCATGCACGATCCGTACTTTAAGCGCTCAAAGTTGCTCACGTTCGCACAAAGCGGATTGAGCGTGATCTCAGTGGATTGGCGCCAGCGGTTTTTGCCGCGATGAGAGCGCCGCGCCGATAAACAATGCGAATGCCGACACGATCAGGCCGCGCTCCAATCCGCCTGGCCCGTCAGCGACCCAGCCCACCATGGTCGGGCCGACGATCTGGCCCAAGGCGAACGCCGCAGTGAATGCGCTGATGCCCGCGGACCATGACTCTTGCGGCAGGTTGTGCCGCACCAAGGCCGTGGTCGACGCCACAACCGACAGGAACACCCCGCCGAAAACTATTCCGGAAATGAAAACGATGGGCACTGCGCTGGTCAATGCCGGCAAGATGGAGGCCACGGCCAACACACCGTTCAAAATCGCCAGCGACTCGCCGCCCTTGAAGCGATCCAGCATGCGCGCCCAGATGCGAGAGGACGCAACCACCGCCAAGCCGAGCAGCGTGTAGAACAGGGTGATCAACCCGGGGCGCATGCCCTGCTCCTTGAGCAAGGCGACTACGAAGGTCATGTAGCCGATGTAGCCGACGCCGAACATCAAATAGCCGCTCAATCCGAAGGAAAAATCCTTTACCGCGAACCGCTGCTTTACACCTTGCCCTGGCAGTGCTTCGCCTATCGCCCTCGCCGGCAATGCCATGATCGCGGTCGCGAACAAACAAGCGATGCCGAGCGCCAGCCACGGCCATTGCCAAGCATGCGCAACGCCGTGTTCCTGCGCGGACGCAAGCGCTGCCGGCACCAGCAGGGCGGAAAGCGCGATGCCGAAACCCGTGCCGCCGTAATACAGGCCGATCAAGAAACCGGCGCGCTCACTGTGCATGGAACCCAGCCGCGCCGCCAGCACACCGCCGGTGATGAAAATGAATGCGCTGGCCACGCCGGCGCACAGGCGCTGGAGGAACAAAGCTGCAGTATCGGTCACCATGCCTGACAGCAGCATGAATATGCCGGCCAAAACGGAGCCGACAATCAGCAAGCGCCATACGCCCAAGCGGCGCATCAACGCAGGCGTCACCAACGCGCCGAGAAAATAGCCGAGCGCATTGGCTGTGTTCATCGCGCCGGCCAGCAAATACGACCAGCCAAGATCATCGCGCATGGGCGGCAGCAATAATCCGTAAGAGAAACGCGTAGCGCCCAGCGCGACGGCGGCGGCGAGCGACAAAGCCAGCGCCGTTGCAACCGGATGGCGTGGAGAAAGACTCAGTGAAGTCATGGGAGCGGCAGCATTAGGGATATCGTTGTCATTATTGCAGTAGTGTCAGGTCAATCAAACCAAATTCACCTGTTGCGGATTGCGGCATTGGCGGCACATAGAATCGGCTGCAAGGCGCATGAAATCTCAGTTTTCACGAAGTGTAGCCCGAAGCACCGGGTCGCAAACTCCTTTTTGACACGATACGATCAGCACGTAGCTGACACGGGGCATCAGATTTGCGGCTTGACCGAGTTCTTGCTCGTGCCGCCGAATTTCTTGAAGCGCAGATGACGCTTGACCACTTGACGAACAATTCCACTTGGCAGCGGTTCTTGTACTAAGCAGCAATTGTCAGCGGCGGCTGCATCCATTGCTGCGCATTTTGATTTGCGCGTACGGATCGTCCCACCACGAACATATTCCCGCACTGTTCATGATCGGTAAAAAAAGCCAATTGCAGCGCCTGCAAAGGTCATTGTCCACAATACGGCTTATACATGGGAGCGATTCTCTGAGCAGTTGCCACGCGCGTCTTTCCCATGCAGGATTGGCAGGGAATTCTTCGGCTCACGCGAACAAGCTGCTCAAGGCCATCCTTTTGCGAAAACGACGTGAAGCACTATCGAATCATTCCCACTCGATCGTCGCGGGTGGCTTGCTGCTCACGTCATAGGTGACGCGATTGATCCCGCGCACCTCGTTGATGATGCGGCTTGAAACCTTTTTGAGCAGCGCATAAGGCAGCTCAGCCCAGTCGGCCGTCATGAAATCGCTGGTCTGCACGGCCCGCAGGGCCACCACGTAGTCGTAGGTGCGGCCATCGCCCATCACGCCCACGCTCTTGACCGGCAGGAACACGGTAAAGGCCTGGCTCGTGAGGTCGTACCAGCTCTTGCCGGAAGACGGTTCCTTGAAGTTGCGCAGTTCCTCGATGAAGATGGCATCCGCCCGGCGCAGCAAGTCGGCGTATTCCTTCTTCACCTCGCCCAGGATGCGCACGCCCAGGCCCGGGCCGGGGAATGGGTGGCGATAGACCATTTCGGGAGGCAGGCCGAGGGCCACGCCCAATTCGCGCACTTCGTCCTTGAACAGGTCACGCAACGGCTCGAGCAGTTTCAAACCCAGCTGCTCCGGCAATCCGCCCACGTTGTGGTGGCTCTTGATGGTGACGGCTTTCTTGCTCTTGGCGCCGCCCGATTCGATCACGTCAGGATAGATCGTGCCTTGCGCGAGCCACTTGGCGCCCTTGTGGGCCCCATCAAGCCCGGCCTTCAGGCGTGCCGCCTCGGCCTTGAACACTTCCACGAATTCGCGGCCAATGATCTTGCGCTTGGCTTCGGGGTCGTTGACGCCTGCAAGCTGTTCGAGGAATACCTCGCTGGCATCGACGCGGATCACCTTCGCGTGCAGCTTGCCTGCGAACATCTCCATGACCATGTCGCCCTCGTTCAAACGCAGCAAGCCGTGATCCACGAAGACGCAGGTCAGCTGGTCGCCGATGGCGCGATGGATCAGGGCCGCGGCCACGGAGGAATCGACACCGCCCGACAGGCCGAGAATCACTTCCTCGTCACCGACCTGCCGACGGATGGCCTCCACCGCTTCGGCCACGTGGTCGCGCATGACCCAGTCGGGCCGCGCGCGGCAAATGTCGAGGACGAAACGCTCCAGGATCGCCCTGCCCTGCTGCGTGTGAGTCACTTCGGGGTGAAACTGCACGGCGTAGAACTTTCGCTCCTCGTCGGCCATGGCCGCAATCGGGCAGCTCTCGGTCGAGGCCATGAGCTTGAAGCCTGGGGGCAGTTCGGTCACCTTGTCGCCATGGCTCATCCAGACATTGAGCATGCCGTGGCCTTCGGTCGTCGTGAAGTCGGCGATGCCGCGCAACAGCGCGGTGTGGCCGCGCGCTCGCACCGCCGCAAAGCCGAACTCGCGCTTGTGGTGGCCCTCGACCTTGCCGCCCAACTGGTGGGCCATGGTCTGCATCCCATAGCAGATGCCCAGCACCGGCACGCCGAGCTCGAACACCGCCTGGGGCGCCTTGTCGGTCGCGTCTTCATAAACACTGGCATGGCTGCCCGAGAGAATGACGCCCTTGAGGCCGCCCTGGGCGGCGTATTCGCGCACCCATTCGTCGGTCACGTCGCAAGGATGAACTTCGGAAAAGACATGCGCTTCGCGCACACGGCGCGCGATCAGCTGGGTCACCTGGGAACCGAAATCGAGGATGAGGATCTTGTCGTGTTGCATTGCTTCGGATCAGTCCGCTCGGTAATTCGGCGCTTCCTTGGTGATCTGCACGTCGTGGACGTGGCTCTCCCGGATGCCCGCTGCGGTGATTTCAACGAATTCGGCCTTGCTGCGAAGTTCCTCGATGGTGGCGCATCCGCAGTAGCCCATGCTGGCACGCAGCCCGCCGGCCATCTGGAACACGATCGACACCAGCGACCCCTTGTACGGCACGCGCCCCTCTATGCCTTCGGGCACCAGCTTGTCCGCATTGGGGTTGCCTGTGGTGGCCTCCTGGAAATAACGGTCCGCACTGCCCTGCTGCATCGCGCCGATCGAACCCATGCCGCGATAGCTCTTGTAGCTGCGCCCCTGGTACAGGACGATTTCTCCCGGCGCCTCTTCGGTTCCCGCGAACATCCCGCCCATCATCACCGTATGCGCGCCGGCCGCAATCGCCTTGGAGATGTCGCCGGAATACCGGACGCCGCCGTCGGCAATCAGCGGCACGCCGCTGCCTTGCAATGCGGTGGCTACGTTGTCGATGGCCATGATCTGGGGCACGCCAACGCCCGCCACGATGCGGGTGGTGCATATCGAACCCGGCCCGATGCCGACCTTGACCGCATCGGCGCCCGCCTCCACCAGCGCCAGGGCTGCGGCGCCGGTCGCGATATTTCCGCCGATCACGTCGACCTGGGGATAGTTCTGCTTGACCCAGCGCACGCGTTCGATCACCCCTTTGCTGTGGCCGTGCGCGGTGTCCACGACGATCGCGTCCACCCCCGCTTTGACCAGCGCCTCGACCCGCTCCTCGGTGCCCTCACCCACGCCTACCGCAGCGCCCACGCGCAGCCGGCCCGCGGTATCGCGCGCCGCATTGGGGAAACTGGTCTGCTTGGTGATGTCCTTGACCGTGATCAGGCCCTTGAGCTCGAAGGCATCGTTGATCACCAGCAGCCGCTCGAGCTTGTACTTGTTCAAGAGGGCTTTCGCCTCGGCGGGGCTCGTGCCCTCGCGCACGGTGATGAGTTTTTCCCGGGGCGTCATGATCTGGCTGACCGGGACGTCGTAGCGGGTTTCGAATCGCAAGTCGCGCCCGGTGACGATGCCCGCCACCTTGCCGCCATCCACCACCGGAAAGCCCGAGATGCCCAGCTGCTCCTGCATGTCGATGACCTGCCGCACCGTATGTGTCGGTGTGATGATGACCGGATCGCGCAGCACGCCCGACTCGTAGCGCTTGACCCGGGCCACTTCCGCGGCCTGCTGCCTGGCGGTCAGATTCTTGTGGACGATACCCATGCCGCCTTCCTGCGCGATGGCGATCGCCAGGCGCGCTTCGGTCACGGTGTCCATCGCGGCGGACACCAGCGGCAGGTTCAGCGTGATGTTGCGGGAGAGCCGCGTTGCCAGGGAGGTGTCTTTGGGCAGCACCTGGGAAAAGGCCGGCACCAGAAGCACATCGTCGAAGGTGAGGGCTTTACCTAAGAGGCGCATATCGGCCTCCGCAGTGCCGCCTCGACGAAAGCGCCCTCGGGGGGCAGCGAAAGCAGTTGAGCGTGGGGGCTCTTCATCGGAAAGCTCCAAAAGACGGATTGTACTCGTGGCCCCCTAGTACTTACCCTGTGACGCAGCGAGCACGAGATAGTGACGTAGTGCCAACGGAAGGCACGGGCGGGCTGGCGCGTCCTGACACAGCAGCGCTACACTCGCGCAATGAAACTGCTGCGCCTCACCTTGATCGGCCTCGCATGTGCCCTGCCCGCAATCTGCCTTGCCCAATGGCAGTGGGTCGACAAGGACGGCCGCAAGGTCTATAGCGACCAGGCTCCTCCCGCCGGCACTCCTGCCAAAAACATCCTGCGCCAGCCGGGCGTGAGGGGGACTCCGGTGTCGGCGGAGGTACCCGAGACCGCGAAGGTCCCGGCAAGCGCGCCAGCTGCAGCCAGCGCGCCCAAATTGAGCGGCAAGGACAAGCAGCTGGAAGACAAGAAAAAGCAGGCGGAAGCGGCGGAAGCGGAAAAGAAGAAGGCCGACGAAGAGCAGCTCGCCAGGGCGCGCGCCGATAACTGCGCCCGCGCCAGGCGCGCGAAGACGGGTATCGACTCCGGCGTGCGCATCGCCCGTACCAACGACAAGGGCGAGCGCGAAATCATGGACGACGCAGCACGTGCCGCCGAAGCGAAGCGGCTGGACGCCGTGATTGCCGTCGATTGCAAGCAGGCCGGCGGCTAGGGCTTGCGGGCAAACAAGCCTGCGGCGCGCACGCCCTGCCTGCGAAACCGCTCGCGGCGAGCCAGTTTCGGATCCACTTCCAACGGCCGGTAAACCTCGACCCGGTCGCGCTCACGCACCTGTTGGTCCAGGCGGGCCTTGCGCCCCCAGATACCCACGGCAACCTCGCGCATGTCCACCTCTGGCGCCGCCGCGGCAAAACCACTCGACTGCAGCGCCCGCAGCACAGTGGCGCCCGCGGGAAGTACAACGACCCACTCGAGCATCTGGCGCGGCGCCGGGGAATACAGCACGCTCACCTGTATGCCGGCGGCTTCAGCCATAGACCTGCTCCGCCCGCTTCACGAACGCATCGACGAGGCTGCCTGCGATCTTGTCGAACACGGGTCCGACCAGCGCGCCCAGCGCGGCGCTCTGGAAGCCATAGTGCAGTTCCAGTTCGACCTTGCACGCGCGCTGCGGCCCCTCGCCCTCTAGCGGAAGGAATTTCCATTGCCCGTCCAGCCGCGAGAACGGTCCTTCGACCAGCTTCATGCTCACCTGGCGGCCAGGCAGGTGCTCGTTGCGGGTCTTGAAAACCTGGTGGATACCCCCGAAAGCAATGCCTATTTCGGCCTTCATCCCATGAGCGTCCTGCTCCAGCACGGCCGCTCGATCGCACCAGGGCAGAAATTCGGGATAACGGGCCACGTCGACGACAAGGGCGAACATTTCGTCGGCGCTGTACCAGATGAGGACGGACTTGTGGACGGTTTTCATAGAGAATGCGGGGCCGCGAGGCATTGTAGATACGGTCGCGCACCCCATTTGTAATCCATGGCCAAGAAACCCGAAACCGCGAGCCGGATCGCCGATAACAAGAAAGCGGCCTACAACTACTTTTTCGAAGAGAAATTCGAGGCCGGGATGGTGCTGCAGGGCTGGGAAGTGAAGGCCTTGCGCGAAGGCAAGGTACAGCTCACCGACGGCTATGTGGTGGTCAAGGGGGGCGAGTTATTCGTCATCGGCTGCCAGATCAATCCGCTCAACACTGCATCGACCCACGTCAGCCCGGATGCGGTACGCACGAAGAAGCTGCTGATGCACAAGGATGAAATCCGGCGCCTGATAGGCAAGGTCGAGCAGAAGGGCTACACGCTGGTGCCGCTCAACCTTCACTGGAAGGACGGCAAGGTGAAATGCGAGATCGCCCTTGCCAAGGGCAAGGCAGAGCACGACAAACGCGACACCATCAAGGACCGCGAGGGCAAGCGCGAGGTCGAGCGTGCCATGAAGGGCCGCAACCGCTAGCGAAGATGGCGCAGCGGGTGAGCGTGAGCCGGCCAGGGACTCTCGAAAAACCGCTGCACGATCTCGTGCGGTACCTCTTCGATACGGGCCGGGCTCCATCGGGGGCTGAGGTCCTTGTCCACGGCAAGGGCCCGGATGCCTTCCACAGTCTCGCTGGCGGCGCCGGCCCGAAGGTGGAAAGAATGCCGAACCAGGACGCGCTCCATGCGCAGTTCGTCGGCCAGCTCCATTTGCCGGCCCCGGCGTATCTGCTCCAGCACCACGTGCAGCATCAAAGGCGACCGCTTGCGCAGCACTGCGGCGGTTTCGCTCGCCCAGGCAGACTGGTCTGCTTCCAGTGCGCCGACGATGCCCTTGACCGTCTCGAGGGAAAAAAATTGGTCTACCGCAGGCTGCTGGCTGATAAGGCCGGACCCTGCAGGAGGATGAGGGATCCTGGAGTCCAACTCGGCCACCGCAGCCCATCCGCGCTGCGCAAGATCGGCCCACAGCATCTCCAGCCGGGCTGATGGCACGAAGACGTCAGCCAGCCCGAGCTGCCGCGCATCGATGCCGCCGATCACCTGTCCGGTCAGGGCCAGATACTCGCCGAATCGTCCGGGACAGCGGCTGAGAAAGTAACCACCGCCCACGTCGGGGAACAGCCCGATATTGGTTTCGGGCATCGCCATCCTGGTGCGCTCGGTGACGATTCGCAGGCAGCTACCGTCGCGGGTGTGCCCCGAGATACCCATGCCGCCACCCATCACGATGCCATCGAGAAATGCGGCGTAAGGCTTCGAATACCGGTGAATCATGTGGTTGAGGCTGTATTCCTCGGTAAAAAAGTCTTCCAGGCGGGGATCGCCCACGAGCGCTGCCTGGTGGAAAAAGCGGATATCTCCACCCGCGCAGAAGGCCCCGAACGGGCTTTCCTTTCCCTGGCCCCGGATCGCCACGGCTTCGACCTTCGGATCGTGCTCCCACGCCATCAGTATCGCCGTGAGGTCCCGAACCATCGAAAGCGTCAGCGCATTGAGCGCCTTGGGCCGGTGAAGCGTGATCTGTCCCACGCCCGCATGCACGTCCGCCAGGATTTCACTCATGCTCTTTGCCTCCATCCCACAAGCTCATTGGCCATCAGGGCACCGATCACCAGCGCGCCGCCGGCCAGCACCGTCTGGCTGGGCACCTCATTGGCCCCTACCCACGCCAGCAGAATACCGAAGATCGCTTCCAGCGAGCACAGCAGCGCAATTTCGGGCGCTTTCAGCACGCGTGCGCAAACCACCGACAGCGCGCAGGGAATGGCGAGCTGGACGAGCCCCAGCAGCGCGAGCAATCCGACATCATGGCCGGAGGCTTGAAATGGCATCGCCAGCGGCAGCGTGGTCAACGACGAGATCACGGCCCCCACCAGTACCGCCGGCACGAGGTCGATGTTCAGGCCACGCGACTGCGATCGCTGAACCACGGTCCAGTTGACGGCGCTGGCCAGCGGCACGCAAAACGCAACCAGGGTGCCGGCGACCTGCCCGCCGGATATCTGGCTGGCATACATGTAGGCGATGCCCGCTCCGGCGACAAGGATGGCGATCCCGGTGCGCATGGGAATGCGGTAGCCGATGAAGACGCGGGCGAGCAGCGCCGTGATAAACGGCGTGGCCGCCATGGTGACCAGCACATTGGCGACGCTCGTGAGGGTCAAGGCCACCATGAAGGCGGTGAACATGAAGCTCCAGCACACGCCCGACACCCACAGCGCCACGCCGCCGCGCCGGATCTTGGCGAAGACCTCGCGCCCCTGGAAAAACGGCAATATCACGAGCAGCGACAGCACGGTGAAAAAGCTACGCCAGAACGTGATCTCGAAGCTCTGCGCATGCTCGAGCTGGCGCGTGACGACTCCCGCGATCGACCACATCAGGGTGACGGCGACCATCAGGAAGACCGCCTTGGTGTGGGTGAGTTTCATGCTCTCAGGCGGCGCGCAACGAGCGCTTGCGCTCGTGTTCCTTCAAAAAGCGCTTGCGAAGGCGAACGCTCTTGGGCGTGATCTCGACCAGTTCGTCTTCCTCGATGAACTCGACGCCGTATTCGAGCGTGAGCTCGATCGGCGGCGTGATCTTGATCGCGTCCTCCTTGCCCGAAACCCGGAAGTTGGTCAGCTGCTTGGTGCGCGTTGCGTTGACGACGAGATCGTTGTCGCGGCTATGGATGCCCACAATCATCCCCTCGTACACCGGGTCGTTGGCCCTCACGAACATGCGGCCGCGATCGTCCAGCTTGCCCAGGGCGTAAGTGAAGATTTCACCGTCGTCCATGGAAATCAGCACGCCGTTCTTGCGGCTGGCGATCTCGCCCTTGTAGGCCTCGTAGCTGTCGAAGATGTTGGAGATGAGGCCCGAGCCGCGCGTCAGGTTGAGGAACTCGTTTGTGAAGCCGATCAGGCCGCGCGCGGGGATGCGGTATTCCAGGCGCACGCGGCCTCGTCCGTCCGGTTCCATGTTGACCAGCTCTCCCTTGCGCTCGCCCAGTGCTTGCATCACGCCGCCCTGGTGCTGGTCTTCGATGTCGGCAGTCACCAGTTCGATTGGCTCGTGGCGCGAGCCGCCCACGTCCTTAAACACCACGCGCGGCTTGGACACCGCCAGTTCGTAGCCTTCGCGGCGCATGTTCTCCAGCAGGATGGTGAGGTGCAGTTCGCCCCGGCCCATGACCTCGAAGATACCTTCCTCGCCGGTTTCCTTTACGCGCAGCGCCACGTTCGACTGCAGTTCTTTTTGAAGGCGATCCCATATCTGGCGACTGGTCACGAACTTTCCTTCGCGTCCCGCCAGCGGAGAGGTGTTGACGCAGAAGTTCATGGTGAGGGTCGGCTCGTCGACCTTGAGCATCGGCAGTGGCGCCGGATCGAGCGGGTCGGTGACCGTGACGCCAATGCCGATGTCGCCGATGCCGTTGATCAGTACGATGTCGCCCGGGCCGGCTTCAGTCACCTGCACGCGGTCCAGCCCCTGGAATGTGAGCACCTGGTTGACCCGGCCCTTGATGGACTTTCCGTCCGGACCATCCATCACCACGACGTCCATCATGGGCTTGATGGTGCCGGCATTGATGCGGCCGACGCCGATGCGGCCCACAAAGCTCGAAAAGTCGATGGCCGAAATCTGCAGCTGCAGCGGCGCCTGCGGATCGCCCTCATGGGGCGGCACGTGCTGGAGGACGGTATTGAACAGCGCCGACATGTCGGGCCCCCACTGCTCCCCCGGCTCGCCCTCCTCCATCGAGGTCCAGCCGTTGATGCCCGAGGCGTAGACCACGGGGAAATCCAGCTGATCGTCGGTGGCGCCGAGCTTGTCGAACAGGTCGAAAGCGGCGTTGACCACGTGCTGGGGCCGCGCGCCGGGCTTGTCGACCTTGTTCACCACCAGGATGGGCCGCAGGCCCAGGGCCAGCGCCTTCTTGGTCACGAAGCGTGTCTGGGGCATCGGCCCTTCCTGCGCGTCGATCAGCAGCACCACGCCGTCGACCATCGACAGGGCGCGTTCCACCTCGCCCCCGAAGTCGGCGTGGCCCGGGGTGTCCACGATGTTGATGTGCGTGCCTTGCCAGCTCACGGCGCAGTTCTTCGCCAGGATCGTGATGCCACGCTCCCGTTCGATGGCGTTGTTGTCCATCACGGTGTCGACGACTTTCTCGTGGTCGGCAAAGGTGCCGGACTGGCGCAGCAGCTGGTCGACCATGGTGGTCTTGCCATGGTCCACGTGGGCGATGATGGCGATATTGCGGATTTGCTTGTTGGTCATAGGTTGCTTTCCAAAATCTGTGCGACTTCCGGCGGGCTCAGCAGCCGACCGGGGATGAGTTCGCCGCCCTTGACGTGGGCCGTGCCGAGCAGTGCCCGGGGGTGTTCGCCGAATACGGCAATGTGCTCGTTGTCCTGCCAGCTGCCGCGGCGGCGCAGGCCGCTCAGGAAACGGCCGGCATTGTCGATATCGAGCGTAAGCACGGTGTGGCCGGGCAGGAGCGAGTCGACGGGCTTGAGTCGGCTCACTCGCTCCTGTTCGCCCAGGGCCTCCAGCTCGTCCAGCGTGATGCACCCGGACAAGTCGAAATGGCCCGCCGCGATGCGGCGCAAGGACGTCAGATGCCCACCGCAGCCCAGTGCCTCGCCGATGTCCTCGCCGAGCGTGCGAATGTAGGTACCCTTGCTGACCTTGGCCACCAGCTTCAGTTCGTTCTTGCCGTCGGCAAAGGCGAGATCCAGCGACCAGACCACCACGTCGCGAGCCTGCCGCTCGACCTGTTCCCCTGCGCGGGCGTACTCATAGAGCGCCTTGCCATCCTTCTTCAAGGCGCTGTGCATGGGCGGCATCTGCCGGATCGCGCCGGTGAACTGTGCGGCCACCTCGGCCAGGCGCGCCACGGCAATGGCTGGGACGGGACGCTCCTGGACGACGTCGCCCTCGGCATCGGCAGTGGAAGTCTTGACCCCGAGCCGCACCGTCGCCTCGTATGTCTTGTCGGCGTCCAGCTGCAGCTGGCTGAACTTCGTCGCGGCCCCGAAGCACAGCGGGAGCACGCCGGTGGCAAGTGGATCGAGCGTGCCCGTATGCCCGGCCTTTTCGGCGCGCAGCAGCCACTTGCATTTCTGCAGTGCGTTATTGCTGGAAAGACCCAGCGGCTTGTCGAGCAGCAACACCCCATGCACAGGGCGCCGCTGCACCCTGGTGCGTGGCGCGTTCATGGCGGTGCCGGGCCGTCCCAAACCGCCGTGCGCCCCCTCGGGGGGCAGTGCAGCGGCGAAGCCGCAAACGTGGGGGTCCACATCTTCAGTCTTCTTTTGCGCGCGAGGAGACCGCCTTGGCGATCAAGGCATTCATGTCGGCCGCGCGCTCGGTCGTGCGATCGAACTGGAAGTGGAGCGTCGGCACGGTGTGAATGTGCAGGCGCTTGAAAAGTCCGTTGCGCAGGAAGCCGGCCGCCTGGTTAAGCGCTTCTTCGCATTCCTTCGGGTCGCCGACCAGCACACTGAAGAAAATCTTCGCGTGGGCGTAATCCGGCGTGACCTCGACTGCCTGGATGGTGACCATCCCCACTCGCGGGTCCTTCAGTTCACGCGCGATCAGCTCCGTCAGATCGCGCTGGATCTGATCGGCGACCTTGAAGGCGCGGTTGGGGGTGGCGGATTTCCTTGCAGGCATGGCAATAACATTCGCTGCGTCACGAGGCCGGGATGCCGGGTCGGCGGGCCGCCGCAGACAGTACACATGAAGTACGGCAGGCGGCCCAACAACGCCGAGGCCCGATATAGCGGCGCTACAACGTCCGGGCGATTTCCTTGATCTCGAAGAACTCCAGCTGATCGCCTTCCTTGACGTCGTTGTAGTTCTTCAGCTTGATACCGCACTCGAAGCCTTCCTTGACTTCGCGCGCATCGTCCTTCATTCGCTTGAGCGAATCGATCTCGCCCGTGTAGACGACGACGTTGTCGCGCAGCAGACGGAAGTGCGCCGAACGGTTGACCATGCCGGACGTGACCATACAGCCGGCCACCGTACCGATCTTGGAGGCCACGAATACAGTCCGGATTTCGGCCGTCCCGATGACTTCCTCGCGCTTGTCGGGCGCCAGCATGCCCGACATGGCGACCTTGAGCTCGTCCACCGCGTCGTAAATGATGCTGTAGTAGCGGATATCCACGCCGTTGCCTTCGGCGAGCTTGCGCGCGCCGGCGTCGGCACGCACGTTGAAGCCGATGATCACGGCCTTGGACGCGATGGCCAGGTTGATGTCCGACTCGCTGATGCCGCCGACACCGGAATAGACCAACTGCACCTTGACCTCGTCGGTCGAGAGCTTGAGCAGCGACTGGCCCAGCGCCTCCTGCGAACCCTGCACGTCGGCCTTGATAATGATGGGGACCATCTTCACCTCGCCGGCGGTCATGTCGGTGAACATGTTTTCCAGCTTGGAGGCCTGCTGGCGGGCCAGCTTGGTGTTGCGGAACTTGCCGGCGCGGTAGGTGGCAATTTCGCGCGCGCGCCGCTCGTCGGTCAGCACCATGAATTCGTCGCCCGCCTGCGGCACTTCCGTCAGGCCCTGGATCTCCACCGGGATGGAAGGGCCGGCCGACTTGATCGGCTTGCCGTTTTCATCAAGCATGGCGCGCACGCGGCCATAGGTCTGGCCGGCCAGCACCACGTCGCCGGTCTTGAGCGTGCCGGATTGCACCAGCACCGTGGCGACCGGGCCGCGGCCCTTGTCCAGTTGTGCTTCGATCACCAGGCCCTTGGCCATGGCGTCGACCGGCGCCTTGAGTTCCAGCACTTCGGCCTGCAACAGGACTTGCTCCAGCAGCGCGTCGATGCCTTCGCCGGTCTTGGCCGACACCGGCACGAACGGCGACTCGCCGCCGTACTCTTCAGGCACGACCTCTTCGGCCACCAGTTCCTGCTTGACGCGGTCCGGGTTGGCATCGGGCTTGTCGATCTTGTTGATTGCGACCACGATCGGCACGCCCGCCGCTTTCGCGTGCTTGACGGCTTCCCTGGTCTGCGGCATCACGCCGTCATCGGCGGCCACCACCAGGATGACGATGTCGGTCGCCTGGGCGCCACGGGCACGCATGGCGGTGAACGCCTCGTGTCCCGGAGTGTCCAGGAAGGAGATCATCCCACGCTCGGTTTGCACGTGGTACGCGCCGATGTGCTGGGTGATGCCGCCGGCTTCGCCCGCGGCGACCTTGGCGCGCCGGATGAAGTCGAGCAACGAGGTCTTCCCGTGGTCAACGTGGCCCATGACAGTGACGACCGGTGCACGCGGCAACGATTCGCCTTCCGCGGCCCCCACGTCTTCTTCGGTGAAGGCTTCCGGGTCGTCCAGCGCGGCCGTGACGGCCTTGTGGCCCATTTCCTCGACCACGATCATGGCCGTGTCCTGGTCCAGCGGCTGGTTGATGGTGACCATCTGGCCCATCTTCATCAGCGCCTTGATCACTTCCGATGCCTTGACGGCCATCTTGTGGGCGAGTTCGGCGACGGTGATGGTTTCGGGCACGTGCACTTCGATCACGCGCGCTTCGACCGGCGCTGCCGGCGCGTTGTCATCGCGATGGTCACGTTCGTTGCCGCGGCGGCCGCGGGGTCCCCCGCGCCAGCTGTTGCGCCCCACGCCACCGGTGGCATCGCCACGGGTGGGAATGGCCTTCTTCTTGGAGGGATCCCCCGCCCAGCTGGACGACAGCTTGGCGGATTTGACTTCCTTGCCCGCGCCGGGCCCGCCCGCCGGAGCCGGGGCTCCCGCGGCCGGACGGCCGGTACCGGTGCCGACAGCCGGCTTGTGCAGCGTGCCCTTGGCCGCCGGCTTGGCCGGCTCGGCCTTGGCGACCACTTTTTCCGGCGGCTTGTGCGCGACCAGCACTTTCTTGGGCGCGGACATCATTGAGCGGATGGCGGCAGCCTCAGCCTCGGCCTTGCGCCGGCGATCGCCGAGGTCGGCGGCCCGGGCGGCCTCCTCGTCGGCACGCGCCTTGGATTCGGCGGCAGCCTTCTCGCGCGCCTGGACCTGCGCAGCAGCCCGGGCCGCCGCGGCGTCCATTGCTTCCTGGTTGGCCTCGGCCTTGTCGGTGTTGGCCTGTGCCTTCTTCTGGTCTTCGTTGGCTGCGTAGTTGGCCGCGCGCTCTTCCGCTTCGCGCTCGCGCCTTTCGGTCTCTTCGCGCTGGCGGCGCTTGTCCGCCA
This sequence comes from Ramlibacter sp., assembly GCA_013815685.1. Classification (GTDB taxonomy): domain Bacteria; phylum Pseudomonadota; class Gammaproteobacteria; order Burkholderiales; family Burkholderiaceae_C; genus Ramlibacter. Next base: position 49,527 of record JACDFR010000020.1, read on the forward strand.
GATCTTCTTCCTGCCTGCGGATCAACTCGGCCTGGCGCCTGGCCTCTTCCTCGCGGCGGGCGAGCTCGGCATCTTCCACGCGAGGCTGGGCCGGAGCCTGCGCCTCGGGCTCAGGCGCCTCGATCACGGCAGTGTCACCACCCTCGTCGCGCTTGACGAAGGTGCGCTTCTTGCGCACTTCGACCTGGATGGTGCGCGCCTTGCCGGAAGAATCGGCTTGCTTGATCTCGCTGGTCGACTTCTTGACCAGCGTGATCTTCTTGCGTTCGGGCGCTGCCGTGCCATGACTGGCTTGCAGATAACCCAGCAGCTTCTGCTTGTCGGCTTCGCTCAGGACATCGGTGGTGGCCGACTTGGCCACTCCAGCAGTGCGAAGCTGCTCAAGCAGCGTATCGGGAGATTTTTTGAGTTCGGCGGCGAACTCGGCGACGGTGGTACTTGACATGTGTTCTGGTGCCTTCCATCACATTACTCGTGGGCCGCGGTGGCGCTGGTGAACCAGTGCTCGCGAGCCTTCATGATCAGGGTCTTGGCCTCGTCCGCGGACTGGCCGGTGATATCGGTGAGTTCATCGACGGCCAGGTCGGCCAGGTCGTCGCGGGTGTGTACGCCGGCCTCGGCCAGCTTGCCAATCAGTTCGGGGCTGAGCCCGTCGAGATCGCGCAGATCCTGAGAGACCTGCTCGACGCTTTCTTCGCGGGCGATCTCCATGGTCAGCAGCGCATCCTTGGCGCGCGAACGCAGTTCGTTCACGGTGTCTTCGTCGAAAGACTCGATTTCCAGCATCTCCTGGATGGGCACGTATGCCACTTCCTCCAGGCTGGTGAACCCTTCGGAGAACAGGATGTCCGCGATCTCCTGGTCCACATCCAGCTTTTCCATGAAGAGCGTGCGGATGGTGTCCGTTTCCTCGGCCTGTTTCTGCGCCGATTCATTCGCGTCCATGATGTTGATCTTCCAACCCGTGAGGTCGGAGGCCAGGCGCACGTTCTGCCCGCCGCGGCCAATGGCGATGGCGAGGTTCTCCTCGTCGACCACCACGTCCATGGCATGCTTTTCTTCATCGACCACGATAGAGGAAACATTGGCGGGCGCCAGGGCGCCGATCACGAACTGGGCCGGGTCTTCGGACCACAGCACGATGTCCACGCGTTCGCCGGCCAGCTCGTTGGTGACGCCGTTGACGCGCGTTCCACGCACGCCGACGCAGGTGCCGATGGGGTCTACCCGCTTGTCGTGCGAAAGGACGGCGATCTTGGCGCGGCTGCCCGGGTCGCGGGCGCAGCTCTTTATCTCCAGCAGGCCCTGCTCGATCTCGGGCACTTCCTGGCGGAACAGCTCGATCATGAATTCGGGGGCCGAGCGCGACAGGATGATGGGCGCGCCGCGCAGCGTCAGGTCCACCTCCATGATCATGGCGCGCACGCGGTCGCCGTTGCGCAGGTTTTCCTTGGGGATCATCTCGCCGCGGCGCAGGCGCCCTTCGACGCGGCCGCTCTCGACGATGATGTCGCCCTTGTCCATACGCTTGACGGTGCCGACAAAAATCTTGTCGCCGCGCGACATGAAGTCATTGAGCAGCATCTCGCGCTCGGCATCGCGGATCTTCTGCAGGATCACCTGCTTGGCGGCCATCGCGCCGATGCGTCCGATGGGAACCGAATCGACGGCTTCCTCGATGTAGTCGTCGACATCGATATCGGCGATCTGCTCCTTGGCCTCGAACAGCAGAATCTCCTGGTCGGGCAACTGCAGCCCGGCTTCGTCAGGCACCACATGCCAGCGGCGGAAAGTTTCGTAATCGCCGCTGTCGCGGTCGATCGCCACGCGGATGTCCACATCGCCCTCATAGAGCTTCTTGGTGGCTTGGGCCAGCGCCGACTCCACCGCGCCGAAGACAACGTCGCGCTCGACGTTCTTCTCGCGCGAGATCGCCTCCACCAGCATCAACAATTCGCGATTCATCTGACCACTCTCCTACCACTTAATCGGTTGAGGACACGGCACGCTTGCCCGCGGCCTGCCCCGCAATCTCGCCGGATTTCCTGCCCTTGAAATCCACGATCGGCGCCAGCCGTGCTTCCTTCAGCTCGTCCAGCGTAAAACCCAATGCCCGCAGCGGCGCGGGCTCTTTTTTCCTGCTTACCTTCTGGCCCGGCTTCACGGGTGGCTCGTCACTCCAGACGACCTGCCAGCCTCCCGCCTCGGCGCGTTCCAGCGTGCCGCGAAACTTCTTGCGATTGGCGGCCACCTGGCCATCCGCCGCCGCGCCCATGGGGGTCTTCAGCGTGACATCGACCGCCTGGCCGGCAAACCGCTCGAAATCCTTCTCGCTACGTAACGGCCGGTCGATGCCCGGCGACGACACTTCCAGCCGCTTATATTCCGCGCCCTCGACCTCCAGGGCAAACTGCAATTGCCGGGTGACCTTCTCGCAGTCCTCGACGTTGATGAACTGCTCGTCACCCGGGTTCCACGGCAGGTCGATCGTGATGCGCAGCAAGCCTCCGGCAGAGCGCTCGATCTCCACCAGCTCGTAACCCAATCCGGTCACTGTTTGCTCTACGATTTCCTGCAGCGCCACTGTTGTGCGACATCCCTTTGAAAGCGATTGACCACTCAACCCATCGGGTTGCTCGACGGCTAACAACTGTCCCGAAGGGCTGTTACGACGGCGAAAAAAAACGGGCGGTGATTACCCGCCCGTTTGGTCGTGAAGTAAGGATTGTATCGCCTAAACCATTGATCTGCAACGCATCGGCTGTGCTGCGCACTGCCTGCTCAGTCGGAAATGCGGCCTCGCAGTACCTTCACCTGCGAACGCAGATTCTTGGCTTCGAGGCGGCGCTTCTTTGATGCCAGCGTGGGCCGGGTCGGCCGGCGCACCTGGGGTGGCGCGGCGACGCTGTCGACCAGCTCCTGCAACCGGCCCATGGCCTCGGCACGGTTCATGTCCTGGCTGCGATGGGTCTGGGCCTTGATGACCAGGACGCCATCGCGGGTGATCCGCTGGTCGGCCAGGGCCAGCAGCCGCTCCTTGTGGTCAGCGGTCAAGGATGAGTTGCGGATGTCGAAGCGCAGGTGGATAGCGCTGGAAACCTTGTTGACGTTCTGGCCACCCGCTCCCTGCGCCCGCATGGCTGTGATCTCGACTTCCGATTCCGGGATCACGATGGTGGGTGACTTGGCGGGCATGGCATTCCTAGGCTGCAGCCGCCACCAAGGTGCGGGTGTAGTCGTCGCGCGGAGTGTCCAGAACCTGCAGCACCGAACCGGATTCCACGATGTCGCCGTCCTTCATCACCATCACGTCATGGGCCATCGCCCGGATCACGTCCACGTCATGAGTGATCAGCAAGTAGCTCAGCCCTTTTTCACGTTGCAGCCGCTGCAACAGCCTCAGGACCTGCTTCTGGATCGTGACGTCCAGCGCGCTGGTCGGCTCGTCCAGGATCAGCAGTTGCGGCTGGACGATCAGGGCGCGGGCGATCGCCAGGCGCTGGCGCTGGCCGCCGGAAAATTCGTGCGGATAGCGCTGCAGCAGGCCGGGAAACTGGTCCTCGGACAAGCCGACGTCCGCCAGGGCCTGCATCACACGCTCGCGGCGGGCGGGTATCGCCAGACCCGGCTCGTGCACGAGCAAACCCTCGCCCACGATTTCTTCGACCGTCATGCGTGGCGATAAGGAAGAGTACGGGTCTTGAAACACCACTTGCACCACCCGGCGTATGGCCTTGTTGCCCGCCGCGTCGGGACCCCAGCGCCGGCCCACCACGTCCAGATCCCCGCTATGCGGGATCAGGCCCAGCGCCGCCAGCGCCAGGGTCGATTTGCCTGAGCCCGATTCGCCCACCACGCCCAGCGTCCGGCCAGGGGCCACGGAAAATGCCGCGCCCTTCACGGCGATGAAACTTCCCTTCTTGAACCATCCCCGGATGCCGGGGATGGGCACGGGATAGGTGACCTGCATGCCCCTTGCCTGCATGACCGGCGATGCAGGCGCCGCCGACTCGTCGGTGACATCCCGCACCGGCCGGCTGTCGATCAATTTGCGGGTGTAGGCGTGCCGCGGGTTGGCAAAGACTTCATCGACCGGGCCCTGCTCGACCAGGTAGCCGTTTTCCATCACCGCCACCCTGTCGGCGAATTTGCGAACGAGGTTCAGGTCGTGGGTGATCAGCAGCATGGCCATGCCGTTCTGGCGCTGAATCTCCGACAGCAGATCGAGGATCTGCGCGCGCAGGGTCACGTCGAGCGCCGTGGTGGGTTCATCCGCCAACAGCAGCTTGGGCCGGCCCGCCAGGGCCATGGCGATCATCGCCCTCTGGCGCTGGCCGCCGGAGAGCTGGTGCGGGTAGGCCAGGGCGCGCCGCTCAGGCTCGGGAATGCCGGTAGCGCCCAGCGCGCCCACCGCCGCCTCCCAGGCTTCGCGGCCGGTGAGTCCCTCCTTGAGCTGCAGCACCTCGGCGATCTGGTCGCCCACCGTGTACAGCGGGTTCATGGCGGTCATGGGCTCCTGGAAGATCATCGCGATCTCGCGGCCGCGGACCGCCAGCAGCTCGCGCTGCGGCAACGACAGCAAGTCGCGTTCGCCCTCGCGTTCGCCCCCAGCGAACAGCGCGGAACCCCGGACTTCGGCGTTCTGGACCAGCCCCAGCAGGCTCAGCGCCGTGACGGTCTTGCCCGAGCCGGACTCGCCCACCAGGGCGAGCTTTTCCCCCGGCCGAACCGAGAAGTCCACGCCGTGCACCACTTCCTTGCCGCCAAATGAAACCCGCAAGCCTTTGACGTCCAGCAGCAGCGTCATTTTTCGGCCTTGCGAGGATCGAGTGCGTCACGCAGCGCGTCGCCCATGAACGTCAGCAACAGCAGCGTGATCACCAGCACCGCGAATGTCGAGAGCGATATCCACCACGCGTCCAGGTTGGCCTTGCCCTGGCTCAGCAATTCTCCTAGCGAAGGCGTGCCAGGCGGCACACCCAGTCCCAGGAAATCAAGCGACGTCAGGGCCAGGATGGCTGCGCTCATTCGAAACGGAAGGAATGTCACAACGGGCGTCATGCTGTTGGGCAGGATATGCCGCCACATGATGCGGCGGTTGCCGACACCCAGTGCCTTGGCGGCGCGCACGTAATCCATCTGGCGATTGCGCAGGAATTCGGCGCGCACGTAGTCCGACAAGCCCATCCAGCCGAAGAGCGACAGCAGGATCAGCAGCAAGGCCACGCTGGGGGCGAATACGGCACTGAAGATGATGAGCAGGTAAAGCTCGGGCATCGATCCCCAGATCTCGATGAAGCGCTGGAACGCCAAGTCGGTTTTCCCGCCGAAATAGCCCTGGATGGCACCGGTCAGCACGCCGACCAACACGCCGATCACCGTGAGCGCCAGGCCGAACAGGACGCTCACGCGAAAGCCGTAGATCAATTGGGCCAGCAGGTCGCGGCCGCGGTCGTCGGTGCCAAACATGTTTTCGCCCGAGGGCGACGTGGGGTTGGGCTGGCTGGCGAAATAGTTCAGCGTCCTCGGGCCAAATCGATTGGGCGGATACAGGGCCCAGTTGCCGCCCTGCCCGAGCTTGTCGCGAATGAAGGGGTCGAGGTAGTCCGTTGGCGTGTGGAAGTCGCCGCCGAAGGTAGTTTCGGCATAGTCCCGTACGATGGGAAAGTAGAACTGACCCTCATAGCGAACCACCAGCGGTTTGTCGTTCGACAGGACCTCCGCGAACAGGCTCAGCACCACCATCACGCTGAACACTACGAGGCTGTAGAAGCCCAGCTTGTTGCGGCGGAAACGCTGCCAGGCGCGCCGGCCGGGCGATGGGTAAGCATCCTTTCCAGGGCCGCCGCGGATCCGGCTCTGCCGGGCCGCTGGCGGCGCCCCCCCGGGGGGGAGGCGGCCGGAGGCCGCTTCGGGGGGGTTAGTCAAACCTGACACGCGGGTCCACCAGCACGTAGGAGAGATCGCTGATCAGCTTGGTCACCAGGCCGATCAAGGTGAATAGATAAAGCGTCCCCAGTACCACCGGGTAGTCGCGCCGGATCACGCTTTCGTAGCTGAGCAGGCCCAGGCCGTCGAGTGAGAACAGAGTCTCGATCAACAGCGAACCGGTGAAGAACGCGCCTATGAATGCGGCCGGGAAGCCGGTGATGATGGGAATCAGCGCGTTGCGGAACACATGCTTCCACAACACCCGGTTTTCATCCAGTCCCTTGGCCCTCGCCGTCAGGACGTACTGCTTGCGGATCTCCTCGAGGAAGGCGTTCTTGGTGAGCATCGAAGTGACGGCAAAACTTCCGAACACCATGGCCGTAACCGGCAGCGCTATGTGCCAGAGATAGTCGGCGATTCTCGCGCCCCAGCTCAGCTGCTCCCAATTGGAGGAGGTCAGCCCACGCAGGGGAAACCATTGCAGCTGGCCGCCGAAGACCACCAACAGCGCGACGCCCAGCACGAAGCCGGGGATCGCGTAGCCCACCAGCACGATCAGCGTGGTGATGAAGTCGAAGCGCGATCCTGCCCGCACGGCCTTGGCCACGCCCAGCGGCACGGCTATGAGGTAACTCAGGAAGAACGTCCAGAGCCCCAGGCTGATGGACACCGGCAGCTTCTCTTTCACCAGCTCCCAAACATCCTTGTGCTGGTAAAAGCTCTGGCCCAGGTCGAAGCGGGCGAACTGGCCCAGCATCTGGAAGAAGCGCTCGTGCACCGGCTTGTCGAAGCCATACAGCGCCTTGATCTCCGCAATCCGCTTCTCGTCCACGCCCTGGCGCCCGCGATAGCCCGCACCTGAAGCCGCGGCGCGCTCGCCCCCGGAGTCGCGGCCCTGCAACTGGGCCACCATCTGCTCCACCGGCCCGCCGGGCACGAACTGCACGATGGTGAACGTCACCACCAGGATTCCCAGCAGGGTGGGAATCATCAGCAGCAGGCGCTTGAGGATGTAACTGGTCATCGGGCTTTCATCTGTTGGCGGGGGACGCCCACCATGTCGACATGGCCCAGGTGTCGGCCTCGTAGTAGGGAGGAATCTGCTGCGGCAGCACGAAGGCCCTGGGCCGGTAACCGATCAGGAATGCGCCGCCATAGTACTGAGGAACCGAATAGTGCCCGTGGCTCAGGACGCGGTCCAGCGCCCGCATTGCCGTGCGCAGCTCCTCCCGAGTGCGTGCCTGCACCACCTTCTGCAAGATGGCGTCAACCGCCGGGTCCGAGATGCCCCAGTAGTTGGAAGACCCCGGGGTCGCGGCGGCCTTCGAGCCGAAAAGCTCCAGCAACTCACCGCCGGGGGCCACACTGCCCGGGATGCGGCGCGTGGTCAGTTCGAAGTCGAAGCTGTCCATCCGCTGCTTGCTGAGCGAAAAGTCGACCTGCCGGTATTGCCACTGGATGCCCAGTTTCGCCAGCGCCTTCTCGAAGGGCGCGACGATGCGAATCAGCCCCGGCTGGTCGTTCAGGAACTCGATGGTGAAAGGTTCGCCGTTGGCGTTGCGCAGGGCGCCATCCCGATAGGTCCACCCCGCCTCTTTCAGCAGGGCCTGGGCCTGGCGAAGGTTTTCTCGCAGGCTGCGCGGCGGCGCCGTACCGGGCGACACGAACGCCGGGCCGAAGACCTCCGGATTGAGTTTGCTGCGCAGCGGCTCCAGCAGCGCCAGTTCGTCTGGCTTGGGCGGCCCTTCGGCGTGGAACTCGCTATTGGGGAAATACCCGTTCACCCGCTTGTACAGGTTGTAGAACAGCTGCCGGTTCATCCACTCGAAATCCATGGCCAGGCCTATCGCCTTGCGAACGCGGATGTCCTGGAATTTCGGCTTCCTCAGGTTGAACACGTAGCCCTGGAAATCGCCTGGGTTGCGGTTTTCGAAAGCCCGCTTCACCAGTTCGCCGGAATCGAACTGCTTGCCCTTGTATTGCCGCGCCCAGTTGCGCGACGTGAACTCACGCAGAAAGTCGAATTCACCGGCCTTGAGTCCTTCGAAACGAGATGTCTCATCGAGATAGATTTTGAAAGTGATCCGGTCGAAGTTAAAGTGGCCCTTGCGCGTAGGCAGTTCCGACGCCCAGTAGTTGGGGTCGCGCTGGTAGGTGATGTCGCGGCCCATGCGGGGATTGGCGATGCGGTAGGGGCCCGAGCCGATCGGCACGTCGGACACCACCTCGTCGAAGGGCTTGCCCTTGCCCCAGTCGCGGCTGAACACTGCCATCCCACCCACGACCAGGGGCAGTTCGGGGTTGGGGCTGGCAAAGTCGAAACGCGCGATGCGCTCGGCCACGGCCACCGCATCCTTGACCTCGGCGTAGATGGTGCGGTACTGGGGCGCCGCCTCCTTGCCGGTCAGCGTCTTGAACGAATGCACCACGTCGGCGGCGAGCACCGGCTTGCCGTCGTGAAAGCGTGCCCTCGGGTTGAGCCTGAAGGTGGCCGAGAGCCCGTCTCCAGCGACCTCCACGTCCTCGGCCAGCAGGCCATAGGCGGTGGTCGGCTCGTCCGAGTTGCCCACCAGCAGGCTGTCGAACATCAGGGGGCCCATGCCGTAAGGGGCCGTGCCCTTGAGGGTGAAGGGATTGAATTTGTCGAAGTTGGTGGGCCGGGTGGGCGGAACCATGCGGATTTCGCCGCCCTTGGGCGCGGCCGGATTCACGTAATCGAAGTGAGTGAAACCGCTGGGATATTTGACGTCGCCGAACTGAGCGTACGCGTGCGCTGCCCAGGACGGCACAGCCAGCATCGACGCCAGGACAAGCAGCAAACCTCGCATGCGACAATTCTGCACAGATTTTTTACTCAAAGAGACCTATGGGCTTCCTGACTGGCAAGAAATTGTTGATCACCGGCGTTCTGTCGAATCGCTCGATCGCCTACGGCATCGCCAAGGCCTGCCACGCGCAGGGTGCGGAGCTCGCCTTCAGCTACGTGGGCGAGCGCTTCAAGGAGCGCATCACCGAATTCGCGGGGGACTTCGGGTCCACGTTGATTTTCGATTGCGACGTGGGCGATGACGCGCAGATCGACAAGCTCTTCAAGGACCTGTCGGGGCCCTGGCCGAAGTTCGACGGCTTCGTCCACAGCATTGGCTATGCTCCCCGGGAAGCGATTGCCGGCGACTTCCTGGAGGGCTTGTCGCGCGAAGGGTTCAAGATCGCGCACGACATCAGCGCCTACAGCTTTCCGGCCATGGCCAAGGCGGCACTGCCCTATTTGAACGACAAGTCGGCCCTGCTCACACTGACCTACCTGGGTGCCATCCGGACCGTCCCCAACTACAACACCATGGGATTGGCCAAGGCCTCGCTGGAAGCGTCCGTGCGCTACCTCGCCGAATCGCTGGGACCGCGCGGCATCCGGTCCAACGGCATCAGCGCGGGGCCGATCAAGACGCTGGCCGCCAGCGGGATCAAGGGCTTCGGCAAGATTCTCTCGGTCGTGGCGCAGGCATCGCCGATCCGCCG
>JACDFR010000021.1 GCA_013815685.1 Ramlibacter sp.
ACTTGGTTCATTACTTCGCGGGCGCGCCCGGGGCGTGGCTGCTGCTGAGCAGTTCGGGCGGCTATGGCTTCCTGGCGACGGTAGAGAACATGATGTCGCGCCTGAAGGCGGGCAAGGCCTTCATCAGTTGCGGTGAAGGAGAAGTGGTGTGCCGGCCTTCGCCGGCCAACGTGCCGCCGCAGGCGCCGGCCACGCACGTGGCATGCGCCTCCACCGGCGGGCGCATCCTCACCTTCGAGATCGGCGAACTCAAGCCGATGTCCAACGGCGGGCGCGGCTTGATGCTGATCGACCTGGAGGCCAAGGACACATTGGCGGGCGCAGCGGCTTACACGCGCAGCGTGAAGATTTCCGGTCTGGGGCGCGGGGGTAAGGAGCGAGATGAGACGCTGGAAATACGCTCGTTGAACAACGCCAAGGCGGGGCGCGGACGCAAGGGCAAGGCCGCGGACCTGGGCTTCAAACCGACGGGTGTCGAACGGGTGGAGTAATCAGGCCCGGCACCGCAGCTTGGCCTACCCCGCTGCCGGTTCCTTCACATCAGCGATACTCGCGGCTGGAGGATCGGCGCAATGAATAGCAGTGACCTGAGCGAAGACGACATCAGCGTCAAGTTCATCACGCCCGCCATCGTCAAGGCCGGGTGGGACGAAGCTACACAGATCCGCCGCCAGGTGGCCTTCACCAAAGGCCGCATCATCGTCCGGGGCCGGATGGTCAGCCGGGGTAAGCCAAAGAGGGCGGATTTTGTCCTCTACTGGCAGCACATTCCTATCGCACTGATCGAGGCCAAGAAGGCCAAGTTCACTGCCGGCCACGGCATGCAGCAGGCGCTGGACTACGCCGCGGCTCTGCATATTCCCTTCGTCTTCGCTAGCAACGGCAAGGGTTTCGTCTTTCATGACCGCACTGGCTTGCTCGCAAAGGGCGAGGCTGATCTCGCGCTGCACGAATTCCCGACACCGGACACGCTCTGGGCCAAGTACCGCGAGTGGAAGGGCGTGAAGCCCGCCGAGGAGAAGATCATCCTCCAGCCGTACTACGACGACGGCAGCGGCAAGGAGCCGCGCTACTACCAGCGCAATGCGATCAATGCTGCCGTCGAAGCCATCGCCAAGGGCAAAGACCGCGTGTTGCTGGTCATGGCGACGGGCACCGGCAAGACCTATACGGCGTTCCAGATCATCTGGCGACTTTGGAAATCCGACTGGCATGCCGGCCGGCAGAAGCGCGTGCTGTTCCTGGCCGACCGCAACATCCTGGTCAACCAGACCATGGTCAACGACTTCCGCCCGTTCGGCGCCACGATGGCAAAACTCAGCACCGAGGCGAAAACCATTGAGCGTGACGACGGCACCAGGGTCGATCTCACCGTGGCATTGGACAATAACCGTCGCATCGACACGTCCTACGAAATCTACCTGGGGCTGTACCAGGCCCTCACCGGCCCCGAAAACCGGCAGAAACTCTTTCGCGAGTTGTCGCCTGACTTCTTCGACTTGATCGTCATCGACGAATGCCACCGCGGCAGCGCGGCCGACGATGCAGCCTGGCGCGAAATCCTGGACCATTTCAAGTCCGCAACGCAGATCGGCCTGACCGCCACCCCAAAGGAGACCGAGTACGTCTCCAACATGCATTATTTTGGCCGGCCGGTTTACACCTATTCATTGAAGCAAGGCATCAGCGACGGCTTTCTGGCGCCGTACAAGGTGATTCGCGTCCACCTGGACGTGGACGTGCACGGCTGGCGGCCCCATGCTGGCGACACCGACAAGCTGGGCCGCTTGATAGACGACCGCATCTACAACCTCAAGGACTTCGACCGCACCTTGGTCATCGACGCCCGAACGCAGCGCGTCGCACAGTGGATTTCGGATTACCTGAAGCAAAGCGGCAACCGCATGCAGAAGACCATCATCTTCTGCGTGGACACCGAGCATGCGGCTTTGTTGCGCCAGGCGCTGATTGTCGAAAACCAGGACCTGGTGCTGAAGAGCGATCGTTACGTCATGCGCATCACGGGCGATGACGCTATTGGCGCCGCCCAACTGGACAACTTCATCGACCCCGAGTCATCCTATCCGGTGCTGGTGACCACCTCGCGGCTGCTTTCGACCGGGGTGGATGCGCAAACCTGCCGCCTGATCGTGCTGGACCGCGCCGTCGGCTCGATGACCGAATTCAAGCAGATCGTGGGGCGCGGCACCCGAGTGCATGAGGACACGCAAAAATACTACTTCACGCTGGTCGATTTCCGGGGCGCGACCGCGCACTTTGCGGACCCAGAGTTCGATGGTGACCCGGTGCAGATCTACGAACCCGGTGAACACGACCCGCCCTTGCCGCCAGAGCCGCCACCGGGCGAACCACCCATCGGCGGTGATGACGAAAACGGCGCAGGGGAGAAGGGCGATGGCGAGGACATTCTGGTAGACCCGCCGCCACTGGACCCGCTGCCACCGGGACATCCACCGCCGACACCCGCGCCAAAGTTCTACATCGACGGCAAGCCCGTGACAGTCTTGGCCGAGCGCATCGAGTACATGGACAACGATGGCAAGCTGGTGACCGAATCGCTGCGCGACTATTCGCGCAAGACCGTCCGGGCCCACTACGCCAGCCTGGACGACTTTTTGCGCCGATGGAAAGGCGCAGAACGCAAGGAGGTCGTCATCGCCGAACTGGCCGCCGAGGGGCTGCCGTTGGAGCCCCTGCTCGAAGAGGTTGGCAAAGACCTCGACCCCTTTGACCTGATCTGCCACATCGCCTTCGACCAACCGCCGCTGACCCGGCGCGAGCGCGCCAACAACGTCAAGAAGCGCGACGTGTTTACCAAATACGGCCCGCAAGCCCGCGCCGTACTGGAGGCGCTCCTCACCAAGTACCAGGACGAAGGCGTCGTCGGCGGCCTGGACAATGTGAAAATTCTTGAAATTCCGCCCTTCAACGCCATGGGCACCCCGTTTCAACTCATCAAACAGTTCGGCACCCGAGCCGGCTTTGAGGACGCCGTGCACGAACTGCAAGCCGCGCTGTACCAGGAATCCGCATAAAGAATGTCAGCAAGAAGTACCGTCAAATCCATCCAAGACATCATGAGGCAGGACGTGGGCGTCGATGGTGACGCCCAGCGCCTCTCGCAACTGTGCTGGATGTTCTTCCTGAAAATCATCGACGACCAGGACCAGCAACTGGAGATGATGCAGGACAACTACCGCTCGCCGATCCCGAAGAAGCTCCAGTGGCGCCACTGGGCCGCCGACCCCGAAGGCATCACCGGCGAAGGTTTGCTCGCCTTCATCAACGGCGAACTTTTCCCGGCGCTGAAGGAATTACCCGCGAAAGGCGCCACCGCCAACCGTGCCCGCGTAGTGCGCAGCGTGTTCGAGGACGCCTACAACTACATGAAGTCCGGCCAGCTCATGCGGCAGGTCATCAACAAGATCAGCGGCGTGGACTTCAATGACCTGGCCGACCGCAAGCACTTCGGCGACCTCTACGAGCAATTGCTCAACGACCTGCAGAGCGCCGGCAACGCGGGCGAGTACTACACGCCCCGCGCACTCACGGCCTTCATGGTGGACCGCATTGACCCCAGGCCGGGCGAGATTCTCTTCGACCCTAGCTGCGGCACCGGCGGCTTTCTTACCTGCGCCATCCGCCACATGCGCGAGCGCTACGTGAGGAAGCCCAAGGACGAAGAGAAACTGCAGGCGGGCCTGCGCGCCGTGGAAAAGAAGCCACTGCCGCACATGCTGTGCGTCACCAACATGCTGTTGCACGGCATCGAAGACCCTGGCTTCGTGCGGCACGACAACACTCTGGCGCGCCCCTACATCAGCCACGGCCAGAGCGACAGGGTGGACATCATCCTCACCAACCCGCCCTTCGGCGGGCGCGAGGAAGACGGCATCGAATCCAACTTTCCGGCGCACTTCCGCACCAAGGAGACGGCCGACCTGTTTCTGGCCCTTTTCATCCGCCTGCTCAAACCCGGCGGCCGCGCCGCCATCGTGCTGCCCGACGGCTCACTGTTCGGCGAAGGCGTGAAGACGCGGCTGAAGGAGCACCTGCTGGCCGAATGCAACCTGCACACCATCGTGCGGCTGCCCAACAGCGTGTTCCGGCCCTACGCCAGCATCGGCACCAACCTGCTGTTTTTCGAGAAGGGCGAGCCGACGCAGGAGATCTGGTTCTACGAGCACCAGGTGCCCGAAGGCCAGAAGGCCTACTCAATGACCAAGCCGATCCGCGTCGAGCACCTGCAAGGCTGCGTGGACTGGTGGGGCGGCGCTGAGCGAGGAGGGCGCGCGGAGACGCCGCAGGCTTGGCGGGTGAGTGCGGACGAGGTGAAGGCTCGGGGCTACAACCTGGACATCAAGAATCCGCATGCGGTTGCTGATGACCATGGTGACGTGGCGGAACTGCTGGCGGCGCTGAATACCGCCGAGGCGGAGACGGCCAAGTTGCGCGGCGAGCTGAAGGCGATTCTGGCTGAGGCACTGGCGCGATGAACGCCGGGCAACTGCTTCAGCACTACGAGCGAATTGCCGATGCGCCGGATGCGATTGGGCAGCTGCGAAAATTCATTCTTGATCTTGCGGTGCGCGGCAAGCTGGTGCCCCAGGATTCGAAGGACGAGCCGGCGTCGGCTCTGTTGAAGCGAATCGCGGCAGCGAAGGCGCGGCGCGGCATCTCGCAGGACGCATTTCCACTTACGCAAGAACAGATTCCGTTCCTACTGCCGCCTGGCTGGTCGTGGAGCAACATTGGTGGGGTGTGCTCCAAGACCGGCTCTGGCAGCACGCCGCGCGGCGGCCAGGCCGCCTACAAAGATGCCGGCATACCGTTCCTGCGTTCGCAGAACGTCTACGACGATGGCCTACATCTTGATGATGTCGCATACATCGATCCCGCGACTCATGCCCGCATGGCGGGGACTGCCGTTCTCGCGAAGGACCTGTTGCTCAACATCACGGGCGGGTCAATTGGACGTTGCTGTCGAGTGCCTGACGTCTTTGGTGAGGCAAACGTCAGCCAGCACGTTGCGATCATTCGCGCAGCGATTCCGGAACTGGCCGACTACCTTCATCGCCTGGTCCTTTCACCGCACTTTCAATCATTCGTCGTCGATGAGCAGACTGGTGCGGGGCGCGGTGGCCTCCCAAAGAACCGGATGGATCGCATTCCGGTTGCCCTGCCACCCCTCGCCGAACAGCACCGCATCGTCGTGAAGGTCGATGAACTGATGGCGCTGTGCGACCGGCTTGAGGCAGCGCGGACGCATCGTGAGGCGGCGCGCGATCGGCTAGCGGCGGCGAGCCTGGCCCGCCTCAACGAGCCCCACCCTGAGACCTTCCACGAAGACGCCCCCTTCGCACTGGATGCCCTGCCGGCCCTCACAGCGCGCCCCGATCAGATCAAGCAGCTCCGCCAGACTTTCCTCAACCTCGCGGTGCGCGGCAAGTTGGTACCGCAGGACGCGAGTGAAAAAGTGGCTGCGGCCGATGAATGGGACGGCGACAACGCTCTCCTTGATCTGCCTCCAGGGTGGCGCTACGCACGACTTGAAAGTCTGTTGGCCGAAGACACGAGAAATGGCTACTCACGCCGCCCTGACGAGGTGGCTGACGGGACGCCCATTCTCCGGATCAGCGCGGGAACGATTCGACGGGATGGAGTTGTTGCCGAGGAAGAATACAAGCGCATCAGTGGGATCGATGCTGAAACGCGTGCGCAGTACGCCTTGAAGTCGGGCGATTTGCTGGCTTGCCGCTTCAATGGGAACAAGTCATTCGTAGGGCGGCTCACCATTTTCCAGAATTACCTCGGCATGCGCCCCATCTATCCCGACAAGCTGATCCGTGTTCGCGTCGCATTGCAACTGGTCGTGCCTGAGTACTTGCGGTTAGCGGGCGACTCAGACCTCGTTCGAAATCAAGTTGAATCGCTGTGCGCAACGACGGTAGGGAACTGGGGGATCAGCGCGACCAACCTTAAGGAGGTTCGCTTTCCTGTTCCGCCGCTAGACGAACAGCAGCGCATCGTCGCCAAGGTTGACGCGCTATTGGCGGTATGCGACCGGCTCCAGGCGAGCCTTGGCGCCGGTGAAGGCCACTGTCGCCGATTGCTTGACGCGCTGCTGCACAAAGCAATGGTCCAGAAGACACAGAGATCCACCAATGCTACGACTACCGCTTGATTTGCTGACTGACGCGTATTCCATCACTGAACTCGCCTCCAGCGGTTCGGTCGTGGAGGTAGAAGTTCCAAATGAATACGAAACGGACCTGCAGGCTGCTGTGCTACGAACGGAAATTTACGCCATCCAGAAGCTGCTGACCCTTGCTCGAAGCCGTGTCCCTCTGCACGTGTCTTGGCAGACTCAAATCGCGGAAAAGGTTGTCTCGGCGCCTTCCTTGTACCCTACCCTCGCAGTTCTTCTCTCGTTGCAGCAAGCGCAGCATGACATCGAGGGAAAGTCGGCCGCCGACCTCCGAAAAATGGTCGATCTTGCGCGCGAGAAGCTATTCACTTACCGCATCAGCGCTGACCTGTTTTCGGACTGCCAAGTGGTCATCTGTGCAGATAGCAGGGGGCAGAGCTTCCCCCTTGATCTTTACGCCGACGAGTCCGGTAAGCTGCGCCCCAAGATCGACTTTGAAACGCTCATACTTGAGCTGACCGCTAAGCACGTCGGCGGCTCTGTCCAGGATTCAACCATCTTCCGTAACGCCAGGGCGCTGGCAGTGGTTGTGGCCGAGCTTTTCGAGAACACCGACATGCACGCGCGGCTCGGACTTGATGGCAAGCCGTTAAGGCCAGATGCGATGCGCGGGCTCTTGCTAAAACGGATCAAAATCGCCCGACCGCCCCCACCACGTGCACCTCGGGGAACTGCACCGATTCTGGTCGACTGCATTGAGATCGGAATATTCGATTCAGGGGTCGGCTACTACCCGACGTATTCGAAGTGCGATCTAACGGACGAAGTCGACTTGAAGCACGAGTGGGAAGTCTTACACAACTGCCTGGAGCGGCACTATTACCCCGGCCTTGAAGACAATCGTGCAGGCCACCGCGCGATGGGGTTGGCCGAAGTAATCCGTGCGGTGCAAGCGCTGAAGGGGCGCATTGAATTCCGTACTGGCCGCCTGTTCGCTTACCGGACCTTCCTAGACGGTGAGCTGCAAACACAAATGGAGAAGCCGGCCCCAATGGCACATATGGCCTGGCCCAAGCCGAGGCTGCTGGATGTCGGGAAGACGTTCCTTGCGGTTCCGTCTTGGAACGAGCCAATCGTTGGTGTGGCAGTTCGTGTCGTCGTTCCGTTGGAGTAAAGAATGCAGGCGATGGAACTGACGACCAGGTTCAGGGACCGTTCATTCGAGGGCGGAGCTGCGCTTCTGGCATACGATGAGATCAGCCTGCTCGGATCGCTTATCAGCGATGACATCAGAAAGGTCCTTGATGCGCGGCCAAACACCATGCGCATCTACATTTTGGCACCCTTCTTCGACGTTGAAGCGGTGAAAGCCGCGCTAGACAAGGGAACGGCTGCCGAGCGCGCAGGCGGCAATGCTCCGGGCTCTCCGGGTGAGCTGTATTACATTGGTTTGAAAGTCAATCCAGGGCACAAGTCTCAGCTGGTTGCGTATCGCTACGAGGCTGGAGAGCGAGCAGAGGTCGCACAGGCACAGCTGGAGGATGAGTTGATGCAGGGCTGGCTGTTCGATCTATTCGACCGGCACAAGGGCAGGGTCGATGCCCCGCCCGGCGTTCACTTCGGAAAGGGGTCCGGCAAGCACGCTACCCAGTTTCTTCGGGTGGCGAATGTGCTCCTGTCTTCCACGGCGTGTGCGGTACTGGCCACGTTTGCCTTGACGAAGCTACAGGTTGGATACGCACGGCGGGTTTTTGTGGATACGGCGTCGCTACTGCCGGTCGCGCTCGCGATGCAACGCATTGCGCTGCTAAACGGAATATGGGAGGCCGCGCCGCCGGCGCAATCGTTCAGTTCCTATGGCGGAATGGACAAGCTGCCATCGCTGGGCCGCGGCGATGTTGCGCTCATTTCCGCCTCGACCTCGGGCGGCATGGTCGACCGGCTCAA
The DNA here is from genome assembly GCA_013815685.1 of Ramlibacter sp. Taxonomy (GTDB): domain Bacteria; phylum Pseudomonadota; class Gammaproteobacteria; order Burkholderiales; family Burkholderiaceae_C; genus Ramlibacter. The sequence continues at coordinate 8,117 of JACDFR010000021.1, forward strand.
AGAGAAGCATCTTTCGACGGACAACTCAGTCACTTTCTATTTCTTGGAAACGGTTGGCAGCAACGCGTCCGTGGATAGTGGCGTTCTCTGCAATCTCACTTATCGTCCTGAACGCACGTTTGGCTACCCCAGAATCCAGAATTACAGCCCGCCGGAATGCGTGTTGTGCAAGCAAGGCATGTTGCTTGCAGAACTCGAGGGGGATCAGTTCCTTCTCGAAAAGCGCGGAACCAAACGCCTCCGAATCAGCAAACCGTCGCAACCGCAAGATGCGCGCGACGTCATGGAGCTACTCGCTCGGCAGAAGCTTCTGCACGTGCCCATGTACCGAGCTCATTCACCGCGCGTCGCAATCGGAGTGGACGTGCCAAAACTTTTAGGAAACGCTGATGTGAAGCAAGGTTTTCAGCGGCTGCTTAAGCGATTTACTCCGCACCCAATCAACTTTATCGTTCTTGTAGACGTGAGCGAGGCGGTCGTTCGCAACTTGCTGCAGGAGGCGGGGCTGAACGGCAATTGCGCCGAGACGCAAATACTGGCAGCGGACGCGATCTCCCAAATTCCTGTGACTCCCGCGGCAAGCGTGCTCGTTGTCATCGGCTATCTCGCTGACCATGCTCTATTGAGGGGGATCAATGCCCAACTCAGGACGATGGTGCCAGGAGGATGCGTGAGCTATCTTGCGGCCCTGACAGCGGCCGAGTCCGCTCGGAACCTTTCAGATCTACGAAGCTTCCTGTCTTACGGGGAACGCGGCGCGGACACATTTACCTGCCGCTCGGTGCTGGACGTCATGCTGACTCCTCCGGACGGGCAGCAGTCATCTTGGGACCACGAGTTGGCCCTGCTGCGGCGCATGAAAAGTAGTGGGGCGATCGACCCATACTGGGAGATGCGCATCGAAGAGCTTGAAGAGGCATCCCAAGATGCGCTCTTTCTGAAAGGCCTTAGCGGCGATTTGGCGATTTCCCCGGATTTCGTATACCTCAAGACCGAGTCGAAGATCGAACTGATCTCACAAGCCGACATCTATGCGGTGATTCTCAATCTCCTGGCTTGCGCAAGAAACGACAACGTCGGCTTTAGGGCTTCCATTCCTCGCGATACGCAGGGGGTGAAATGGACTCAGACGGTATATGGTCAGGTCCTTCTCTGTCCGTCGAATTTTCGCGACTACAACGACGCAGTGCTCAGGGCTGCTTTTCTGCGGGCCGCGACGACTCAGGAACTGACATTCATGGTTGATGCGGAATGCAGCCGCGAAGTGTTGGAAGTCCTACACGCAGAGCTTGCAAGTTGGGGCCAAGGCAAGGGCGATTCGCTGCCAGAGTTTCTAATGGCCCTTGCAACCCGCAGGATGCGTCTCACCAGTCCGGACCTCGAAACTTTCATGACATCTCTGGTGGCAGCGAGCGTGGCGCCGCACTTGAATCAACTCGCCGCGCGCATCCCAAAGTAGATGCTGCGGGACGGCAGATTGGCAGCACTACCCCACCGCCACATGCGCCTCAAACAAGAACGCGCTCAGGGCGTGCTGTACGTGCGGCACTGCCGCTTGCTGATCCGGCGGCAGTTGCACGTTCACCATCATGCCGCATCGCCGCCTTCGCACACCTGGACTTTTGCGCTGGGGAGCGCCAACTGCTTGCACACAATCTGGTTCACCAACCGCTGCGCCGCATCACACCGCAACTGCGGCTTGTAGATCTCCCCCACCGTCGTCAGCGGAATGGCATCCACCAAGTGAATGTGTCTCGGCCAGGCCGGCCTTTCCGCGATCGTCTTCTCCGCATGCTCGCGCAACTCATCTTCGGTCACCGTCGCGCCCGCCCGCAACGTCACATAGCAAACCGGCAACTGGCCCGCATAGCTATCCGGCATCCCCACAGCCGCCGCCAATGCCACTACCGGGTGCGACTGCATCGCGTTCTCGATCATCAGAGGGTCGATGTTGTGGCCGCTGCGAATGATCAGGTCCTTCGCGCGGCCGGCGATGTGAATGCGGCCGGTCTCGTCGGTGTAGCCCAGGTCGCCCGAATTGAGCACGCCCTTGTCGACGAACACGCCCTTGTTGTGCTCGGGGTTGCGGTAGCCGGGTGACACGTGCTCGCCCTCGATGGTCAGCACGCCCACTTCGCCTTGCGCGGAGGCGCCGCCCGTCCGCATTCATCTTGCGCGCGCGCACCTGGGCGTAAGGCAACGCAAAGCCGACCGAGCCCACGCCGCCCGGTCCGGCGGTGGGGTCGATGGCGATGAGGCCCGACGCCTCGGTCATGCCGTACACCTCGTACAAATTCTTGCCCGTGACTTGCCGGAAGCGCTCGCCCACCGCCAATGGCAGCGACGCCGCGCCGCAAAAACCCGCGCGGATCTTGCTGATGTCTGCATCGCCTACCGGCACTTCCAGGATCGGGCCGACCGATGTCGGCACTGCCCCGGCCAGCGTCACGCCGTAGCGCTCGCAAAGGTGCCAGAAGCGGTTGACCCTCGCCGGGTTGCGCATGCCGCCGGGCGACATCACGATCAGCTCGATGCCCGCCATGAAGCTGCTCAGCGCGCAGAGATCGTGCCGTCCACATGGAACAGTGGCAGGGTGGCGGTGAGCACGTCGCCGGGCCGCATGCCCGCCGGCGCCATGCCGCCCAGCGCGGCGCACAACTGGCTGCGGTGCGTGTGTGCGACCAGCTTGGGCGCGCCGGTGGTGCCGCCGGTGTGGAAATACGCCACCACGTCGTCGTCACGGCCCGCCTCGCCGAACACCAGGCGGTCGTCGTCCAGGAGAGCTGATCGAGAAGCGGGGATCGAGCCAGACCGAGGCGGCAGCTATTACCGGCACGCCGCGCGCATGGCGCCGGTATCAGGGTGGCTGCCTGATGATCACGACGGCCAGCCCTGGCCGGTCACTGATCAAGGCTTGGCTGCTGCACGCTGGCCGCCAAGACGCGCCTGCGCCGTGGTTTTCTTCGTCGATCCTCTCGCCCCTGCCGCAGAAGGCGATGAGAAGAGGTTGGCCGCGGGGCGGATCAGGGTCAGCTGCTCCTGCACGGCCAGTGGGACGGCGCCTGCGACCCGCTCGCTGCAACCGGGCGCATATCAACCCGCATTGAAATCATATCTGACAAAGTGCTATCATTGATGTCAATTTCACTTGGTCGAAGTCATATGCCCGTCGTCACTGTTCGCAATTTGCCCGAAGCAACACATCGTGCGTTGAAATTGCGCGCCGCCCAGCACGGGCGCAGCACGGAGGCCGAAATCCGGGACATCCTGGAGCAGCAGGTGCTGCCAAAGGCCCGGGTCAGGATCGGCTCCGAACTTGCGGCACTCGGCAAGCGCCTCGGGGGCATCGACCTGAAGATCTCGCGCGACCCGACCCCGACGGAGCCCGCTGACTTCAGATGATCATTCTTGACACCAATGTCGTGTCAGAGCCGATGCGGCGCAACAGCGACCCAGCCGTAGCGGCGTGGCTCGATCAGCAAGCAGCCGAGACGCTCTATCTCACGGCCACGAGCCTGTCGGAATTGCTGGTTGGCATCGCCATCCTGCCGAAGGGCAAGCGAAGGGAAGGGTTTGATGCCGCTTTGAGCGACTTGCTGGACGTGCTCTTCGAATCGCGCATCCTGCCGTTCGATCGAACAGCCGCCAGCGCCTATGCGCGTGTCTTCAGCCGCGCGCGGACGAAGGGCCAGGTGATCTCAGTGGCCGACGCCCAGATCGCCGCCATCGCAACGGTCCATGGGTTCACTGTCGCGACAAGGGATACCTCGCCCTTCATTGCAGCGGGCGTCCGCGTCATCAATCCGTGGGAAGAAGGATAGGGCGCAGCGCCGGTATTTACCGCTCAACTGCCGAGATATCCGACGCGAACAGGAAGGCGCCCAGCGTCTGCCGCACCTGCGCGAGTGTGGCGTCGTCCGGGTGCTGCAGTCTGACGCTGACCGTCATCCCGCGTTGCCCGCCTTCGCGCACTTCGATGCGTGCGTCCTCCATTCCCATCTGCTCCCACACCAGCTGCCTGACCAACCTCTGCGCCGCATCACACGCAATTGCGGCTTATAAATCTTCCCCACCGTCGTCAACGGAATCGCCTCCACAAAGCGAATGAACCGCGGCCAAGCTGGCCGCTCGGCAATTGTCTTCTCCGCATGCTCTTTCAATCGTCTTCGGTGACCTTCGCGCCCGCCCTCAGCGTCACATAGCACACCGGCAACTCCCCCGCATAGCTATCCGGCATCCCCACAGCCGCCGCCAGCGCAACCGCCGGATGCAGCTGCATCGCGTTCTCGATCATCAGCGGGTCGATGTTCTGGCCGCTGCGGATGATCAGGTCCTTGGCGCGGCCCGCGATGTGGATGCGGCCGGTTTCGATGTAGCCCAGGTCGCCCGAGTTGAGGGCGCCTTTTTCGACGAACACGCCTTTGTTGTGCTCGGGGCTGCGGTAGCCAGGTGAGACGTGCGGGCCGTGCACGGTAAGCACGCCCACTTCGCCGCCCCTACAGCAACTTGCCTAGCCTTCGTTTATAAACGATAATATGCCATGTTCATCGTCCGCCACTACCTGACGCACGACCAGAAGGATGTGTTTCACGAGTGGCTGAAGAAGGTGCGCGACCCGTTGGCCAAGGGCCAGGTGGTTCGCCGGGTGAACAGACTGGCCGAAGGAATTTTGGCGACCACAAGTTTTGCCGCGATGGCGTGTGGGAGCTGCGCATCGACCAGGGCGCCGGCTATCGGGTTTACTACGCGATGGCCAGTGGTGTCGTGGTGTTGCTGCTGTGCGGCGGCGACAAGGGCACCCAGGACGCCGACATCGAGCGTGCCGTGGGATATTGGAAGGACTGGCAAAGGAGGCACTAGCCATGAAAGACCGTGATCACGACGAAGCGATGGCGGAGTTGTTCAAGGACGACCCGGCCTTCGCAGCGGAGTACCTGAATCAGATTCTTCAAGACGGCGAGCCCGCCGATTTGTTGGTGGCACTGCGCCAGATGGCAGAAGCCCACGGCGGTGTGCGAGCCCTGGCCGAGGAAACAGAGCTGAACGCAACGCAGCTTTACCGCACCCTGTCGCCGCAAGGCAATCCCGAGCTGCGCAGCTTGTCGGCAGTGCTCAATGCGCTGGGCCTGCGCCTGGCGGTGCAACCTGCACAGCCTCCGCGCGCTGTCTGACTTCAGGGAGTTCCCGGTTCCAGCCCAGAGGGATACGGTGCGGGTGGGCGAAGCAGGTAGAGATCGTCGTTCGTCCAGCGCGCCGCGCGCATGGCGCCGGCATCAGGGTGGCTGCCTGATGCGTCGGGGCGCTACTGCGGCGCTACTGCACTAACACCTCAACCATCAACTATGAACGGGACATCGTCAGCTTCCGCGCGATCACCTGTATTTGCGCCAGCGCATCGTCGTGGGTCTGATCGATACTTCCCGTGCCACGGGGCGTCAGTCGATTTCAGCGATCAGCTCGATCTCCACGCAGGCGCCGCTGGGGATCTGCGCCACCCCGAATGCGGCGCGGGCATGCTGGCCCTTCTCACCGAACACCTGGGCCAGCAGCTCGCTGGCGCCGTTGGTCACCAGGTGATGCTCGGTGAACTCGTTGGTGGAGTTCACCAGGCTGAGCAGCTTGACGATGCGCTTGACCTTGTTGAGGTCGCCGACCGCGGCGTGGAGCGTGCCCATCAAATCGACGGCGATGGCGCGCGCGGCCTGCTTGCCCTCTTCGGTGTCGATGTTCCTGCCGAGCTGGCCCACCCAGGCCTTGCCTTCCTTCTTCGCGATGTGGCCCGACAGGTAGACCAGGTTGCCCGTTCGCACGAAAGGCACGTACGCGGCAGCGGGAGGGGTGACGGGCGGCAGGGTAATGCCGAGCTCCTTCAGTTTGTCGTAGACACTCATTGACGATGCCTCCTTGAAATCACGCGATTGTAGGAGCAGCTTCCTCAGGCCGCCGGCGTCACCGTCACGGCCACACGCAGCTTGTGGCCGGCGCCCCCGTGCAATACGCCGCGCAGGGGCGAGACGTCGGCATAGTCGCGGCCGGTCGCCACGATGACGTAGTCTTCGCCCGGCACCCGGTTGTTGGTGGGGTCGAGGTCGGCCCAGCGGCCCGCGGCGGCGCTCTGGCCGGGAAGATACAGCGACACCCAGGCGTGCGAGGCGTCGCTGCCCACCAGCCGCGCCTGCCCGGGCGGCGGCGATGTCAGCAGGTAGCCGCTCACGTAGCGCGCGGGAAGGCCCAGGCCGCGCAGGCACGCCAGCATGATGTGGGCGAAATCCTGGCACACCCCCTTGCGCATCGCCAGTGCGTCCAGCGCCGGCGTGCCGACATCCGTGGCTTGCGTTTCATACTCGAAGTCGGCGTGGATCCGCTCCATCAATTCCCATGCGCCCGCAAGCAGGGGCCGGCCGGGTGTAAAGCTGGGCCGCGCGTAGGCCAGAAAGTGCGCATGCCGCGGCACGTAGGGCGAGGCGAACACGAACTCGGCGGCAGGGTCGTAGGCGGCGGCGCGGTGGTAGCGCAACCGCTCCCGCACCTCCTCCCAAGTCATGTCGCAGACGGGCGCCGGCGGCGTCATGGTGCAGACGAGGCTGCGCGCTGTCACCTCGAGTTTGTCGTGGCGGGACTGCAGGCTGAAGAATGACCGCGTGTTGCCGTACACATCGGTGGTTTCGCCGCGCTGCGCGGCCGGCGGGCTCACCGCGAGTTCATGGCTGAGCAGATGCTGGCGTTCATTGTGCGCGGGCTTGAGGTGCGCCATGTGCTGCGCCGTCTTCACCGGCGGCGAGTAGTCGTAGCTGGTTTCGTGGACAACGTTCAGCAGCATGGCAAGCTCAGGCGCCGACGCTGTGCCGGGCGTCGTCCGAGTGCGTGAAAAAGCGCGCGCTGAGGTCGTCGGACAGCCGGTGGGCCGCATCGGTGCACTTCTGCAGCAGCTCGAGCAGCATGGCGTGGCGGCCATCTGCGTCGCGCTCGCACATGGCGTCCAGCGACCATTGTTGCGGATCGGGCACCGTCAGGGCGATGTCCGGCACCTCGCCGGCGGCGCTGCCGGCCAGTTTGGCCAACCGGCCACGCAAAGTCTGGGCCACCCAGCCGAGCGAGCGCGGGTTTTCGCGGTCCAGCACCAGCAGGTCGAGCAGGGCCGCAATGTCGTGGCGCTGCTGGTACTGGGCGTGGAAAGTGATGGTGCTGTCGAACAGCGCGACCACGGCCTCGAAGCCTCCCTCGTCGAGCCAGGCGCCTGTTTCGACGGCCCAGCCCAGCGCCGAAGCCAGGAAGCCCAGGCGCTCGAGGTGCCGGCCGCTGGACAGCAGGCGCCAGCCGTCGTCGCGGGTCATGCGGTCGTTCTGCGCGCCCGTCATCGCGGCCGTGCGGCCAGACAGCGTTTCCAGCACGCGCAGGGCTTCGACGGGCGACAGGTCCCCGTCTTCAGCGAGGATCAGATAGCCCCGCATGAACTCCTGTTCGGCGCGGACGATCACATTCCATTGCTCTTGCGACAAGCGTTCGCGCACGGCCGATGCCGAGCTGCGCAGCGCCGCCAGGTTGTAGCCCACGCTGGCGGCGCCGCCGCTGTCGCCCAGCCCGGCGATCAACGAACGCTCGAAGACGCGCCGGGCCTGCGTCGCCGGCGGAACCGCCGCAAGCACCAGGCCGTTGTCCACGGCCATCTCGCTCAGCCAGGCCAGCAAGGGTTGCGAAGACTGGTCTTCTCCGTTCAGGCTGTCCAGCGTGAGCCGGGCCAGCCGCGTCGTGTTTTCGGTGCGCTCCGTGTAGCGGCCGAGCCAGAACAGGTTTTCCGCGGCGCGGCTGGTCGCGCTGCGGCTGCGGTGCGCGATGTCGACCGCCGGCTGGTCGTAGCGCAGCAGGCTGGTGGTGTCGACCTCGCCCTCGGTCAGCACCCATGTGTCGGCGCTGCTGCCGCCGCGCTGCATCGAAGCGATTTCGAGTTCGGCGCCGGCAATGCGCGTCAGCCCGCCGGGCAGCACGCGCCATGACTGCACACCGTCGGCGACGGCAAACACCCGCAGCATCGTCGAACGCGGCACGATACGGTCGCCGTCCATCCCGTGGTTCCAGGTCGGTGTCTGGGACAGCGGCAGGTACGCCTGCACGGTGTGATCCTCGCACTCGCGCGCAATCCGCCCGGCCCATTCGTCGAGTTCGCGGGGCGACAGGGATTTGCCCAGCACGGCCCCGGCCCCCGCGCCGCCGTAGGTCGGCTTGATCACGCCGGCGTGCAGCTGCGGCAACGCGGCCTCCATCGCGGCACGTTCGCCGCACCACCAGGTGGCGAGCGAAGGCAGTTGAAGTTCCTCGCCCAGCAGATGCCGCGACAGCGCGGGCAGGAAGCCGAGGAGGGCGGTTGATTCGAGAAAAGCGGAGCCGGGCGCGTTGGCCACCAGCACATGGCCGGCGCGGATGACCTGCAACAGGCCCGGCACGCCCAGGCGCGAATCCGAACGCAGCTCCAGTGGATCCAGGAATTCGTCGTCGAGCCGCTTCAGGATGCCGTGGACCGGCTGCAGGCCCTGCAGAGTCTTGAGGTACAGGCGCTGGTCGCGCACGGTCAGATCACTGCCTTCGACCAGCGTGATTCCCAGGTAGCGCGCCAGGTAGGCGTGCTCGAAATAGGTCTCGTTGTAGGGGCCGGGCGTGAGCAGGACGATGCGCAGCTCACCCTGCGCGGGGCACATGGCCCGCAATCCCTCCAGCAGGGCCCGATAGGTGGCGGCCAGGCGCTGCACCTTCAGGTCGACAAAGGCCTGCGGAAACAGCCGCGAGATGATGAGCCGGTTTTCCAGCAGGTAACCCAGCCCGGAAGGCGCCTGCGTGCGTTGCGACACCACCCACCAGTCGCCCTGCGGATCGCGCGCCAGGTCGAAGGCCGCGATGTGCAGGTGCGTGCCACCGGCCGGCTCGACCCCGTGCAGGGGCCGCAGGTAGCCCGCATGACCTTGTACCAGCGCGGGCGGCAACAGGTTCTTCGCCAGCAGCTGCTGGGGGCCATACACGTCGGCCATGATGCGATTGAGCAGCTTGACGCGCTGCAGCACGCCGGTTTCGATCTGCCGCCAGCTGCGCGGCGTGATGATCAGCGGGAACAGGTCCAGCGACCAGGGCCGCTGCGGGCCGTTCGCATCGGCATAGACGTTGTAGGTCACCCCGTTGTCACGGACTCGCCGCTGCAGGTTGACGGTGCGCCGGTTCAGGTCGCTGAAGCCTTCGCGTCCGAGGTGCTCGAAGAACCGCGACCACGGGCCCGTCAGTGGACCCTGGCGCGCCTGCGCCGCGCCGCGCAGCTCGTCGAAATGCCCCGCCGCCGCGGGCAGCGCCAGCGCGGCGGCGAGCGCCGAAGGCGTTTCCTGGGCATCGGACCCGAACAGCGACAGGACCGTTTCGTTGTGTTTGTCCACGTGACAGCATTGTCACACTTGATGTCCGGGGCACAATGGGACATGCCTGAGAATGACTTGTTCCCTACGTCCAGCGAGCCCTTGCTCCTCGCCGCAGCGCGCGTCGTGACCTTCGAGGGCCAGCGCCTCCTCACAAACGCCAGCGGATTCTTTTTCGAGCGCGGCGCGCGCCTGTTCCTTGTGACCAGCCGCCACGTGATGATCGACGAGCCGAGCAGGCATTTTCCCGACCGGATCGAGATCGAGTTGCACACCGACCCAGGCAACATGGCGGTCTCGACGGGTTTCTCGATGCCGCTCTACCAGGGCGGCAAGAGCGTGTGGCGGCAGGGCAGCGATACCGGAGGAGAGATCGATGTCGCGGTGATCGAGGTTCAGCGGCACGCCCTGCCCGCAACCGCCGTGTACCGCGCCTTCACGCCGGCGCACCTTCACGATCCCGCCGAACCCGTCCAGCTGGCGTCGTCGATGCTGGTGGTGGGATTTCCGCTCGGCTTCCATGACGCGCTGCATCACCTGCCGGTCGTGCGGCACGCGGTCAACGCGTCGTCGTTCGGCCTGCGGTTCCAGGGAAAGGGCTACTTCCTCACGGATGCGCGCACGCACCGCGGCACCAGCGGGGCGCCGGTGGTGATGCGCGCCCGCGGCGATCAGCCGGCGCTGGGCGACCTGCCATGGCGGTTGCTGGGCGTGCACTCGTCACGCCTGGACGTTGGCACTCGCGACCTGAAGCTCGACGAAGCACTGGGGTTGAACTGCGCGTGGTATGCCGACATTCTGCTCACCTTGACGCGCAGTGAATCTCCTTAGCCGTCCAATGCGGCGCCGCTGCGCGCTGGCAATGTGCTGGGCGGTCATGGGCACAGCCAGCCCCCCGAGCTGGCCGCAACCCGTGGCCCAGCCCAGCTACAAGGTGTCGGCCGGGCAACTCGAGCATGCGTTGAGCCAGCGTTTTCCTGTCCGGCATCAGGTCGAGGGATTTCTCGACTTCGATGTGCGGGTCCCCCGTTTGCACCTCATGCCCGAGCACAACAGGCTGGCGAGCGAGATGGCCTTCGATGTTTCCGGCCCGGCGCTGCGGCGCAGCTACACCGGCGCGCTCGCCATCGACTTCGAATTGCGCTACGAACCGACGGATCAGTCTGTCAGGGCCCATCGGTTGCGGGTGCAGTCGCTGCGTGTGCCCGGCCTGAACCAGCGCGCCGCGGAAGTGCTCGAGGCGTATGGGCCGATGCTTGCCCAACAAGCCCTGCATGAGGTGGTGCTGCACCGGCTGCGCCCGCAGGACCTCGCCCTGGCCGATGCCATGGGCCTGCAGCCGGCTTCCATCACCGTCACACCGCAGGGCCTGGTCATCGGTTTCGAATCGAAACAGCAGCGCTGAGCCAGACTCTGCGGTCATGCCGCACACCAATCTTGGTCCGGTTCCTACAGTCGTGCTGGGCGGTACGAACCAAAAATAAGAACCTGATAAACCCGAACAGGAGCCCTAAATGCTGAAGACCACCCTTGCCGCAGCCATCGTTTCCCTGACCGCTGTCGGCCTCTACGGCTGTGACGTGAAAAAGACGCAGGAGGGCAACGTCAGCGTGCCGAAGTACGAAGTGGAGAAGAAGCAGTCCGGCGATGTCACGCTGCCCAAGTACGACGTGAAGACGCCGGATGTCCAGGTCGGGTCCACGGAAAAGACCGTCACGGTGCCCACTGTCAAGACCGAAGAGAAAAAAATCGAGGTGCCGAAGGTCACCGTGACGCCCGCCGACAAGAAGTAAGGCCGCATGCCCGTTTGGCGGGCATGCCCCATCCGGGGCGCATGAACACTCGCTTGCCGCCAGGCCCGCACCGCTAACCAACAGGGTTGTCCACAGCGGTGGTGGATAACCTTTTGGTCAGCCTTTGCGCAAATCCAGGGTGAACGGAAATTCCCGGCTGCCCGCCACGTTGACTGTCGCCTGCGGAATATGCACCGCGCCGGGCGTGTGGCCCATTCGGAAAAATCGCGCAAGCCGGCGGCTTTCCGCCTCATAGGAATTGATGGGGAAGGTATCGTAGTTGCGGCCACCCGGATGGGCAACATGGTATTGGCATCCCCCCAACGAGCGGCCCATCCAGGTATCCACGATGTCGAAGACCAGCGGCGCATGCGCCGCGATCGTCGGATGCAGCGCCGAGTGCGGGGCCCAGGCCTTGAAGCGCACGCCAGCCACGGATTCACCCGTCGTCCCAGTGGGATGCATGGGCAATGCCTTGCCGTTCACGGTGATCGCGTGCCGGCTCGGGTTCAAGCCCATGGCCCGTACTTCGATGCGCTCCAGCGACGAGTCGACATAGCGCACGGTGCCGCCGGCAGATCCTTCCTCGCCCATCACATGCCAGGGTTCGAGCGCGTTGCGCAGCGTGAGCTCGACCCCGTGCGACTGCACTTGGCCCACCAGTGGAAACCGGAATTCGAAGTGTGGCGCGAACCATGAGGCATCGAACGCATACCCGTCGCCGCGCATGTCGGCCAGCACGTCGTTCAAGTCCATCTGCACGAATGACGGCAGCAGAAAGCGGTCGTGCAGTTCAGTGCCCCAGCGCGTCAAGGGCGCGCGAAACGCAGTCTTCCAGAAGCGCGCGACCAGTGCGCGGATCAACAGCTGCTGTGCGATGCTCATGCGCGCATGCGGCGGCATCTCGAAAGCCCGCAACTCGAGCAGGCCCAGCCGGCCCGTGCTGCTGTCGGGCGAGTACAGCTTGTCGATGCAGAACTCGCTGCGATGGGTATTGCCCGTCACGTCGACCAGGATGTTGCGCAGCGTCCGGTCGACGATCCAGGGCGGCATGTGCTCGCCGTGCATCTGGCGGTGGCGCTCGATTTCACGCAGCGCGATTTCGAGCTCGTAGAGCTGGTCGTTGCGCGCCTCGTCCACGCGGGGGGCCTGGCTGGTCGGGCCGATGAACATGCCCGAGAACAGGTAGCTCAGCGAAGGGTGGTTGTGCCAGTAAGCCAGCAGGCTCGCCAGCAGCTCGGGCTTGCGCAGGAAGGGCGAATCGTCCGGCGTCGCTGCGCCCAGGACGATGTGATTGCCGCCACCCGTGCCGGTATGGCGGCCGTCGGTCATGAATTTCTCGGCCGACAACCGCGTTTCGAATGCCGCCCGGTAGAGAAACTCGGTGTGCGCCACCAGTTCGCCCCAGCTGTGCGCGGGGTGGATGTTGACTTCGATGACGCCGGGGTCGGGCGTGACCTGCAGCAGTTTCAGGCGCGGGTCGCGGGGCGGCGGGTAGCCTTCCAGCATGATCTTCATGCCCAGGTCCCGTGCCGTGGCTTCCACCGCGGCGAGCAGGTCCAGGTAGTCTTCCAGGCGCGCCAGCGGCGGCATGAAGACGTAGAGGATGCGGCTGCGGCTGCCCGCTTGCTCCGCCTTGGGCCCGCCGGCGCGGCGCGGGTCGCGCGCTTCAACGCACAGCGCCGTGCGCGCCAAGCCCTTGGCCGATTTGTGCCGAACCGGCGGCGCGATCGCATCGCCCGGCACGGCCTGCGCATCGGCCGAGGGTGCGTAGCCGATGTCGCTCTGTGCCGTGGCTTCCTGGATGCGGCGTGGGGCTTCGCCCTGCGGCACCGCGCCGGCCATGTAGGGCAGCGTCATCCTGCGTTCATCCGCCATTGCGCGCGCCGCGTACCGCTCTTCTGCTTCGCTCGCATCGGGCAACGCACCGCGCGGCGCCATCGGGTCTTTGGCCGTCAGGAAGTCCTGGTCCGTCGCGCTGGCCCAGGGCAGTGCATCCAGCGGCAGGCGCAAGCCCATGGGCGAATCGCCGGGAATGAGGTACATGCGCTCATCGCGCAGGAACCAGGGGCTGCTGGTCCACGCAGCGGCGCCGGTGTCGCCTTCGCCGCGCGCGTGCAGCGGCAGCACATAGCCCACCACCGCATCGAGCTTCTGGTCGAACACACGGCGCAGGCGCAGGCGTTCCATCTCGTCGTCCAGGCGCGAGTCGAAGGGATCGACGTTCACCGGCAGCCGGCGTTCGCGCCAGAGGTAATAGAAGGCGTCTTCGTAGCCCGCCTGAATGAACTGGCCGCCGACGCCCAGCCGCCCGGCCAGGGCTCCGATGAAGCGCTTGGCGTCGTCGCTGCCGCAGACGCCGGGCGCGCACTCGTCGGCGAACAGCGAGGGGTCCTGCCACGCGGGCTGCCCATCGGTCCGCCAGTAAATCGACAGCGCCCAGCGCGGCAGCTGCTCGCCCGGATACCACTTGCCCTGGCCGAAGTGCAGGAAGCCGCCTCGGCCGTACTCGTCTCGCAGTTTGCGCACCAGTTCGGTGGCGAAGCCGCGCTTGGTGGGCCCTAAAGCGTCGGTGTTCCATTCGGGCGCGTCGCGGTTCTCCACCGCCACGAAGGTCGGCTCACCGCCCATGGTCAGGCGCACATCGCCGGCTCGCAGCTCCTGGTCCACGGCTTCACCCAGCGCCAGCATCCGGGCCCACTGCGCTTCGGTGTACGGCTTCGTCACGCGCGGGGATTCGTGGATGCGGGTGACCTGCATGTGATGGCTGAACCCGACCTCGGCGTTCTCGACCACGCCCTCGATCGGCGCGGCGCCGGAAGGTTGGGGTGTGCAGGCCAGGGGGATGTGGCCCTCGCCGGCGAGCAGGCCGGAGGTCGGATCCAGCCCGACCCAGCCGGCGCCGGGCAGGTAGACCTCGCACCAGGCATGCAGGTCGGTGAAGTCGACCGTGGTGCCGCTGGGGCCATCCAGCGCTTTCACATCCGGCACCAGCTGGATGAGGTAACCGGACACAAAGCGCGCGGCCAGGCCGCAGTGGCGCAGCAGCTGCACCAGCAGCCAGCCCGAATCGCGGCACGAGCCGCTGGCATGAGCCAGCGTTTGCTCGGGCGATTGAACACCCGGCTCCATGCGGATCAGGTACTTGATGTCCTGCTGCAGTTTCTGGTTGATGCCCACCAGGAAATCGATGATGGCCCGCGGGCTGCGGTCGATTTTTTCGAGGTAGGCGCCAAGCAGCGGCGTGACCGGGTCGGTGGCCAGGTAAGGCGCCAGCTCATGCTCGATCAAGGGCTCGTACTTGAACGGAAAGGTCTCCGCATTGGGCTCGAGAAAGAAGTCGAACGGGTTGTAGACCGCCATCTCCACCACCAGGTCCACCGTGACCTTGAACTCGGTATTCTTCTGCGGAAAGACCAGGCGGGCCTGGTAATTGGAGAACGGGTCCTGCTGCCAGTTGATGAAGTGCTGGGCAGGCTCGACCTTGAGCGAATACGAGAGCATGGTGCTGCGCGAATGCGGCGCGGGCCGGAGCCGGACGACCTGCGGACCCAGCTGCACCGGCCTGTCGTATTTGTAGTGCGTGACGTGGTTCAGCGCGGCATGGATGGGCATGCGGTCAATACTAGCAAGTGCACTGTTGCTGAGCTGCGTCCCCACAATTGAGGATTGACCGCGGGCCGGATCGCGTTCTACTATCCCTTCGCCCATGCGCGCCGTGCGCATTCTCAGGGAGGGCACTGTGACAGATGCGATGCATCCGAGCTTTTACTTTGCCTACGGTTCGAACATGAACCAGGCCCGCTTGAGGGAGAGGCTTGCGCGCTGCAAGGAGCAGCTGCTGTCCCGGCACTGCGCCACTTTGGATGACTACCGGCTGGCCTTCGACAAGGTGTCGTCGCAGCACGATGGGGTGGGGTTCGCCAACATCGCGCCGGCCACCGGCGGCCGCGTGGAAGGCACGCTCAACGCGATGAGTGCGCGGGCTCTGCAAGCGCTCGACGCGATCGAACTCGTTCCGCACCACTACCACCGGGTGGAGGTGGTGGTGCGCGATACCGTCACGGGCGCGCTGACGCCGGCTTTCACCTACGTGGCGAACCCCGGCATGGTCCGCCCGAACCTCAAGCCCACGACCGAGTACATCGGCCACCTGCTCGCGGCGGCCGACCTGCTGCCCGGCGGCTACCTGGATGAACTGAGGGCCGTGCAGTGCTGCCCATGAGCGATGCAGGCGTGCGCCAGCCCGCCGCCTACCGGCCCGCTGTGGTGGAGCCGCGCTGGCAGCTTGCCTGGCAACAGGCCCGCACCTTCGAGACGGGCTCGCGTCCCCGGAGACCCAAGTGGTTCATCGTCGAGCTGCCGCCTTTCGCCACCGGCCAGCTGCATATCGGCCACGCCCGGAATTACGTGATGGCCGATGCCGGAGCGCGCTTTGCGCGTATGCAGGGGCATGACGTCCTGTACACCAGCGGCTTCGACACCTTCGGCCTGCCGACCGAGCTGGCCGCTCGTGCCGCGGGCTGCTCGCCCCAAGAGCTGGCCGACAGCTGCAGCCAGGCCATGGGCGAGCAGTTCGTGCGCCTCGGACTGGGCCATGACCGCCGGCGCATCACCGCATACCACTTGCCCGAGTTCTACCGTTGGGTGCAATGGGTGTTCGTTCGCCTGTTCAAGGCAGGCCACTGTTTCCGCCGTGCGGCTGCCGCCGAATGGTGTCCGCGGTGCGAGATCACCCTGCCGGCCAGCCTCGTCGAAGACGGCTGCTGCTGGCGCTGCGGCAGCAAGGTGGGCACGCGGATGCTGGCGCAGTGGTTCGTGCGCGAATCCGCGTTTGCCGACCAGATGCTCGATGGGCTCGACAGCCTCGCGGGCTGGCCGGACTCCGTCAGGAAAATCCATCGCGACTGGATCGGCCGGCGCTCGGGCTTGCGGCTGCTGCTGCCGCTGCGGGGGCTCGGCCAGACTTTGGAACTCTGCATCGACGGTTCGCTGTCCCAGATGCGCTTCATCGCCGTAGGCCGGGATCATCCGCTGGCGATTGCAGCGGGCGCGAACGTGGGGCCGCAAGGCTGCGCGCTGTTGCCGCAGGTCGCCCAGGCCGCGGGCGCGCGAGCCGCCGTGGTCGACATTCCCATCCTCGTCGAGGACGTGGCCGGAGATGGCGCGCGGCCTGGCCTGCCGCAAGCCGTGGCGGCGGACCGGGCGCTGGCCGGACGTCACGGCCTCGCGTGGGACGCGGATGCGCCGGCCTGCGACCTCGAAGCCATGCAGGCGACCGGCCAGGCTGAGAGAACCGTGCGGTATCGCCTGCAGGACTGGAACATCGCGCGCAACCGCTACTGGGGACCGCCGGTGCCCATCGTTCACTGTGAAGACTGCGGCCCCGTCGCTGTGCCGGAAGAAGAACTGCCCGTGCTGCTGCCCGAAGACGTGGATTTGCAGCAGCCGGGCAATCCCCTGGAGCGGCACGCTCGATTTCGCGAGGTGGCCTGTCCGCACTGCGGCAAACCGGCCCGGCGCGACGCCGAAACGCTGGAGGCGTACTCGAGCCCATGGTGGTACCACTGGATGTGCAAGAGCCCCGGGGCGGACAGCCCCTTCGAGCGCGAGGACGCCCGGGCCTGGCTGCCGGTGGACCTGATGATCGGCGGTTCCGACCAGGTGCGAAGCTGTTTCTTTCATGTGCGGATGATCGCCCGCGCGCTGCGCGACATGGGCATATCGGATGTGGAGGAGCCCGTGCAGACCTTGCTGGCGCTGGGCATGGTCAAGCAGGACAACCGCAAGATGAGCAAGAGCGCGGGCAACGCGGCCGACCTCGACGCGATCATCGCGCGGCATGGCGCGGATGCGCTGCGGCTGGCGATCCTGGGCGCCGCCGCGCCCGAGAGTGATTTCAACTGGTCGGAGACCCTGGTCCGCAGGGCACACGCGTTCCTCGCCTCGTTGTGGGATTTCGTCGACGGCCTCCTCGAGACCAGCGCGGCGGGCGCCGAGGCCCGGTCCGGTTTGCCCGGCCCGCTCGAGCAGCGGATGCAGGTCTGGCTGGGCACGGCGGGCAAGCGCATCGCCACGAACTTCCGCCGGCACCAGTACCACCTGGCCGTGAAGAACCTCGAGTTCCTGTTCGAGCGCCTGCAGGCGTTCGATGCCGCCATGCGCAAGCAACGTGTGCCTTCGGGGCGGGACGTGGCGGTCCTTGTCGATGCCACGCGCCGGCTGGTGCTGTTCCTCGGGCCGCTGGCCCCGCACGTGGCCGAAGAGTTGTGGCAGTCCCTGGGCGGCGAAGGCATGTTGGCTGCCGCCGCGTGGCCGCAAGAGGCTGCCGGTGCGCCGCACGGCGAGCCTGCCCTGGAAGAAGCGCGATGAATCCCACGCCCGGCTTCAGCGGCCCCATCTTCGAGCGCGTGGACGAGGTCCTGCGCGAGTGTCCGGACTATCTGGGCTTTCGCGCCGGGCGCCGCAGCCGTGAGGAGTTCTCGGCTTTCCTGGAGCGCGAGCGCGAGCGGCTGGTCGGGCGGGGCGTACCGGCCAACGATGTGCATTTCGCCAAGCGGTTCCCGGCGTCCATGGATTCGTTGGTGGAACAGGCGTTTGCCGAGCTTGCGCCGATGGGATTGAGCCTGCCGCCGGATTTCTCCATGGTCAGTGCGTACATGGCGATGCGTATCGGCGGCCATTTCGACCACCAGGGCTTCGGCACCTATATCTATCCGGAAGAAGGACGTCTGCTATTGGCCATCGCCCTGGCTTTGCAGCCGCGGCGAACGATCTTTCTGGGGAGCTACTACGGCTATTGGGCCGCGTGGGCGCTGCCGGGCATCGCCGCGGGGGGCGGCAGCGCCGTGCTGGTCGACCCTGATCCGCGCGCTGCAGCGGTGGCGCAAGACAACCTGTCGCGGCTGGACCCGGGTGCGCGCCTGGAGGTCGTCTGCAGCACCGGCGAGGACTATCTGGCCCGGGGCGGGGGCGGCCCATACGATCTCGTGGTGCTCGATGCCGAGCTTCCGCGCACGCATTGCGACCCGGCTCGGCGGGGCAAGGGCATCTATGCCCATCTGCTGCGCGCCGTCCTGCCCCACCTCGCCCCTCGCTCGCTGCTGGTGTGCCACAACATACTGCTTAGCGACCACTCGGGCTGTGCGTTCTTCGACGAGGTGATCGCGCGCAACCAGGAGGAACTGGGGCCCTTCCTGGAACTGGCGCGCCGGGAATACGGCCTGTTCGTCGGGCTGCCCACCACCGAAGGTGTCGGCGTGGGCCTGCGCGGCTGAAACCGATGCTGCGCCTCATGGACTACCGCTCGCCTTTCTCGGACTGGCACGCAGCCGCGGCGGTGCGCGCCATGCCGCCAGGGGGCTGGATGGGCGGCCGCGAGGGCGAATGGATGCCGGAGGAGGCGGGCGGCGTGCTTTCGCATCCCGCCCTGCGCGGTTGCCGGGAACGCGTCGCAGCCGGCCTGTTGCTGGACAACCTCGGCTTCACGGTCGCGCTGGAAAACCGCCTTATCTGTCCGGTGACCCGGGACATCGCCGCCGGTATGCTGCGTGCCCGCTACCAGGACGAAGTGGTCACCGATGCGATGCGCATCCAGTGCGACGAGTCCTACCACGCCGTGCTCGCGCAGGAGCTCATCGGGCAGGTCAAGGCGATGACGGGCGCCCAGCTGCCGCGCCGGGAGCACCGCTTCCTGGCGCATGTCGATCGGCTGGTGGACGCTTTTCCGGCGGCCGATGCGCCAATGGTGCGCTTCTGCGCCGCGATGGTGTCGGAAACGCTCATCACCAAGACGCTGCGCGACGACTGGCTGGACGGGCGGCTGCAACAGGATCTGAGGTCCTTCCTTCACCACCATTACCTCGACGAAACGCGGCACAGCGCCTACTTTGCCCGGCTGCTGCAGCTCGTATGGCCCCAATGGCCCCAGTCCCTGAGGGATGCCTTGCAGCCATTGTGGGCGGGCCTGGTCGATGCCTTCCTGGAAGCCGATGGCGAGAGCACCATCGAAGCGATGCAGAACGCTGGGCTCGCGCCCGCGCAAGCGCGCGCGGTGATGGCGGACTGCGCGAATCCGCAGGGCGCGCGCCGGCGCTGCGAGGCTTCGACCCAGCAAACCTTTCATGCGCTGCGCCGAGCCGGCGCGCTGCACGCGGCACCGGCGCACGGGGCAGCGGCAAGAGGGATGGCGCGATGATCGACGAATGCCCATTCTTCACCTTCGGCCGCGGCCAGGTGCCGCTGGCCTGGATCGGTGGCGGCCTCATCCTCGACAGCGGCGAAGCGGAAAACACCTTTGTTTTCCGTTGCCAAGACCGCTTCCTGGCGTACACCAGCATGCTGGGCCTGCGCAGCATCGTGCTGGTGCTGGACGACTGCCATCGCCTCCAGTATGAGCAACTCGTGGCGGCCCTCGACCTTCGATTGCGCGACCTGGGCGAGCTCTACGGCTTGCCCGCGCCACGGGTGCCGCAGCCACTCTTCGTGCATTGCGACCTGCCGCGCCTGTCGCTGACGGCCACCGGCTCATTTCATGCCGCCGCCACTGCCTTGGCCGAGGCGGGGCAGAGCGTCTACTTCGTGGCCAACCAGGTGTCGCCCTCGGCATCGCGCATGATGGGCGAGCTCAGCCTCATGTTGCGCGCGTGCGGGGTGCGGGTCGAGTTCGACGCCAGGGAATGCGATGCGGTGGGTGAGCTGGCACTCCGGTGGCACAACAAGGCCCGCTTCATGGTTTTGCGCGACGAACTGGACCAGCAGGGCGGGCCGCCCTGGATCGACAGTGCGGTGGTGGCGGCCGAGGAGTATGCGGCGCGGCCGGGCTGGGCGACCGTCTCCGAACATGCGAGTAAATGC
This sequence comes from Ramlibacter sp., assembly GCA_013815685.1. Taxonomy (GTDB): domain Bacteria; phylum Pseudomonadota; class Gammaproteobacteria; order Burkholderiales; family Burkholderiaceae_C; genus Ramlibacter. The sequence goes on from JACDFR010000021.1 coordinate 28,158, forward strand.
TGCAGGCTCACCGCTGGTCCGCAGCAGCTGTTCGTCAAGTCGGCGCAGGATTCGAGCGGCAACATCTCGGCCATCCTGTCACGCGATACGGACAGCGGCGCTGCCGCGGCCTTCCTGGCCGAGGTGCGGCGCTGGCTGCTGGCCGAGAATTTCGCGGCCCCCTCTTTTGTCCAGGAGCTGCGCGAAGAGTGCGAGCTCGCGCCGTCCCTGCGCCATGTCCGCTTCGACGATCATGTGCTTGCCGCGCTGCGGCTGCGGCAGGCGCAGCGGCGAAGCGGCATTTCGCTGATCGTGCAGCCCGTGCTGCATCCTGGAGAGGCGACGGAGCAAGGCCCGGCGAGCGTCGGCGTGAGCGTGCTCATCGAGGAGGACGCCACCTGCCGCCTGCTGGCCGTGAATGCCCAGCTGTACCGCGATGCCCAGAGACGGCAGTTTCTGGGGCTGTGGCTCGACGACCGGTTGCTTGGGCAGGCTGCGGTCGCCCGGCTGGCCGATCAGTGCCTGTCGGCTGCGGCCGTGCTGGCGGCGCGCGGCTACCGGGGCCCGGTCAATTTCGACGCCTGCCTCGGCCCGGAAGGCCGCTATTGGTTCACGGGCGACTGCAACCCCCGCTTGAGCGCCGTGTATGTCCCGTGGGCGGTGCGGGCATGGCTTCGGACCTGCGACGTTGCGGTCCACAGCGTCATCAGCTTCGGCTACAGAGGGGAGTTTGCCATTCGCGAGGTGCCCGCGGTACTGGATGCCTGGGCCGGGGCGGGACTGCTTTTCAGCCGGCGGGCGGCGGGCGGGATGCTGGTCCTGCCCAATCTGGCGCGCCTGGACGGTCACGATGTGCTCGCCATCAACCTCGAGGTCGTGCAGGCGCGCCAGGCGCTCGAGCGCATGCGCCACCTTGCGCCGGACAGTGTGCCGGACCATCTGAAGGCCATCCATGGTTGAGGCGGCGCTGTCCCTGCGGCCCTTGAGCCCCGTTCTGGGCGCCGAAGTCGAAGGTGTCGACCTGCGTGCGGACCTGCCCAAGACCACGGTGCGGACCATCCGGGAAGCGTGGCTGCGCTACGGCGTGCTCCTCTTTCGCCGGCAGGATCCGGAGCCTTCGCAGCTGGTGGCGTTCACTCGCCGCTTCGGTGAGCCCGTGGTCTACACACGCAGCGAAAATGCCCGCACCGATCATCCCGAGGTGCTGATGCTGTCCAACGCGCGTGCCGCCGGCAGACCGATCGGTGCGGCCATCAGCAGCCGGTACTGGCATACCGACGGCCACTTCCTGGAATGTCCGCCCGCCGGCACGCTGCTGTATGGGAAGCAGGTTCCACCGGAAGGTGGCGACACCTGGTTCGCCCATATGGCCGCGGCCTATCAACGTTTGCCGGGCTCGCTGCGCGGCGAAATCGACGGCCGGGCTTTCCTCATGGACCGCGTGCAGACGCTGCCTTACCACTACCCCGGCCGCAAGATCCCGGGGCCCGGGCAGAAGCTGCTGTGGCCCGACATGCCGCAGCCCCTGGTTCGCACCCATCCCGAAACCGGCGCCCAGGCGCTGTATATCGGCGGGCTCGTGCCCTGGCGCATCGTCGGCATGGATCGCGAGCGCAGCGATGCGCTGATGGCCCGCCTGCACGCCGTGGCCTTCGACCAGAAATTCTGCTGGCGCCATCGCTGGCAGCCGGGGGACCTGCTGATGTGGGACAACCGCACGCTTGCGCACCGGGCCACCGCGTACGACATGGAACGCTACACGCGCACCATGTACCGCACCACGATCGCGGGCGATCGGCCCTTCTATTCGGCCGACGGGAGCCGGGCCGCGCTGGCCTCGTAGACGACGATGGGATATTCGAACCTGTATTCGCGGCTCCGGCGCAGCCAGCCGTATTCCGCCTCGACCAGCTGGAAGTGGGCGGGATTGTTGAACACGATACGCACGGGCCTGGGCCGCTGCCGCAGCGACCGTTCGATATCGGCAAACACCGCCTGGAGGATGTCGCCATGAAATGGGTTGTAGAAGTACAGCACCGACGCGGTTTCCGGCAGCCGGAATGCGCGGGCGTCGCAATGGGCGAGGGTGATCCGCTCGCGTGTGCCCGCGGGCAACGCCCGCTGGATATTGGCCCGCGCCGCCTGCAACAGCTCGTGCGAGACGTCGAAGCCGATCAGGCGGCCGAACGGCAGGCGCGAGGCGAGCACCAGGGCCCGGCCCATGCCGCAGCCGTAATCGACGAACACGTCGTCGCCGGTGACATTCAGTTCGCGCAGCACGCGGTTGAATGCGCGGATGGAGCTGGGGAAGTAGTCGTGGCAACCCTCCCACTGCCGGACCAGCGATTCGATCGGCACCAGGCCGCCGCTTCTGATGCGCAAGAGCCGTTCGAACACCGCGTCGGCGACGCGGTCCACCGCTACACGCATCGCCAGGCCCGGTCCGCCGCGGCGCCACGCCTTCGTCAATCGGCTGGGTTGTCCGGCCACTGCTTTCTCGCCTTTCTCAACTCCTGGAGCATGCAATGATAGAGCCGCTGAAAGAGCTCTTCCTGCTCGACCCCGAGATCACCTACCTCAACCACGGAGCCTACGGCGCGACACCGCGGCCCGTGTTCGAGCGCCACGTCCAGTGGCAGCGCGAGCTGGAGCGCGAGCCGGTGGATTTTCTGTCGCGCCGCGCCACCGAGCGACTGGCGCACGCACGTGCGGTGCTGGCCCGATACGTCGACACCGAGCGTGACAACCTCGTCTACGTGAGCAACGGCACGACGGGCGTGAACATCATCGCCCGCAGTATCCCGCTGGGACCGGGCGACGAGCTGCTGACGACCGACCATGAGCACGGAGGTATCGAGCGCCTGTGGCGCTACACCGCGCAGAAAAAGGGCTTCACCATCGTCACGCACAAGGTGTCCCTGCCCGTCACCACCCACGAGCAGTTCGTGAACGATTTCTGGGCGGCCGTGACGCCGCGCACCCGCGCCATTCTGATCAGCCACCTCACCTCGCCCACGGCACTCGTGTTTCCGGTGGCCGAGATCTGCGCCAGGGCGCGGGCTGCCGGCATCCTCACCGTCATCGACGGCTCGCATGTCCCCGGGCAGCTGCCGCTTTCCCTGCGCCGGATCGACCCGGATTTCTATGTCGGCATCCTGCACAAGTGGGTGTGCGCGCCCAAGGGCAGCGCGTTCATGTACGCGCGGCCGGACGTGCAGCCGCTGGTCGAGCCGCTGGTGGTGAGCTGGGGCTGGGAGCCGAAGAACCCCGGGCCTTCGAAGTTCGTGGAGTACCACGAATGGCAGGGCAGCCGCGACATTTCCGCTTTCCTGAGCGTGCCCGCCGCGCTGGCCTTCCAGGAAGAGCACGACTGGGACAGTGTGCGCAGGCGCTGCATCGCATTGGCCGGCGACGCGCAGAAGGAGGTGGCTGCGCTGACGCGCCAGCCCCTGTACCACCCGCCCGGGGCCCGGGAGTGGCATGGCCAGGTGGTATGCGCGCAGCTTCCGCCCCAGACCGACGATGTGTGGCTTCTCAACCAGCTGCGTCATGAACACCAGATCGACGTGTCGGTCGACCGCTTCGGCGGCTGCCCCCGGATACGCATCTCGATCCAGGGCTACAACGGCCCCGGCGACGTCGACCGACTGATCACCAGCCTGAAGGGGCTGCTGAAGCTTTGAATGGACGAATTTGCACTTGTAGCTTAACCGGACTATGGGATTGAGTTGACCGGAAGTAAGCCCGGCGGACCACCACTGCAGCTTTCCAGGGCATCAATGCAGGAGTGGCCGGCCGTGCCGAGGGCCGGGAGGCGAAGGTCTCAAAAGTACCAGCTTTGGGGGCTGGGGGATGCGGGTTCGAGTCCCGTCAGGTGCGCCAGTATTTGTCGATAGACAAATAGAAAGGAGGTGATAAGCAATGGATAAACTCAATGACGAGAACTTGTCGGCGGTCCGCGCGTCTTTGGCGCTGGCGGCCGAACGGTTGGGCGAAGCGTCGGCCACTCTGGCCAGCAGCGCGGCCCCAATGCTGGGTGGCCCAACCGTAGCGGCTCCACCGGCGGCGATGCCACTGGCAAAGCAGCTGAGTGCCAACGCGGCGCCATTGGCGCTGTCGGCGCCAATGGTCTCCCGTTCGATTCCAACCCTGTCGCGGCCAATCTGAAAATTGGCTGACTCCGACAGCGCATGCTGGATCGAGGTGAGTTGATGCCCTGGAGTGATGCCCTGGACTGATGCCCTGGAATTGATGCCCTGGACCCGCGGCGGCTGCTTCGGCAGCCGCTGTCTTTAGTCCACCCGCGTGAAGTTCTGCCGCACGTGCTGGCGATCCAGCATTTCGAAGTGCCACCACTCGTTGTCGATGCCTCGAAAGCCGCTGCGGCAAAGCGCAACGCGCAACAGCTCGCGGTTGCGATGCTGGGCTGGCGCCAGCTCGCCGGTGGCCAGGTGTTCGGCTTCAAGCTGCGGGTGCGATAGCTGCGTCATCTCGTCGAAGCCGCTACCCATGTCGAGCTCTCGGCCCTGAGCGTCCATGAGTGTTGCGTCCAGGGCCATTCCGAACGAATGGATGGACCCGCGTGCCGGGTCGGCCACGTACTGGCGCAGGTCCGTACCTGCGAGGTGGTCCCAGAGCTGGATCTGAACCCGGTGCGGCCGCAGCGCGTCCAGCACCAGCAGGCGATACCCTGGCGCCTCGCGGGCGAGCAGCGCCACCGCGCGCCGCAGCCCCTCGGCGGCCAGATGATGGAGCCAGGCGCAGTCCAGCGAACCGTAAAGATCGCGTCCGACGAAGTTGTCCACGCTCGCGTAGCGCAGGTCCACCGCGATGTCCTGGATCGACGACAGGTGGCAAAAGTCAGTGTTGGCGGCAATGTCTTCGCAGCGCATCAGGATGAAGTGAATGGCAGATACCACGAGGATATCCGCTTGCCTGAGCCGCGCAGGCACGTGACCCGGCCGGGCTTTCTCGCCAGGAATGCGCAGGCGGCAGCGGCGCTCTGTTCGTTTCTAGCGGCGCAACCAGGCGGCGGCCTTCCCGGCTACTCGCCACCCGCTCGGCATGCCCCATGCGCCTGCTACCGAAAGCAGCGAGCCGACTGAAGTGGCGCCCAGGCCCAGCGCCGTGGCAACGCCACCGCCCTCGGAAGCCATGCCCAGCAGCAGCAACGCTGCGCCCGAAAGAGTCCAGGCCATCGCTTTCCATTGGCGGCGGGTCCGACCTATCCGGAAGACCGCCGCAGCGTTGGCCAGCACGAGCGCCATGGCCAGCGGCCACAGGCCGGTCCAGGCCGGCAGATAGGGCAGAGCGGCCAGACCGGTCAAGCTGAGGTAGGCCGCGCCGCAGATCGGGCACTTGGGCAACAAGACCAGGGCCAGCGCCCCCGCAGGCGATGCGGTCCTGGCGAGCGCGGCCAGGCTGCGCGCGGGGCGGCTCGCGCGGCCCCGGCTGACGGATGCGGCATCGGCCAGCACCTCCTCGGGCGCCCATTGCAGCCGGTGATAGGCGACGGCGACGGCCCCGTTCGAGTCGAGCACGAACAGCTCGGTGCGGTGCCGATTGACGCTCGAGCCCGCGAACCCCACGCTGTTTGCAAAATGGCGCTCGAGCCATTCGCGGCCTTCCACCGCGCGCAGCAGCGCTACCCGTTCGCCGAACGCCAGCCCGCGGCTTTGCCCATAACGCTTGAGCCGGTGGGGAAGGTCGAAGTCGGGGTCGTAAGTGATGGCGAAGACGCCCAGGGAAGCGAGCTCCTGCGTGGCAGGTAACTGCCGCAGCCGGGCCAGCTTGCTGATGGTCAGCGAGCATTTGAGGTCGTTGTCGCAACGCGTGTAGAAGAAGGCGACCACGCTGACGTGGCCCGCGAACACATCGCCCCAGCTGCGGCGCTGTCCCTCCTGGTCTTCGAATACGGGTTTGGACGCGTCATCGATGCGGTCGCTGCGGACTTCGCGCCTCCAGCCGGTGGGCAATCGGCAGCAATCAGCGGCATCGATCGTGCCCTGCTCGGGAAGCGAGCCAATGACCCCGCGCAGGCCTTGCACGTGCCTGTCTTCCAGGCCCCTCGGAGCGTCCGCCAGGGCCTGCAGTACGCCGGCGGCAGCAGCGGCCTCGACGCCGAGCCAGCGCAAGGTGGCGAGGACTTCATCGGCGGCAAGCCCGCAGGCATCGCCGGCGCCCTGGCCGCCCCATCTGGCGAGATCGACCCGGTCGTCGTGCCGGCTCAGCGCTTGAAGAGCGCGGGCAACCAGGTGGGCATACTCCGCCCGGGGTGGCCCCGTCTGGCGCAGGGCACGGGCCGCCGCCGCCAGCAGATAAGGGACATCCCCGGTTTCCAGCTCCTCCAGGATCATCGGCAGCGCCGCGGGTTGCACGGATGCTTTCCCCAGCTCGGCCAGCACCCATCCGCGCCGCCGAGCAACCTCGGGGACGCCGCACTCCTGGTAGCCCGGATGGCCTTCCAGCAGCAGTGAGACCAGCGCGCCGGTACGGTCGGGCGCGCGCGCGGCCTGCGCCACGGCCGCCTGGAAATCCTCCGCCTGCCAGCGCTGCGCCAGCGTGTCCATGGGCCGCTCAGCCGCCGTAGCGCTTCTTGAACTTCGTGGCGGCGCCGGCCAGGGTGCTGCCGCCGTCAAGCGCCTTGGCCTGGGCAGCGTCAACCATGTCGTGCAGGCCTTGGTCGCTTGCGAGCTGCCGGGCATCGCCAAAGTGCGTCAGCGCCGTCAGGCCGAGCGATTTCATGTCGTCCGATTCGTTCGCGTCAACGGCGATCTGGCGCGCGCACGCCTGCAGTTTCTGCGGCGCCAGCTGGTTGAGCGAACTCGCCGCCAGCTGGCGTACCTGCTCCGGCTCGCTCTTGTCGAGCAGGACGCGCTCGAAGAGCTCGATCGATTGCGCGTCGGCGGCCAGCACGCGCAGCGCTTCGCGACGCGCAAGGTCGTTCGGCGGGTCCTGGGCGATCTTGCGGGCGACGGCGTAGGCGCCGCCATGCTGGTCGTTGCTGAGCAGTTGCAGCGCCTTCTCGGGCGGCAGCAGCGCGTCGCTGGGAAATTCGAGGCCCGTCAGCAGCATCGCCTGCGTTTCCAGGTCGCCCTCGCGCGACAGGATGCCGAACGCGCGTTGGCGCAAATCCAGCTCGGGGTCGGTGCACATTTCGCGCAGCACCTCCACGTAAGCCCGCTTGAAGGGCGCAAAGCTCGACGGATCGAACGAGGCCGCCTGGAGCGTGGACAAAGCCTGGTTCCTCACCTCCAGGCTTTCGCCGCGGTCGCGCAGCACCGCGGCGACCGTGTCGAACGTGTCGCGGGTGAAAGCAGATTGAGCCCCCAGCTCATAAAGTGCATCGAGCCGCGACCGGTCGGGCAGCGCCATATCGGACACCGCGGAGAGCAGCTTTGCCGGCGGCTTGGCGCTGTACTTCTTGCCCGGCGCAGGGACGGCGCGGGATTTCTTGGTGGCCATGATGCAAGCTCCTGATGGGTCGGTCAAGACAGACGCACGTCGTCATAGGAAAAGCCCAATTGGGCCTTTTCGGAGATCTGCCCCTGGAAGTCGATCATCTGGCTCACCAGGGGCCGCGGGCCGGGCGCATCCACGCAGGCCGATCGTGACAGGTCGCCGCCGGGTGCGTTGGGCGGCCGGGGCGGGGTGATGACGCCGTTCCAGGGCCACAGGCTGTCCTGGAGGTTGTGCCCGGCCAGCAGCGACGTGGGGGTGGCGCCGCCCGCGTAGGCGTCCACATTCGAGGGGTCGAACCGCTTGTTCTGCACCTGCCATTTCGCCCAGAGCCTGTCGACGTTGCAGTGAAGCAGGAAGAACAGCGGGTCCTTGGCGGCGGTGGAAATGCTCGAGATGCTGCCGCCGAAGTAGCTCACGTGCGCCGCGCCGTGCGGGTTTCCCTGCATGCGCCTGAACGCGGCATAACGGGGCCCCGCCGCGAGGGTGCTGGTCTCCGCCTGCACGGCCGGCGACGCGTTTGCACCGGGGCTGGGGGCGATGGCGCGCCGCTTGATTCCCTGCTCGCCGTCCGTCGCCCAGAACAGGAATGGATGGGAGGGGCCGAACTGCACGGCCCCGATGCTGTCGGGGACCCCCATGAAACCGGTGTTGAAGACGTTGGGCGAGGCCTGGTCGAACCGCCAGTACGGCAGCGCGATCGAAGGGTCGATGAGCTGCAGTTCGCGCTCCAGGTCCAGCAGGTAGGCCCGGTGCCAGGGCAGGAACCCGGGGCCGGCATGGGCCTGGTCGTCGGCCAGCCCGCTCACGTGCATGCTGCGGAAGTCCGCGAAGCGGCCCATGCCCCGGTTGTTCAGCTGTGCCATGGCGGCGATGAACCGGTCGCGCTCTTCGCTGGTGAGCCGGTTGGCGTTTTTGCGGATGCGCACCATCAGGGGCAGTAAACCCAGCGGCTGGCTCGCCGCGTCCTGGCAGATGACGCTCACGTCCCCGTCGGCCGTGCTCGGCTTGCCGAATTCGCCGCGGAGATACACCGTGACGGACTGGCCGTCGGTGGGCATCGGTATGGTCAGTCTCGTGCTGTAGGTACCGCCGCGCGTGGTACTGAAGCGGATCGAACCGCCGGTGGGATTGCGGCGCTCGGCCAGGGTGACTTGCACGGGCTGAGGCGAAGGCACCGCGTCGAGCAGCCGCAGCCGCAAAGGCGACGGTGCCCATGTCGCGTAACGCGCTTCGGGCTGCGTGCTGTTGTTGATCGTGAAATCAATCCGCATGTTCGTCCGCCTCCTGGCCGGTTCGCACAGTATGACGAACCGCGCCGCATAAAGCATCCTCCATGTTGAGGAAGGGCTGTGCCGCGACATCGCCGTGATCGCCAAAGTGAATAAGATCTCCTTGGGCACTGTGCCCGCACTGGGGATGAATCATGACATTGGACGAATACAACTCAGCCGTGAAGCAGATCATGGCTGAACAGCAAACCATAGCTCAGTCGACGGCGCAACTGGCCATGTCGGGCCAGGCCAATCCGACCAACCCGCAATTCACGCAGATCATGACCCGGCAGTGGGCCTTGATCCAACAGATGGCCAAGCTCAATGCGGACCTCATGGTTGGAGTGATGACTCCGAAAAAATAGGAGCGGGGGAACATGAGCAACGACCTGGAGCGAAACGAGAGCGTGGCGAAGACTTCACTGCTAGCGCACTGCAGAAGTATAGAAAGAGGGCCTACTCATCCTACCGTCGGCGTCCATCCCATCCATCGCTAACCGAAGGTAACTCCGCCGCAGGCTGATCGTTTTCGAGCATCTGAAGGTGGCATGTCCGAAATAATGCCTGCTTCCGGCGAGGCGCTCATGCTATCGGGTTACTGCCGTATCATCCCGAGTCCCGGCGGTGCCGCGAACGCGCCAGCCAGCGCAGGGATATTTTTGCGATCTGCCGACTACATCATGAACAAAAAAGGCCTTATGGCCACACGTGTGCAAGGCCGCAGGCAGTTGCTGCGCCATGCGGCCGCGGCGGCGGTCGCTCTACCGTTGGGCGTGAGCCGGGCGGTCGCGGCGCCGAAGCCGCTGCAAGTCGGCGGTCTGCCGGTCACCTGCAACCTCACGCTGCCGGTGGCCTGCGTCGCGAAAGCCACCAGCAACGCGGCGGCCAAGGGCGACGGCCCCCTGTTCGAATTCGAGTACAGCAAGTACAACGGCTGGCCCGAGGTCAAGGAATCGCTCATGGCCGGGCGTATCCAGGCCGGCTATATGCTGGCGCCGCTGGTGATGGACCTGGCCGACAAGAGAATTCCCGTCAAGATCGTCTCGCTGGGGCACCGGTCCGGCGCGGTGATCATGGTGCGCACCGACTCGCCCTACAAGCAGTTCAAGGACCTGGCGCGCAAGCGGGTCGCGGTTCCCAGCCGCTTCGCCGTCGATTTCCTGTTCCTGCGCAAGATGCTCGCCCAGGAAGGGATGACGCCGAAGGACGTCGAAATCGTGGAGATGGCGCCGCCGGACATGCCGGCCGCCCTCTACGCCAAGGCGGTGGACGCCTATTGCACCGGCGAGCCGTTCGGCGCCGCCGCGCAGCGCGCCGGTTACGCCAGGGCGCTGCGCATGACACGCGACGAGTGGCGCAACTACATCTGCTGCGTGCTGACCGTGCGGGAGGAGCTGATCCGCGACAACCGGCCGCTGGTGCAGGAACTGGTCAACCATGTGATGGGCGCGGGCGTCTGGCTGGATCAGAATCAGGAGAATCGCAACAAGGCCGTTGCCATCGCGGCGGGCCGCAAGTTCTTCAACCAGGACCCGAACATCATCAGGTTCGTCATGGAGAACCCGACGGACCGCGTGACCTACGGGGACTTGCGCATGATCCGGGCCGAGTTCGAGGAGCTGATGCAGCTGTCCATCCAGGCGGGTACCATCAAGCAGCCCATCGCTTACGAGAAGTACATGGACGAGAGCTTCGTCAAGGCCGCCCGGGCCGCGCCGATCCCGCTTTGAGATGAAAAAACGCTTTTCCCGTCTGCTGCTGTCCCTGTGCTTCGCGCTGGCGGCGTCCTCTGCCACCATGGCGGCCGAGGGTGCGCCCGCCCTGAAGGCCGGGGTGTTCGACCCGCCCCGGCAGGCGCCCGATTTCTCGCTGCGAGGCTCCAACGGGGCGGAGCTGAGGCTCAGCCGCTACCGTGGCAAAGTGGTCCTGCTGGGATTCGGCTTCGCGCATTGCGCCGACGTCTGCCCCATGACGCTGGCCGTGCTGGCGCAGGCCCGCAAGTCGCTGGGCGCGTCGGCATCCGAGGTGCAGGTGGTTTATGTGACCGTCGATCCCGAACGTGACGATCCGGCCGGCATGCGGGAGTACCTTGCCAACTTCGACCCGGGCTTCATCGGCGGTACAGGCACGCCCGCGCAGCTGGCGGCGGTGCGCCAGAACTATGGCATTGCCGCCACCAAGGTGGCGACTGCCAACGGCTACGGCGTGGACCATTCTTCCTTCGTCTACCTGATCGACCGGGATGGCAGGCTGCGTGCACTCATGCCCTACGGACGGCCGGCGGCCGACTACGTGCATGACGTGAGCCTGCTCATGCGCAAGTGATGGCCGGTGGCGGGGGCGTTCGCCCGGCCGCGCTGCGGCGCGCGTTGCCGGTCATGCTGTTCTTGCCGGCGGCGGTGCTGGCCGCACTGGGATGGGCGGCGTTCGCGCCGATCGCTCCCGCCTCGCGCGAGGAAGTGTTCGAGATTCCCAGGGGGACGTTCGCCCGGCGCATGGCGGGCGGCAAGGTCGACATCCTGCCCGATGAAATACACCTCACGCTGGGCGCCAACGACGTGCTGCTGCTTCGCAACCTCGACGACGTGCCGCAGACCTTCGGGCCCGTCCTCATCATGCCGGGCCAGAGCTTCCGGCTGCCTTTCGAAGTGGCTTCCAGGTACAGCTTCGCGTGCACGGCGCACGCCAGCGGCCAGATGAGCGTGGTCGTGGAGCCGGCCCCGGCGCCGGGTTGGCAAACATTGCGCTGGCGCGCAAGGAAGGGACTGGGGTGAAGGGAAAACGGTTGTTGATGCATTGGCTCACGCGTGTCGTGTCGCCACTGGGGGCGATGACGCTGCTGGTGGCGGCATGGTGGATCATCGTGGTTGTGGCCGAGAGCGCGATCTTCCCGACACCGCTGCAGGTCGTCACCGGGACACTGGAGCTGGCGCAGGACGGAACCTTGTGGGAGCACATCGGCGCGTCGCTGTTCCGCGTCGGGTCCGGTTTCCTGCTGGCCCTGCTGTTCGCCATCCCCCTTGGCCTGTGGATGGGATGGGTCGGCGGCGTCTACGCGACGCTCAACCCGATCTTCCAGATGCTCCGGCCGATCTCGCCGATCGCCTGGATACCCATCGCCATCCTCTGGTTCGGGATCGGCGACGTCTCGCCCATCTTCCTGATCTTCATCGCCTCCGTATTCCCGATGATCGTGCAGACCACCTCGGGGGTGCACACCATCGAGCGCCGGTACCTGAGGGCCGCGGCCAACTTCGGCGTGTCGCGCCCCGTGCTGTTCCGCCAGGTGGTGATCCCGGCCGTGCTGCCCGAGATCATCGTGGGCATGCGGCTGGGCATCGGGGTCGCCTGGCTGGTGGTGGTGGCCGCCGAGATGATCGCCCTTCGCTCGGGGCTGGGCTACATGATCATGGACTCGCGCAACGCCGGCAACCGCTATGACCTGGTGGTGGCCGGAATGATCATCATCGGCCTCATCGGGCTGCTGCTGGACGGTTCGATGCGCTTGCTGGAACGAATCAAGACCGTGAGATGGCGCTATGTCCGCTAACAAGATCGATGTCGCCGGCCTGAAGAAGGGATTCCCCTCGGACAATGGCCTTTTGCCCGTTATCGACGGCGTGAGCTTTTCGGTTGCCGACGGGGAGTTCGTGGCCATCGTCGGGCCATCGGGGTGCGGCAAGTCCACGTTGATGAACATCCTGGCCGGCTTCGAGCGCCCCGATGAAGGCGCCGTCGTTGTCGACGGCACGACCGTCCGCGGGCCCAGTCCCAGGGGCATCGTCATCTCCCAGCACGGGTCGGTGTTTCCGTGGCTCACCGTGCAGCAAAACCTGATGTTCGGCCTGGAAGGCGAAGTCCACGGCGAGGGCGGCAAGGCGGCTTTGGCGGACCACTACGCCGCCATGGTCGGACTCAAAGGCTTCGAAGCGAGCTACCCGCACGAGCTTTCGGGCGGGATGCTCAAGCGCGTCGAAATCGCCAGGGCGTTCGTCATGAAGCCCGAGATTCTCTACATGGACGAGCCCTTTTCCGCACTCGACGCGCTGTTGAGCCTGCGCATGCGCACCGAGCTCCTGCGCATCCTGGAGGAAGAGCGCCACACCGTGCTGCTGATCACGCATGATGTGGAAGAGGCGATTTACATGGCCGACCGGATCATGGTCCTGTCGCCTCGCCCCGCCAGCATTCAAGCGGCGTTCGATGTGCCGTTCGCGCGTCCCCGCAAGCTCTCCAACCCCGACCTGCAGGCACTGAAGGACGCCATCCTGCGCGAGCTCGGCGTGGCCGAAGTCTAGGGGCGCAGCCGGAGTGCCCTGCGCTACGTTCGCTGTCGCGGGCAGCCACGCATTCGGCAGCCGTTAAGCTAGGGCATTGCGACTGCGAAAGGGCCTTTCAGTGATCGTCTTGCACCACCTGAATAATTCGCGCTCACAGCGCGTGGCCTGGCTACTGGAGGAATTGGGGCTGCCCTATGAGATCCGTTCCTACGCGCGCAATACAAAGACGATGCTGGCGCCGCTCGAGCTGCGCAAGATTCACGCTTTGGGGAAGTCGCCGATCATCACGGACGGCGAGCTGACGCTTGCGGAGTCAGGTGCCATTCTCGAATACCTGGTGCAGCAATACGGTGAAGGGCGACTGCGGCCCGTGCCCGGAACCCCGGACGCCGTTCGGTATCTGTACTGGATGCATTACGCGGAAGGCTCGCTCATGCCGCCGCTGCTGATGAAACTTGTGTTCGACCAGATGCGCAAGGCGAAAATGCCCTTCTTCGTGAGGCCTGTCGCACGGGCGATCGCACAGAGGGTGCTGACAGGCTTCGTGCTGCCGCAGATAGGAACCCACCTCGACTTCCTCGAAAACGAGTTGAAAGACGCTCCATGGTTCGCGGGGGAGGAGTTCACCGTCGCGGATATCCAGCTCAGCTTTCCGATTGAAGCAGCGCGAGCCCGCGCCGGGCTGGACAAGACCCGGCCCCGCCTCATGAGCTTCCTCGACAGCATTCACGGGCGGCCGGCCTATCGGCGCGCGCTCGAACGCGGCGGGGAATTCGCCATTGTCGGGTAGCCCGCTGGGCCGGCAAGTTCCGAGTGCTCTCCACCGTATCTTCAGCAAGACCTTCTGCCGTCGGACAATCGCCCAGCGTACGTCCTTTGGACAAACCGATTTAGCTCATCGCGCCTTAAGCATTTCCGGGGCACGGGCGAGTGGTGAATAGTACATCTCGATTCTAAATAGTTCGTTGATCAGTGTGGTTGTTGTGAGACCATCCAGAATTGCGTTTTAAGAGTCGGTACAGTCTATAACTCTTGAACCGCTGAACTGGTTGAAAGGGGCGGCAAATGAACTCTGACCCGGAGCGAAGTGCGAGCGCGCCGCCAGCGCCACCGCCGCAAGGGTTCCTGCCACTTTTCAGGTCTCAATCACAAAGATCGGAAAGCGCCTGGCGTTCTCCGACGCCGTTATTACCAGCGATGGCCGACCCGTCGCAAAGGCGCGGGCGATGTTTGCCGTGGCCGATGACGAATCAACCGGGACCAACCCTGGAGAGGGGACTAAACCATGAGTTTCGAAAGCGAATTCCAGTCGATCTATACACGTGCAAGTACAGGTCGTGCAAGCGCGCGTCTGGTTCTGGACGATCCGTTTCTGCACCGCATGCAAAAGCGGCATTTCATCCTGTTTGACGTGCTCCCGGCGATTTTTACCTTGGTCGCCATCGCCTTGTTGCCTGTCGTGCCCGTGGGCCGCGCCGAACTTGGTGTGTTCTTCATCATGTGGTTGCTGACCGGCCTCGGCATCTCGTCCGGCTATCACCGGCTGTTCGCCCACAAGTCGTATGTGGTGGCACGTCCACTGCGTGCCGCGCTGGCGATTGCAGGGGCGATGGCGGGGCAAGGGGGAGTGCTGTCCTGGGTCGCGATGCACAGGCGCCACCACGAGCGAGGCGATCAAGAGGGCGACATGCACTCGCCCAACCTGCACGGCGAGGGCTGGCGCGGCAAGCTTCGGGGATTCCGGCACGCGCATCTGACGTGGATGATGGCTCATCCATACCCTAACGTCGTTCACTATGCCCCTGATCTCGTTCGCGATCCGGACATGGTATGGATCCACAAGCACTACAACAAGTGGGCCGTCCTGGGCTTCGTCGTACCTGCAGTTGTCTGCGCTGCCGCCAATCAGTCGTGGATGGGCCTGGTCTCGGGCTTCCTGTGGGGCGGGATGGTCCGCATGTTTGTCCTTGAACAGGGCATCTGGTCGCTGAATTCGCTGTGCCATCTCGTTGGCTCACGCAAGTACGCAACGCGGGACAAAAGCCGCAATATCGGTCTGCTGGCGCCGTTCATTTTCGGGGAGTCCTGGCATCACAACCACCATGCCTTCCCGGGGTCGGCATCGTTCGGCCTGGCCTGGTACCGCGTTGACCCCGGCTATTGGTTCATCAAGGCGCTCGGTGTTCTGGGTCTGGCGCGAGATATCAAGGTCCCCGACCGGGCGCAATTGCGGTTGAGAGAAGCAGCTACCGCAGCTGAAACTTAAAGACAAGGACAACTCATGCAGATCGCAAAGACAACGGGTGATATCACGTCTTGGTGCAAGACCTACATCGCAAGTGCGCTGGGTGTTTCACCCGAAAGCATCGATGCGCAGCAGGACTTTGATGAACTGGGCCTTGATTCCGCGCTCATCACTTCGATGCTCATCGAACTGGAGGAGTGGTTGGAGCTGGATATTCCTCCGTCGA
Organism: Ramlibacter sp.; assembly: GCA_013815685.1. Classification (GTDB taxonomy): domain Bacteria; phylum Pseudomonadota; class Gammaproteobacteria; order Burkholderiales; family Burkholderiaceae_C; genus Ramlibacter. The sequence continues at coordinate 43,620 of JACDFR010000021.1, forward strand.
TGTTCTTCTCTCAGCGAACGCTGGAGGCCATGGGGGCGGCGCTGGCTGATCAGGCCGCCAAAGCGGCTTGAGTTGAATCCGAGCGACCCGAATGACACACTGAACGCAGGAGGATTCGTGGACAAAGTCATCGAGAAGACCAAGGATTATGGGGGCTCTGCCGAGGCTATCCGCTACCACTACGACGTAAGCCGCGAGTTCTATGCACTCTGGCTGGATGAGTCGATGACCTACTCCGCCGCGCTCTGGGACGAGCAAAGCATGGACTCCGATTCACTTGCGCAGGCGCAGCGGCGCAAGCTGCGCTTCCACTTGCAGCAAGCCCGGGCGGAGCGTGCATCCCGGCTGCTGGACGTCGGCTGTGGTTGGGGAGGGCTGATGCGCGAGGCCGGCGACCTGGCCGGCGTGAAGGAAATTGTCGGCCTCACCCTCAGCGAGGACCAGGCGGCGTTTGTGAGAGGAATGAACGATCCAAAGTTCGAGATCCGCCTCGAAAACTGGGTCGACCATCGACCCACGCGGCCGTACGACTCGATCGTCTCTATCGGCGCCTTCGAGCACTTTGCAAAGCCGCAGGACAGCATTGCCGAAAAGATCAAGGTGTACCGGGACTTTTTCTGCTCTTGCCATTCATGGTTGCAGCCCCACGGGCGCATGTCGCTGCAGACGATCGCGTACGGAAGCATGCGTCGCGAGGAGGCCAGTGAGTTCATCAACACAGAGATATTTCCAGCAGCGGATTTGCCCACCCTGGCAGAGATCGCAAGTGCCGCGGAAGGGGTAATGGAGATCGCAGCCGTGGCGAACCATCGCTTGCACTACGCAAAAACATTCGAAACCTGGGCGGCGAACCTGAAGAAGAACCGGTCCAAGGCGATCGCTCTCGTCGGTGAGGAAACGACATCCCGGTACGAGCGTTATCTCAGGCAATCTTCAATCGGCTTTTACATGGGAAAGATAGCGCTGCTCCGGCTGTCATTGCGCCCGATTCTTGGCAACTGGCGGCAGATGGCAGTTCTTTGAGCAAGCGCGGATGCGCATGATGGAGAGGCAGCGATGACCTTTCGGTTCAATCCCACTGATCCAGCGTTCATACAAGAGCCTTATTCGACGTACTCGTACATGCGGCGGGAGGCGCCTCATCTGCAGGCGCTCGGTACGCGCATATTTTCCAGATACACCGACGTGCTGGCCGCGCTGCGCGAGCGTCAATTGAGCGTGGCCCTGATTCCGCAAACCATCAGCCGTACCGCCACCAAGCTCCGGCTGGAAGGCTTCGATCAGGTTACGCGTTTCATCCGCGGTTCCATCGTGTTTACCGACAACCCGGCGCACCTGCGTCTTCGGCGGCTCGTGAACCAGGCTTACACGCCGCGAGCCCTCGCCGAGTTGAAGTCACTCATCGAGGAGGAGGTTTCCTCATGCCTGCTGCTTTCCGAAGGGGCAGGGGCGTTCGACCTGGTGGAAACGCTGGCGAAGCCCCTCCCTGTCAGGGTTCTTTGCAGATGGATGAATGTCGACGAAGACAAGCGCGACGAAATCGCCGGCCATATCCATAACGTGCGGCTTCTCCTTGACCCCGGAATGATGAGTAAACGCGACTACGTCAGGGCAGCGACGTCGCTGGGCCAGCTCACGGAGTCTTTCCTGGATCACGCAGCGCAGCGGCGCGCACATGCAGGCGGTCTGGTCAATGCCCTGGCTTGCGCGCAATCCGATGGAGATCGTCTAAGCGATGAAGAGGTTGCATTCGCCTGCATCATGTCATTTGTGGCCGGAACCGAGACGACGCAGTGTCTGATCGGCAACACCTTTCAGGCCCTCGCGGCGCATCCGTCTCAACAGCGGGCGCTGCAGGCGGACGCGTCGCTTGCCGGACGGGCGGTGGAAGAAACTCTTCGATACCAGACGCCGCTGCAGTTCTCCAAAAGGGTCGCCGTAGAACCGGCGGAGATCAATGGCCTGCGAATTGCTGCCGGCGAGCAGATACTGCTTTGTATGGGGGCGGCCAATCGCGATGAAACCGCGTTTACAGAGCCAGATGTATTCGACCTCGCCCGGTCCGGCCCGGGGCATGTCGGTTTTGGATTCGGCCTCCATGCGTGCCTGGGTGGGCAGCTTGCCAGAATGCAGGCCGAGCAGGTTCTGCTGTCGATGCTCGAGCGGTATGGGTCCTGGTGCGCCGATCCCGCGGTGACCTGGCAATCCGAGAGCCTGATACTGCGCGGTCCCACGCGGCTGCTCTGTGAGCTTCCCTCCGTGCGATCACGCAGCGCCGGCCGGCAAACTGCTCGTGCACTCGATGCATAGCTGGATAACACCCCGATCATCGCCAGGCGAGCCGGGCAGCAGCCCGATTCTATATTGCTTTCATCATGCCGGAGGAAGCGCATCGTCGTTTGGAAGCTGGCGAACAAACTGGCCCGCGAGTTCGGTGATTCGTGCAATCCAGTTGCCGGGACGCCCCGGGTCGGGCGAACTGCCGCCTGAAGCGGCGACGCTCGATGAGTTGTTGGCTGAGCTCCTGGCGTGCTTTGTGGACCAGTTTCCGCGCCCGCGGCGCTTTGCGTTCTATGGCCATAGCCTCGGGGCACTGGTGGCGTTCAAACTGGCCCAGGCGCTGGCTGAAAGGGGCGACCCGACCCCGGCGTTCCTGGCTGTCTCGGGTCGGCGAGGGCCGACATCGCCGTTGCGCGGGAAGAAACTGTGGGATCTGGAGCAAGGGCCGCTGCTTGACGCACTGCGGTCGATGGGCGGCATGCCGCCCCTGCTGCTGGAAAGTCCTAAATGGCGACAGGTGTTTCTGCCTTCCATGCGCGCAGATTTGAGGCTTTCCGACGAGTATCGCCATACCGGCAATGCTCTGATCGACGTTCCGGTCCTGGCGTTCAGGGGAGCGGGCGACCCGATCGTCCAGCCCGAGGAGCTGGAAGCCTGGCGCAACATCGCGCAAGGCTCATTCGAGCGCCACGAATTTCCCGGAAATCACTTTTTCTCGGCCGAGGGCACACAAGCGCTGCAGCGTCGCCTGCAAAGCGAAATGGCGCTTCTCTTGCGCGGGAATGCGACACAGCGCGCCGCGACATGCACATGAAATCGTTGAATTCTCTAGCGCGGCACTGGGCACAATTGCGCGGAACCGCTGATGCATTCATTCTTCTGGGCCCTGACAACGTCGAGAAAGAGCGGCTTTCCTTTCATGACCTGCATCATGTCAGCGCGCATTTGGCGCAAGAGATGCGATCGCATGTGCCGGCGGGAGCCAGGGTCTTGCTGATGTTCGAAACCGGACTGGCCTTTGTGCTGGCGTTCTTTGCCTGCCATCGGGCGGGCCTTATTCCCGTGCCCGTGGTACCGATCCGCAAGGGGCGGATGCGCGACGCCGCGATATCGGTGGCAATGGATTGCCAACCCGGGCTGTTGGTCGGTCCAGCAGATCAAGTTGCCGCAGCTCGGCAAGCGTTCGCCGGCGAATCGTCTCTGGCTTCGGCTTCGCTGATGGAGCTTGAGTTCTCTTCGCTGATGCAACGGTATCGCGATGAACCAATCAGGGCATCAGCCATCGGGAAAGATGAGACGGCGATAGCGTTCCTGCAGTACACGTCAGGGTCTACCGGCGCGCCGAAAGGGGTTCAGGTGAGCCAGGCCAATCTCTTCGCCAACCTCGAGATGCAGCGTTTGGCGATGAAGAATCCGTGGGGCGCGGTGTACGTGGGGTGGGCGCCCTTGTACCATGACATGGGGCTGATTGCGAACATTCTGGAGCCGTTCTATCTCGGCGGCCAGTGCATTTTGATGCCACCCGCCCAGATGGCGCAGTCCCCGTGGCTCTGGCTCAAGGCGATCTCGACCTACCGGGCACATACCAGTGGCGGATCCAATTTTGCTTATGACCTCTGCATCGCCCGGTCCCGGCGAATTGCCCAGGAAACTCTTGACCTTTCATGCTGGAAGGTGGCGTTCAACAGCGCCGAGCCGGTGCGGGCCGATACGGTTCAGGAATTTTGCGAGACATTTCGCGGATTCGGATTTAATTCCGAAGCCATGTTTCCGTGTTACGGAATGGCCGAGGCGACTCTCCTGATAAGCGGCGGCGGCGAGCAGAGGAGGCCGGTAATCACCAAGATAAGCAGGTCCGGCCTGGCGCAGGGTTTGGTCGAAGCGCCACGTGACGCCGAGGACGAGAAGTTTCTGGTGGGTTGCGGCTGCGCGCTCACCGGGGAGCGCATTGCCATCGTAGACCCGCAGAACCTGAGCGAGCTGCCGCAGGCCCGCGTGGGCGAAATATGGGTCAGCGGAGACCACATCCCTGCAGGCTATTGGCAGAACGAATTGGCCTCTGCCGATACATTTCATGCCCACACCGGGGGCCTGACCCGGCAGCTGAGATATTTGCGGACTGGTGACCTCGGCTTCATGAGGGATGGCGAAATTTACATTACCGGGCGTATCAAGGACGTACTGATCGTGCGCGGCAGGAATGTGTATCCACAAGACCTGGAGCGGATTGCCCAGAGAGCCTTCCCCGGGCTCGGCGAGGGCGCCGCCGCTGCGTTTCAGGTAGGACACGAGCGGCTGGCGCTTGTGGTGGAGGTAGATCGAAGTCTGCGAAACAAATTCGATGGCGCTGCAGCCACCAAAGCTATCCGGGAAGCTGTGATGCATGAATTCGAGCTGTCACTGCATGAAATCGGATTCCTTGCTCCCGCGAGCATCCCTTTGACTACCAGCGGAAAGGTCCGCAGGAGCGAAACCATGCGGCGGTTCGAACAAGGACAGCTTTCATTCCTGCAGGCCATGCAGGCCACCGATCGCAGCAACGCACATATGGAGCCAGTATGAGTAATCCGGCCAGTGGAATCGGCGCCTCTTCGAGTTTCTCGGGCATGCCTCGTTCGGAACTCGAAGCAATCATCAAAGACACGCCCTTTGCCGTCTTGCTGGGCGCCAGGCTCGAGGCTTACGGTGACGGCCATGCCGCACTGTCGGTGGCCTTGAGGCCAGACCTGAAGATGCACCTGGATTTTGCTCACGGCGCCGTGATTGGCTTCCTGGCCGACAGCGCCTGCGCATGGGCGGCCGCTTCAGTAGTCGGAAATGTCGTGACGGCCGAGTACAAGCTGAATCTTATTGCGCCGGGTGTGGGCGATCAGTTGCGAGCGGAGGGCCGAGTCCTCAAGGCCGCCGGCCGGAACGTTGTCTGCCAGGCCGAGGTATATGCCTTTCCGGATGGGAAGCCGTCTTTGGTTGCGGTAGCACTTGCAACGATTTCGCGGTTCAAATAACGGACCTTGTTGCAGCCGCTAGCAAGTCCGGGGCCCGGTCCGCAGAGGCGGGTCCTAGTGCACAAAGCCAGGAACCCATGTCGTCACGGACTGTGCCTGCGCCGTTGAGCATGGCGTCATGCCGAACAACCACCAGCGCGCGGGCGGATGGATCACACCGGCCCTGCTGGGCGCCGTGGTGGGGACCGCCGTGCAGTTGCATCAGCCCGCGCTGTGGGACGGGGCGGCTTACGCGCTCCTAGCCGCTGCCGCTGTCGGCACGCTGTTTTTCGCACGGTCGCCGCGCCACAGGTGGGTAACGGGGCCGGCTGCCGTCCTGCTGGCCATCGCCGCGGCCGCTTTCGCCGTGGCCGGCCTGCGAGCCTGCGCGTTCGCAGCGCAGGCGCTGGACCCGGCCATGGAAGGGCGCGATGTGACCGTGGTCGGTATCGTCGCGGCCATGCCCCAGCGCAACGAAACTGGCGTGCGCTTCCGGCTGCGGGTCGAATCGGCGAGCGTGGGCGGGGCGCCGGTACGCCTGGTGCCCCAGCTCTATCTGGGCTGGTACGGCGGCGCCACCACCGCCGACGGAGGCGGGCGGCTGGAGCTGCAGCGGCAGGCGCCCGACCTGCGCGCCGGCGAGCGCTGGCAGATGAATGTGCGGCTCAAGGCCCCGCACGGCAACAGCAATCCGCACGGCTTCGACTACGAGCTGTGGCTGTGGGATCAGGGGCTGCAAGCCACGGGTTATGTTCGCGCCGGGCTCCATGATCCGGCGCCCCGGCGGATCGCCCCCACCGGGCTGCATCCTGTGGAGCGGGCTCGCCAGGCCGTGCGCGATGCCGTGTTCGAGCAGGTGCCAGAACGCCGCACGGCTGGCCTGCTGGCCGCGCTGATCGTGGGTGACCAGAATGCGATCGACCGCGCGGACTGGGACATCTTCCGGGCCACCGGCGTGGCCCATCTCATGAGCATATCGGGCCTGCATGTCACCATGTTCGCCTGGGCCGCCGCGGCGCTGGTGGGCACGCTTTGGCGTCGCAGCGGGCGCTTGTGCCTGGCCTGGCCGGCCCAGCATGCCGCACTGGTGGGCGGCATGGCGCTGGCCGCGGGCTATGCGCTTTTCAGCGGCTGGGGCGTGCCGGCGCAACGCACGGTCTGGATGCTGGCCGCGGTCGGGCTGCTGCGCCTGTCGGGCCGGCACTGGCCCTGGCCGCAGGTGTGGCTGCTGGCCTGTGCTGTCGTCGTCACGGTCGATCCCTGGTCGTTGCTGCAGCCGGGTTTCTGGCTGAGCTTTGTGGCGGTGGGCGTGCTGTTCGCCACCGATGCGGGCCCTGGGGCCGCGCAAGCGTCCGGCCATGCCAGGCGCTTTTCCGCGAGCGTGGGTGCGATGTTCCGGGAGCAGTGGGTGGTCACCCTGGCCCTGACGCCGCTGACCTTGCTTTTCTTTGGCCAGGTCTCCCTCGTCGGCCTGCTGGCCAACGCCCTGGCCATTCCCTGGGTGACGCTGGTGATCACACCGGTAGCGATGGCAGGTGTCGCGCTCGCGCCCTTGTGGCAAGTGGCGGCTTGGGCGATCGGGGTGCTGGAGGCCTACCTGCACGCGCTCGCGGCGCTGCCCTTTGCGACGGTGTCCATGCCTGCTCCGCCATTGTGGGCCGGGGCCGTGGGCGTGTTCGGCGGCCTGCTGCTGGCGATGCGCCTGCCCTGGCAGGTCCGCCTGCTGGGTCTGCCGTTGCTGGTGCCTGTGCTTTTCTGGCAGGCCCCGCGCCCGGACGCCGGCCAGTTCGAACTGCTCGCGGCCGACGTGGGACAGGGCAACGCCGTGATCGTGCGCACAGCGGCGCACACACTGGTCTACGACAGCGGCCCGCGCTACAGCCCGGAAAGCGATGCGGGCCATCGCGTGCTGGTGCCGCTGCTGCGCGCGCTGGACGAGCGGGTGGACACCCTGATGCTCAGCCATCGCGACAGCGACCACACCGGTGGCGCCAGGGCCGTGCTGGCCATGCAGCCACAGGCCGTGCTGCTGAGCTCGATCGAGGACGGCCACGAACTGCAGGCTGTGCGGCCTTCGCGGCGTTGCGCTGCCGGGCAGCACTGGCACTGGGACGGGGTGGATTTCGACGTGTTGCACCCGGCCACCGGCGATTACCAGGGCGCCAACAAGTCCAATGCGATGAGCTGCGTGCTGCGCATCGGCAATGGCACGCACACGGTGCTACTGGCCGGCGACATAGAGCAAGCGCAGGAGGCCAAGCTGGTCCAGCAGGGTGCCGACCTGAAAGCCGACCTGCTGCTGGTGCCCCACCACGGCAGCAAGACCTCGTCGAGCGAGCTTTTCCTTGACGCCGTGCAGCCTTCGCTGGCCCTCGTGCAGAGCGGCTACCGTAACCGTTTCGGCCATCCTGCCACGCCGGTGCTGGAGCGCTATCACGCCCGGGCGATCGCGGTGGCTGATTCACCGCGCTGTGGCGCGGCGAGATGGCGTTCGGACCAGGCATCGCGGGTCATGTGCGAGCGCCAGATGGCGCCCCGCTACTGGCATCACCGCATCGCCCCATAACGCCGGGCTCGTGGAACCGTCATCGTCCTGCTCCTTGCCCGGAGTCGCCACTTATAGCGCTGTTTCGGATTCGCGAAGCCGCTTTGCTGGGGAGCAACAGCGCGGCGCCAAGGAGGAGGAGAAGGCCAAAAGCTATCAGCGCCGTGGGCGTTCCGTATTTATCCGCGATCAATCCGGTGAAGATAACCGGTACGCTAAAGCCAATGTACGCCATCAGGAAATATGCGGCACTTGCTCGCGTTTTCTCGATTCCCGTGGCCCTCGCCACGGCGGCCAAACCACCCAAATAGACGAACCCGTAACACGAACTGCTGGCGAAGAACGAGCCCACAAGAACTGCGGCCAGCGAACCTGACCAGGCTCCCCATGCCAGAAGACTATAGGCCGGCAACAGAATAAAGATCCCTAGCCGCGTCGATCGGCTCGGTTCCAGTTTTCGCGCTAGCGGTTGGAATAGCAGACCACAACTGATAGCCAGCATGGCAGAGAGTCCCGAGTACTTCGACAGGCCGTGCGTCGCCAGCACCGAAGGCAATATTGAAATCACAAGCCCCGTTGTTGCCCAACACAGCAGGATCGCACATCCATACCAAAAGCCTTCCCGCGTGATGTAGGGTAGCTGCAGCATGGGAGATAACACCCCGGATTGTTTGGATGAGGTCTCCGGTAACTTCCAGACGAGGCAGGCGGCGACACCCGTGAAGGCAAGGTGCAGCAAGAAACTAGGTGGAGCGACGGTCTCCTGAAATAGAAGGAAAGCGCTTGTCAGCGCTGGGCCTAAACCAAAGCCGACGGAGGTGCTGGCGGTGACCCAATTGGCGGCTGCAGCCGTATCCGCAGTGCCGACCAACTCAATCATGTAGGCGGTTGCCGTGGCGGACATGAGCGCCGTTCCAACGCCCAACACAAAGCGTGCTGCACCTAGCGCCTCAATATGAGGATATGACAGCATCAAACCGGTGCCAGCGGCGGATAGAAATAACGAGATGAGCATCACGCGGCGCCGCCCTATGCGATCAGACAATCCACCAAGCGCGAGCAGGATGGGCAGCACGCCAGCGACGTAGAAAGAAAAGGCGATGGTGGTGGCCATGACGCCGTAACCATCCCGGCTGGCGTAGGTCGCATAAAGCGGGGCCTGCAAATTGACGCCGGTGGTGATCACGCAGAGTGCAAACGCAAGCTGCGCTGCATAACGCCGTCCAGTCATAAACATCTTGCTCCGTGGTTCATGTTTGCCGGCTCTTCTTTTGCCACGGAGGGGCGCCGGCCGCTCGACTGATGCCGGCGGGCAGGACCGATGTCACGCTTTCGAGGCTCTTGACGGGGCAAATAAATAGCAGGATTGAAAGACTGTACTCCAGTCAGCCCGAAGCTCAACATTGGTTGGCCGATGCATTCGTGCTCAGCATCGCGTCTCCAGCGTGGCGTTCTCGCTGTCCGACTTACATACTTTTGGCGCTCAAGAAAACGGGAGCTTTCCAAACGAGTTTCATATTGCTGTTACCGCGTGTGAAACTCTTTGGCTATTCCGTACAAACCTTCCTACGCTCAGGGTTCAGGATTACTCTCTGATCCGTCACGCACCGCAATGGACATCCTCTCATGCAGGCCTGCACCAAGAACGTCACCGCACCCGCACCGAGTGCGATAAGACGCTGTACTCCGAGATGAGCAACGGGGAATACGCCAGATTGCACTCCCATAAGCGACCAAACACCGAGATGGCGGTATCTGCCGTGCGGAGTTTGCACATCGTCAACGGGCCGAGGAACATTCTTCCCACGGGAAGAGCTGTCGTAGCCGGAAGTCAAATATGAACGAGACCTCCACTCTCATCTCGCAGGCGCAGATGCGTGAAGAGTCAAAGGGCTGGCACCGAGCCGTCTTTGATGATCTTGAGTCCCGGCTTGGCGGCGACCCCGATTTCCCATGCATTTTCTCGAAGAACGCCTTTCGAAAGCAGCTTCTGAAGTTTGTGTTCGTGGAGACCATTGATACGTCCGGCATCCAGCACTTGGGGAACGGCCTCAAGGATTATGTCGAGATATCGAAGACATGGGACGGCAGCATAGATACAGCGTATCCATTGGTCGCGGCCTTCTCGCTGAATGCCATCAGCTCGCAATCTGTCGACGGGTATCACGCCTTCGGCTGGCAAGTGCTTCAGAAACTACATGAGATCGACCCAGCACCATGGCCAGAGGAAGTCAGCAAAGATCCCAATTCCCATTCCTGGTCCATGTGCTTCGACGGCATGCCGCTCTTTTGCAATATGAGCAGCCCTGCACATCGCGTGCGCCGAAGCCGTAACCTTGGCGGGCACTTCATTCTCATCATTAACCCGCGTGAACGGTTCGACGTCGTTGCCGGAGATACCCCGGGCGGGCGCAGTGTTCGCTCAAATATCCGCAACAGAATCGGCCGCTACGACGGGACTCCACATTCCTTGCAACTCGGCACGTATCATGCCGGCGCAACTGAATGGTGGCAGTACGGCCTCGTGGAAGACAACATAGAGCGGACAGACAAGTGTCCGTTCATTTTTCGAAAATATTCTGGTTAGCGCCGTACTTTTATGTTCGCACTATTGTTCTGCGTTCTGCGTTCTGCGTTCTGCGTTCTGCGTTCTGCGTTCTGCGTTCTGCGTTCGTCGACAGGCAATGTCACACAAAAACAAAAGGGAATCCTAATCAATGATTGATCTCATTGTTTCTCAGGGCCGTCTTGCTGACCGGGCGGCGCGGATGATTGAAGGTGCCGCACGCACCGCTCAGGCGCTGGAACACCGCTATGGGGCCAAGGGCCGTTGCATCGGAAAAGCCGAACCGCACGCCGATGACGACTGGAGCGTCAGCCTTCCTCAAGCCAGGGAAACTCTGGTCGAACTGGGAAAAGCTGTCGAAGCGAGCGTCAAGGGGGGCCGGCTGACGGTCATGATCGCCAACACCTGTTCGGCAAGCCTCGCCTCGCTGCCCATTGTGGCCAGGGAACATCCGGACGCGGTGATACTCTGGATAGACGCGCACGGCGATTTCAACACGCCTGAGACGACCGACTCAGGCTATCTCGGCGGCATGGTGCTGTCAGCCGCCTGTGGGCTTTGGGATAGTGGCCATGGTTCCGGTCTTCGACCCGAACAAGTCGTCCTCGTCGGGGCGCGCGACATAGACCCGGCCGAGCGCGAACTTCTGCGGACCGCTGGGGTGCGGATTATCCCTCCGGCGCAAGCAGCACCGGAAAACGTGTTGAGCGCTGTCAACGGCGCTCCGGTATGGATACATATCGATTGGGATGTGCTCGAGCCGGGATTCTTGCCCGCCGATTACTCGGTCCCGAACGGCCTGTTGCCGACTCAGATTCGAGCCTTGTTCGAGTCGATTCCAGTCGCCCAGATTCGCGGGATCGAATTGGCGGAGTTCAACGCCTCCACAGATGCTGGAAGCAACGACAAGGCGGTTTCCGTCATTCTCGACATCGTTGCTCCCGTGTTTGAAACGCTGAGGGCTGAATGACTTGGCTATAAGACGATGCCCCGGGCAGGGGGCGTGTCGAAGGTGAAGACTGTCGTGCCCAGAATGCGGCGGATCAACTTGTGAGCTTCAACCCGGGGTAGCCAGGATGCGCGCTAATTAGGAGCCGGATCATCGAGAACTCATCCACACTACATTTCAGCAAGATGCACGGTGCGGGCAACGACTTTGTGGTGCTCGACTTGCGTCGTGCGCAAGAGCCTTCGCCGGAACTGTGCCGCGCCTTGAGCAATCGCCATACCGGGGTTGGCTGTGACATGGTTCTCGGCGTCAAAGCCCCGCGCAGTGCAGAGGCTGTCGCATCCTTCGGAATCTGGACCGCCGATGGCTCACCCTCGCAGCAATGCGGTAATGGTACCCGTTGCATTGCTGCCTGGGTTCTGCGTGCCGGGTTGGCCCGGGGAGGGCGGTTTTCGCTCGACGGTCCATCCGGGACGCTGGCCGTCGATGTGCTGACCGAGCACTCCTTCCGTATCGCCATGGGCGTGCCGCAGTTCGCGCCAGAGATGATTCCGGTGTTCGGCTTCGACCACCCACAGGACCAGTATGAAGCCGACCTGGACGAGGGAGCATGCGTACGCTTTGCCGCTGTCTCCATAGGCAATCCACATGCAGTGATCGAGGTTGACGACATAGACACTGCCCCCGTGAGCCAGGTCGGTCGAGCGTTGCAGAACTCGCAGATATTGCCGCCGACAGTCAATGTCGGGTTTGCTGAAATCGAATCTCGCCGCCGCATTCGCTTGCGCGTGTACGAATATGGCGCCGGCGAAACGCTCGCCTGCGGTAGCGGCGCCTGTGCCGCGGCCGCGGTCTTGATGCGGCAAGGACGCATCGATCGGAATGTTTCGGTCGCTCTACCCGGAGGAGAGCTTCATATCCATTGGCCAGACGCCGCTGGCCAAATCCTCATGGTCGGCCCTGCCGCATTTGTTTACGAAGGACAATTCCATTATGGCTCTGTATAACAACATCCTCGATACGATCGGCCGTACCCCCATCGTCAAGCTGCATCGACTTGCTCCCAAGCACGTCACCATGTATGTCAAGGTGGAGTCGTTCAATCCTGGCGGTTCCGTCAAGGACCGCCTTGCGCTCGCCGTCGTCCTTGACGCCGAGGCCAAAGGACTGCTAAAGCCCGGTGACACCATCGCCGAATGTACGTCCGGCAACGTCGGTATCGCGTTGGCCATGGTCGCCGCAGCGCGCGGCTATAAATTCGTGGCCCTGATGTCTGATTCCTATTCGGTTGAACGACGCAAGCTGATTCGCATTTACGGCGGCAAAGTCATCCTCTTTCCCGGCGCCTTGGGTAGTAGCGGCGGAAATCGCATAGCAGATGAGTTGGCGAAAAAACATGGCTGGTTCCGGGCAAACCAGTTCGACAATCCAGCCAACCCCGCCTATCACCGCGAAACGACCGCAGCGGAAATCCTCAGCGATTTTGCCGGACAGCGGCTGGACTACTTTGTTACCGGCTTCGGTACCACTGGCACCCTGACCGGCGTTGGCCAGATGATGAAGCTCGCTCGACCTGACGTGCGCATTGTTGCCGCTGAACCAGCAAATGCCGCCGTCTTGGCAGGCAAGCCCTGGAACCTGCATCAGATCCAGGGCTGGGCCCCAAATTTCGTACCTAGCATTCTCGATCGGAGCGTTATCGACGAGCTCCTGCCCGTTGATGAAGTGCTGGGGCGCGACACCGCGCGGCGCCTCGCTAGTGAAGAAGGCATCTTCGCCGGCATTTCCGCTGGCGCCACCTTGGCGACAGCGCTGCAGGTCGCGCAAGGCGCGCCAGAGGGCTCGGTATTGCTCGCGATGCTTCCAGACACCGGTGAACGTTATCTGTCTACATTCTTGCTCGAAGGGATGAACGAAGGCTCGGACGATGAATGGTTGGCATCGCTGGAAGCCACTCCTCGCGTCGCTTGAGCCGGGCCATCTCCACCGAATTCTCAAGCAGCTGCGGGGTCTGACATCGTCTTGCCTGACATCATTGAACAAGAAGAGTGGTGTGTATGAGGGAATTCATTCCCCTCGCAACTCGCTTTGTCGACCTGCCTGCTGGTTTTTCGCTGAGGCGCGGCGGTGCCCTGCACGGCGCGCGCATCGCCTATGAAGCCTTTGGAAAAATAAACGCGGCACGAGATAACGTAATCCTGATCCTGACAGGCCTCTCGCCGGATGCGCACGTCGCTTCGCACGCGGATAACCCCGCGCCCGGCTGGTGGGAGGCCATGCTCGGGCCAGGCAGGCCTATCGACACGAATCGCTGGTGTGCGATCTGCGTCAATTCGCTGGGCAGTTGCAAAGGCTCGACGGGGCCGGCTTCAGTCGATCCAATGAAGGGAGAGCCTTATCGGCTGGAATTTCCGGAGCTGTCTATGGAGGACATCGCCGACGCGGCAGCCTTCACGGTACGCGCGTTGGGCGTCGAACGCCTGGCGTGCGTGATAGGCGCTTCCATGGGCGGCATGAGCTCGCTGGCCCTGCTGGCTCGGCACCCGGGTCTGACACGCAGCCACATCAATATCTCCGGAGCGGTGCATGCGCAGCCGTTTTCGATTGCAATCCGCTCGTTGCAACGCGAGGCGATCCAGTCTGATCCGCATTGGAACCTGGGCCGCTACGATGAGGAACGCTATCCGAAACGCGGCATGCTCTTGTCGCGCAAACTCGGCGTCATCAGCTACCGCTCGGCCCAGGAATGGAACAGCCGCTTCGGCCGCGCGTCCCTGGATCTGGATCGTCGCGCCCATAAAAAACCATTCGGCCTGGAGTTTGCGGTGGAAGGTTATCTGGAATGCCATGCCCGCCGCTTCCTGGAATGTTTTGACCCGAACTGCTATCTCTACCTGAGCCGCTGCATAGATTGGTTCGACTTGGGCGAATCGTGCGGTTGCACTGCCGATGACGCGCTGTCTCGATTGCGCCCGGAAAAAGCGTTGGTGATTGGCGTACACACGGACATCCTGTTCCCGCTGCACCAGCAGCGGCAGATTGCCGAGGGGCTGAGAGCCGGTGGTGCCGATGTGCAGTTCCTGGCACTCGAATCCGCTGTGGGACACGACGCCTTCCTGGTCGATACCGAGCGGTTTGGGCCGCCGGTTGGGGAGTTTTTGTCGGCGTTATAACTGAAGTGGGAAGAGCATTGCTTCTGCCAATTTTTCCCCATCACTGACACGGAGAGCTCGACTTGTCCACACATCCATCGAAAATAGCCCTCGTCACCGGCGCCAACCGGGGCATCGGCTTCGAAATTGCGCGTCAGCTTGCCGAGAACGGTGTCCGTGTATTGCTTAGCGGTCGCAGGCGCGACGCGGCCGTTGAGGCGGCAGCAAAATTACGCAGTAGCGGTCTCGATGTCGAGGCCGTTGCGCTCGACGTCACCAAGTCCGATAGCATCTGCGCCGCAGCCGCAGAGATCGCGGGCAAGTATGGCCGCCTCGACATCCTGGTCAATAACGCCGCGATCCGTATCGAGGAGTATGGCAAACAGCCGTCGCAGCAGCCTTTGCAGCACTGGCGCGAAACATTCGACACCAATCTTTTTGGCGTTGTCGAGGTGACTCAGGCATTCCTGCCGCTGATCCGTAAATCGGCAGCAGGGCGTATCGTCAATGTCTCCAGCTTGCTCGCTTCGCTAGGCA
>JACDFR010000066.1 GCA_013815685.1 Ramlibacter sp.
CCGCCGGGCTGGCGCAGCGCGCCTGCGGACGGGCGCGCCCGAGCCCCGCCGCCGGCGGTGTCCTGGATGGCCGAGGCGACGACGCTGCGGAACTGCTTGAGGTCGACCGGCTTGGTGAGGTAGTCGAAGGCCCCGGCCTTGAGCGCCTCGACGGCATTTTCCGCCGAGCCGTAGGCCGTCATGACGATGCAGCGCTCCGGGCGCTGTTCGGCCAGCATGCGGTGCAGCAACTCCAGCCCCTGCCCATCGGGCAGCCGCATGTCGGTGATCACCGCGTCGAACTTCTTGTCCTGCAGCTGCTGCCAGGCTTCGGCCAGCGTGCCGGCAGCGTCCACCCGATAGCCCTCGCGAAGCAGAGTGAGTTCGTACAGGGTGCGCAGGTCGGGCTCGTCGTCGACGACGAGGACCTGCGCGGGTGTGGCGGAGGCGGGGGGCATCAGGCTGCCATTGTGTCAAATGCGGCCGTGCCCGCCACCGGCCGGGCGCCGGGGGCGAAGATGGCAATGAACTCGTTGCCCTCCCTGGCGTCGCCGCCGGCGCCGGCGATGCCGCGCCGGTAGACCATCGCCGCGCCGTGGCGCTCGCAAAGCTCGCGGCAAATGTACAGGCCGAGCCCGCTGGACCTGCTTTCCGAAGAGAAGAACGGCTCGAACAGATGGCGCTGAACGGCAGGGGTCAGCGGCGCGCCGTCGCTCCATACGTGCAAGCTGGCCTGCCCCGCCGCGACTTGCGTCCAGACCCGGATCGAATCGGGCTTGTGACCGGCGTAGCGCAAGGCGTTGTCCAGAAGGTTGACCAGCACCCGGCGCAGATGGTTGACCTCGAAGGCAACCCCGGCGCCCCCAGCCGCCAGCACCAGCGCAAGCCTGGAGCCGCTGTTCGTCTGATCGGCCCAGTCGCTGCAGGCCGTAGCGACCGCCGGGTCCAGTTCCAGGGCCGGCTGCGTCCTCAAATCCCGGTGCTGCACCCGCGAGATGTCCAGGATTTCCTCGACGACCTGCGCCAGCCGCTGCGCGTTCTTGCTAACCAGCGCGCTGAGCTGCTGCAGCACCGGGTCGCGCAGATCTTCTTCCAGCAGCGCATTGGCCTGCGCGATCGCGGCCAGCGGGTTGCGGATCTCGTGGGCCACCGCAGCGGACATCCGCCCCATGGCGGCGAGCCGCTCCGTTCGCAGCCGGGCTTCGATCTCGCGCAGGTCTTCCAGAAAAACCACGCACATGCTTTCGGTACGGCCCTCATGGGAATCCGTGAGCCGGGTGCGCACGCGCATGCGCCGGCCATCGAGTTCGACTTCGCCCAACTGCGCGCCGTGCTCCGCGAAGGTCAACTGTGCAAGGGCCATCAGCGGGCCCCACGCCGCCCGGTCGGCCAGCACGAAGCCGGACTGAAGTACCCTGGCCTCCAGGCCCAACAGCACCCCGGCCGCCGGGTTGGCGGCGTGAACCCGGCATTCGGGGTCGACCACCAGCACGCCGTCCGCCAGTGTTTCTATCACCAGCTCATTGACCTGGGCGTGCAGCCGCGCCGCCTGCTGGCCCAGGCGAGCGGCCTCTTCCTCGCGCGACAGCCGGGCCGCCAACTGGTTGACCAGGAAAGCCAGCGCGAAATAGCCCGTGCCGGTGAGCCCGGCCTGAAGAAAGCGCGCTGCCGTGTCGGCGGGGATTTGCAGCGAATGCAGCCAGGCGTCGGTGAGCAGCAGCAAGGCGACACCGGCCGCCGTGCCCACCGCGAGCAGCGGCGTCCCCAGCACCGAACCCATCAGGACAGGCAGGGCAAACAGCGGTGTGTAGTTGATGCCTCCGGTCTGCAGGAACTGGAGGGTGGCGAACGCGACCAGGTCGACGCCGATGGTCGATACCCACTGCGGATCGAACGCCCGTCCCGGTGCCGACGGCAGGGTGAAGATCCGCACGGCCAGCGCGGCGGCCAGATACGTCGCGCACAGGCCGACCAGCCAGCGGCTGATGTGGAGGGAAGGCGCCAGGCTGATCAGGATGCTCAGCAGCGCCAGCAGCACCATCGCGATCATGACGCGTGCCGTCATGAAGCCGCGCCACAGCCGCGCGAACGACGAATCGCTCATCAGCTCGGCGGGCTCGAAGGCGGCAGGCGTGAAGGCGGGGGCCTGCTGCAACTCAATCCCCGGCGTGGACGCGATGTTTGGCGCAGCAGTACAGCCGCCCTTCACGGCCGGGCAACGCCTCGGTCCGGGGCAGGTGCAGGGAGCAGACCGCGCACTGCACCATGTCCTGGGGCGGCTCCAGGGTGTCCTGGCGGGGCTTCTCCTTCCCGGGCTCGTCCGCCCGCCGGTTGTTGCGCACGAACCAGACAATGGCCATCACCACGGCCAGCACGATCAGGTATTTCATGAGCGCTCGAGCACCACTTCGAGCACGAACCGCGAGCCCGCGTAGGCCAGCAGCAAGAGCACTGACCCGGCGTAGAGAACCCGCGTCGCCTTGCGCCCGCGCCAGCCGAAGCGCGCCCGGCCCAGCAGCAGGAACGCGAACACCAGCCACGCGAGCACGGAGAAGACGGTCTTGTGGTCCCATCGGGCGGCGCCGCCCGGGCCGTACAGCGAATCGCTGAACAGGGCGCCGGCCAGAAGCGTTGCCGACAGCAGCACGAAGCCGGCCGTGGCGAAGCGGAACGTGAGCCGCTCCAGGGTAAGCAGCGGCACCCCCGCGTGGGGATCGGCCGCCCGGCGAATCTGCCGTTCGGCCCGTGTCATCAGCCAGGCATGCACCACCGCCGCGGCGAACAGGCCGTACGACGCGATGCCCAGCACCCAGTGCAGGGGCAGCCAGGGCGACGCGGTGACGTGCAGTTCGGAGCCGGGAAAGACCAGCGCCAGCAGCACGGCGGCGGCGCCCAGGCCCGCCAGCGCCCAGCGCGCCTCCAGTTGAGGGAACAGCTGGCGCTCCACCGCGTAGACCGTCAGCACCAGCCAGGCCGTCACGGACAGGGCCGGGGCGAAGCCGAAACGCGGCGAATCTCCCAGCAGGCTCCAGGCCAGCACCAGCGCATGCAGCAGCCATGCGGCCAGCAGGGCCATGCGCGCGGCCTGCCCCGACAGCCGCGCCGCACCCGCGGCGGGAACGGCGTAGGCGGCGGCCGCCGCGAGCGTCAGCACCAAGGTCGCAGCGGGCGCACTGGCTAGAATCATGGTCCACAGTTTAGCCTTGCTTCACTTCGCGAAGCGTTTATATGGCAACCGCACTCACCGACAAACTCTCACGCCTGGCCAAGGAAATCCGCGGCCAGGCCCGCATCACCGAGGCCAACGTGCAGGACATGCTGCGCGAGGTCCGCATGGCCCTGCTGGAGGCCGACGTGGCCCTGCCCGTGGTGCGCGACTTCATCGCCCGCGTCAAGGACAAGGCGATGGGGGCCGAGGTGCTGGGCTCGCTGTCGCCCGGCCAAGCCCTGGTGGGCATAGTCAACCGCGAGCTGGCCGCGACCATGGGCCGGGGCGTGTCCGACATCAACCTGCAGGCGCAGCCGCCGGCCGTGATCCTGATGGCGGGCCTGCAGGGCGCGGGCAAGACGACCACCACCGCCAAGCTCGCCAAGCACCTGATCGAAAAGCGCAAGAAAAAAGTGCTGACCGTGTCGGGCGACGTTTACCGCCCCGCCGCCATCGAACAGCTCAGGACCGTGACCGCCCAGGCGGGCGCCGAGTGGTTTCCCAGCTCGCCCGACCAGAAACCCGTGGACATCGCCCGCGCTGCGCTCGATCACGCCAGGCGGCAATATTTCGACGTCCTGCTGGTCGATACGGCGGGCCGCCTGGCCATCGACGAAGCGCTGATGCGCGAGATCAAGGAGCTGCATGCCGCGCTGAACCCGGTCGAGACGCTGTTTGTGGTCGATGCCATGCAGGGCCAGGATGCCGTCAATACCGCCAAGGCCTTCAGCGAAGCCCTGCCGCTGACCGGCATCATCCTGACCAAGATGGACGGCGACTCGCGCGGCGGCGCTGCCTTGTCGGTGCGCCACATCACCGGGGCGCCCATCAAGTTCGCCGGCGTCAGCGAAAAGATCGACGGGCTGGAAGTATTCGACGCCGAGCGCCATGCCGGGCGCATCCTCGGCATGGGCGACATCGTGGCGCTGGTCGAGCAGGTCACCGCCGGCGTGGACATGCAGGCGGCGCAAAAGCTGGCCGCCAAGGTCAAGAGCGGGGAGGGGTTCGACCTGGACGATTTCCTGTCCCAGATCCAGCAGATGAAAAGCATGGGCGGGCTGTCCCAGCTCATGGACAAGCTCCCGGCCCAGATGCAGGCCAAGGCCGGCCAGGTCGACATGGACAAGGCCGAAAAGGACATCCGCCGCAAGGAAGGGATCATCCAGAGCATGACGCCCCTGGAGCGGCGCAAGCCGGACCTGATCAAGGCCACCCGCAAGCGCCGCATCGCGGGCGGCGCCGGGGTCCAGGTCCAGGAAGTCAATCGCCTGCTCAACGAGTTCGAGCAGATGCAGGGGATGATGAAGAAGATGAAGGGCGGCGGCCTGATGAAGATGATGAAGCGCATGGGCGGCGGCAAGGGCATGCCCAAGATGCCCTTCTGAGACATGCGGGACAGACCTTCAGGTCTGTCCCCAACTGGCCAGGGGTGTCATCGCGGAACAGACCTTCAGCCATTTCCCTGTTTCACTGGACTAGGACAAGCGCGGCATCCATCAGGCCGCGCGTGCGTGGAACCAGGCGCGACGCAGCACCACCGGCGATCGCGATTCCTCGGGAATCATCAGCAGCCGCGCTCGCGCATCCAGCAGCCCAGCGAAACGTGGCTGGTGAAGACCGCCAGCGGCACGGCCAGCAACAACGGCCACGCCACCGGCGCCAGCAGGACGAGCGCGGCAGGGTCGACCCAAGCGGCCGCGAGGGCGAGCAGGCCAACCAGTCCCGTCATGGGGGAAAGCCGTGCGGCCGCGTCACGCCACGAGATCGCGGCGGCTTCCCGGGGCGGTGACTTCCATTCCAGTTTCAGACCGGTGAGCGCCACCAGCACGAACAACGAGTGCGCCAGCATCCGCACCGGCGCCTGCAGCACGGCCAGCAGCGTCTCTGCCGCGGCGCTGCGCATCGGCGCCCGGGCGCCGCCGAAGGTTTGCTGGTCGCGGCTCAGGAACACGGCCATCAGGCGCGAGTTCTGCAGGTTGCCCTGGCACCAGCGGCGGTCGCGCTGCAGCTCCGAGAGCAGGTCCGGCTGCTGCTGCTCGTAGCTGCCGGCCAGGTCGGATACCAGCCAGACTTCATAGCCGGCCCGCCGCATCAACGCGGCCTCGACGAAGTCGTGCGACATGACGGGCCCGGCCATGCCGCCGCGCCCGGGGATCGGCGCGAGCGCGCAGTGGCGCATGAACGGCTCGACGCGAATGATGGATTGTGGCCCCAGTAGTGCGATTCGCCCAGCTGCCAGAACTGCATGCCCAGGGTGACAGGCGCCCGGTCACGCGCGAGGCGAATTGCTGGGCGCGTGCATGGAGAGTGGCATGGCCGACAGCATGAAGGCGACCAGCAGCAGTTGCCGGAATGAACCCATCGCGCGAGCGGCTCAGGCCGCCGGCGGCGGCGCTTGCGCGAGCACGACTTCGCCGCGCAAGGAGCGCTGGCTGGCCCGGGTGATCCGCACATCGACCAATCGGCCCTGCAGGTGGGGCCGGGCGGGGAACAGCACGAGCCGGTTGCAGTCGGTGCGCCCGGCGAAGACATCCGGGTCCTTGTGCGACGGTCCCTCCACCAGCACGCGCTGCACCGTGCCCTCGCGGCTTGCGCTAATGCGCTTGACGCTCTCGTCCAGCGTCGCCTGCAGGCGCTGCAGCCGGCGCAGCTTGACCTCATGCGGGGTGTCGTCGCGCAGCGCTGCTGCGGGCGTACCCGGGCGGGGGCTGAAGATGAAGGAAAAGCTGGTGTCGTAGCCGACATCTTCGATGAGCTTCATGAGCTTGCCGAAGTCTTCATCGGTTTCGCCCGGAAAGCCGACGATGAAATCGCTGGACAGGGCAAGCTCGGGACGGATCGCGCGCAGCTTGCGGATGGTGCTCTTGTATTCCAGGGCCGTGTAGCCGCGCTTCATGGCCATCAGGACGCGGTCGCTGCCGTGCTGCACCGGCAGGTGCAGGTGGCTCACCAGCTTGGGCACCTTGGCGTACACGTCGATGAGCCGCTGGGTGAATTCGTTTGGGTGGCTGGTGGTATAGCGGATGCGCTCGATCCCGGGGATCTCGGCGACGTACTCGATCAGCAGCGCGAAATCGGCCGTGTCGGCGCCATCGCCCATGCGCCCCCGGTAGGCGTTCACGTTCTGGCCCAGCAGCGTGACCTCCTTGACGCCCTGGTCCGCCAGGCCCGCCACTTCGACCAGGACATCGTCGAACGGGCGTGAAACTTCCTCGCCGCGGGTGTAAGGGACGACGCAATAGCTGCAGTACTTGGAGCAGCCTTCCATGATGCTGACGAACGCGCGGGGGCCGTCCACCCGCGCCGGCGGGAGGTGGTCGAACTTCTCGATCTCGGGAAAGCTGATGTCCACCTGGGGGCGCCGCTGTTGCTGGCGCCGGCGCAGCAGCTCCGGCAGCCGGTGCAGGGTCTGCGGGCCGAACACCACGTCCACATACGGCGCGCGTTCGATGATGGCCGCGCCTTCCTGGCTGGCCACGCAGCCGCCGACGCCGATCAGCACGCCTTTTTCCTTGAGGTGCTTCACCCGCCCGAGGTCGCTGAACACCTTCTCCTGTGCCTTCTCGCGCACCGAGCAGGTATTGAACAGGATCAGGTCGGCCTCTTCCACATCCTGGGTCGCCTCGTATCCCTGCGCCGCATGCATCACATCCGCCATCTTGTCCGAGTCGTACTCGTTCATCTGGCAGCCGAAGGTCTTGATGAAGACCTTCTTCGTCGTATCGCTCATGATGGCTTGCCTACCGGCGGGCGCCGAATATCGCTGCCAGCAACTCATTGAACAGCCTGACGCCATCCGAGCCCTGGTTCCTGGTGCCGCCCAGCTTGCCGTATTCCTCGGGCGTGAGGATCCATACCTCGTGCACCAGGCCCGCGGCATCGCGGCGGTAGACCACCGGCAGTGTCTTGCCGACAATGCCGCCGGACAGGACTAGCATATTGTTGAGGTCGCGGATGCGCGAGCCGGGAGACAGCCGTTCGGGCTTGCCGTCCATGGTCACCTCGGGCGGGGCGGTGACGATCATTTGCCCGGGCACCACGTCCTTGGGGGCGGAGCGTTGGATGCCTTGCGCGAGCACGGCGGTGGGCGAGGTGAGCGGCAGGCCGGCCAACGCCGCGCATGCGGCCAACGTGAGGCGGGCCCGGATTCGAGTCCAGCGGTTCATGGTGTAGATCCAGAGGCTGTGAATGAAACAAGGCGCTGCAGAGCGCCCCGGGGCAGGCCCTGAGTCTACCAACAGTTCTTATACTGGCCTTGCCACAAGGAGACTCGCTTGAACCTGGTCGACAGCTTCGCCGACATGTCCCGCTTCGTGCGGCTTCGGCGCGACATCCAT
Organism: Ramlibacter sp.; assembly: GCA_013815685.1. Taxonomy (GTDB): domain Bacteria; phylum Pseudomonadota; class Gammaproteobacteria; order Burkholderiales; family Burkholderiaceae_C; genus Ramlibacter. The sequence continues at coordinate 7,525 of JACDFR010000066.1, forward strand.
GCCCACCCGGAACTGGGGTTCGAGGAGCATCGCACCGGTGAGCTTGTCGCGCAGATGCTGCGCGAGTGGGGCATCGAAGTGCACACCGGCATCGCCGGCACCGGTGTGGTCGGTGTCCTGCGGTGCGGGACAGGATCGCGCAGCATCGGCCTGCGCGCCGACCTAGACGCCCTGCCGCTGCAGGAGGAGAACCAGTTCGCCCACCGCTCGCAGCACGACGGGCGCATGCATGCCTGCGGGCATGACGGCCATACGACCATGCTGCTGGCCGCCGCGTGGCATCTGGCACAGGCTCGCGATTTCGACGGCACCGTGAACTTCATCTTCCAGCCCGCCGAGGAAATGGGCAAGGCGGGCGCCCTCAAGATGATTCAGGAAGGCCTGTTCGATCGGTTTGCCTGCGACGCCGTGTTCGCCCTGCACAATTTTTCCATCGGTGTGGGCAGCTTCGCGCTGAATCACGGCCCGCTGATGGCGTCGAGCAACACCTGGCGGGTGGTGCTGAGCGGCCGGGGAACGCACGCGTCGATGCCGCACACGGGGATCGACCCGGTCGCGGCCACCATCAACCTCGCGCAGCAGCTGCAGTCGCTCGTGCCGCGGGTCGTTGATTCGACCGAGCGCGCCTTGCTGGCGGTCACGCAGATCCAGGGCTCGGATGCGCCCAACGTGATCCCCGACAAGGCCTGGGTCGGCGGGACGGCGCGCACCTTCTCGGTGGAAGCGCTCGACCGCATCGAACAGGGCTTGCGGCAACTGTCGGCCCACACGGCGCAAGCCCATGGCTGCACGGCCGAGGTGACCTTCCGGCGCGCCTCGCCGCCGGTGGTGAACCACGAGGCCGAAGCGCGCTTTGCCGCCGACGTGATGCGCGAGGTTGTCGGCCAGGGCAATGTGAACGAGAACTTCCCCGCGGTGATGGGAGCCGAGGACTTCGCGCACATGCTGCGCGCGAGGCCCGGCTGCTATGCGTTCATCGGCAACGGGGACGGCGGCCACCGCTTGCCCGACCACGGGCCCGGTCCTTGCATCATCCACAACACCTCGTTCGATTTCAACGACGAGATCATTCCCATCGGCGCCAGTTACTTCGTCCGCCTGGCGCAGCGATGGCTGGCACAACCCCAGGAGTCACCACCATGATGTCCCCCCTGATGCGCGCGCTGGCTACCGCGCTCGCGCTCGCGCTTTGCTCGGCCCAGGCCGCCTACGCCCAGCGCGTCATCCATATCGTGGTCCCCTTCGGCCCCGGGGCGGTGCAGGACACCGTCGCGCGGACATTCAACGCCGAGCTGGGGCAAGCGCTCGGGGCGACGGTGATCGTGGAGAACCGCGCCGGCGCGGGTGGAACCATCGGCACCGCGCAGGTCGCCAAGGCGGCGCCCGACGGCAACACGCTGGTGCTGGCGGCGGCCAGCCACACGCTGGCCGGCCACCTCTATGCCAAGCTGCCCTATGACCCGATGCGCGACTTCGTCGGCGTGACGTACCTGGGCAACTCGGGCTACGTGATCGCCGCCCCAGGCAACATGGGCGTCAACACCCTCGCCGATTACGTCAAGGCGGCCAAGGCCAGGAACGGGCAGCTCAATTACGCCTCGGCGGGCAACGGCAGCGCCACGCACATGGGCATGGCGTTCTTCTTGGCCAAGGCCGGGGTCGACATGCAGCACATCCCGATGAAGTCGACGGGCGACGCCGTCAATGAGGTGCTGGCCGGCCGGGTGCACGGCGTCACCTCTTCCCTGATCGGCATCGTGCCGTTCCGCCAGGACCCGCGCATCAGGCTGCTGGCCTACACCGGCACGCAGCGTTCCAGGTTCCTGCCCGAACTGCCGACGGTGGCCGAAGCAGGCGTGCCGGGCTATAAATTCGATTCATGGATCGGTCTGCTGGCGCCCGCGGGCACGCCTCGGACCGAAGTGGAAAAAATCAACGCGGCGATGCAGAAGGTCCTGGCCGACCCGGTGGTGCAGGAGCGATTCGCGAGGCTGGGCGTCGAAACCGCGCCGATGCAGGCGGACGAATTCCAGAAACTGCTGCGTGCCGATTGGGACAGCGCGGGCGCGATCGTGAAGGCCTCTGGCGCGCGAATCGAGTGAATGGCAGAGCCACACGGCGCGCGCGCCTCGCTGTACAGTGGAATCCGAATTTTCAAAGGAGGTTTCCATGCTCGAGATTCTTGGCACCATCGTCGTCGGCTTCATCGTCGGACTGATCGCGCGGGCCGTCAAACCCGGCAACGACAAGCTGGGCCTGATCATGACCACGCTGCTGGGGATCGCCGGTGCGTTCCTTGCGCGTTATGCCGGCGCCGCGATGGGGTGGTACCAACAGAACGAGCCGGCCGGCTGGATCGCTTCGGTGATCGGCGCCATCTTGCTGCTGTTCATCTACGGTCTGGTCAAGGGCGGCAGCCGCTCGCGCGAACTGCGCTGAGCACGCCGAGGAAAAAAATATTTCCCGCAGGCGCAAGGCCTGCGGGAAATTTGGCATCCGGCGTCAAAGTCAGGCGTGAAGCTGTCCCAATTCATTACCCGGAACGTCGAGCAAATACTTGCCGGGTGGGAAGCGTTTGCCAGAGCGCTCATGCCAAGTGCCCACGACGCGGCGAAAGCTGAACTGAGGGACCACGCCAGGCAGATACTCGAGGCGATTGCCCTTGACCTGGAGACGGCGCAGTCGGGCAGGAAGAGAGATCAAAAGTCAAAAGGCCTCGCGGCCGCCCCGCGCAGGGGGTGAAAGTGCTGCATCGCGATCCCCGTCTCTTCGACCAAAAAGACGGTACTGTTGTTACTGTGAAGCTACCGCGCGAATTGCCGCCTGAAGTCAAGGAGCCTGCCGCCTGAAGTCGGCCGCAGAAGTGAAAAACCCGCCCCAGCGTGAGCTGGCGCGGGCTTCGGGTGTTTTTGGTGGCGCTTCACGGAGGAGGTGCCCCCCAATCTCGGCTGCCAGCCAATACAACCGACTCCCGAGGCGCAACGGCCCTTTGGCGGGCGAGAGTGATTGAGCGTGCGCTTGTGCCAGATGCTGGCCCACAGGGGGTGTCGCCGAATTCCTACAAGGAAGAGCTTGCCGCTCGCAGAGAGTAGCTTCAAGTGAATGCCATAATGAACGCGACATCATTGCGTGGGTGAATGCAGAGGACGCAGCCAGATCGCTGCGTCATTCCGCGTCGGGGCTTCGGTCGCGGAATTCGAAAAGGGCCCGTGAACTCGCAGCGATGGCGGCAGCCGCAGATGCCGAAGCGATTCAGGCACGCGACAGCATCATCGGAATGACGCTCGAGGGTGTCGGGCCTTCGCGGCACCCCTGCGACAAGCCGAGCTCAAATTGAACTCGAGAGGAAGCTTACTTGGCACTGAGCAAAGAATCACTGATCGAAGCGGCCAAAGTAAGGACCAGAGCCGCTAAGCGGCAAGTGGGAGCTGCCAAGGCAGACCTCGCGGTCGCGAATAGTGAACTTGATACAGCACTCGCCGAAGGCAAGACAGCAAAGGTCCGTGTCGCACGCGAGCACACGCGGGATGCCGAGGTTGCCGTCTCAGAAGCTGCCAAGAACATGGACGTGGTCGAAGGATTGCTAGACATGGACAACTCTGGCCCACCCGCTAACCCCTCGGCTCCCACGTCGGGTGAAGGCACGAACGACTTGTTGAAGCATTTGGGCGGCAAGAAGGCCAAGTAGTGCCCGGCTCAGGCGAAACGGGCTGGCGAGTCTCACCTCGCACGCCACGCATCGAGCCGCTGTCGATATGCCCTCATGACCTACTCATGCCGCGATTCAATGCCGAACAGTCGCAGCACGTCAGCAACGAGCCGTTGGGCCAGCTTTGCAGGAGGCATCGGGGCCTTCGGTGCTGGCGGGAGCTTCGCACGCTCGGGAATCGCGCTTCGCGGCCTGCACCGCACCGTAGAACTGCTTCACCTCCGAGTGCTTCGCTTCGCTTGCCCGGCTCGCCTCGACGGATGCCGAGCGGTGCGAGCGCATCGGCGTACGACTGCAACTCACGCAGCCTTGCACGGTCGAACAGGGCTTTGCTATTGAGCTTCCAGCCGCCCCAGCCACGCGAGGCACGATCAACACGTGAGCATGCGGCGTTGACTCCCGCTCGAGGTGCAGTGTGATGGACGCGACTTGGTCCGGCCACTGCGTCTTGACCCATGCCAGCATCGCGACGGTCCATGCCTTCATCCGGTCGTGATAGTCTTGCCCGCAGCGAGGTGCAGCACGATGGGCGGGCCAGCTGACGGGCGTGGTGGGGTGAGGGCTCCGATTGCATGTGGTGCTCAGACGCAGCAGCGATCGCCGCCATGGTCTTGGCCTTCTTTGCATGCAAGCGAAGCACGGCGTAGGCAGGGGGCATGCAAACATACATACATCCACAAAGCAAAGATGACACGACCGCCCAGCAGGTCGGTCTACTCACTACACCGAGCAAGCTCGGTTGTTCGCCCCGCCCATGCGGGCGGGGAGTCGCGGCAGCGACGCCGCGACTCGACAAGGCCGCTGCCTTGACCGTCGCTCCTGAATGAACCCGCGACACATGGCTGTCGCCATCCTGTCCGGGTTGACGAGCGGCAATGCCACTCTCCCTCTGCCTCGCGTGTCCACACGGCAGCGTGGAGCAGCTAAAACCTCACATTCGAGAGCGTGCAGGCCGGCTCGCGGAGCCGGCTTTTTCGTTGGCGTCCGCCTGTGAGGCAGCGTCAAGCCAAGCGGCGGCAACGCGGAGGCTTTCCAACAGATCGAGGGCATAGGAGAGCTTGGCTTGCAGCTGTGCCGCAGCCGCTCGATGTTGGCCGAAGACTGGGGGCTGATGTGGGGTCGCATCATCTTCGACTGCACCAGGCCGACGATGGCTTGGCGAAGTGCTTCGATGTGCTCCTGCAACTCCTCGACGGTCTTGACTCCCTCTGGACCCGCAGCAGGTCCACGGTGAGCACCTCGGCGCTGGGCTGGTATGTTTGATTCATGGCCCCTCCTGCCCCACAGGCTCGCGTGGCGGTTGGGCAACGTCAACACCGCTCGGCAGGGCTTGCAGTCACCTGTCGGCTGCGTCCTACGGCGAAGCACATCGCATGTGCGTATTCTTCGCCTAAACAACGAATAGGCTCGCGAGTTACTCGGGCCTCGCACCCGAGTAGAGCAGCAGGAAGGGCAGCCAATGGAAATGAGCTTTGGTCGCGTAGTCGGGATAGGCGGCCTTGTTGAAGATCGCCTTGATGTCGTCGGCAGTAAAGGGCTCGTAGGATTGCACGGCCTTCATCAACTGCGACTTCTTGCCAATGCGGGTGCCCGCCGGTTTTCCCGGCATCGGTGACGCGGAAGTAGTAGGTCGCGTGGCGGTCGAGGTGCAGATGAGGAACAGCGGTTTTCATGGGCTCGAGTTGGCCCACTGCTTGGACCACCGGCCTCGGAAGTGGAAAACCCGCCCCAGCGTGAGCTGGCGCGGGCTTCGGGTGTTTTGGTGGCGCTTCACGGATTCGAACCGCGGACCTGTGGATTATGATTCCATCGCTCTAACCGACTGAGCTAAAGCGCCCTTCCCACGGCGCTTTTTCATTTGCGCCGAGCCGACGATTATAGCCAAAGGCCGGACCGGCGCAGCTGCCTCGTTACTGATGATTGAACTGTGCCTTGCGCTTGTTCACGAAGGCGTCCATGCCTTCCTTCTGGTCCGAGGTGGCGAACATCGCGTGGAACATTCGCCGCTCGAACATGATGCCGTCGGCCAGGCCGCTTTCGAAGGAACGGTTGACCGCCTCCTTGGCGGCCATGACGGCGACCTGCGAAAAGTCGCAGATGGTCAGCGCCGCGGCCAGTGCCTCATCCATCATCTTGTCCAGCGGCACCACCCGGCTGACGAGCCCGGCACGTTCGGCTTCGGTGGCGTCCATCATGCGCGCCGTGAGGGCCATGTCCATGGCCTTGGATTTGCCGACCGCGCGCGGCAGGCGCTGCGTGCCGCCCGCGCCGGGGATGATGCCCAGCTTGATCTCGGGCTGCCCGAATTTCGCGTTGTCCGCGGCGATGATGAAGTCGCACATCATCGCCAGTTCGCAGCCGCCGCCCAGGGCGAAGCCGCTGACGGCCGCGATGACGGGCTTGCGGATGGTCCGGATGGTTTCCCAGTTGCGGGTGATGTAGTCGCCCTTGTAGACGTCGGCGAAGCTATAGCCGGCCATGGCGCCGATGTCCGCGCCTGCGGCGAAGGCCTTCTCGCTGCCGGTGACGATCATGCAGCCGATCGCCTCGTCCGCATCGAAGGCCTTCAGGGCCGCGCCCAGTTCGTCCATCAGCTGGTTGTTGAGCGCATTGAGCTGCTTGGGCCGGTTCAACGCGATCACGCCGACCTTGCCGCCCTCGACGCGGGTCTCGATGGTTTCGTAAGCCATGTTCTCTCCTGTTCGTTTCCGGGCACTATAGCCCGGGGATTGCATTCACCGACGAAGCGGTCGGTTGATGATAGAGTCTATTTTCAGGAGCCGCCCATGTCCCATCCCACCATCCTGTACTCGACGCAAGGCGCCGTAGCGCTGGTCACCCTCAACCGCCCCGAAGCGCTCAACAGCTTCACCCGTGCGATGCACGAGGAATTGTGGGCCGCCCTCGACCGGATCGAAGCCGACAAGTCCATCCGTGCGCTGGTCGTCACCGGCGCCGGGCGCGGCTTTTGCGCCGGCGCCGATCTGTCGCAATTCGACCTCGAACCGGGCCCCGACCTGATCCGGCGCGCATCACCCGGGCCGGTGATCGAAAAGGCCTTCAACCCCACGGCGCGAAAGCTGCAGGCCCTTCGGGTGCCCACCGTGGCCGCCGTCAACGGCGTCGCCGCGGGCGCCGGCGCGTCGCTGGCCATGAGCTGCGACCTGGCGGTGGCGGCGTCCGGCGCCAGCTTCATTCAGGCCTTCAGCAAGATCGGCCTGGTGCCCGATGCCGGCGGCAGCTGGTTCCTGGTCAAGCGCCTGGGCCTGGCGCGGGCCCTGGGCTGCGCCATGCTGGGCGACAAGCTGAGCGCCAAGGACGCCAAGGAGCAGGGCCTGATCTGGGATGTCGCCCCCGAAGGCCAGGACTGTGTCGAGGCGGCCATGAAACTGGCGCAGCGGCTGGCGGCGTTGCCGACTGAGGCGCTGGTCCAGACGCGCAGGCTGTTGCGCGCGGCGGCCAGCAATGACCTGGATGCCCAGCTCGACGACGAGCTCGCCACCCAGATCGCGCTGGGCGCGACCCACGACTACATCGAGGGCATGACGGCGTTCCGCGAGAAACGCCCGCCGCAGTTCAAGGGCGAGTGATGGGCGCGCGCGAGCTGGCGGCCCGGGTCGGCGCGAGCATGTTCGCGGCCGACCGGGCCAGCAGGGACTTCATGCAGATGGAGCTCGTTTCATGCGAACCCGGCCGGGCGGTGATGCGCATGGCGGTGCGCGAACCCATGCTCAACGGCCACGATATCTGCCACGGCGGCCTGATCTTCACCTTGGCCGATTCCACCTTCGCGTTCGCCTGCAACAGCCACAACAAGGTCACCGTGGCCGCCGGCTGCAGCATCGAATTCCTCAAGCCGGGCCGGCTCGGCGATGTGCTCACCTGCGAGGGCGTCGAGCAGGTCCTGCAAGGGCGGCATGGCATCTACGACATGAAGGTCGCCAACCAGCGCGGCGAGGTCGTCGCCATGTTCAGGGGCAAGAGCGCGCAGATCCAGGGGACGGTGATCCCCCCGGCGGGCGTATGAAGGGCTTCGCCCTGGAGCCCATCGAAAAGGCGGGCGTCGACGAATTGCGTGCGCTGCAGCTCAAGCGGTTGAAGGCCACGCTGGCCCATGCCTGGGCCAATTCGCCGGTGTACCGCGCCAAGTTCGACGCCGCCGGCGTTCATCCCGACGATTGCCGCACGCTGGCCGACCTGGCCAGGTTCCCCCTCACCACGAAGAAGGACCTGCGCGACAGTTATCCGTTCGGGATGTTCGCTGTGCCGCGCGAGCAGTGCGCCCGGATCCACGCCTCCAGCGGCACCACCGGCAAGCCGACGGTGGTGGGCTACACGCGAAACGACATCGACACCTGGGCCCATGTGATGGCGCGCAGCATACGGGCGGCCGGTGCCCGGCCCGGCGACCTGGTGCATGTGAGCTATGGCTATGGCCTGTTCACGGGCGGGCTGGGCGCACACTACGGCGCGGAGAAGCTGGGGCTGACCGTGGTCCCGTTCGGCGGCGGCCAGACCGAGCGGCAGGTCCAGCTGATCAACGACTTCCGGCCCGACATCATCATGGTCACGCCCAGCTACATGCTGGCCATCGCCGACGAGTTCGAGCGGCAGGGGCTCGATCCCGCGCAGTCCAGCCTGCGGCTGGGCATCTTCGGTGCCGAGCCGTGGACCAACGACATGCGCCAGGCCATCGAGCAGCGCATGGGTCTGGATGCCGTCGACATCTACGGCTTGTCGGAAGTGATGGGCCCCGGCGTGGCGAACGAGTGCGTGGAGACCAAGGACGGCCCGACGATCTGGGAGGACCATTTCTATCCCGAGGTCATCCATCCCGAAACCGGCGAGCCGGTGGCCGACGGCGAGCTGGGCGAATTGGTGTTCACCAGCCTGACCAAGGAGGCGCTGCCGATCATCCGCTACCGCACGCGCGACCTCACGCGCCTTCTGCCCGGCACCGCGCGGACCATGCGGCGCATGGAGAAGATCACCGGCCGCAGCGACGACATGATGATCGTGCGCGGCGTGAACGTGTTTCCCACACAGATCGAGGAGCTGATCCTCAGGCGGTCCGAGCTGGCGCCGCACTACCAGTGCATCCTGACCCGGGAGGGCCCGCTCGATTGCCTGACGGTGGCGGTGGAAACGCGCCATGACATCGCCCCCGATTCGGCCCCCGCGCGGGCGGCGGGCCAGGCACTGGCGCACGAGATCAAGACCTACATCGGGACTTCGGCGCGCATCGAGCTGCGTCCCAGCGGCGGCGTCGAGCGCAGCCTGGGCAAGGCCAAGCGGGTGCTGGACCAGCGCAAGCCCTGACGGCCTAGCGCTGCTCGATCCTGGTGACCATCAGGTCGACGTAGGTGTCGCCCATGTTCACACGGATGCGCACCGGCAGGTACTGGAGGCTCGGCGCGAACCACATTTCGGCCGTGATGTTGCCGCGCGGGCTGGCGATGGGGCGCGGCTTGAGATGGAAAGCATCGAACGATCCCAGCTCGGGGGTTTGAAAAGTCTCCTTCCCGACGATGTCGTAAGTCCACAGATCGACCGCCCCGGGGCGCGCCATCCAGAAGCTCACGCTGCGGCCGACCTCCAGCACGTCCCGTCCGCTGGCGAAGCGATGCGTCAGCTCGACGAACTGGCTGGCCGTGTCCTGGACTCCCTGCGGCCGCGGCACGGTGCGGCCGCTGGCCAGCGTGATGGTGTCGTCGCCCAGCCGCGCGCCACGCGGGCCGCTGCTGCGCAGCTCTTCGTAAACGCGGGGCAAAAGGCCGCCCGCGCTGACTTCGCCCTGGCTCGTCATTACCAGCGATGTCAATGCCGTGAGCACGATATCGACCCGCGTCTGGTAGCGATCGCCCTCGCGCTGCCACCGCACGCGTGCGTCGCCGTGCAGATCGGCACTGCCGAGATAGCGCCCGGCCAACCTGTAATTGAGGCGCGTATCCGCCGGCCAGCTGTCCAGCGCGCTCGCCGCGCTGGCGGCAGGCAGCGAGGGTTCCGCCGCGGCGGCCGCCGGTGCCGAGGCGCTGCGTTCGGC
>JACDFR010000022.1 GCA_013815685.1 Ramlibacter sp.
TCTGCATTCGGGGCCAGCCGCGAAGTCGCGACGGCGTTCTCGCTTTGCGTGCACGCCATACTCTGGGCCCCGCTCACCGCGGCGGGATTGGCTTTATTCGCGCTGCACGGCGGCATGACGGCCTTTCGGCCGGACACGGCCGGCCCAAACAGCGCAGTCATCCACTGACCATGTCCGACCAACAAGTCATCATCATCGGCGCCGGTTTCTGCGGGCTCGCCGCCGCATTCGAATTGGGCCGCCGCGGCGTGCGCACGCTCGTCCTGGAACGCGATGCCGAGATCGGCGGCCTTGCGGGCAGCTTCAAGGTGGGCGACGAAAGCCTGGAGAAGTTCTATCACCACTGGTTCACGAACGACCGGCACGTGAACGATCTTGTGCAGGAGCTCGGCGCCGCGGACCAGGTCGTGTACCGGCCCACTCGGACGGGAATGTACTTCGCGAACCAGACGTTCCGGCTCAGCTCGCCCCTGGATGTCCTGCGCTTCACGCCGCTGCGCCTGATCGACCGCATTCGCCTGGGCGTACTCGCGCTGCGCGCGCGCGCCGTCAAGGACTGGCAACCGCTGGAGGACATGACGGCCGAGGAGTGGCTGGTCAAGCTTGGGGGACGAAATGTCTTCGAGGTGGTCTGGCAGCCACTGCTCGAAGGCAAGTTCGGCCCTTACGCGCGCGACGTCTCCGCCGTCTGGTTCTGGAACAAGCTCAAGCTGCGCGGCGGCAGCCGGGGCAAGAGCGGCGCCGAAATGCTGGCGTACTACCGCGGTGGCTTTGCCGCGCTGGCCGAACGCGTCGCTGTGGAGGTCCAGCGCCTGGGCGGCAAGATCCGGACCGGAACCGAGGCGACCGGGCTGGTGGTGCAAGACGGCCGGGTGGCGGGCGTACGTACACCTGAAGGCGTGATCCCCGCCCAGGCCGTCCTCTTGACGCAGCCGCTTCCGCTGGTTGCCGACATGCTGGAGCCGCACGCGCCGGCCCCGTACACCTCCCGGCTGCGCCAGATCGAATACCTCGCCAACGTCTGCCTGGTGCTGCAACTAGATCGCAGCCTGTCGGACACCTATTGGCTGAACGTGAACGACCCCGGATTCCCCTTCGTCGGCGTGATCGAGCACACGAACTTCGAGCCGGCTGAAACCTATGGCGGGCGGCGAATCGTCTACCTGTCGAAGTACCTGCCGGAAACTCACGACATGTACCGCATGTCGGACGACGAGCTGTTGCGTTTCGCGATCCCGCACCTCAAACGCATGTTCCCCGCATTCGACGAGAGATGGATTCTGGCGCACAACGTCTGGCGTGCGCGCTTTTCACAGCCGATCGTCGCCAAGCGCTACAGCCAGTTGATACCGCCGGTGGAGACGCCTGTCGACGGCGTGTACCTCTCCAGCATGGCGCAGGTCTACCCCGAAGACCGCGGGACGAACTACGCCATCCGCGAGGGGCGCGCCGTCGCCCAGCGGATTGCCGCAGCGATGGCCGACGCGGCACAGGCGCCAGGTAAGGCGCAGCCGCCTGGTGCGGCGGGGGCTGCGGGGGCTGCGGGGGCTGCGGCGTGAGCGTGCCTGCTGACGCCGCCGCGCTCCTAACCGCCGCTGCACCCCGGCGGCTCGACGCGTTGGTGGCGGTCGGCACTTTCGCCCACCTGGCGGGAAACACCTCTGAGTCCCGGGACCTCAAGCCCTTTTACGACTGGATGCACGCCAATTACGTCCCGGCGGGTACCGTCGGGCCCAAACAGTGGGTCGTCTACCGGCGCGCGACCGGCGCAGCAGCGCGTTCGCCTGGGCCCATCGATGGATTTCACCGCTAGCAAGCCAATCAAAACAGCACACCGAAAGCACCTATGTCTTCCATCGTCCCCCCTCGCGACAAGTTCGACTCCGCCACCGAGGGGCTCCACGCCGCCCGGGCACCGGTGGACGCAGACACAGGTTTGCCCCAGCGGTTCGAGAAAATCCTCTTCACCAGCGCGGTGCCGGACCAGCAGACCGCGTGGACAAAGGCGAGGATGGACGTCCAGCGGATTACCGAAGAACTGGGGTATGCGATCCTGCAGATGCCAGCCAGCGTGCACCCCGGCGACTGGTTGAAGCTCGGCCGCGCGCTGAAGAAGTCGTTCGCTCCCGGCGGTCATCTGCTGATCGAGTACCCGTTCGAGCAGCGCAAGCGGATCTACCTGCTGCATCTCCTGAGCCGCTTCATCGGCGCGAAACTGTACGGCCTCATCCATGACCTCGACTCGCTGCGCTTTGAAGACTCTCCTCGCGGCCGCGAACTGGCCGTCCTGAAACTCTTCGACGGGCTGATCGCCCACAACCCGACGATGAGCCAGTGGCTGCGCGCCAATGGCTTTACCGGCAAGTTGGTCGACTTGAACCTGTTCGACTACTACAGTGCGCCGGCCAGCCCCTCGCACGAGAACGGCATGACTTCTCCGGTGAAAGTGCTGTGTGCGAGCAACCTGTCCTTCGAAAAGGCCGGCTATATCTACGACAGGCGTCTGGGCGAACTGCGGAACGTGGCGCTGTCGCTGTACGGCGCATTCTTCGAGCCGCAGCGCATGCCCGCCTCCTCGGTGGCCTACAAAGGGGTGTTCGACCCAAACACCCCGCGGCTGGACGGCAAGTACCACTTCGGGCTGGTGTGGGACGGCACCGGCGTCGAGCGCTGCGATGGCAGCTATGGCCGCTACATGCAATTCAATAACCCGCACAAGCTGTCCCTGTATGTCTCGCTCGGCTTGCCGGTCGTGGTGTGGAAGCAGGCAGCCGCCGCCGAATTCGTGCTCAGTCACGGAATCGGCGTGACGGTCGGCGACTTGCGCGAATTGGGCGAGTTGCCCGCAAGGGTGTCTAGCGAGGCTTACCAGGCCATGGCGGAGAGGGTGGCGTGCCTGAGTCACAAGGTCAAGCGCGGAATGTTCCTGAACGAGGCGCTGCGCCGGCTCTCGGGCGGATCGGCCGACGCGGTTGAAGAGGAATCGAGGCAGCTGCCGTGAAAGCGACGATCACCTTCCACCGGCGGACGCACACGGGCTCCATCGGACCGGTACACCACACCGTTGAAGCCAATTGGCCGAACGTCGTTCCGTTTCCGACACTGGAGGAGCACGCGGACGCCGAGCGCGACATTTCCGTTGCCTCGGCGGGCCTCTTCAGACTGGAAGGAGACAAGTACATGTACCAAGTGTGCAATGTCAACTATCTCTACGAACTGAAGGAGGGGGTGGTGGCAGTCGAGCGTGCCTTCATCCGGGCAGTTGCGGTGGATGCCGCCACGCGGCTGGGGCTGGTCAGCGCAAAGTAGCGTTCGTGCCGCTGATCTTCAAGCGGCGGCATAGAACCAAACTGATCGTGCCGCCGACCGGAGATTCCGTAGCGAAGGTCGCGCCCTCGTTGGATCTGCCCTGGGTCCGTACGCTGGGCAAAGCGTTTTATTGGGAACGGCTGATCGAGAGCGGGGAGGCGGCAATCCGACAGAGCTGGCGCGCGCGCTGTCGAAGCTGGAAGCGCCGACTTGCGCGTCACGGGCGGTACCAGCCCGCAAGCTGCGCTCACCAACACTTGCTGGTGCAAAGCCACATCCACGACTCGCTCCCCCTGGAACGGCCCGAGCTGGTCAATCAGGCCTTCCGTGACCAGCGCAAGCGTGAGCCCGAGCGCGGGAACATGCCACGCGAACATGCGCCAACAACCGGTGCGGGGTAGCACGTAAGCGATGCGCCGAAGAGCACGACATGCGCGTCCCGTCATGGCGGTAACTGCATTGTCATGTGTCGTCAGGGAGAGACCGGAACTATCGCCCGAGTCCTACAGGTTGCGCCGCTGAGTCTTCCTACGATCGGTGCACTGCAGCAAATTCCAGGAGAATCCTCGCCCCTTGCGTTGCTGCGAGCGCGTCATACGCGAGTAGCCCGAACGAGCCATCAGTTTTTAACCTAACGCGAGGAGAGCCAGATGCACAGTTCATTGAGCGCAGTCGTTCTCTGCATTTTTGCCCAAGCCGCCGGCGCCCAATGCCTGGCGACACCCGTCGCGCTGGAAGCGAAGACGGGCGTGGTACTGGCCAACTCGCCCACCATGGCAACTCCCAAGGCAGTGGTCAAGGCGCCGGCGCCGCACGCGGGCGGTGAATTGATCACGACCGCGGCTGCGGGCACGCGTGACGCACCTGTCGCCGTCGTGCGTGGCACCTCCGTGCAGGACAGCCAGGAGCATCCGAAGCGCGGCGGAACCTCCATGCTGCTCGCTGCGCTGGCGCTGATGTCCGGCATCGCGCTGCGGCGCTTCGGTCCTCCTCGCCAATGACGCCGGGCGCCCTCGCCGCCCTGACGGAACGCGCGCTCAGGTGGAGCGCGCTCACGACCGTGGCCCGTTTTGCGCTGCAGCTCGCCGCACAGGTGGCCCTCGCGCGCATGCTCGGGCCCGGCAACTTCGGCGTGTACGGCATCGGTCTCGCGGTCCTCACGTTCGTCGGCTTCCTCTCGGGCGCGAGCTTCAGCTACAGCCTCATGCTGCAGCCCACGCTCACCCGCGACGACATCCGCTTCTCGTTCACCTGGCAAATGATGGCGGGCCTGCTCTCGGCAGCCGCGATGTATGCCGCGGCGCCGGCGCTGGCCGGCTTCTTCGGCGACCCGCGCGTCGAGGGAATGGTGCAACTGCTTTCGCTGGCCAGCCTCCTGATGGCAGCGGCGGCTCCCGCCACCTACCTGATGCAGCGCGATCTCGACTTCCGCATGCTGGGCCTGATCCAGTTGGCGAGTTACGCGGCCGGATACCTCGCGGTCGGCATTCCGATGGCCCTGCATGGGTACGGCGCCTACGCGCTGGGTACTGCGTGTGTGGTGCAGGCTGCCGTCGCACTCGTCGCCTCCTACTGGGCCAAGCCGCATCCCGTGCGACCGCTGTTCTGGCACGCCGGCGGCGGCGAAGCGCTGACCACGGGCCGCGCCGTGTTCCTCACGAACGTCGTCAACTGGCTGCTGTCCAACCTGGACCGCGTCGTGATCGGCCGGGTGCTCAATGCGCACGCCGTCGGCCTGTACACCGTCGCTTACAACCTCGCTTCGATCCCCAACGTGCTGCTGCTCGGCGCACTGCAGCCGGCCTTCCTCGCGGCGGGCGCGAAACTGCAGGACGATCGCCAGCGGCTCGCACAGGGCTGGCTGCTTGGCCTGGCGTGCGTGCTCGTCGTCGCGACGCCCGCGGCCGTTGTGATGGCTCTACTCTCCGCCGACCTGGTGAGCCTGCTGTACGGTGCGGCGTGGATGGATTCCGCCTGGGTACTGGCCGTGCTGTTCCTGTGCCTGCCGGCATGGGCGTCGTGGGGCCTGTCGACCCCGGTGCTGTGGAATACGGGACGCAAGCACTACGAGTTCCTGCTCCAAGTGCCGCTACTCGCGCTGGCATTTCCCGCCTGGTGGCTGCTGGCGCCCGCCGGGGTGCGCGGCGTCGCCGTCGTATCGGTAGTCGTCATCTTCGCGCGCGCGCTGGTGATCATCGGCGCCGCGTCGCGTGCCCTTGAGCTGCGCTGGATCGCAGTGGTCCCCTATTTCGCCCGCGGCCTGGCCCTTTCCGCCCTCTGCGCGGCGGCCGTCCTCGTGGGCCAGCGTGCAGCCGTCGGCGTCGCCATCCCCGGCGCGTCCCTGTTTGCCGGCGGGCTCTGCGCCCTGCTCGCGATCGCGACGGTGGTGCTGGTGCGGCCCGGCGTGCTCGGGGCCGAGGCGCAGAGTGCCCTCGCACGGCTCGTGCCCGGCTTCATCTCACGGTTGATGCCGGCCGCGCCCGCCGTCGCCGAAGCCAACAGGCCCACGCCATGATGCGCCACGTCTTTCGTCTGCCGGCACAGGCGGGTTCGTTCAGTGGGTGCTGCCTGCGATCCTCTTCCTGGTCGCCTTGAGCGCCCTGATCTCCGGGCGCGACCTCGCCATGCACTACCAGGAGCTCGCAGGCGGGGTGGGCGCGCCCATGAACCACCCGCTCATCCCCTGGGCCCAGCGCGCGGTCTCCTTGTTCCTCCTGCTGGTTTCAGGCGAACGCATCCTCGATCACTTCCCCCAGCGCAAGCCGATGCCCTCTGCCGCACTCGCCTGGGTGTTCGGCGCCTTCTGAGCAGGGCCGTCGCAACGCCGGCCCTGCTGGGGGCACACCCGCAAGTCGGTCACGAATACGCTTACTCGCTGGTCATCGGGATGGCGGCTTTGATGGCGACTGCGCACGAGGTCGGATCGCCGGAGCGCCGAGCGCCGGTGTTGCGCGGGAATCTCGCCGGCAAGTGCCCGGTCGCGCATGCGCATCAGGAACGGCGGCAGTTCATGCACACGGGCGGCGGCGGTGAGAGAGCCGGACACGGCGGTGCGGTAGGCTGCCAGCGGCGCGTGCACCAGCGCGACCGGCGTTTCGTCGACCAGGCGGAACCACAGGTCGAGGTCTTCGCCATACGACTCGCTTTCCGCGAAACACGGTTGCATGCGGACCGGCCGGGACCGCCGGACTGCGACGCTGCTCGTGAAGAACGGGTGGCCCCTCATCCGTTCGTCGCCCAGCAGGAAATCACCATCGCGCGCGACCTGCACGCCGCCGGACTTTCGCGCTTCTCCTATTGCGAAATCTTGCGGCCCTCTTCGACCTGGTATTCGAAGTAGCGCTGGAAGCTGAATGCGATGCTCGCCATCAGCACCGTGGTGCCCACCAGCAGGGAGATCACCACCGCGCCGATGGTGAACCAGTTGGTTGCGCCGGCCGCCGCCTGCGCGCCTGCTTGCGGGTTGTAGCGGGCGTTCCATTTTTCCCGCGCCATGAGGCCGTACACGATGGCCGTCAGTGCACACCCCGCGATGGTGAATCCCAGCAGCGGGATCAAGGCCCAGCTCCACGGGTCGTCGACGCCGTAGCGACCCAGGCGGCCGATGCCATAAACACCCAGTGCTGCGGGTATCGGCAGCGCCCAGCCGAGCAGGTCGCGCGGGCCATGCAGGTAGAAGCGGTGCAGGCCCAGGGGCCCGCCGAGAAACGCCAGCCAGGCTGCCAATGTCTTGTTCTTCATACGGCTGGGGCCATGGGCTCGACAGTCGGTGTGCCGCGGCGCACATGACGGGAATAAGTTGCCGAGATGGCGGGCAAATCGTGGTCGCGGCTGGGTCGAATGGTGATCATGGGGCAAAACGCTATAATCGTGGGCTCTACAGCGTGTCGCTGGCCGGGTGGCCGTTGCGCGTGTCTCAACGCTGGAAAGATTTCGGGGGAATTTTCTCCCTCCACCCAAGGATAAATCATGGTCGTCATTCGACTCTCCCGCGGCGGCGCCAAAGCCCGTCCGTTCTTCAACATTGTCGTTGCCGACAAGCGTACCCGCCGCGACGGCCGCTTCATCGAGCGCCTGGGTTTCTACAACCCGATCGCCAAGGAAAACGAGGAAAGCATCCGCATCGCCCAGGACCGCCTGACGTACTGGCGCGGCGTGGGCGCACAGGCGTCCCCGACGGTGGAGCGCCTGCTCAAGCAGGCCGCCGCCAAGGCAGCTTAAATCCCATGGCCCGGGTTCAGTCGAAGCCGGGCCGCCCCAAGGCGACTGCGGCCCCGTTGGGGGGCAGCGCAGTACACGCAGTGACCAGCGTGGGGGCACTTGAACCCGCCGAGCTTCCGGTGGACGCCATCGAAGTCGGGCGCATCGCCGATGCCTGGGGCATCAAGGGCTGGTTCAAGGTCCTGCCCCACAGCGCCTCGCCCGAGGCGCTTTTTTCTTCCAAGCGCTGGTATCTCCTGCCGACCGAGCGGGGGGCCAGGAGCTTTGCGGGGACGCTGCTGCTGCGCATCCGCGAGGCGAAGGAGCATTCCGGCACCCTCGTGGCCAGCGCGCACGACGTTGACGACCGCAGCGCCGCCGACGCCCTCAAGGGTGCCCGAATCTTCATTCCACGTTCCAGCTTTCCCACCGCCGGCGCCGACGAGTACTACTGGGTCGACCTGATCGGCCTGGCAGTGGTCAACCGTGAAGGCGTCCCGCTGGGATGCGTCAAGGAACTGCTTTCCACCGGCCCGCAGACAGTGCTGGTGATTGAGTACACCGAGGAGGGCAAGCCCATGGAGCGGATGATTCCCTTCGTGTCGGCCTATGTCGATGGCGTCGACTTGGCTGCCAGGCGCATCGCGGTCGATTGGCAAACCGATTTCTAGGTCCCGGCCGACACAAAACGCCTGCTCGGCAGGAATCCGTGCGATACAGTCCTCCCTCCAGTGCGCTTGCTCCCGCTTTCCTTTCCGCTTGATCATTGCCGCCCGCGGACGCAAAGTCCGTTGCGCCGGTGGGGGGCGCGTGCCGGGGCGGCCGCGGTGTTCGCGCTGCTCATTGATGGAAGTGCGATCGCATCCAAGCCGCTCGTTTTCCTTGGCGACCGGGATCTGCCGCCCTATGAATTCGTCGATCACGGAAAGGCGCGGGGTGCCAACGTCGATCTCGCCGTGGCGATCGGCAGGGTGCTGGACCGCCCGGTCGAAGTGAGACTGCGGGATTGGTCGCAGGCCCAGGCTGCCTTTGCCGGTGGCGAAGGCGATGCCCTCACCATGTTCGGCCGAACGCCCGACCGCGAGGCGAATTTCGACTTCAGCCAGTCCACCATGCCGGTGTCGTTTGCGCTGTTCGTGAGGGCCGATGAAATTTCGCGTTTCGGCGATGACTCGTATCGGGGCAAGCGGATCGGTGTCACCCGTGCCGGCCTGGCCCGCGAGTATTTTCAAAGGCAGTACCCCCAGGCCAGCCTGGTCATCGTCGACAGCCTGTCCGATGCCACCCGCCGGCTGGTGCGGCGCGATATCGATGGGTTCGCCGCCCAGGAATGGAGTCAGTACTACCTGCTGAGCGAACTAGGCACTCACATGATCGTGGGCCTGCCCGCCTTCAACAGCCGGTTTTGCAACATTGCCATGCGCAGGGGCGACGCTGCTTTGGTGCAGGATATCGATCGCGCGCTGGAGCAGCTGAAAAGCACTGGCGAACTGGACCGCATCATCGGCGCCTGGTCCCACACCCGGGTTATCCAGGTTCGGCAGAGCACGCTCGACGCGGCCCTGGCGGGCAGCGTCGCGGCGATCATCGGGCTGCTGCTGCTCGCCGGCTTTCTGATCGTGTTGCACCGGCAGAAGAAAGCCCTGGCGCAGAGCCAGCGGCAACTGGAGGCCGTTGACCGCCGCAAGGACGAGTTTCTGGCCACCCTCGCGCACGAACTGCGCAATCCGCTTGCTCCCATCAGCAACGCGGCACACGTTCTGCAGATCGAGGGCAAGGGCGCACCCACGGCCTCGTGGGCCCAGGGTGTCATCGTGCGACAGGTAACGCACCTCGCGCGCCTGGTGGACGACCTGCTGGACGTCAGTCGCGTCAACACCGGCAAGCTGGAGCTGCGGATGGAAGTGGTGGAACTCAACGCTGTGCTTGGGGACGCGGTGGATGCAAGCCGGCCGGCCATCGAGCAAGGACGGCATACCCTCGCCACGATGTTGTCGGACCATCCGGTCTGGCTGCGGGCCGATCGGGTGCGCCTGACCCAGATCGCCACGAACTTGCTGAACAACGCGGCGAAGTACATGCCGGCGGGCGGGCAAATCGAGTTGCGGACGGCAAGCGATCCCCCGAACGCCATCCTCGAAGTGCGTGATGAAGGCGTGGGTATCCCGCATGACCGCCTGCCGGAAATTTTTGAAATGTTCTACCAGGAGGACCGGTCGCGCGGGCGCGCGCAGGGCGGGCTGGGCATCGGGCTGTGGTTGACGCGCCGGTTGGTCCAGATGCATGGCGGCACCGTTGAAGCATCGAGCGAGGGCCATGGCCGCGGCAGCTGTTTCACGGTGCGGCTGCCATCGATCGAGGCTCCGGTGGCTGCGCCGCCGTTCCAACCGGCAACGCCGGCGGCGCCGGAGGATGGGCGCCGCGTTCTGGTCGTTGACGACAATCGGGACGGTGCCGAAACCATGGCGCAGCTGCTGAGCGCCCTGGGCCATCGGGTCGAGGTGGCGCTGGATGGCGAGCAAGCCCTGAGGCTTGGAAGCGCCGTGAAGCCCGACATCGTCTTCCTGGACCTTGGACTGCCCGGGATGGACGGCTTTGAGGTCGGCCGCAGGTTGCGCGCGTCCGACTGGGGTCGCGATGTGACCCTCGTGGCCCTGACGGGGTGGGGAGGAGATGCGGACAAGCGTGCCAGCCGGGAAGCCGGGTTCGATGCCCACCTGACCAAGCCCGCGAGTGCGCACGACCTGGCGGCGTTCACGCGCGCAGAGCGCGGATAACATCCGCCTCATGCGCTTCGACGTTATCACCCTGCTTCCCGAATTGTTCGCGCCCTTCCTGGCCGGCGGTGTGACCCGTCGTGCCTATGAGTCCAAGCAGATCGAAGTCGAATTCTGGAATCCGCGCCAGTTTGCACAGGGCCATTACCGGCGCGTGGACGACCGCCCTTTTGGCGGCGGTCCCGGCATGGTCATGATGGCCGGCCCGTTGACGCAGTGCCTGGCCGCCATCCAGGCTCAACGCAGCGATCGCCCGCCCGTGGTACTTTTTTCCCCCGTCGGACCCAAGCTGGACCATGCAAGCGTGGCGCGATGGTCGGCCAGCGCGGGCGCCGTCCTGGTCTGCGGGCGCTATGAGGGAATCGACCAGCGGTTCATCGACCGGCATGTGGATGTCCAGGTCAGCCTGGGGGATTTCGTGCTTTCCGGCGGCGAGATTGCGGCCATGGCCCTGTTGGATGCCGTTGCCCGTTTGCAGCCGGGGGTATTGGGCGACGAGGACAGCCACCAGTTCGACAGCTTCAACCCGGCGCTGGATGGCCTGCTCGATTGCCCGCATTACACCCGGCCGGAAGAGTGGCAGGGGGTTAAGGCTCCGGGCGAATTGCTGTCCGGCCATCACGCGCAGATCGAGCGCTGGCGCCGCGACCGCAGCCTGGAGATCACGGCGAGGCAGCGCCCGGACCTGATCGCCGCGGCCCGCGCATCCGGCCTTTTATCGAAGGCCGACGAGGCGTTCTTGAGCAAGCTGCCCTAATTGCTTATAATCAAAAGCTTTTCGATCCTCTGCCCGGCCGCGGCACTTCGCGACGCTTCATGCGCCGATGCGCCGCCCCTAGCGTAGCGCGGGCACGATCCCAGAGGTAAAACCATGAATCTCATTGAAACCCTAGAGCAGGAAGAGATTGCCCGTCTGGGCAAGAAAATTCCGGTATTCGCCCCAGGCGACACCGTCATCGTCAGCGTCAACGTGGTCGAAGGCACCCGCAAGCGCGCCCAGGCTTTCGAAGGCGTGGTGATCGCCAAGCGCAACCGCGGCCTCAACAGCGGCTTCACGGTGCGCAAGATCTCCAGCGGCGAAGGCGTCGAGCGCACGTTCCAGACCTACAGCCCGCTGATCGCCGGCATCGAGGTCAAGCGCCGCGGCGATGTGCGCCGTGCCAAGCTGTACTACCTGCGCGAGCGCAGCGGCAAGTCGGCCCGTATCAAGGAAAAGCTGCCCAGCAAGCTGGCCGCCGCCAAGTAAGCAGCGCCCTCGAACGAGCCGCCCCGGCCTTGTGCTCGTGGCGGCTTTTTCATTTATATGCCCATCAACCCCGCCCCGGCCTACGTGCCGCTTTCGAAGCTGCCGAATTTCGATCCCCGCACCGTGCCGGTGATTGGTATCGACACGCACCTGCCGGCCGTGTCTGCTGAAGCCCTGGCGCCCGCGGCGCTGCGTGAACGGTTCCTGGCACCGCCCGCCTGGGAGCCGGAGGTCTGGGCCGAGCCGAACTTCGGGCAACGCAAGCCGGCCAAGGCGTCGGTATTGGTGCCGGTGGTGATGCGCGAGCGTCCCACGGTGCTGCTCACCGAACGGACCACCCACCTGTCCACCCACTCCGGGCAGGTCGCTTTTCCCGGCGGCAAGCGGGACGACACCGACACCGACGACGCGCACACCGCGTTGCGGGAGGCCCACGAGGAAATAGGCCTGGCCGCCGAGCTGGTGGAGGTGATCGGCCAAATGCCCACCTACACGACGGGCTCGCAATTCATCATCACACCCGTCGTGGCGCTGGTCGATCCCGGCCACCGGCTGGCACTCAATGCCTTCGAGGTGGCCGATGCCTTCGAGGTGCCGCTCGACTTCCTGATGAACCCCGCCCATCACCGCCGGCATGTGATCGAATGGGCCGGTGCGCGCCGCGAGTGGTTCTCCATGCCCTACATGGACGGGACGCAGGAGCGCTTTGTCTGGGGCGCCACGGCGGCCATGCTGCGCAATTTCTACCGGTTCCTGTCCGCATAGGTGCCCTTGCCCGGCAGTCGCTTTATGATTGCCGTATGAGCTTTTTCGCCATCCTGTTCGCGCTCTTGATCGAGCAGGTGCGTCCCTTGGCCCGGCACAACCCGATTCATGCATCGCTGCGGGCCTGGGCTCGCTGGGCCAGCCGCAATTTCGACGCCGGCAAGCCTCACCATGGCTGGGTGGCGTGGAGCCTGGCGGTGCTCGTGCCTTCAGCCTCCGCCGTGGCCGTGCACTGGGCGCTGGTCCTCACGCTCGGATGGGCCGTGGCCGTGCTGTGGAGCGTGGCCGTGCTTTATGTGACCCTGGGCTTCCGGCAGTTCAGCCATCATTTCACCGGCATCCGCGATGCGCTCGACGCCGGCGAAGAAGCGAAGGCGCGGGAGCTGCTGGTCCATTGGCAGCAGGTCGACGCGAGCGAGCTGCCGCGCAGCGAGATCGTGCGCCACGTGATCGAATATTCGGTACTGGCAGCCCATCGCCACGTGTTCGGGGTTCTCGCGTGGTTCTCGGTGTTGGCCGCGTTCGGCATGGGGCCGGCCGGGGCGGTCCTGTATCGCATGAGCGAATTCGTCGCCCGCTATTGGAAGCATCGCAATCGCACCCTCACCCAGCCGGCCAGTGCGGCGCTGCAGTCGGCCGCGGCCCGAGCCTGGGCCGCCGTCGATTGGCTGCCCGCCCGCATCACGGCGATCGCGTTCGCGGTCGTGGGGAGCTTCGAAGAGGCGATCGACTGCTGGCGCAACTACGCGCAGCGTTTTCCCAACGACAACGATGGCGTGATCCTCGCCGCCACCTCGGGTGCCGTGAACGTACGCCTGGGTGGCGAGGCGCTCCGGTCCGCCTATTCGGCCGGCGGCTCGCCGGGCTATCGCGCGGGCGGCGCCGAGGCCATGGACGCCACCGAGAGCACGCCGGGCCGCGAAGCCGAGGTGGCGCACCTGGCGCAGATCGTCGGCCTGGTCTGGCGTTCGGTCGTGCTCTGGATGGTGCTGTTGGCGCTTCTCACTTTGGCGCGCCTGCTGGGCTGACGTTCAGAACCGCTGCGGCTGCGACAGCTCGGCAAACAGCTCCTGGTAGATCCTGTAGCGCGAGGGCGTGATCCCATCGTCGGCAGGGCCCACCGCGGCGCTAACGCCGCAACCCGGCTCATGCAGGTGCGTGCAGTTGTAGAACTTGCAATTGCCCATGTGCGCTTTCATGTCGGGCATGCAGCCCGCCAGTTGCGCGGGCTCGATGTGGTTGAGGCCAAACTCCTGGAAGCCGGGCGAATCGATCAGGGCGGTGCCGCGCGCCTTGTCGACCCAGTACAAGGTGGTGCTCGTGGTCGTGTGCTTGCCCGAATTCAGGGCCTGCGAGATCTCGCCCGTCACCACCACCGCCCCGGGTGCCAGAAGGTTTATGAGCGTGCTCTTGCCCGCGCCCGAAGGGCCCAGCACCAGGGTCGTCTTGCCCTCCAGATGCTTCAACAAGTGGTCCCGGTCGACCTGGCTCGACTGCCTGAGCGAGAGCGGCATCACCCCGTAGTGCATGCGCTGATAGGGCAGCAGCCGGGCCCAGGCCCGCTCGAAGGGCTCCACCAGGTCGCTCTTGTTCAAGGCGATCAACGGCGGGATGCGCTCGGCTTCCGTGGCGATCAGCGCGCGGGCCAGCTGGCTCCCCGAGAATTCGGGCGTGGCCGCAATCAGGATCAGGACCTGGTCGAGGTTGGCTGCGAAGGACTTGGTGCGGATCTCGTCCTGGCGGTAGAAAAGGTTGCGGCGCTCCTCGACCTTCTCGATCGTCCCCTCGTCGTGGGTTCCCTGCCAAAGCACCCGGTCGCCGACCACGGCGTGGCTCTTCTTGCCGCGGGGATGACAGATCAGGAGCTTGCCCTCGGGCGTTTCCACAAGGAAGTGGCGGCCATGGCTGGCAACCACGAGTCCGTTTTCGAGCGCAGCGCGCCCGGTCAAGGACGCATCCTCATGCAAGAAGCGCGTCGACTTGCGATGCGCACTCGAAATCGGTCTCGGACAGGCCCTGCACATCGTGTGTGTTCCAGCGCACGACACAGCGGTTGTAATGCACCGACAGGTCGGGATGGTGGTCCTGCGCATTGGCAATGAAGGCCACGGCGTTCACGAACGAGATCGTCTCGTAGTAGTTCACGAAGTTGTAGGTCTTCTCGATCGCGATGTCGGGGCCGTCGCCAGCGAGCTTCCAGCCGGCGGCAGCGGCCAGCCGCGTCACGATCTCGGGGCCGCTCAGCGGCCGGCGCGACAGCAGCGTCCAGTCCTTTTTCTTCAGGATCGAATCGGTCATGCGAAGGCTCCCCCGGTCATGCGCGCCAGCCGTTCGGACGCCGGCGGATGCGAGTAATAGAACTTGACGAAGACGGGATCGGGCGTCAGCGTCGAGGCATTGTCCTCGTACAGTTTCAGCAGGGCGGTGGAAAGGTCTTTGCCGCTGGTTTGCTGCACCGCGTAGGCGTCGGCTTCGAACTCGTGCTTGCGCGAAAGCCGCGCGAAAAGCGGCGAGACGAAAAACGTGAACACCGGCACCGCCAGCAGGAACAGCAGCAGCGCCAGGGCGTCATTGGGCCCGTCGAGGCTGGGGCGTACACCCAGGCCGGTGTAGAACCACGCTTGCATGGACAGCCAGCCCAGCAGGCCGAAGCCCGCCAGGCTCAGCGCAAACATCCCGACGATGCGCTTGATGATGTGCTTGTGCTTGAAGTGGCCGAGTTCGTGCGCCAGCACCGCGTCCACCTCGCCCGGCGACAGCTTGGCCAGCAAGGTGTCGTAGAACACCACGCGCTTGGCGGCGCCGAATCCGGTGAAGTAGGCATTGGCATGAGCGCTGCGCTTGCTGCCGTCCATGACGAACAGGCCCTTGGCCGCGAAACCGCAACGCCGCATCAGCTCGGTCACGCGTGCCTTCAGCGTCTCGTCATCGAGCGGCTTGAACTTGTTGAAAAGCGGCGCGATGAACGTCGGGTACACAACGAGCAGCAGCAGGTTGAAGCCCATCCACACGGCCCAGGCCCACAGCCACCACAGGCTGCCCGTCGCGCCCATGAGCCAGAGAATCAGCGCCGCAATTGGCAAGCCGATGGCCGCCGCGATCAGCGTGGACTTGAACAAGTCCGCCAGCCAGAGCCGCAGGCGCATCTTGTTGAAGCCGAATCGCTCCTCGAGCACGAAGGTCTGGTACAGCGTCAACGGCAGCTCGAGGGCGCCGCCGATCAATGCGAAACAGGCCAGTAGCGCCAGCTGCTGCCACATGCCCGTGCCTACCCAGCCCAGCAAGGCGAGATTGAGACCATCCAGGCCGCCAAGCAAGGTCCAGCCCAGCAGCACGGCGGCGCTGAAAGCCAGCTCGACCAGCCCAAACCGGGTCTTGGCGATGGTGTAGTCGGCGGCTTTCTGATGAGCCGGCAGTGTGACGGTGCCCGCAAACGCGGGCGGGACCTTGTCGCGATGGCCCGCGACGTGGCGGATTTGCCGTGAGGCCAGCCAGAACTTCACGCCCAGGCCGGCGAGCAAGAAGGCGGCGAACGCCAACGTAAGAAGATAGGAAGCGCTCATGCGTGCAAGTTTAGGGCATAGGCGACAATCGCAAGATGCCAGAAACCGAAGCGCAAGTGCCCGCCACCCTTCCAAAAAGCGACCAGAACCTGATCTGGCTCGACTGTGAAATGACCGGGCTCGACCCCGAAGTCGATCGCCTTATCGAAATTGCGGTGATCGTGACCGGCGCCGAACTCACGCCCCGCATCGAAGGCCCGGTCCTCGTGATCCACCAGAGCGATGCACAGCTGGACAAGATGGACGCCTGGAACAAGGGCACCCACGGCCGCAGCGGCTTGATCGACAAGGTGAAGGCATCCACCGTCATGGAGGCCCAGGCCGAGCAGGAGATCCTGGAGTTCCTCGCGAAGTACGCATCCAGGGGGAGCACCCCCATGTGCGGCAACAGCATCAGCCAGGACCGGCGATTTCTGGTGAAGTACATGCCCAAGCTCGAGGCCTTCTTTCACTATCGCAACCTGGACGTGAGCACCCTCAAGGAACTGGCCAAGCGCTGGCGGCCCGACGTCTTCAACGCGTTCAAGAAGCAGCAAAAGCACACGGCGCTGGCCGACGTGCACGAATCCATCGATGAGCTTGCCCACTATCGCGAGCACTTCCTCAAGCTGCACAGCTCGACGTCGCTTGCGGGATAACCATGAACGTGCGACAATCATTGGCTTGGCTGCATTTTGGCAGTCATCGTGCATCTCCCTTCACACACCGGCTCACTCCTGATGAAGTACAGGAAGCGCTCACCGCGCTGAACGAGCCTCCAGCGGCCCCGGCCCTGACAGTCGTTTGATGGTTGATGTTTTTTAACCATTGACGACAACGCCGCCATCTTTGGCTGCGTATGCGTGTGAGTAAACATGACCGACACTTTTGACGTGCAAGGCGACTTTGCGCCTGCGCGAACTTCTGATCTCTCGCCTGCGCAAATTTCCGATTTCTCGCCTGTCCAAATTCTCGATATCTCTGGCGATGGCGTGGCGCAGGCTCTGCCCGCGGCCCCCAATGGCTTCCTGAAGATGGGCCTGGCCGATGAACTGATTCGCGCCGTGGAAGACATGGGCTTCACCCAGCCCACCGCCGTGCAGGAGCAGACGATTCCTCTGGCATTGCCCACGGACGACGAAGCCGCGGCGCACATCGACCTGATGGTTTCCAGCCAGACCGGCAGCGGCAAGACCGCGGCCTTCCTGCTGCCCGTGCTGCACACGCTGCTCAAGCAGCAGGCCGATGCCGAAACCAAGGCCCGCGTCGACTTCGAGCGCCAGACTGCCGAGGCCCTGGCCCGGGGCGAAGAGGCGCCCAAGCGCCCCAAGCGCAAGGACCCGACCAGCTCGCGCAACTTCAAGGCCGCCACGCCCGGCGCCCTGATCCTGTGCCCCACGCGCGAACTCGCCCAGCAGGTCGCCAATGACGCCATCGACTTGGTGCGCCATTGCCGCGGCCTGCGTGTGGCCAATGTCGTCGGCGGCATGCCCTACCAGATGCAGATCGCCCGGCTGCAGAACGCCGACCTCGTGGTCGCGACGCCCGGCCGCCTGCTCGACCTGCAGCGCTCGATGCAGATCAAGCTGGACAAGGTGCAGTTCCTCGTCGTGGACGAGGGCGACCGCATGCTCGACCTGGGCTTCGCCGACGACCTGGCCGAAGTCAACCAGCTCACCATCGCGCGCAAGCAGACCATGATGTTCAGCGCCACCTTCGCGCCGCGCATCCAGCAGCTGGCCGCCCGCGTGATGCGCGAGCCGCGCCGTATCCAGATCGACAATCCGCAGCAAAAGCACGTCAACATCAAGCAGGTGCTGTTCTGGGCCGACAACGCCCAGCACAAGCGCAAGCTGCTCGACCACTGGCTGCGCGACACCACGATCAACCAGGCCATCGTCTTCGCCAGCACGCAGATCGAGTGCGACGGCCTGGCCAACGACCTGCAGCAAGCCGGTTTCGACGCTGTGGCGCTGCACGGTGCCCTGAGCCAGGGCCTGCGCAATCGCCGCCTGATGGCGCTGCGCCAGGGCCACGTGCAGATACTGGTTGCGACCGACGTGGCGGCGCGAGGGATCGACGTGCCCACCATCACCCACGTGTTCAACTTCGGTCTGCCAATGAAGGCCGAGGATTACACCCACCGCATCGGGCGCACCGGCCGTGCCGGCCGCGATGGCCTGGCAGTGACCTTCGCCGAGTTCCGCGACCGCCGCAAGATCTTCGACATCGAGGGCTACACCAAGCAGCCTTTCAAGGCCGAAACGGTTCCTGGCCTGGAGCCGCAGCAGCGCGCCCCGCAGGGCGGGCGTCCCGGCGGCGATTTCGCCGGCCGTGGCAGCCGCGACAACCATTCGCGTGACCGCAAGTTCGGCGCACCGCGCACCGGCGGGCTCGGCGGCGGTGGCGGCTTCGACCAGCGCCGTGGCAATGACGGCTACGGCCGCAAGCCCGGCTTCGGTGACTTCGGCAGCAGTGGCCGCAATGAAGGTTTTGGCGTGCGCAACAACGACGGCTTCGCGCCGCGCGGCGACTTCGCCCCTCGTGCGCCAGCCACCTTCAGCAAGCCGGCCAAGCCCGGCGACGGCGGCAAGGTGTTCGTGCCCCGCGACATCAAGAAGCGCCCTTACAAGCCGGCCAACTGAGCTCCCTGCGGCTTCAAGCTGCAGCGGTCACCGCCCGGCCGGTTTCCGGCCAGCGGCGGTACACATAGATCCACGCCACCAGGCCCACGCTCATCATCAGCAATGAGGCGAGCGCCAGCGCGCGCGTGGAGTGCATGACCAGCGGCGCGATGACCCCCGCCACCACGCCGTTCGCCGTCGAGCCGATCACGGCTTGCAGCGACGAGGCCAGGCCGCGCCGCTCGGGAAACATGTCCAGCACCAGCAGCGTGACGACCGGCACCATGAGGGCCCAGCCGAAGGCGAACACCGCAATGGGCAGCAGCGCCCAGCCCGCGTGGGCTGCGAGCACGTAGTTCGCCACCACGTTGGCCAGCGACACCGCCAGCATGATCGTGAATCCGTAACGTATCTGCCGGCGGGGCGAAATCCTGCCCGCCAGGCGGCCGCTCGCCCAGGAGCCGCTCATGATGCCGGCGATCGTGAGCATGAAGAACCAGAAGAACTGCTGGGGCGCGAGCCGCAGGTGCGTGCCCAGGAACTCGGGCGCCGCCAGGACGTAGAGAAACATGCCGTTGAAGGGCACGCCGCTGGCCAGCGCCAGCAGCAGGAAGCGCGGGTTCGAACCCAGCTGCCCGTAGCCCTGCATGAGGTTTCGCACATTGAATGGCTGGCGTTGGGTCACGTGCAGCGTTTCGGGCAGCAGCTTGAAATTGGCTGCCCAGAGCGCGACACCCACCGCGGTGAGGAACCAGAAGATGCTGTGCCAGTCGGCGTGCACGAACAGCCATCCGCCGATGATGGGTGCGATGGCCGGCGCGACACCGAAGTAAATGGTGACCTGGCTCATCACCTTCTGCGCCTGCGCCGGAGAAAACATGTCCCGGATGATCGCGCGCGAAACAACGATGCCGGCGCCCGTGGACAGTCCCTGCAGCCCGCGGAAGAAGACCAGCTGCCCGATGGTCTGCGACAGCGCGCACCCGGCCGATGCCAGGGTGAAAACGGCAATGCCGCACAGCACCACGGGACGGCGGCCGAAGCTGTCGGCCAGCGCACCGTGAAAGAGGTTCATGAAAGCAAAGCCGAAGAGATACGCAGACAGCGTCTGCTGCATCTCGACAGGGGTGGCCCCAAGCGCCTTGGCAATGCCGGAGAACGCGGGAATGTAGGTGTCGATGGAAAACGGCCCCAGCATGCCGAGCAGGGCGAGCAAGACGGCGAGGGCCCAGCGCGGCGCGCGCCAGAGTTGATTGGCTTCGGGGTTCATGTGGGTCGAGTCTATCGGGTCGAGGCTGGACCCGAGGACGGAGTCGGATCGCCCGCAAAGACATATCTCGTGCAGGCTGCGATAAACGCAAGTCTTCCGGATTCAGGTAGACCGGTCCGGGCGTGTCAGCCGACTCAACGCTTAACTACCGAGGAAAACGTTGCAAAATTAGTTAACTTGCCGATCCTGTGCGGCCCAGTGCGGTTCGCGCAGCACGCGTTTGAGTACTTTGCCAGTTGAATTGCGCGGAAGCCGGTCAATAAGGATTGCGTCATAAATCATCTTGAACGATGCAATATGACTGCGCGCATGAGCCAGGATGTCTGCCTTGGTCAGACCCGACCCGGGCACGGGGACCACGTAGGCTATGGGTACTTCGCCCCAGCGCCGGTCCGGAATCCCGATGACCGCCACCTCCTCCACGCCGGGGTGGGTGAGGAGTGCCCGCTCCAGCTCGGCCGGATAGATATTTTCCCCGGCTGAGATAACCAGATCCTTGATCCTGTCCGTGATATAGAGATAGCCATCCGCGTCGATATGGCCGGCATCGCCCGTGCGAATCCAGCCGTCGATGAGAGTTTCAGCCGTCGCCTCGGGCCGCTTCCAGTATTCCAGCATCCGCGTGGGCGTATGGAAGAAAATCTCGCCGCTCTCACCCGGCGGAAGGTCGCGCGCTGCGCTGTCCACGATCCGAATCCGCACTCCTCGCAGCGGCCGGCCGGCGGCGTTCCTGCGTTGTCCCGTCATCGCGGCATGTTCCGAGGGCGGCATGAAGATTGCCATGTTGGTGGTCTCGGACATGCCGTAGTTCTGGGCGAATCGGCAGCGAAACAGCGCCTGCGCGTTCTCAAGCAGCGGGATCGCCATCGGCGAGCCCCCGTAGATGATGAGGCCCACGGAGGACAAGTCGGTGGTTGCGCTTGCCGGATCCGAAAGTAGGAAGCGCAGCATGGAAGGCACAAAAGCGAGCTTTGTGATTTTGAGTTCCGCGATCGCGACCAGGGCCTCGGCGCTATTGAATGTCTTCATCACCACGTTCGCCGCGCCGTTGATCAGCCCCTGGACAGCCCACCACAGCCCGCCGACATGAAAGGTAGGCAAGGCTAACAGCGTTACATCGCCGGCCGTCCACTCGATGAATTCATCGCCCGCGCGCACTATTTCGCGCACCGTATCGATGAAGCCGCTGTGGGCCAGCACCACGCCTTTTGGCTGGCCGCTGGTCCCGCTCGTATAGACCTGGACAACGGGCGCCCCTGGATCGACTGCGCGGTCTGGTTTGCTGGATGGCTCGGCATCGCGCCAATCGGTATAGCCGGCGAAACCTGGGGCCGTACCGCCGACGATCACCACGGCCCGCAATCGAGGGCAGCGGGGGCGGAAGTCTTGTGCGGCCTGTGCTGTCTCGGGAGTCACGAACAACAGCTCGCACTCCGCGTCCCGCACGATAAACTCCATTTCATCGGCGTTGAGTTTCCAGTTGACAGGCACGAACACCATGCCTGCGCGGGCGCAGCCGAACAGGATTTCATAGCTCTTGTCGCTGTCGAGGCCGAGAAAGGCAACGCGGCCGCCCGGCGTGAGGCCTTGTGCGGCCATCGCGTTGGCGATACGGTTGGCAGCCGCTGAAAGGTCTGGGTAGCTGGTGCATCTACCCTGGAAAATCAGCGCCGTGCCTGAGGCGTGCAAGTCCGGAATGTCGGCGAGGGTCCTGATCGTTTCATAAAAGTTCTGCATCGCAGTCATCCTTCAGAAACAGTTTTGAGCGTGGCGATCATGCGCTCGAGCAGAGCCTGCGTAGCGTCCGTGTGCAGGTTATGGCCGCCGTCGATGGTGAAGCTCTCCGATTGGGGCAGGATCAAATTGGGCGCAAGCAATGCCGTCGTGCCGGCCAGATCGCTGGCGCAGCCGTATATGCGCGTCGAAGGCACCCGAAGCTCACTTAGCATGGCCAGATAATCCTGCTGGCCGTGCAGGAATTTGAGCCAGTTTCGCATCCTGGGATCCCACGTCCAACCGATCCCGCCCTCCACCTCCCGCGTGATCCTGCGGGTCAGGCCAAGGACGGTTTCCTTGCTGAGCTTTGGATGATTGAGCGCCAGCATCCGCGCGGCGGACTCGAGATCAGGATAGACAGGCTGGGCCGGCATATCTGAAAGATGCTGCAAATCTTGGGCAAGGCGGTCGCCGGACTTGTGGATTTGCCGGCCTCTGCTCGGCATGATCGGCTCGATCAATACAAGATGGGCCACGCTGTCGGGATTGAGGGAGGTATATAGCGCGGACACCACCGATCCCATCGAATGGCCGACCAGCACAACGCGCCTGCCGGTTGCCTCCCTCTTCAATACCTCGCCCAGATCCATCGCGAAATCCAGCGCGGTAATCTTCGACCCGGCGGCGTGGTGGCTCGAGGCACCGTGGCCGCGAAGGTCTGGCGCGAGGACGCTGCTGCCCGCCCGGCAGAGGCCATCGGCCAGGCAGTCCCAAATCGCCGCCTGGTCGAGGATGCCATGGATGCATACCACCAGCGGCACCGATGTGGCGTTCCCCCAGCGACACAGGCCGATACGGCGATCGTCGATTTGGATCGCGGTTTCCGTCATGTGAGCGAACGCAATCCCGGATTCCCGGCTATCTGCCGCAGTGGCCACAACCGCATCGCCGGACCCGAACACCATATCGAGCAGATATGTGGCAAGCTTGTTGAGCGTAGGATGGTCGATGAGCGAGGTCGGATTGAGCGTGCAGCGCAAGCCCGTTTCGATCCGGTTCTTGAGCTCGACCATCATGAGCGAGTCGAAACCGAGGCTGCGCAGCGGCTGGTCGAGGTCGATCATGCCGGGAGATCCAAGCCCGATCACGGTAGCAACCTGCGTGCGCAGTGCGTCGGCCAGCATTGCCACCCGGGCCTCGGGCGCCGCCGCCTTGATCTGCTTTAGCAGCATTCCCGCTTCGCCAGCCGTCGCCCGGGCCGTGCTTCGCTCAACCAGCGAGTAGAGCGCCGCGGCCCCGGCGTCCGGCAAGGTAGGCAGGAAACGGCTCCACTTGATATCGGCGACGAGGGCTGCTGGAATTTCGGATCCCAGCAGAAAGCTGAATGCGTCAAGATTATCCGCAACCGATAACCGGCCAAGCCCCAAGGCAGCGAAGCGCGCCTGGTTCGCCTCGCGCGCGCGCTCGGCCATGCCGTCCTTATCCCATGGTCCCCAATTTATGCAGGTGACGGGCAGGCCCTGTGAATGTCGAAGCCGGGCGAGCCCATCCAGATAGGCATTGGCTGCAGCATAGTTCGACTGGCCCGGCGCGCCGGTAATCGAAGCGATAGAGGAGAAGAGCACGAAGAAGCGCAGCTTCATGCCTTCCGTCGCACGATGCAGGTTCCACGCACCCGCAACTTTCGGAGCGAGAACCCGCTGGAACTGATTCCAGTTCTGATTCGCGATAGTGGCGTCGTCAAGCACGCCCGCCGCATGAACGATACCTCCAAGCGGCGGCAGCTCCCGGCCGATGCGCGCGATCACAGCGGCAACGCTCGCCGGATCGGCGACGTCCATCGGCCAGACGTGAGCGCAGGCACCGTCAGGCATGTCGGCGATCGGTGGATAGGCAGCCGGATTCGGGTTGCGTCCGGCGAGAATCACGTGGCGCGCGCCGTCGGCAACCAGGCGCCCCGCGATCTCGAGGCCCAGCGCGCCCAGGCCACCGGTCACCAGATAACTGCGATCCGGGCGTATGACTTGATCCGCGGCATCATCTGGCGCGGGCACACTCAACACCACCTTGCCGATGTTGCTTGCCTGGGCGAGATAACGGAAGCCGGCTTCAGCTCGGGTGATCGGGAAAATCTTGACGGGCAGCGGCTCCAACTCTCCCGCCTCGAAAGCGCGCACCACGTCGCCGAGGAGTTCGGCCTGCATCCGGCCACCTGTGTCGTCGATTTCGCCGAGGTCGAAGGATGCGTACGAAATGTCGGGCCGGTAAGCGGCCATTTGCTCCGCGCTCCAAATTCCGATCTTGCCGATTTCGATGAAGCGTCCGCCCCGTGCCAGGACGTTCGCGCTTTTTTCAATGAACTCCCCGTTCAAGCTGTTGATAACAATGTCGACGCCACGGCCACCTGTCACCTGCATGAGTTCATCTGCGAAGTCCAGGTTGCGCGAATTCATGACATGGCCGACACCTTGGTCCTTCAGCACCCGCCACTTGCCCGGACTTGCTGTCCCGTAGACCACAGCGCCGGCCCGGCGCGCAATCTGCAGCGCCGCTTGTCCTACCCCGCCTGCGCATGCATGAATTAGTACGCGGTCTCCCCGCTGGATTCGTGCGAGCCGCTCGAGGCTGTAGACCGCCGTCATGAACACGGTAGGCAGCGCCGCCGCCGCCGCGAAACTCAGCCCCGCGGGCTTGCGGTGGACCAGCCGCCGATTGACTGTGACGTGGCTGGCCATGGCCGAAGGAGCCATGGCGAAAACCTCGTCGCCAGGAGCGAGATCGGCTACATGGGCGCCAACCCGCACGACCCGGCCTGCGCATTCAAACCCGAGTGGCTGGGCGGGCGCGGTCATGATTCCGTTTCGCTCGCTGAACTCCCGGAGCATGCCGAGGCAAAAGAGTACATCCTTGAAATTGATCGCGGCCGCCCGAATCTCGATCTCGATCTCGCCGTCAGCGGGCGCAACGCGTTCGCAGTCGACCAGCGCGAGCTGGTCGAAGGCACCATAGTTCGCGGCGCGAAGGCGGAAAGCGCCGTCCGGCACTACCAGGTTACCCTGTCCCTGCAGCGACTTGATGTCGCGCAACCGCGCCAGGTAGCGCCGCCCCTGTCGGTATGCAATTTGCGGCTCGGCTTCAGGCGACGCGATGTCGTCGATGAGACTGTCGGGCAAGCCGCCTTCTTGCGCTGGAAGGTCGATGCACGTGCATTCGAGCCCTGGGTGCTCCAGCGCGATGGTTCGCGCAAAGCCCCATAGCATCGATTGCACCAGATGTGCGGGGCCCTGATCGTCCACGGCCTGGGCTCCTTTGGTCACCAACCAAAGTCGCGGCGGCCGCTGCCCGGGTATTTCCATGAGCGCCTGGACCAGCCCCAGGGTACTGCCGCAGACCCTTTCCTCGGCCTGCGCCCGTGCTGCTGGCTCGTCTGTGTCCATCGCATCCGCCGCACCTAAATGCACAACACCGGCAAGCGGCAAGCCTCGCGAGTTGAACTGCCTGGAAATCAGCTGTAGCCAATCTCGCTTGGTCATCCCATCCGCCTCGTTCGCCCGGGTGCGCACCACCTGTTGATTGCGAGCTTCGAGTGCGTCGGCCAGCTTAGCGCAAACCCCGCCCTGGTCGGCAATCACCAGCCAGCCGCCTCCCGGGGCAAGTCCGCTTTGTTGTTCCTGGCCTTCCGCTGCCGCCAGGCGTCTGGGCTGCAGCATCCAGTCGACCGCATAGAGCTTGTCTTTCCAGTTGGCGGTTGCAAGAATAAGCGCACGGCGGTCGACCGGCACGGCCTCGAGTCCCTCGACGGTGGCAACGACCCGGCCATCGTCGTTGATGAGCCGGATGTCGACTACCACTCGTGCACTGCTCTCGGGGGCTTTGCGCAGTACTGCGTGGCTCCAGATTGTGTCGGGTATTGGATCGAGCAGTCGCAAGTGCTCGATGGCGATTGGAAGATAAGCCGCACCTCCCTCAAGGTCGGAGAAGATGGCGCCCACAGCCTGGAAGCAGCCGTCGAGCAAGGCCGGATGTATGAGGTGGCCTAGCTCTGAATTCGTGTTGATCGCGACGCGGGCGAGGCTCTCCCCCCCTTCGCCCGTAGCTGGAATCCGGGTGATCGCGCGAACGGTGCGGAAGGCAGGACCGTAGTTGAGGCCGAGTGCGGTATAACCTTCGTAAAAGTCCTGGATGTCCAGATTTTCGCCCGCCTCGGTGAAGCGCCCGCGGAGACCGGCCAGGTCGATCGGTGCCACCGGTTGCGCCGCCGCGCTGTTGATCTCTCCTGTCACGTGAAGCCGCCAGTCGACCGTCGCGGTGTCGTCGCCGCCGGTCGGATTGCTGAAGATCCGCAGCCCATGGCGCCCACTGGTCGCTCCTTGGGTAACCACCGTCTGCACCACGGTGGGCCGCTCCTGAGTCACGACAAGTGCCGCCTGGATGGACAGGTTGGCGAGTCCCGGTGCCAGTTCCGGATGCAGGGAGGTGGCGGCACTGAGCGCCATGTCGACATAGGCAGCCGCCGGAACCACGACCCTGTCGTAAACCCGGTGATCGTTCAGGAATCCCGGCCGGCGCGCCGAGAGTGCCGATTGGTAGAGAACGTCGTTCGCGGGTAGAGCTGCGGTCGCGAGCGGCGTGCCCAGCAGGGGGTGGCCGTGGCGTGCGCCGGATGCGGCGCGGCCGAGAATCGAGCCACCGCTCGCTTCGGGCAGCCAGTAGCGGCGGCGTTCGAAGGGATAGTCAGGAAGTGTCAGGCGAGCGGGCGGCGGTTGGTCGAGCCGGCCGGCGCGCCGCCAGTCAATCGAGGCGCCCGCGACGTAGAGCCGACCCAGCGCGGCGAGGATCTCTTTCCAGTCGTCGCCATCTCGCCGCAAGCTGTTCAGCCTGTGCATCGGACTGTCGCCGAGCGAAGCGCGAGCGAGCCCGGTCAAAGTGGTTGTGGGGCCGATTTCGAGCGCGATATCAGTGCCTTGGCCGGCGAGGGATGCCATGCCGGCCACGAAGTCGACGGGCGCGCTGACGTGCTCAACCCAGTAGTCAGCAGAGCAAATTTCGTCGCCCACAAGCTGGCCGGTCAGGGTCGACAAAAAGCCGATCGAGGGGCGCGAGAAGGAAACGCTTTCGGCCACCTTGCGGAACGCACCGAGCATCGGCCGCATCAGCGGCGAATGGAAAGCATGCGAAACATCGAGCAGTCCGGCGTCGGCAACACCATACTCCGCGCTCATGCGTGCGCAGATGTCCAGCACCACCCCGCGTGCGCCAGAGATGACGGTCTGAGCGGGCGTGTTGAAAGCCGCGATCGACACGCGATCGGTCATTCCCGCGATCTTGGAAGCGACCAGGCCGCGCGGGGCCACCAGTGCAGCCATGGCTCCGCCGGGCGGCAACTCTTGCATCAACCGGCCCCTGGCGGCCACCAGCCGCGCCCCGTCTTCAAGGCTGAAAATGCCGGCCAGACAAGCAGCTGCAAATTCACCGACGCTGTGCCCCATGACGAAGCTGGGCCTTACTCCCCAACTCAGCCAAAACTGCGCAAGTGCGTATTCGAAGGCAAAAAGGGCGGGCTGCGTGTAGCGCGTCTCGGACAGCTTCCCAGCGCAGGCACCCCAGAGGAGGTCGCGAAGGGGCCGATCCAACTCGCAAGCGAAGACCTCTTCGCAACGTTCGATCGCCTGACGAAACACTGGATGCAATTCATAGAGCCGTTGGCCCATACCGGCGTACTGCGCTCCCTGGCCCGAAAATAGGAACGCGAGCCTGGGCACCGTGACGGGTGCGACACCGCTGAGCCCCTTGCGGACACCAGTGGCGATGGGTGCCAGCTCCGCTGCCAGCTCGGCTGCCGTCGTCGCGGCGAGCGCCAGGCGATGGGGCAGGTGGGAGCGCCCAGTGGCGGCGGTGCGGCAGATCGAATCAATGTCCAGGGTGGACCTGTGGGAGAGGTAATCGGCGTACCGCCCGGCAAGGGAAAGGAGCGAAGTTTCGCTTCGTGCGGACAGGCAAAGCAAGTGGGCGGGCTGCACCGGAACGTCCGCTTGTGCGGTTTGTGCCCGCAACCTGGCGCGCGTCTGCGCGGTGTCTTCGGATGGTGCCGCCTCGACAACGACGTGGGCGTTCGTGCCGCTGAATCCGAAGCCGCTGATCCCGCCGATGCGTCGCGGTGCGGGCCAGGGCGTGGTCTCTCGCGCAATGGCAAAAGGCAGTCGCTGCCACGGGATGTGGGGGTTGAGCTTGCCAAGCTGGGGATATCCGGGAATGACACCTCGATCGAGGGAAAGCACGAGCTTGATCAGTCCCGCCATTCCCGCGGCAAGTTCGCAGTGGCCCACCAGTGTTTTGACCGACCCTATGTAGAGGGGCTGGCTGGAACTGTGACTTTGGCCGAAGACCTCACCCAACGCGCCGACTTCGATGGGATCCCCCAGTGCGGTACCGGTGCCGTGAGCTTCTACATAGCCCACCGCTTGGGGACTTACCCCCGCGTTTGCCAGGGCCTGCCGGATCAAGGCGGCTTGGGATGGGCCACTTGGCACTGTCAAGCCGCCCGTGGCGCCATCCTGGTTGACGGAACTGCCGCGAATGATGGCATGCACCCGGTCACCGTCGGCACGGGCACGGCTCAAGGTCTTGAGCACGAGCACCGCCGCGCCTTCCGATCGAACATAGCCGTTCGCCTGCTGGTCAAAAGTGCGGCAGCGCCCGTCATGCGAGAGCATGCGGGCTTTCGAGAATGCGATGGTCGCCTCCGGCGCCAGCAGCAGATTGGCGCTGGCCACAAGCGCCATCGTGCACTCGCCTCGGCGCAAGCTTTCCGCCGCGCAATGCACCGCTACCAGCGACGAGGAGCACGCGGTGTCGATGGACAGGCATGGGCCGGTCAAGCCAAAGGTGTAGGCGATCCGGCCCGCAGCCACGCTAGGCGCGTTGCCGGTACCCCAGTATGCATTCAGATTCTCGGGATCGGACGCCGCCATCCGGCCATAATCGGCGCCCGTGATGGCCACGAAAACACCGGTGGCCGAACCTTCCAGCGTGTCGGGTGCGATGGCGCCGTTTTCCAGCGCCGCCCATGTAAGCTCGAGCAGAAAACGCTGCTGTGGATCCATGAGCGCCGCCTCCCGCGGCGCGATGTTGA
The DNA here is from genome assembly GCA_013815685.1 of Ramlibacter sp. Taxonomy (GTDB): domain Bacteria; phylum Pseudomonadota; class Gammaproteobacteria; order Burkholderiales; family Burkholderiaceae_C; genus Ramlibacter. The sequence continues at coordinate 28,582 of JACDFR010000022.1, forward strand.
AGAATGCGGCGTCGAACATGTCGACGTCAGCGACAAAGCCGCCTTGGCGCGTGCACATCTTGCCCAATGCGTCCGGATCCTGGTCGTACAACCTGTCAATATCCCATCGATCCGGCGGAACCTCGGATATCGCATTCCGGCCCTCCGAGAGAAGCGACCAGAATTCTTCGAGCCCATCCGCGCCAGGAAAACGGCAGGACATGCCGACGATGGCAATAGGCTCTATCTGGCGCTGCTTGAGCGACTCGAGCTCGCCTTCCAGCTTTTGGATGACCTTGAACGCCCTCTTTAGATCAGTTGAGTTTTCAGCCATATACAAACAAGGTGTTAAGAAGGTCGACCCCATGCGCATATCGCGCGGACGGGCTGTTCGGCGTCAACGTGGCGACTGTCGGAGCAAATTCCAAACGGCTCATCAAATCCCGCCGAGTCCGTCGGGCAGAGACTGCTATGCGTGTCCCATTGATCGACTTCAGATGCCGTACTTTTCAAAAGTGCGCCGCATATGCGCATCGAAATCACCCGATTCCGCTGGATCGGCTTGCGTCGAATCGGTTACGTGGGGCGGATCCAATCCTCCGGCAGGCGTGGAGGTTTCCAGCCCAAGAGCTTGTTCGATGACGAAAGCAGCGAGGCGCTCGGGCGTCGGATAGTTGAAAAACAACGTGGTCGGCAGCGCACAGCCAAGTTCTTCCTCCAGGTCTTCCTTCAACTCGAGCGCCCGCTTCGAGTCGATGCCTAGCTCCGTGAAGCGGGATCGGCTGTTAGCCAGAGCAGGGCTGTCGAGATGCAGCGCTTCGCACAGCCGAGCGATGACATGGTCGACGAGGACAGCAGTTCGCAGCGATGGCACTGCGCTGTGCAAGCGGGCAATCAATAATTGATCAGGCATCGATTTTTTCTCGCAATCAGGCGGCCAGCTCGGAGGTCGCGGCAGCGGTCGTTTCGTTTTCGATGATCTTGGCAAGGAGATTGAGCCAGCCGTAGATGGCGTCCGCGGTGAAGAGGTCGGTGTTGTAGTCGAGTTCGATTCGCATGCCTGTCTTGAGGAAGAAGATGTTGAACATCAGGTCGAACTCGATCCATCGGTTAACAGGCGTGACCAACTCCGGCATCGCCGAGCCAAAAACAGGCATCTCCGTCAACGGCTCAAAATTAAAGGTGATTTCAACCGGCATTTCGCGCCTGGGATCTGGCTGGCCCAGATACAGCGCGCATATCTCGTGATAAGGGAAGCGGGAATGGGACATGATGTCATTCATCGCTGCGCGGGACGACCCAAGCACTTCGTCGAAGACCAGGCCCTCGCCGTGCGCCGAAAGCAGCACCGGCAAGTTCACGCAATTTCCGACCAGGTCGCGCAGGCGGCTGGTGCGGTTGGCGAAGGGAAGTCCGATCACCGGCACACGGCCGCGGTAAACGCGGCTGAGAAACAGCTGAACGCAGGCGAGCAACCACGTGAACGTGGTGGTGCTGCTGCGCTTGGCCTGCGCGGCGATCGCGGCTGTCGTCTTTGTGTCGAACGCAATGCTCGCCCGCCCGCCCGGCCGCGCGCCGGCATGCGGGGAGTGCGGCTCGAGATCCGCGGAGTTTCGCGCCTGGTATGTGCCGATTTTTTCGATCACCTCGCTCCAGTAGGCTTTATCGGCGGCGTAACGATCGCTGGTGCGATAGTCGTTTTCCTGCGCGATCCAGGCAGCGTACGGCACCGCGCGCGACGCAGGCAGACCGTTGAAACGCTGAGCGATCTCTTTGAGCAACACGCCAAGGCTCCACCCATCGCAGACCAGGTGATGCAACGACAGGCACAGAAACGCACCGCCATGCTCGAATTCATGAAGCTGTACGCGCAGGTTGCGGCCAGCCTCGAGGTCGAGCGGGCGTGCCTGTTCCCGGTCCGCCAGCTGGGCCGCGATGTCAGCAGTCAGTTTGCCGGTGTGAGAGATGCGTTCGACCGCAAATCCGTTGCATGGCTCCATCTCCTGCACACCCAGGACGAGGTCGAGGCGACAGCCGAGTGCATCGTGGCTCCCGATCGCGGCGTCGACAGCTGCAGCCAGGAGGGCGGTGTCAACGGGCTCGTTGAAGCGAAAACCGAAGCAGACGTTGTTCGCCATCCTCCCCTCGGGTCGGGAGCGGTCGAGGGCAAGAAAGCGTTGCTGGGCGTCGGACAGTCCAATACGGTTTCCAGGCGCGCCTGGGGCTGGGCTCGCGGCCTCTTTTCTCTCACCGGCGCGGCGTGGCGCCTCGTCGACAACAGGAATGAGGCCGAGAGGCGCGAGTTCTTTGCAAACAGTGCGCACCGTTGCAACCAGCTGATCGATGTCCTGTGCCGTGTGGGCAGTGGAAACGAAACAGTTTCTACCCTCCCAGATGTAGATACCGTTCGCAAGCAGGTGATAGAAGAAAAGGTCGAGGTTGCCTGTCGAGGCGAAGCGGAACAGCGAACTGAACTGCTCGATGGTAACGTCGACGCCCTCTTCCTCGAACACCTTGATCAGGCGGCCAGCCAGCGCGCATGTCGTCTCGTTCAAACGCTGATAGAAACCGAGGTCGGTGTTCTCCAGGTGTTCCAGGACCGCAAGCGAAGCAGCCATGGTCAACGGATGTTTGGAGAAGGTGCCGGCGAAAAATATCGTCGGTTTTTCCGGGTAACTCGCATCGCCGAATTGCCACCACCCGCCGTCGATGCCATCCATACAGACCGCCGTGCCCGCGACCACCCCGATTGGCATCCCGCCTCCCACTACTTTGCCATAGGCACAGAGGTCGGCGCGGACGCCAAAGTACTCCTGAGCGCCGCCGCGGGCGCAGCGGAAGCCGGAAATTACCTCGTCGAAGATCAATACGATGCCGTGGTTGCGCGTTATTTCGCGCAACCGCGCGAGGAATGGACCAGGCTGCAGGGAGGGCGCCCGGCTTTGCACCGGCTCGACCAACACAGCGCCGATCTCGGCGTGGTGTTCTTCAATGTAGGCATGGGCGGAAGGTTCGCAATAGTCGAGCACGATGGTGTCGGTGACCAGGGATTCCGGTGTGCCAGGGCTCGCCGGCCGGGTCGATCCCTGCGCAGCGCTGCGCGCGAGAAAGCCATCGAAGCTGCCGTGATAGGAGTTTTTGAAGATGACTATTTTGTCCCGGCCGGCCGCGAGGCGCGCCAGGCGCACCGCCGTCATCGTGGCTTCTGTGCCCGAATTGCAGAACACCACGCGGTCATGACCGGTGAATTCGGCGATAAGCGCCGCTACGCGGCCCGCCATGGGCGACTGGGGCCCGATCGCCATCCCCAGATCGATCTGGGAACGCAGGGGCTGGACAATAAATTCCGGAGCATGTCCGAAAAGATGCACACCGAAACCCATGGTGAAGTCGATGTACCGGTTGTTGTCGATATCGACAATGTGCGAGCCTTCGGCCCTCGTGGCGACGATCGGATAGACGAGCTCTTTTAGTAGCGGCCGAAAGCCCGCCGAAACCCGGTTGTCCGCCAAGGCTCTGCGATACTTTTGCGCGAGCGCCTTGGAACTGCCCGCGCGTGCCTCTTGTCGCCGACCAAGTTCTTCGATATGGGCCAGCTTGCGCTTGTCGTCCTTGCGACTGTCGGGTTCGATCCGCGTCGAAAATGCACTGAAGCGGTCGTTGGATGCACGCTCGGCTGGTGCACGCGCAGCGGGCTCCGTGGCGGCGGCCTTGTCGGGCGCTGGGGAAGACGCGGCAGCCGCAGGAGCCGTAGGCTCGCCGGGAGCCAGACCCAGCAGGGAAAGCTGGCGCTCCATGAGTTCCAGCTGGCGCCGGAAGATGTCCTTGATGGCCCCGACGTCGCCTGTCATCGGCCGGCCCCCCGACAACGCTTCGTTCTGCGCCACCGGTAGCGGTACCGAGGCACCCGCCGCGGGAGCGAGTCGGGCCGCGGAGCCCGCCTGCGTGCGCAGCACCGGCTCCCATTGGCCATGGTCGTGGATATAGCGGGCGACCTTGGCAACCGTGCTAACAGTTTCGTAGATCTCTCCGATCGATAGCGAAACCTTGTAGCGTCGATTGATATCTTGCAGCGTCTCGGCAAGGATCATGGAATCCGCACCCATATCCACGAACAGGCGCTCGGGGTCGATGCTTTGAGGCGTCTGGCCCAGGCTGTGCGCGAGTTCTCTGCGGATGTGGTCGACGATTCTTAATACGATGCTTGCCAGGTCATCAGCCATGTTGCTCACCCCTTATTTGCATCGCGTGTTGATTGTTGTGCGCGTTTCCTTGCCGCTGGCCTTCCAGTACGCCAAGTTGGCCGCCTATCACATCAAGTTGAAGCTCGATCAAGTCCATCGCCGCGGTGGGCGAAACCGTTCGCGGCGCGGCGATGCCGCGCCCCGCGGGCGGCGCTATCGAGGCGGGCGCCGGTTCCGGCACTCCCCAGAATTTCTGGTTGCCGAGTTTTCTGGCCGGCACGCGCGCCGGTCTCGTCCGTGGCAATACCGGGTCGATCCGGATGTCGGCATTGCATTCATACAATCGTCCCAGGGCCTTGAGCAATGCCAGGACACCGTCCGCGCCACGACGCTGTACGGCAATAGCCTCTATGCCCGCCGCGTTGTGGTCGCGCGAGATGAGTTGGGACAGCGTCCGATCCGGGCCGATTTCCAGGAAAAGGTCGAAACCACTTTCAATGAGTGTGTTGATTCCCCGGGAAAACTCAACGGACGCAACGATATGGCGGCTCCAGTAGTCCGACCCCGGCGGCAAATCGCGGAGAAACTGCCCATCGAGGTTGGAGATGACCGGAAGCCGCGAGGGCTGAGTGGTAAGAGTGCGCGTGAAAAGCGCGAGCTTTTCGGCCGCGAATGCAAACGCGGGGGAGTGGAAAGCATGTCGCGTGGGGACACGCCGGTGGACGATTCCCACGGCGCCGGCCGCCACTGCGAAGGTAACGATGTCTGAATCAGCGCCGCTGACGGTCACCGAGGAAGTACTGTTGAGCGCGGCTACGTGGATCGGCAACCCCGACCGCGCGATGAGGTCCCGAGTCGTCGCCTCAGTCGCAAAGAGAGCCAGCATCGCCCCGGAAGGACTCACGCCCTGCATAAGCCGGGCGCGTTCGTTCACCAGCGCCACCGCGGCGTCCAGGTCGAGCATGCCCGCGATTGTCTGCGCAACGATTTCGCCGAGGCTGTGGCCGATCACGGCCCCGGGCGTGACGCTCGCCGCCATCGCCAGCTGCGCCAGTGCGTATTCGAGACAGAAAAGCGCCAACTGAGCCAGGTGGGTGTCTTCAAGCATCCTCTCGGTCCCCCCCCGGCCGCCCTGGAGCAGGTCGCCGACCGTGAAGCCTGATCGCGCCTGAATGCGGCCGGCGCAATCGTCGAAGGCCTCTCTGAAAGTCGTATTGCCGGCGTACAGTCCCGCGCCCATGCCGGCATACTGACTGCCCTGGCCGCTGAAAACGAAGGCAATCCGCGGTTTGCACACGCGGTCAGTCGCGACCGTGTTTCTGAGTTGCTGTACCGCGTCTGTCCGATCCGCGGCGGCCACCGCCACGCGATGGCGTAATGGGTCCCGGTGGTAGGCGAGTGTGGAGGCTACTGCCTGAATCGGTTCACCGCCGTTCTCCAGGAGGTCGGCCAGGCATCGAGCGTCGGCGAGTGCAAGTTCACTGCTGTGCGCCGACAGCAGCAGCAGTGTCGGTTCGGCATCGGCGCCTGGTTCAATTGCGGTCGAGGCCTCGTCCGGCTCCTCGCCGCACGCCACGATGACGTGGGCGTTGGAGCCGCCAAAACCGAAAGAGCTGACACCGATACAAGCCCCGCCGCGCAGCGGAATCGCCGTCTCGGCGATTGCAAGTTGTCCGCGTGCCTTGTCGATCAAATCACTATAGGGGGGGCTCGCGGCATGAGGCGGGATCATGCCGTGTTCGAGCATCAGCATGGCCTTGATCAGCCCACCCATTCCGGCGGCCGCTTCCATGTGGCCGACATTGGCCTTGGCCGAACCAACGTGGCAACTGGTTCCTGGCGCATCGGAAAGCACCTCCCGCAGCGCATTGAACTCGATCGCATCGCCGAGTTTTGTGCCGGTACCGTGGGCTTCCACATAGGCGAGGTCGTGCAGGGGCACGCGGGCGCGTGCCATGGCGGCTCGGATCACCTGCTCCTGGCTCAGTCCATTGGGCGCACTGATGCCATTGCTGCGCCCATCCTGATTGACCGCGGTCCCGCGAATCACGCAGCGGGCACGGCCGGCGAGCCTGGAGACGTCTGTCGAACGGGTGAGAACAATGACACCCACCCCTTCGGCGCGGCCATAGCCGTCGGCATCGGCGCTGAACGTATTGCACCGGCCATTCGGCGAAAGCATCGTCGCCTGTGAAAAGGAGAGGGTCAGGTCGGCCGAGACGATGACATTGACCCCGCCTACGATCGCGAGATCAAGCTCGTCGCGCTCAAGAGACTGCAGTGCGACGTGCAGCGCCGTCAGTGATGACGAACAAGCCGTATCGACGGTAAGGCTTGGCCCCTTGAGGTTGTAGTAATACGAAATGCGGTTTGCGAGAATGCTGTGCGAATTCCCGATACCGTGATAGGCGTCGATCGCTTGCTTGCTGCCGCTACCGAGCAGCATGTAGTCCGTACTGCCCGCACCAACGAAGACACCGACGGCCAGTCCACGCAAGGCTTGGCGGGTGAGACCGGCATCCTCCAGCGCATCATGTGTCGCGGTCAGCAGCAAACGCTGCTGCGGATCGAGCTTGGCCGCTTCGCGCGGCGAGACGCTGAAATAGTCGGCATCGAATCCGGCTATGTCGCGCAGATAGCCGCCTTTCAGCGTGGTGATCCGCGGCGCGAGCTCCGGGTCGCGCATCGCGGCCCATAAACCGAGCCGATCCGCGGCCGGCTCGGCCGCGACCGCTCTCCCCTCCAACAGCAACTGCCAGTATTCGTCCAAGCTATCGGCGCACGGAAACCGGCAAGCAGCGCCGATCACTGCGGCCGTTGCCGGGCGCCCCTCTTGCGGCAATGCCCGCGCATTTACCGGAGCAGGCGCGCGCAGCGACGTGGGTGGCTGCGGCCGTGCCGACGGTACATCGTGCATTACAGCGCCTTGCGGTGCGTTAGCAGAACGTCGAATAGCTGCGCCCAAGTGTCCAGCAAGTCGGTGGTAAACCGCTCGATCTCCTGGTAGCGTCCAGGTACCAGGGCCTGGCGAACGATGTACCAGCTGTCTTCGGAGTGGTCATCGTCGACGAAGTGGCCTTCGTCATTCTCGATATGCACGGAGTGGTATCCGCCGGGGGCCCGGAGCGCAGGGCAAACCCGTATGCTGTTCTTCGCCCAGGGGCTGTAGTAGGGCATGAATACCGTCTCGATGCAGGCAAGCAGTACGGACAGGCGCAGATGGTCGTCCTGGTTGTCCTCGAGTGTGGCGCGGACGGCTCGCGCCTGAGCCGACGTCGCGTGCGCCCGCCATCCTGCCTCGTCGAGACCGAGCGTGGTCATGGCATCGGCAAGTAGCCAATAGTGCGCAAATGAGGGATGGCCAATTGAGTTGTCATTGCTTGAAGGCGCTAATTTGAAGCCGATCTCGTCCAGAACATTGAGCTGGACGAGAAAACGCGCAGCCAATTTTGCCCGGTAGCCAAGAGATCCCTCAAGTTGCGAAGCGGTTTGCATCAGTCGCAGCAGAGACTCGCTGAACACTTCGAGGAAGGCCGCGCGAATTTCCATATGCACCACCTGGATTCCGCGAAGATCGAACTCTTCGTTCTGCCAGGCTTCCAGGATGGGGTGCGTGTGCAACCGATGGGCCTGGATCGTGTCCTTGATCAGTCTGAGGGTAAAGGTTTGGTTTCGCTCCCAGAGAGATAAATCCACCGATTCTTTGATCAATTGGCGGGACGCAGTGCGGGGATCGATGATGAGCTCAGACATTTGGATTCCAGATGGTTGCGCGGGAGATTAAGGCGGGTCAGATGCGAGATATGAACAAAGCAGGAGGATTCAGCCGGCCCGTATGCTCGGGGGCTGGGAGAACTGAGGGCCCCATTTATCGCCTTGAAGCTCGGTCGGTATCTTGTCGGCGAGTTCGGCATGGTAGTTGGGCAACTTGCTCCAGTGCAGGGTTTGACGAAAGTGGTGCGCGGCGTGATAGCCGGCATTCCACGTCAACCAGTTGTAAAACTTCCCGGTATGCGTGCGCGAGGCTGTGAAATCATCTCCCATGGGCAAGCCGCTGTGGTGCGCATAGGCCGCCCATTTCAGCAGGTAAAGCATGATCAACATCGGCACCACGAAAACGATCAGGGCCGCCGTCGGGTCGTAAGCAACGAGCGCCCCAAGCAAGAGCGCGCAGAGCACCGTATAGATGATGAATTTGGCTCGCAATTTACTCTTGCCGCGGCTATGCGTGATGCACGACGGGTAGTGCCAGAGCGCTGACCTGAGGGAGAACTCGTGCCTGCCGAGGTGAGATCCGTCGGAGCGCCGCGTGTTCAAGGTATCGCTCGATGGTTCGAAGTAGCACGCATGGTGCCCAACGATGTGATTGAGTGTCCCCGAGAACGGCGTGGTGCCGGTCTGAAAAAACATGACTACTTCGAACAGCCGATTCAACGCCGAACTGGCGAAGGTGAGGTTATGGATGTGATTGTGGTTGTATGCCACCACTGAAAGCCGCGCCGGCAAAAGCAGTGCGGAACACGTCGCCATCAGCCAGATGTTGTGCACATAGTAGTAAAGGAGAAGCAGGACAACGAAGAGGCTCGTCACGAGCAGCGTTGGCCATACGTCGACCGGTGTGCGAAATATCTTGCTCATAAGGATGCTCCTACACTTCTGTTCAATGTGTTCCGAGACGGGTTGTCTGCGACGCCGGCGCCCGGCGACCGTTGGGGAAATCTGCGGTGAATAAACGCCGCGAGTTCTCGGGTGTTGGGATAGTTCCAGAGAACTGTGGGATCGAGATCCAGAGCGAAGCGGTCCGACAAGCATTGGGCGAGATTGCTCGAGTCGATCGATCCGAGGCCGAGCATGGAAAATTCCATGTCGAGGCCGGCCGCCTCCAGCTTGAGGCCACAGCGCTCAGTGATCCACTCGGTGATGAAGCCGGTGATGTCGGCAAGCCGATCGCTGGCAGGCCCTCTCCAGGATGCGGGCGCGGCAGCCACGACAGCCGGCGTTGGAAATATCTCGCGGATCGAGGCGGGCTCACTTGTCGAATGCTCTGCCGCAAGCGGCGCGTGGGAGGCAAGCCAGGGATCGCAGGTTGTGTCGGGTTGGGGCGCGCTCCGCAGATCAATGCCGATCTGGTCATCAATCGTGCGGCCGAATGTCGCGAGCTTTTCGGCTGTGGCCAGACCGGCGAGGCGCTGCGGCGCCGCGTCCAACAGGCCTCGGGCATGCGATAGCCTATGCTCAAGCCAATTCAGAGACGACGCTTCAGCGCCACGTCCGGCCGCAAAGAAAACGAGTTCGGATAGATAGGCACCAAGCGCCAGATACCGCCAATGCATTGCAGCCCCGTTGCCGTCGGCATGCGGCTGTGCGATGTGGGGGTGCTCGAGTACCTCGTCGAAATACCGGGAAAGCGTCGCCTGGTCCAGGCGCTGCAACAAATAGGCGCGCAGTACCTCGGGAGTGCGGACTGCGGAGGTGCCCAGGAAGTGGTGAAGCGCCTCTGTCGGCCCCTCGAAGATGCGGAAGATGCGGGCGTCGCGAAAGATCTGCGGAATCAGGTTGCTCTCGATATAGCCGCGGCCTCCCGCCATTTGCATGGTGCGGTCGACCGTCAGCCACAGCCATTCTGTCGCAAGGCATTTGCAGGAAGCCAGAATCTCGGGCGAGACGTCGATTCCTCCGTCCTTCTGCCCGGCAACCTGTTCGATCAGCCGACCCAATACCTCGATCGCATGCATGGTATCGGTCAGCATTGCACGCGTGTGCGGATTGGCAAGGAGCGGTCCGGTCGAGATTTCGCGCCGACCCGCATAACGCAACATCAGCTGATAGCAGCCCTTCGTTGCGCCCAGGCAGACCGCGGCTATGGCCAGGCGGCCGTAGCACATCGTGTCCTGAGCCACCGCCATGCCGTGGTCGGGGACGCCAAGGACCTGGTGAGCCTGCGCGACCACTCCGTCTAGGATCACGGTGTTCTGGATCATGCCGCGCATGCCCATTGTCAAGGCTTCCGGTCCCTGCTGGACGCCGGGACTGTCTTGCGGTATGGCAAAACCAGTGACGCCGGTAACATGGCCCTGCGCGTCGACCGTCCTGGCGAATACGTTCATGACGCCCGCCCATGCGGCTGAACCGCTCCAGCATTTCGTGCCGCTGACCCGGTAAGTCCCGTCTGGCATATGCTGCGCGGTCGCGGAGATCGCGCCCGGGTTGGACCCCGCGCCGGGTTCCGTTAATGCGAAGGCGGCAAGTTCGCGTCCTGAAGCGAGGTTGGCCAGGTACCGCGCTTTCACCTCGGCGCTGCCATGGGCCATGATCGGCCTGATGCCCAGGGCATTGTTGAGTCCCACGAACAGGGCGATCGTCAAGTCCTTCGCGCCGAGGGCTTCCAGCACGCGCAGGAAATCCGAGGTGCTGAACTCCAGCCCTCCCGCCGAACGCGGTGCGAGCATCCCCAGCAAACCGCGGTTGCCCATGTCCAGCACAATGTTGGGCGGAATGGACCGTCGCTCATCGATAAGCTGCGAGTTCACCCGGCGCGGAAAGTAATCCCTGATCCAGGTGATCAGTGCCCGCGCCTCAGGCGAAGTCGGTACGGTTGCGCAGTGCGCGGGTACGGTCAGCGCGCTCGTTGCCGGCAGCGGTGCCGGGTGCGTGGGCGCGGTAGGCGGCCCGACCGCGGTTGCCGACCAGGAGGCGATGAGGCTCAACTCGCCTGCGATGAGCTTGCTGCGAATGTGTTCCCGCTGGATCTTGCCGCTGCTGGTCTTGGCGATATCGCTCGGCGGCACAAAGCCGACAAACGCAGGTGTGATGCCATGGGATTCCCACACCGCACGTCGTATGCGGTCGATTTCCAGCTGCAATTCGTCGGCCGTCAGCTTCGTGCGATTGAGGCCTTGAACGATGGCGATACCGTTGTCCGGCAGCGCGAATGCTGCGCCGCTGTGGATGCGAAAAGGATGGCCCAGGGATTGCACGGTCTCCTCGATATCCTGGGGGTAGTAGTTCGCTCCATTGATGATGATGAGCTCTTTGATTCTGCCGGTGATAAACAGCTCACCGTTTTTGAGAAAGCCGAGGTCACCGGTGCGCAGGAACGGTCCCTCGCCGGTATCCGCGATGTAGGCCCGAAAAGTTTCGGCCGTTTCGATTGGACGTTCCCAGTAACCAAGCGTGATGCTTTTACCCTTGAGCCAAATTTCGCCCACCATCCCTTGCGGCCGGGCCTTCCAGGTCTCCGGTTCCACGATCAGCGTCGTCAGATCGGAAGGGAACCGTTGTACGTTCACAATTTGAACAACGGAGTCGCTGGGTGCGCCGTCGGCCGCCGGTGCGATCTTGTTCGCGCCGAGTAGGGTCCGATCGAGTGAAAGGGCGAGCATTTCGGGCCGCGCATGCCCTCCAGAGACGTAGAGGGTCGCCTCGGCCAGGCCGTAGCAGGGGAACTGCGCGGCGGACCGGAAGCCGGCCGGCGAGAAACGCCCAGCGAAGCGTTCCAGTGTCGAAGTCTTGACCGGTTCCGATCCGTTGAAGGCCGTGTGCCAGCTGCTGAGATCGAGTTCAGTAATCTCCGCGTCGGTAATCTTTTCGACGCAAAGATCGAAGGCGAAATTTGGGGCGCCCGAGATGGTCCCCGCATATTGGGAGATTGCGCGTAACCAGCAGCCCGGGCTTCGCAAGAAACTGAATGGCGACATCAATACTGCGTGGGCGCCGACCGACAATGCCTGCAAGATGATTCCAATCAGTCCCATGTCGTGATAGAAGGGCAGCCAACTGACAAACACCGAACGGAAATTGCTGCCCATTCCGGCCGCCTGCTGACGGGCGTTGTGAACGATGTTGTCATGCGAGACCATGACCCCTTTCGGGTTTCCAGTTGATCCCGAGGTGTATTGCAAGAAGGCGATACTGCGGGGATCGATTTTTCGATAAGAGGCCGAAGACTCAGGCCTGGCATCGTCACGGCGTTCCAGCGCATGCGTGCGCGGGAGCTCATCGACGTAAATCAAAGCGGCGGTCTGTCCGGGGAAAATGCCGTCGAACGCGGAACGGTCCCGCTCGACTACCTTTCTGTCCAAAATGACTGCGGCCGGCGTGCAGTTTTTCGCTACCGCCCCCAGCTTGTCCCAATCCCGCTTGGTCGAGGGCGGATACATGGGCACAGCCACGACACCGGCTGCCAGACAAGCGAGAAATGCGACGAGGTAGTCGAGTCCCGAGGCCAGCACGAGCAATACCCGCTGGCCCGACAGCCCACGCGCATCCAGGTCCGCTGCACGTGCCGATACCAAGTGGCAAAGCCCCGAAAATTTCAGCTCGTCAGCGAGTTGGCCTTTGTCCTTCAGGAAGGTGTAGGCCGTTTTATCGGGGCAGACCGCGCCCCAGTAGAACAATCGCTCCACGATTGTCCGATGGGACAGGAGTACGGTGGTGTCGTCGGCGCCAAGCCAGTGCTGGTTGGAAAAGACCGCCGCGACACCGTCTCTATTTCGTAACGGCTCTGTTGGTGCCGACTCGACTACGCTCAAGGGCAATTCATTGCGATTCATGGACAGTAATTAAATGCGTTATGACCTCAAATGAGCCAGGGCGGCCAAATAAGCGCACCCCTTAGATCGCCAGATCGCCCAGGATCGAAAACGAGGCCGTGCCCGTAGCGACGAGCTGGCCGTCCGGCGCCGTAAGACGCATTTCGGCAATTGCCAACTTACTGCCACCTCGTACCATTTGCGCGGTGGCAGCCAGATCCTGCTGCTTTGCGCCTTGCAGCATCCTCACATGCAGGTCTGCGGTGACAACCATCTTGCGGCACCGGGCCGCAACCGTGAACCAGCCTGCGCTATCCAGCATCGTGGCTAATACGCCGCCGTGCGTGTCACGCATCCCATGGTCGAAGCCGGCATGGCGGGGCATCAATACTGTCGCATTGCCTTCGCTGTCATAAGTCAAGGTCATCCCCATCGTCTTCATAATGGAGGAGGTCCGGAAGGCTGCTTCGAGGTATTTTTTTGCCTCATCTAAGGATGTAGACATAGAGTGGTCTGCTCGCCAATAACTAATGTAAGCAACGAACTTAGTGTAATCGCCTCTCCGCTGCTACGCATCTACGAAATAAGATTTACTAGAGGCGAGTGTAACTTAAGCGACAATTGGGCCTGTACTAGTTGGGAGTCTGAAATACCGGGTGATTGGTCCAGAGGCTTCAATGCCGCCTCTGCGTCGCAGGCATCCGCGCCGCGCTCACGCACGGGCGAAATAAACGAAAGTGCTTCGCGGATAGACGTGCCGGTACAGCGGGCGCAGCAGCACGCGGGCCAGGGCCTTTGGGCCGCGCCAGACCCGTCGCGCTGTTGTAGAGGCGCAGCGCGATGGCCTGCGAAAGCTCGGTGCCGATGCCGGCTCCGCCAGGCACCCCGGGCATTGGTTTCTGATTTGCATGTGCGTGGTTCAGGTAGCAGCGGGGCCTGAACATAAGCCCGACTGCGCGGCTCAGGGACTCGCCAGCACCGGCAGGCGCAGGGTGAACGTACTGCCGCGGCCGGGTTCGCTGTGTACCTCCAGGCGCCCGCGATGGAGCTCGACCAGTTTCTTCACCAGCCACAGGCCGATGCCCAGGCCACCCTGCGATCGATCGATGGTGCGGTCGACCTGCGAAAACAGGTCGAAGACATGGGCAAGCATCTCCTCGGAGATGCCCGACCCGTTGTCGGTCACTGTCACCGCCACCTCGGCGCCGTCGACCCGAGCGGCAAGCTCGATGCGCCCGCTGGGCGGTGTGTACTTTGCCGCGTTGTTCAACAAGTTGCTGACCACCTGAGCCAGCCGGGTCAGGTCGCCCTCGATCATGATGGGCTGCGCCGGCAGGTCGACGGCCAGCATATGGGCTGCGGCGTCGATGACCGGCCTGCTGGCTTCCACCGCGTGCTCCACGATCTCCTGCAGCGCCACGGGCCGGATTTTCATCTCGAGTTTGTCCCGCGTGATGCGGGAAACATCCAGCAGGTCGTCGACCAGCCTCACCATGTGAGTGAGCTGGCGATCCATGATGTCGCGCATCCGCGCCGCCGATGGCGGCAGCGCGGCGGTGAGCTTGAGGATTTCCAGTGCATTGCGTATTGGCGCCAACGGGTTGCGCAACTCGTGCGCCAGCGTGGCGATGAATTCGTCCTTGCGGCGATCGGCTTCCGCCACATCGGTGATGTCGGTCGAAACGCCGCAGACGGCATAGATCTCGCCCGATTCATCGTAGAGCGGAAACTTGCTCGATCGAAAGGTGACCCGCTTGCCGCGAAGGACGACCCGTTCTTCCATCAGCAGCCGCTGCCCGGCCCGCGCCACCTTCAGGTCGTTCTCCCGAACAGCCGCTGCTGCCCGAGCGCCGTAAATTTTCTCATCGGTGAGGCCTTGAACCTGCTCGAACGTGAAACCCAGCAGCTCGCGCCAAGCCTGGTTCGAAAGGATGTACCGACCTTGCAGGTCTTTCGCATACACCAGGGCACCGGCGCCTTCGATGACGGACTCCGCCAGGCGCTGCGCCTCCTGCAGCCGCCGTTCGGCCATCAGTTCGGCCGTGACGTCGCGTGCCGCGCAGATGCCGCGGTCCGGCTGCAGCTGGCCGTCGATCAGGGAAAAGATAACTTGCAGCCTGATATGCAGCCAACGCACGACGCCGCTCGGCAGCAGAACCCGCACGTCGACGGCCAGATGGCCGTGGCTCGCCGGATCAGTGGTCCGGGCAATCGCCTGCAGGTAGCGCTCGCGGTCCTGCGGGTGGATACGGTCGAAGATCGCACTGCGCGGCACGACGATGGCGCCGTCGCCCAGTTCGAGCAGCCTGGCCAGTTCCGCGGAGATGTGGTTGACATCGCTGCGGTAATCGATCTCGGCCATCACCAGCCCCGCGGCCTGGATTCCCATCTCGAGCTTGAGCCGGCTCGCCTGCAATTCGGCAAGCGCGTTCTGGCGCTGCGAAATGTCGCGCACGCGTTCTATGTGCGTCCAGCATCGCTCCACGACCTCCTGAACGAGCGCAACCTCCTGCTCGCTCCAGTTGCGCGGCTGCGCCTGGTGGATGGCCATCATGGCTTGCAGCCGGCCGTCTTTCACCAGGCCCGCGCAAATGATCGCCTTGACGCCGATGGCGTTGAACATGCGTGCGCCCGCGTTGTCGCCAAGTTCGGCATCGACATCGCGCAGGACCAGGCAATCGCCCCGCCCCAGAAGCATCGTCGCTTTCGGGCCGAATGCTTCCAGCGAATAGCTGCCGGCGCTGCTGTCGATGCCGCTGGCGGCCCAGTCACTGCGAATGATGAAACGGTTGCTGGCGGGATCGACGTCGGCATAGGCGCAACGTGAAGCGCCCAGGTATTCGCCCAGCAGCCGGGCCGTGACCTGCATCACTTCGCCGGCGTCGGTCAGGGCGCGCGTCGCCTGTCCCACCTGGTCGAGGAAGCGAAAGCGCAGTTCGCTTCGCCGCGACGCGAGCTCCATTTCGCGGGCGCTTGTCACGTCGATGCAGACGCCGACCCATGCCTGCAGCTCGCTGCCTTGAAATAGCGGCGTGCCCTGTGCCCGTACGTTCCTGTATTCCCCGTCGTGCCGGCGCAGCCGGTAGGTGGTCTCGAACTGCTCCTTGGTTTGAGCGGCGGTGCGCCACACGAGAGCAACCGATTCGCGGTCTTCCGGATGAACGGCCGCCAGCCAGCCCCGGCCTCTGTATTTCCCCGACGACTGGCCGGTGAATGCGCCCCATGACGCGTTGGACAACGCCATGGTGCCGTCCGGCGCCGTGTGCCAAACAACTGTTGACGTGTTCGCCGCCAGTGTTTCGAGTCGGTTTCCACCGGCGTGCAGCTCATCCGCAAGCGCTTTCGACATGGGGCATGATGCCATGGGCCCGCGCGAACCGAAGCACGCTATCGACGGAATCGAAGCGAGCATGGAATTTCTTCGCGACGGCGCAGTAATTCGAGCTACTTTTTCGCCGGATCGAACAGGGGGCACGCACCATGAAGCCGGAGGCTTTGCGAGCCATCTCCTGAACGCAGCCGCGTAACCGCCCGCGAGAACCCCTCTCGTAAGCGGGTCCGCGGGCGGTACGTGGCCGCGCGCGTCAACCGAGATTTAGGACAGCTTCGCGAGCCGGGGCATACGCACGGTGAAGGTCGTTCCCTCCTGCTGCGTCGACGCGACCGTCAACTCGCCGTCGTGCGCTTTCACGATCTCCCGACAGATGTAGAGTCCCAGGCCCAGCCCGCCCGGTTCCCGGCGCTCGGCGCCGGCGTTGGCCAGTGAACCTCGGGCCAACGGTTCGAACACCCGCCCCAGATCCTCCGGCGGGATCGGCGTGCCGCGGTTGTGGACCGAGAAGCTGACATCGCCCTCGACCGCCCACATCTTGAGCGTGATGGGCGCGCTGCGGGCACCGTAGGAGATGGCGTTGCCCAGCAGGTTGGACAGCAGTTGCCCCATTCGTCCTTCGTCCCATTCGCCCTCGAAGTTGCCGCTCCCTTCCAGCAGCAGCTCGCGGTCGGGGTGGCGCACCTGGGTTTCGTGCAGCACCTTGCCGAGTTGGTCGGCAAGGTCGCCCGGCTTGCGCTGCACCGGCATGGCGCCCTGGACCTGGGCCCGGGTGAAGTCCACCACCTGCTCGATCAGCCCGCCGATGCGCGCCACGCTGTTCTTGATGGGCGCGGCCGCCTTTTCGTCGATCTTGCCTGAGCGCACCAGGTACTCGGCCGACATGGCGATGGTGCCAAGCGGGTTGCGGATGTCGTGGCCCAGGATGCCGATGAAGATGTTGGAAGTCTGTTTCATCTTCTCGGCGTAGCGCGTGACCGATTCGGCGATGGCCTGGTCGATGGCTTCGTTGAAACGCGTAAGCTGGTCCATGTTGTGCGCGTCGTATTCGACCAGGCCCGACTCGGTCCACAGTCTTAAAACGCTGGCCCGCAGGGCCCGGTACTCGGTCATCATGGCATCGACCGAAAAGCCGTCGGCCAGGCGCACATCGGCATGCGTCTCGGCGGGGGTGTCGCCGCTCTCGCGGCCGCCGTCGCCGCGCTCGCGGCCGCCGTCGCCGCGCGATTTGTCTTTTTGCTCGGCGTCAGTCTGGGGCTGGTCCAGGTCCAGCGCGATGACGCTCAGGATTTCGGCCGCGTGGTCGCGCGAGGAAGCCTGATCCAGCGGCGCGCCGTCGTGCGGGACGGTGGCGGCGAATTCGTCCCAGGCCTTAAGGATGTCTTCGGCGTGGGTTTGGAGATACTCAGCGAGGCGCATGTTGCTCTTTCGGATGCAGCCCTTGTGAAATGGCCTGGAGGAGTTGATCGACATCGGCCGGCTTGGCCATGTGCTGGTGGAAGCCGGCCGACAGGGCCCCGGCAATGTCGCCAGCGGCCCCATACCCGCTAAGCGCGATCATCAGTGGTGCTGGGTCGCCACGCAAGCGCAGCTGTGCCGCCACCTCGTACCCGCTCATGCCCGGCAGGCCGATGTCGCACAACAGGACGCGGGGCTGCAGCCGCGCCGCCATGGTCAGGCCGCTGGGGCCGTCGGGCGCGATTTCCACCTCGTAGCCCGACAGGCGCAGCACCATGGCCAGGGACTCGGCTGCATCGACGTTGTCTTCGATCACCAGGACCCGCTCGGTGCCCTGCGCCTGCGGCGGCGCCTGGACCGTCTCGTCTGTCATCTCGGCGTGCGCCAGGGCCGGCAGGGTCACCACGAATGTGCTGCCCTTGCCGATGCCGGCGCTGTATGCCTGCACGGTGCCGCCGTGCAAGCGGGCCATGCTGCGCACCACCGTCAGCCCGATGCCCAGGCCGCCCTGGCTGCGCGCGAGCGAGTGGTCGCCCTGCACGAACAGCTCGAAGATGTGCGGCAGCGCCTCGGCAGCCATGCCGATGCCGGTGTCCTGCACCTCGACGAGAACGTCGTCGCGCTTCTGGCGCGCCGTGACTGCGATGGAGCCGCCTTCGGCGGTGTATTTGGCGGCGTTGTGCAGCAGATTGCCCACCACCTGCACCAGACGCACCGGGTCCCCGTCCACCATGAGGGGCTCGGCTGGGACGTGAATCCGCAGCTGCAGGTGCCGCGCCTCGACAAGCGCCTGGTGCATTTGCACCGCCTGCTCGACGATTCCGGCCACGGCGGTGGGCTGCTTGTGCAGCTCGATGCGGCCCTGCGTCACGCGCGAGACGTCCAGCAGCTGATCGACCAGGCGCGTCAGGTGATGAATCTGCCGGTCGATCATGTCGTGGATCCGGCGCTGCATGTCGGGGTTGCAGTCCGCCCGCGCCAGCAAGGCCACCGCGTTGCCGATGGGCGCCAGCGGGTTGCGCAACTCGTGCGCCAGCATCGCCAGAAACTCGTCCTGGCGCCTGCGGGCGAGCACGGCCGCTTCTTTCAGCGCGTCGGCTTCCAGTTTGGCCAGCACCAGGTGCTGGTTGGCTTCGCGCAGCTCCTGCTGCTGCGCTTGACTCGCCGCCAGCGACGCGGCCTGCTCCTCTAACGCCTGTTCGCGCAGCCGCAGCGCTTCTTCGCGCTGTGCGACGGCCACTTCCCGCTGGGCGAGCGCTGCTTCTCGCGGGGCAAGGGCTGGATCCCGATCCGCCAACGCCTTCTCGTTCGGGCCGGGCGCGCGGACGGTAGGAGGCGCTGCGGTTGTCACGTCAGGCTGCCGCCGGACCGGGAGTGGCCGCCGGCCGCGGATGACCGGACAGCAGCGCCTGCATGTCGGGCGTGGGCTCGCCGATGCAGATACCGGCCTCGGTGATGTCGAACAGCCGCAGGCTGCGGCTGTGCGCGCTGTTGCGAACCTTCACCACCGCCATCACGCGGCGCAAGTCGCCGTGCAGTTCCACGTAGCGTTGCACGATGATCGCGTCGGTGAGGAACGCCGCGCCGTAGGGCGAAAAGCGCAGGTCGGTGT
Source organism: Ramlibacter sp. (assembly GCA_013815685.1). Taxonomy (GTDB): domain Bacteria; phylum Pseudomonadota; class Gammaproteobacteria; order Burkholderiales; family Burkholderiaceae_C; genus Ramlibacter. Next base: position 47,677 of record JACDFR010000022.1, read on the forward strand.
AGCGATCTTCCAGTTCCGACACCATGACCACGCTGGCGCCCAGCCCGGTGAGCACAGCGACCAGGCGGTGCAGCGACTCGCGGAAGTCCTCGCGAAAAGTCGGTGCCAGGGCCAGCTCGAATCCGGACAGCGAATCGATGACGACGCGGCTGGCGCCGGTCGTGCGGATCAGTTCGGTGATGGCGTGCAGCGTTTCGTCGATCGACAGATCGAGCGCCCGGGTGTCCACCACCGCCACATCGCCGGCATCGACCAGCGCATCGAGCCGGGGATTGCGCGAGGTGCCGGGGCTGCGCTCGAACGCCGCCACGATGCCTTTCTCGCCGACCCGCTCGCCTTCGGCCAGGAACTGCGTGGCCAGCTGAGACTTGCCCGAGCCCGACGGGCCGGAGACCAGCAGCGAGTAGCCCTGCGGCAGGCCGCCGCCCATCATCTCGTCGAGCGCCGCAATGCCCATGGACAACCGGCGCACGGCGGCCCGCGGCGCGCCGACGCCTGCGGGCCCCGGTTGCCTCGACGACGCCGGCAGCGTGCGCGGAAACACCTCGATGCCCTCGTTCGTGATGCGAAAGGTATGCAGGCCGGCCCGCGTGGCCTGGCCGCGCGACTTGCTGATCTGAATCTTGCGCACCATCGAGTTGCGGTGCAGGCTTTGCTGCAACCACAAGATGCCGTCGGCGACGGTGAAGACCGGGTTGGCCTCGGCGTCAATGGTGATGTATTCGCCGATCAGGAAGGTGGTGGCCTGCCAGCTGGTCAGGTGCATGCCCAGGCGCTGCACGAACTGTTGCAGTAGCGGCACGCCTTGGCCCGTGGCCTCAGCCGTCAGGACGACCGAGCGAAACGAATCGACGAACACCAGACCCGGCTCGAAGCGCTCGACATCTTCCACGATGCGGGCCAGCACGCGCTCCAGGTTGCCATGCTTCACCTCTTCGCTCAGGTTGACGAACCGAATCGAACCATCGAGTTTGTCGAGGTCAAAAAAACTGTACTGCTGCTGGTAACGCAGCATCTTCATGGGGGGTTCGCCCAGGACTGTGAAGAAGATGGCGCGCCGCTGGGGGTTGGCCAGTGCAAACATGATCTGGTGCGCCAGCGTGGTCTTGCCCGAGCCGGGCGATCCGGCGATCAGGTTGAACGAGTATTCCACCAGGCCCCCACCTAACAACTCGTCGAGGCCCGGCACATTCGTGGGAAGGCGGCCGAGGACAAACTTCTCCGTCATGTTCCGTTCTCTCCTGTCTTGGTTGGATAAAGGTTGGGGCTGCCCCAGGCCGAAGTGACCAGGCGCAGGGTGAGCGGCTGCCCGATGAGCGAGACCAGCAGCGTGACCAGCGATTCGAGCAACGCCTGCGCGGCCCTGCGCGCGTCCGCCGGCTGGTGATTGGTCAGGCTCCGCCGCAAGTCGGCCAGCAGCGCGTCCAGCGGCTGGTTGGCCGGCGCGGTACGGTCGAAAAAAAGCAGTGAGACGTGCAGGGCGCGCAGGTACAACGCGCGCACTGCGTCGTTCCCGATCAACATCGCAAGCTCGGCAATGAGTGCCTGCAGCGCCTGCACGGTGGCATCCGCCACGGTGTCTGCCTCACCGGCGTTCCATGCTTCACCCAGGGCACGCTCGATGTAGAGGTGGCGCAGTTCGTCCTCCTGTTGAGAAACCGTTGAAAGCGCGTGTCGACGGCCCATGTGCGGGATGCCTTTGCAGCGTCTGTTGAGGAAAGTGTAGCGGAACCCAACACGCTGTACGCGACAAAGGAGTAAGTGCGCGCACGAGCCGCTGTTGTCGCAGCGACCCGGCATGCGTGCCCATGAAAGCCTGCATCGCTGCCGCGGCGTCCTCGGCGGAACCACGGCGCCATGCGTCGCCCGGCGATCTTCCTGATGTTCGCGTTCAGCTTCTTCAAGCCGCAGACCGCTCGCAACTGGCGCACCTTCAGCGCCTTTGCCGCTTTCATCGTCGCGCTCTTCTTCGTCGAGATGTATGGCTTCCCGTTGAGCATCTATCTGCTGTCGGGTTGGCTGCGCGATGCGGCCGCCATCGCGGGTGCGCGGGTTGGTGCCGGGCTAGGCTGAGATTTTGAATCCGGCACCGGGATCGGCGTGCGCGGCAGCGTCGGCGGCAGGCCGCTGGCACTGGGCAACACACAGCACTGATGCTTCAGTTGGGGGTGGACGTGGAGGCTCTCAAGCCGCAGGCCGAAGCCTTGCGCACCGAAGGCGCCAGCGTGATGTTCCTCGCAGTGGACGGCCAGTCCGCCGGCATCCTGGCCGTCTCCGATCCCATCAAAGCCACGACCACTGAGGCGCTGGTGGCGTTGCGGGCCTCCGGCATGCGGGTGATCATGGCAACGGGCGATGGGCTGACCACCGCCAAGGCCGTCGCGGCCAGGCTGGGCATCGACGAGGTGCACGGAGAAGTCGAGCCGAAGCATGCCGCCCAGCGAAAGTGTCCAGCCTGCCGGTCAATGTCACCCGGCCGTGTCTGACCTAAACATCGATCGCGTTGCAATTGACTGCCGGATCCCAGGCCAGTTCGCCACGAACTTCCTTCAACAATTCGGTATCGGCTTTCACACGGAGCTCCTTGAATCAAGATGAATCCATCACGTCCATATCTAGACTTTTGCGGACGGCCCCTATTGACTCACGTCAACAGGGCGAAAGAAAAGCTTGCGGTCGGCCGCTCCTTGCAAGGCGAGTGGCTGAATTCCGCCTGCTGCTGAGCCCGACCGCCTGCTCGTTGCGCGTTAACGGGCCGATGCCGTGCCTATTGCCGACCTTGCGGGCGCGAGTTCGGCGTATCATGGATCGATGCCCGATACCGCCGACGCTCCTTTCTTCCACGAGAGCTCGGGGACCGTACGCTTTTGGGTGTTGGTTGATGAAAAAATGATTGGCGCGAGTGTCGGTCAACTGGCGCTGCACCACTGCTTTCGGCCCACTGCGCAGGGCGATGACCCGATCGACACCTTCCGGTCCCATCTGGCCGACATCGAAGCCGCCGTGCGCAGGCGCGTCGCGCAGGGCGCGATCGAGCCGGTGATGCTGCGCGAGTTCGACCTGCGCACGCCCAGCGCCCAAGGCCACGGCTGACGAATTACGCCTTCCGGCGTCGCCCGCCCTCGCCGCCGTGGCACGACATCGCACCGGTCAGGCAGGAACTCTTCGGAATCGAGCGGCTGGAGCAGCATGCACTAAGCCTGGCGGCGGCGCAGTCGGTCACGCAAAGGCCGCCACGGGTGCTGCCCCTGCACCGCCGCCTGGACCACAACTCCGCGGTGCTGCTCGCGGCCTACCGGGCCAGCGCGGCTGAACTGGAGAGCGGGCGCGGCGTGGTGCCCGCCGCCGAGTGGCTGCTGGACAACTACCACCTGGTCGAGGAGCAGATCCGCGAGATCCACGACGACCTGCCGCCCGGCTACTACCGTCAGCTCCCCAAGCTGGGTTCAGGACCGTTCGCCGGCTATCCCCGCGTCTTCGGGCTGGCATGGGCCTTCGTCGCCCACACCGACAGCCACTTTGACCCGGAGGTGCTGCGCCGCTTCATCGCCGCCTACCAGCGCGTGCAGCCGCTCACCATCGGGGAGCTGTGGGCAGTGGCGATCACTCTGCGCATCGTGCTGGTGGAGAACCTGCGCCGCCTGACCGACCAGATCACCGAGGGCCGGCGCGCGCGCACCGACGCCCAGGCCCTGGCCAACCGCCTGCTGACCGCGGGCCAATCGCATTCGGCGCTGGAGTCCGACATCGCGACGCGCGACCCCGGCCCGCTGTCGGAGCACTTCGCCGCGCATCTGGCCAAACGGCTGCGCGACCAGGATCCGCGCACCACGCCGGCGTTGGGCTGGCTGGGCGAGCGGCTGCGGCTGCAGGGAACCTCCATCGAGCAGGTGGTGGAACACACCCACCAGCGGCAGGGCGCCTCCAACGTCACGGTGCGCAACGTCATCACCAGCATGCGCCTGATTTCCAGCATCGACTGGGCCGAGCTCTTTGAAAGCGTGAGCCTGGTGGACGGGCGCCTGCGCGCGGGCAGCGACTTCGCGGCCATGGATTTCGCCACGCGCAACATGTACCGCAGCGCGATCGAGCAGCTGGCCCGCGGCTGCGCGCTGTCCGAGCTGGACATCGCCCAATTCGCGCTGGATGCGGCGCGCGAAGCGGAAACAGCGACGGCCGATGCGGAGCAGACCGAGCGCATCGGCGACCCCGGCTACCACCTGATCGGGCAAGGCCGCCTGGCCCTGGAGCGGGCGATCGGCTTTAAGGCGCCGCTGCGGCTCAAGCTCACCCGCTTTCATATTTCGCTCGGAATAGGCGGTTACGTGGGCGCCATCCTGCTGGTCACCGCCTTGTTGCTGGCGGTGTCGCTATCGGCGCTGCCGGGGCTGGGCGCCGGCTGGCTGCTGGCGCTGGCGCTGGTGGCCTTCATTCCGGCCACCGACCTGGCGACGGCGCTGGTAAACCGCATTACCACCGCCAGCCTGGGCGCCACTGCCTTGCCGGCACTGGCCTTGCGCGGCGGCGTCCCGGCCCACCTGCGCACGCTGGTCGCGGTGCCCACGCTGCTGACCAGCCGCGCCGACCTGCTGGAGCAGATCGAGCGGCTGGAAGTGCACCATCTTTGCGGCAGCGGCGGCGACCTGTCATTCGCCTTGCTGACGGACGGCGTCGACGCTGACCAGGAAACGCTCGCAAGCGATGCGCAGTTGCTGGATAGCGCATACCAGGCCGTGGCCGAATTGAATTTGCGGTACGGGCCCGGGCCCAGCGGCGAAGCGCGATTCTTTTTGCTGCACCGGCGCCGGGTCTTCAACCACAGCGAGAACCGGTGGATGGGATGGGAGCGCAAGCGGGGCAAGCTGCACGAGCTGAACCGGCTGCTGCGCGGCGCCACCGACACCAGCTTCGTGCCAGTGCCCCCGGGGTCCCCGCCGTTGCCGGCAGGCGTGCGCTACGTCATCACGCTGGATGCCGACACCCGACTGCCGCGCGACACCGCGGGGAAGCTGGTCGGCAAGATGGCACACCCGCTGAACCGTCCGCGCTTTTGCCGGAAGCTCCAGCGCGTCGTCGACGGCTACGCCATCCTGCAGCCGCGCGTGACACCGTCGCTGCCGGTGGGCGCAGAAGGCTCCTTCTACCAAAGGCTGTTCTCGGCACCGGGCGGCATCGATCCGTATGCCGCCGCCGCGTCCGACGTGTACCAGGATTTGTTCGGCGAAGGCTCCTACACCGGCAAGGGCATCTACGACATCGACGCGTTCGAAGCCGCGCTCGCGGGGCGCGTTCCTATCAACACGATGCTCAGCCACGACCTGTTCGAGGGCGTGTTCGCGCGCGCAGGCCTGGCCTCCGACCTGGAGGTGATCGAGGAATTTCCCGCGCGTTATGACGTGGCATCGCGGCGCCAGCACCGCTGGACGCGCGGCGACTGGCAGCTGCTGCCCTGGGTGTTCGGCCACAAGGCGCACGGCCGCGCCGTCCACCCGGTCGGCCTGGGCAAGATGCTGGACAACCTGCGGCGCTCGCTGCTGGCGCCGTTCCTGCTGGCGTCGCTCGGTGTGAGCTGGCTGCTTCCTATGCCCGTGGCGGGGACGGCGATTCTGCTGGTCCTCGCCGCATTGTCGATTCCGGCGTTTCTGCCGCCCGTGTTCGCGGTGATGCCGCGCCGCAGCGGCCTGCAGCTGCGCCGGCACCTGCGCATGCTGGCCGGTGACCTGCGGCTCGCCGTGCTGCAGACCTCCTTTTCGCTCGCCTTCCTGGCCGACCAGGCCTGGCGCATGCTCGATGCGATCACCCGCACCCTGGTGCGGCTGCTGGTGACGCGCCGCAGGCTGCTGGAATGGACGACCGCTGCCCAGTCGGCCCAGGCACCGCGGCTGGACGTGCGGGGCTTTTACCGGCAGATGGCCGGCGGCACGGTGCTGGGGCTCGCAATGGCCGGCGCCGCGCTCGCCTTGGCGCCGGCGTCCTGGGCGCTGGTGCTGCCATTCGCGCTGTTGTGGCTGGTGGCGCCGTCTCTGGCGCTCTGGGCCAGCCGCTCACCCGCGGTGGCCGAGCGCACCGCGCTCTCGCCAGATCAGGCGGGCGAACTGCGGCGGGTGGCGCGCCGCACCTGGCGCTTCTTCGAAACCTTCGTGACGGCGGTTGAAAACATGCTGCCGCCGGACAACTTCCAGGAGGACCCGAAGCCCGCGGTCGCCCATCGGACCTCGCCCACCAACATCGGGCTGTACCTGCTGTCGGCAGTGGCCGCGCGCGACTTCGGCTGGACCGGCCTCACGGAAACTGTGACGCGGCTGGAGGCCACCTTCGTTTCGCTGCGGCAGATGGCGCGCTTCAAGGGCCACTTCTACAACTGGTATGGCACGCTCGACCTGCAGCCCCTGGCGCCGGCCTATGTTTCGTCGGTCGACAGCGGCAATCTGGCCGGCCACCTGATCGCGCTGGCCAGCGCCTGCGAGGAGTGGACGGCCCCATCGCAAGTCTTTTCGCAGGCCGGTGCCGGCGTGGCCGACCATCTGCAACTGGCGCGCCAAGCCATGGCTGACTTGCCGGCAGCCAGCGGCGAAAGCGGCCGCCAGCTCTGCGCCATCCTGGACGAGATCGAGGCCGGGCTGCAGGGCAGGCCCGACGAACCCCTGCCGCCGGCGCTGACGCGGCTGGCCGACAAGGCAGCCCGGGCCGCGCGCGACATGCTGAACCCCGCCCTGGGGGCTCCTGTGCCGGATCTGGTGTACTGGATCGAGAGCGCGGGCCGGGCGCTGGCCGAGCATGGCCGCGACCCGCAGGGCGTCGAAGGCGCGGGGGCCGAGCTGGCCGCGCGTCTCAAGGCACTGGCGCACGAGGCGCGCGCGATGGCGATGGGCATGGACTTCGCTTTCCTGATCGATTCGGAGCGCCAGTTGCTGGCGATCGGCTATTCGCTCGCCGACAACCGGCTCGATCCCAGCTGCTACGACCTGCTGGCGTCAGAGGCCCGGCTGGCCAGCCTGTTCGCCATCGCCAAGGGCGACACCAGCACCCGCCACTGGTTCCACCTGGGCCGCATCGCCACCCCGCTGGGCACCGGCTCGGCGCTGATCTCGTGGTCGGGCTCGATGTTCGAGTACCTGATGCCCTCGCTGGTGATGCGCGCGCCCGCCGGCAGCCTGCTGGAGCAGACCAACCGGCTGGTGGTGCGCAGGCAGCAAGCCTATGGCGAGGCGATGGACATCCCCTGGGGCGTTTCCGAGTCGGCCTACAACGCGCGCGACATGGAGTTCACCTACCAGTACTCCAACTTCGGCGTGCCGGGGCTGGGCCTGAAGCGCGGCCTGGCCGAGAACGTGGTGATCGCGCCCTATGCCACCGGCCTGGCAGCCATGGTCGACGCACCGGGCGCGCTAAGCAACTACGCCCTGCTCGAGCAACTGGGGGGGAGTGGCCGCTACGGTTTCTATGAGGCGCTGGACTACACCCGCGCGCGGCTCCCGGACGAGGCCGACCTGGCGATCGTGCGCTGCTTCATGGCGCACCACCAGGGCATGACCATCGTGGCCATCGCCAACACCTTGCAGAACGGGCGCATGCGCGAACGCTTCCACCGCGAGCCGATGATCCAGGCCTGCGAGCTGCTGCTGCAGGAGCGCGTGCCGCGCGACGTGGCAGTGGCTCGTCCGCGCGCGGAGGAGGTGAAGGTCTCCTCGGGCCGCCCGGCAACCGCGGCATCCGCGTTGCGGCGCCTGCCGGGCCCGGACGGCAATGCGCCCATCACGCACCTGTTGTCCAACGGCCGCTACGCGGTGATGCTCACCGCCGCGGGCTGCGGTTACAGCCGCTGGCGCGACATTGCGATCACCCGCTGGCGCGAGGACGCCACCCGCGACGACTGGGGCTCGTTCGTTTTCCTTCGAGACACCGAAAGCGGCGCCACCTGGTCGCCCGGCGCGCGGCCGGTTCCGGGCGAGCCGGTGCGCAGCGAAGTGGTCTTCGGCGAGGACCATGCCGAGTTCATCCGCGAGGGCGCAACCCTGGCCACCAGCATGGAAGTTCTGGTTTCGGGCGAGGACGATGGCGAGGTGCGCCGGGTGCTGCTTGTCAACAGCGGACGGCGGCCACGCGAGATCGAATTGACCTCGTACGCGGAGTTGGTCCTCACCACAGCCGCAACCGACCATGCCCACCCGGCGTTCGCCAAGATGTTCGTGCAGACCGAATACCTGGCCGAGTTCGGCGCGCTTATCGCCACGCGCCGCCCGCGATCCCATCAGGAAGCGCCGATCTGGGCCGCGCATTTCGCGGTGGTCGAGGGCGTGGAGATGGCGCAAACCCAGTACGAGTCCGACCGCGCCCGCTTCCTGGGCCGCGGCCGCAAGCTGGCGTCGGCCGCGGCCATGGATCCGGGCGCGGCGCTCTCGAACACTGCGGGCACGGTGCTGGACCCGGTTTTTTCGGTGCGCCAGCGGGTGCGGATCGCTCCGGGTGATTCGGCGCGGGTGGCGTTCTGGACGCTGGTCGCGGCTTCGCGGCTGGAACTGCTCGACCTCATCGACAAGCACCACGATCGCAACGCCTTCGACCGGGCCAAGACCCTGGCCTGGACCCAGGCCCAGGTGCAACTGCGCCACACCGGGGTGAAGGCCGAGGAGGCGGCGGACTTCCAGCGCCTGGCCGCGCCCATCCTGTACGCCGACCCACGCTTTCGGGCGTCGTCCGAAACCATCCTGCGCGGCGCCGGCCCCCAGTCCGGGCTGTGGCCGCTTTCGATCTCGGGCGACCTGCCGATCGTGCTGCTGCGCATCGACGAAATCGAAGACATGGCCCAGGTGCGCCAGCTCCTGCGCGCGCACGAGTACTGGCGCATGAAACGGCTGGCGGTCGATCTGGTCATCGTCAACGAGCGGGCCGCCTCTTATGTGCAGGACCTGCAGATTGCCATCGAGACCGCAGTGCGCAGCAGCCAGTCGCGGCCGCGCTTTGGGGCTGAACTGGCACAGGGCTCGGTGTACGCGCTGCGCGCCGACCTGATGAACGTGACCACGCGCGCGCTGCTGCAGTCGGTCGCCCGCGTCGCCCTGGTCGCGCGGCGCGGCGCGATCGGCGATCAGCTTGCGGCGATTGCGGCCACCTTGCCTGCAGCTTCGCCGGCGCGCCCACGCAAGGGCCCCGCGC
>JACDFR010000002.1 GCA_013815685.1 Ramlibacter sp.
TGACCAGTCCACTCAAGGGCCGGGCCTGGCAAGTCAGGACAAATCCCTTGTCGACCTCCCATTGCTCCAGGGTGTAGTTTTTTTCCATCTCCACCTGGCCTTCCAGGACGCGGGCCCGGCAGGTACAACAGACGCCGCCCTTGCACGAATAGGGCAGGTCCAGGCCGGCCTCGAGCGCGGTATCCAGCACCTTGTCGTTGCTCCCCATTGCCAGCTGGTGGGTCTTGCCGTCCAGCACCACCTCGAGGCGGTGATGGCGGCCCGCCGTGGCGACGCTACCGCTTTGGGGTGCGGTCGTCCTCACCGGCCCTCGCGCAGCGGACAGAAATCGCTCGCTGTGGATGCGCGCGGGCGCCACCCCAGCCGACAACAGCGCGCGCTGGACGGCATCGATCATTCCTTCGGGACCGCAGATGAACGCCTCGTCGATCGCGCCGGGCGACATCACGGTGCGCAGCAGTTCGGTCACCTTCGCCTCGTCAAGTCGCCCGTTGAGCAGCTCGACCTCCTGCGCCTGGCGCGATAACAGGTGGATCAGCGACAACCGGGCCGGGTAGCGGTCCTTGAGGTCCTGCAGAACCTCGTTGAACATGATGGTGTTGACCCGCTGGTTGCCATAGACCAGCGTGAATGTCGAATCCGCCTCGCTGTCCAGGGTGGTGGCGATGATGGAGAGCATGGGCGTGATGCCGGAGCCGGCGGCAAAACCCGCGCGGTGGCGGGCGCCGGCGATGCTGGGGGTGAATCGGCCGTCCGGGGGCATCGCGTCGACGGCCGTGCCGGGGCGAAGCTGTTCCAGGGCCCAGCGCGAGAACCGCCCGTCCTCCACCGGCTTGATACCGATGTCGATTTCCCCGGCCTCCAGGTAGCGCTGGCGCGGGCTGCAGATCGAATAGCTGCGGCGCGCCTCCTGGCCATCGATCATGGCGCGCAGCGTCACGAACTGGCCGGGGCGGAAATCGAAGTCCTGCCGAAGCGGCGCGGGCACTGCCAGGGTGATGGCGGCGGAACCGGCGGCGTCGGGACTGACACGCGCCACGGTGATGGGCTGGAAATGAATCGCCATTCAGTAGGGTTTGAAATAGTCGAACGGCTCGAGGCAATCGAGGCACTTGTACAGGGCCTTGCACGCGGTCGAACTGAAGTGCGATGTTTCGGTGGTGTTGGCCGAGCCGCAGCGGGGGCAGGTCACGTCTACCTCATTGTCCGCCGCCGGCCGCGCGAAGCGCACCAGGTTCGCGGGCTGCAAGGCGTGCGGCGGGGCAATCCCGAACTCGCGCAGTTTCTCGCGGGCGGGCGGTGTGATCCAGTCGGTCGTCCAGGCGGGGGCCAGGCGCGTCACGACCGTCCCCCGAAGGCCGTTGGCGGCCAGCGCCGCGCGCACGTCGTCTTCGATCTGGCCCATGGCCGGACAACCGCTGTAGGTGGGCGTGATGACCACCTCCAACTCGCCGTCCAGGTCATTGATCTCGCGCAGAATGCCCAGCTCGCGAATGGAGACCACGGGGATTTCGGGGTCGGGTACGGCCTCAAGCGCATGCCAGGCGCGCTCGGCGCGGCTCACCATTGCGCCCCAGGATGCTGCCGGGCCAGCCCCTGCATCTCGGCCAGCAGGTAGCCAAGGTGTTCGGAGTGAAAGCCTTCCTGGCCCTGGGGCACGTAGCCGCCCGGCCGTGGCAGGCGTAGCGTGGCCTCGGCCATCGCTTCACCGACTTGGTGGTCCCAGGCCTCGCGCAACAGGCGCGTATCTGCCCCGGCGCCCATGGATACAGCCTCGGACTGCGCCCGGGACTGGCTCCAGAACTCCTGCGTATAGGGGAAAAGATGATCGACCGCGGACTGGGTTCGGGCGTGCGATTCATCGGTGCCGTCGCCCAGGCGCAGCAGCCAGTCGCGGGCATGGCGCAGGTGGTAGCGGTTTTCCTTGCTCGACTTGCCGGCGATGGCAGCGAGTTGCGCGTCCTTCGAAGCCTGCAGCGCATCCCAAAGCAGCAACATGTAGCTGCTGTAGAAAAAGTTACGCACGATGGTGGTGGCGTAGTCGCGGTCGGCCGAAGCCGTGCCGGCCAGCGGCCCGTGATGCGGCAGCTCGAGCAAGGTGAAATTGCGAAAGTGCCTGGCGTCGCGGAAATAAGCCAGCGTGTCCTCGGTGGCGCCGCCGCCCATCAGCGCGGCGGCGTGCTGGTACAAAAGCCGCGACTGGCCGATCAGGTCGAGGCTGATGTTGGCCAGGGCGATGTCTTCTTCGAGCACCGGGCCGTGTCCGCACCATTCGGCGTTGCGCTGGCCGAGCACCAGGGCGTTGTCGGCCAGGTGCAGCAGGTAGTCCACCGGCGCGGCGCTGCTCATCACATGTGCCCGACGTCGTCGGGGATCTGGTAGAAGGTCGGGTGCCGGTAAATCTTGTCTGCGGCGGGCTCGAAGAATTCAGCCTTGTCGTCCGGCTCGCTGGCCGTGATGAGCGCCGACGGCAGGACCCAGATGCTCACGCCTTCCATGCGGCGCGTGTAGACGTCGCGGGCCATCTGCAGTGCCTGCTGGGCGTCGGCTGCGTGAAGGCTGCCGCAGTGCTTGTGTTCCAGGCCCTGTTTGCTGCGCACGAACACTTCCCACAGCGGCCACTCGTTGGCGGCGGCCGCGCTCATCGGGTGACCTCCGCGCTACCCGCTGCGGTATTCGCCTTGGGGGCGGCCCGGCGGCTCATGCCGCCTCCTTCAATTGCCGGGCCTTTTGCTTGCGCGCGTGCGCCAGCGCGGCGTCGCGCACCCATTGGCCATCGCCGTGCGCCTTGACCCGCGTGGCCAGCCGCTCCTTGTTGCACGGGCCATTGCCGTTGACGACGGCCCAGAACTCGTCCCAGTCGATCGTGCCGTAATCGTGCTGCCCGCGCGCTTCGTTCCACTTCAAGTCGGGGTCGGGCAGCGTGACGCCCAGGATCTTCGCCTGCGGCACGGTGGCGTCCACGAACTTCTGGCGCAGATCGTCGTTGCTGATGCGCTTGATGCCCCAGCGCATGCCTTGCGCGCTGTTGGGGCTGTCGGCGTCGGGCGGGCCGAACATCGCCAGCACCGGCCACCACCAGCGGTTCACCGCGTCCTGGACCATCTCGCGCTGGGCCTGGGTGCCGGCCATCAAGGTCATCAGGCTTTCGAATCCCTGGCGCTGGTGGAAGCTTTCTTCCTTGCAGATGCGGATCATGGCCCGCGCGTACGGCCCGTAGGAGCAGCGGCAGATGGGCACCTGATTCATGATGGCCGCGCCGTCCACCAGCCAGCCGATGGCGCCGACATCGGCCCAGGTCAGCGTGGGGTAGTTGAAGATCGAGCTGTACTTGGCCTTGCCGCTGTGCAGGCCGTCCAGCAGCTGGTCGCGGCTCGTACCCAGGGTCTCGGCGGCCGAATAGAGATAGAGGCCGTGACCGGCCTCGTCCTGCACCTTGGCCAGCAGGATGGCTTTGCGCTTGAGCGAGGGCGCGCGCGAAATCCAGTTGCCCTCGGGCAGCATGCCGACGATCTCGCTGTGAGCGTGCTGGCTGATCTGGCGCACCAGCGTCTTGCGATAGGCCCCGGGCATCCAGTCCTGCGGCTCGATCTTGCGGTCGGTGTCGATCTTTTCGTCGAAACGCGTCTGCAACGCCGTTTCGTCCGCGCCGGCGGGCGCCACCGATTTCAGGCCGGAGCGGCTGTCCGGGTCCGGTAAATCCAGCGCTTGTGTGTACATCGCGCCAGTATATCAATTAACCGACCAAGCGGTCGGGTAATTGGGCCTAACCGCCGGTTTCCAGTGTTTGACCTTTGCCGCGGCCGCGGCCGAGCACCTGCAACAGCTGGGGCAGGGCAGCCGCCAGCGCGGGCTTGAGCGTGTGGGGCGGATTGATGACGAAGATGCCGCTGGCGGTGAGGCCCTGGCCGCGTTCGGGCTCGCCGGGGACGTTGCGCTCGTCAGCCTGCCCGATCGCGAGCGTCGCGTGCAGCCAGGGTTTTCCTGCCTGGGTGGCCAAAGTCTTCAACCTGCGCGGCAACTCATGCGCCTCAGGCCGGGGAATGACGGGATACCAGATGGCGTAAGTGCCGGTGGCAAAGCGTTTCAGGCTATCTTGTATGCAGCTGCTGACTTTCTGGTAGTCGCTCTTGATCTCGTAGCTGGGGTCGATCAGCACCAGCGCGCGGCGCGAAGGGGGCGGCAAGAACGCCTTGAGGCCTTCGAAACCATCGAGGCGGGCCGCCGCCACTTGGCGCCCGGCCTTGAGCTGGGCAATGTTGGCGGCCAGGGCCTTGCTGTCCGTGGGATGCATTTCGAACAGCTTGAGCTTGTCGCGCGCCTCTTCGCGCAGCAGCGTCTGCACGATAAACGGTGAACCCGGGTAGATCTTCAGTTGGCCGCTGGGATTGAAGCCGGCCACGGTTTCCATGTAGTCCTGCAGCATCGGCGCTATCTCTTTTATAGCGACACCACGGGTAGGATCGGCTGGCGCCAAGGCGGCAAATAGCTTGACGACCCCGTCCGATGCCTCGCCCGAGGTGCCGGCATAGTCGCCGTCCAGCCGGTAGAGGCCGGCGCCGGCGTGGGTGTCCACCACGACCAGAGGCGAATCTTTCTGCGTCAGATGCCGCAGGATGCCGAGCAGCATCGCGTGCTTGAGCACGTCGGCGTGATTGCCGGCATGAAAGGCGTGGCGGTAGCTGAACATGCGGGCATGGTAACCGGCGGGTCGCACATGAGGTCCACGGCAAAGCGGGCAGCCTGGCGGCGGGCTTGGTAGTCGGCCTACCTGGAGCATCGAGGAAGGGTGATTTAGCGTTTTACTTGCGCCGAAAGACCTCAACTCCGACAGCCAGGCAGTCCGGATACACGTCCGGCTTCTCCGTAGACACGCGGGCAGCGATGACCTTCGGATGCGCCAGCACGGCCGACAGGATCTCATCGCACAGTGTTTCTTGGAGCTCGATGTGGCCCTTGCTCACGCGTTCGGCGACGACATCCCTGATGAAGTCGTAGTCGACGACTTCGCGGATGTCATCCGCCGTTGGCGTCGACGCTTCCAGAGGCACGTAGAGGTCGACGTTCACGACGATCCGCTGCGGTGCCTGCTTTTCAAACGCGTGAACACCAATGTTCACCTGCACTTCGTAGCCGCGGAGAAAGAGGCGCCGGCATGAAGTGAGCAAATCGGCGGAAACGGCCGAAGTCATGAGAGGTTCTTCTTCAGTAGCTCCTCGACCACGAACATGATGTCTCGTTCCAGCGGCACCAGGTGCTGACCGTTGTCGACGACGACGGTCGTGCCGGTCATGCTTCTCATGCCCGCCAGAAAGACACAGGTGCAGGCCACGTCGGCGGGATTGATGGGACGGCGCAGCGGATTGGACTTCGCTGCAATCTGGAAATTCTCGGCGTCTTGCGGGCCGCTCGGGAACATGATGCCAGGCGCAACGCCGCACACGCGTACCTTGTCGCAGAGCGACTGGGCCTGCAACGCGATCGCACGCTCCAGCGCGAGCTTCGAGACGGTGTACGAGAAATAATCGGGATTCAGATTGAAGACCTTCTGATCCAACACATGGATGGCACAGCGATCGATACCGTCGCCGGCGACAGCCTGCAGCGCGAGCAGCCGGGCGAAGGACATGGGCGCGATCAGGTTCACGCTGAGTTGCCGGATTGCTTCCTCGGGGTCGAAGTCGAGGCCCGTATCGGGCTCGAAGGCGGAAGCGTTGTTGACGATGCAGCGCAGCGGCTCATCCGCAGCGACTTGCGCCCCCAGCGCAAGACGCCCTTCTTCCGTGCCGATGTCGCCCTCGATGGCCTCGACTTGGTGGCCCTCGCTGCGCAGAGCGGCACAGAGGGATTTCGCCTGCGCACCAGAAGCGCGGTACTGACACCACACGTGCCATCCGGCGCGCGCGAATGCCTGGCATATGACGGCGCCAAGCCGTCGCCCGCCGCCGGTGACAAGAACGCTGGAGGGGGAAGTCGGGTTTCCGGTTTGCATGATCCTCACATTGTGAATCACTGGCGCCCGGCACCTTTTCCGTCTTGCGCCGTAGCCCGGTTTTACGCCAATCGGGCGAGCATACATAATGATTTCGCGAGCGCCGATGGGCTCGCAAGTGTTTCAGGTGGAAGCAACGTATGAAATTTTTGAGATGGGTGGCGACAGTGGCGGTTTTGGCATCAGCGGCAGGCACGAGTCTGGCGACTGGGAAAGGCCGAGTAGGAGAGTGCAAGCCCGGCGTCATGTTGACGGTGGGCGGCAAGATCAAGAACGTGACCAACGCGGTGGACAAGACCTACGACTTCACCGAAAAGGAGCTGCTGGACATGCCGACTTCGACGATTGAAACGTCAACGGCATGGACAGCCAAGAGCGCCTTTGTCGGGCCGCTGCTCGGTGACGTGCTGAAGAAGGTCGGAGCGGCGGGGAAAACAGTGCAGATGATCGCACTCAATGACTACTTTGCAGACATGCCGGTGAGCGTGTCGCAGAAGTACGGCGCGATCCTTGCGCACACGCGCAACGGCGAGCGCCTGGTCACACGCGACCATGGCCCTCTTTTCGTGATGCTGCCCAGGGACAAGTTCCCGGCGGAATTGAACACACCGTTGGCCGCCCGGTGGTACGTGTGGCAACTTTGCAGAATTGACGTGGAATGACGACAGGCGGCACGCGCCTCCTGAAGCAATGGAAGTGGTATCTGCTGCTGATTGCCGTCGGGGCCGGCATGGCCGTTGGTATGTCATGGCGCGCCGTGGTGAAGCTGGACAATTTCTTATGGGCCACCTCGGGCTCGCAAGAGCCGTACTACTGGGCGATCGCGCAAGTCCAAATTGGGGCGCTGAACCTGAAGATGACGCTGCGCGACATCTCGGCCGGCAAGCCACCCAATCGCACCGAACTCCGTTTGCGTGCGGACGTTCTGGCATCGCGGATCCGGCTCTTGACGCAGCCATCGGAAATGAGCGACAGCTTTCAGGCTGTCCCAGGCTTCAGGGAGCATTCAGCAGCGTTGGCGGCATTCGCAACCTTGTCCCTTCCGCTGGCTGACAAGCCGGATCTCGGGCCGCGCGACGCGAAGGTGCTTGAAGAGGATATAGATAATCTCGCACCGGTGATTCGGGAGCTATCCAACAACGCATGGTTTCGCGACAACCATGACCGGGAAGAGATGCTTCAGATGCTCGGGCACCGACGCGCGGTGCTGGGTGGGCTATTCGTGCTGCTGTGCGCGGCGCTCCTGGCCGTGATCATCGCGTGGACGCGGTACAGGCGTGTGGCGCTTGCGCGAGAAAAGGCACTGGACGCGGAAAAGCGTGCTGTCGAGGCGAAGACGCAATTCCTGGGGATGGTGAGCCACGAGCTGCGCTCGCCGCTTCAAAGCATCGTTTCCGCACTCGATGTGCTGGAGAGCAGGCGGGTGCTGCCGGAACATGCCGATGTGATGAAGTCGATTCGCCGGTCAGCCAACGAGCTGGCGGTGCAACTGCGCGACATCCTGACACTGGCGCGCGGGCAAACCGGGCGGATCGAGTTGAGTCCCGAGGTCTTTGAGGCCTGCGAGCTGGTGCAAGAGGCGGTGGAGAGCATGGGCAGGGAGGCCGAGGCGAAGGGCTTGGAATTTCGCGTCGAGACACCGGCGGAGCCGATCTTTCTTGTCGCGGACAGCGTTCGCATCGGGCAGGTCGTGCACAACCTGGTGGGCAACGCCGTGAAGTACACCGACCACGGCAGCGTGTCGGTGACGTTGATGGATGACGCCGCAGGGGCCGAGGAATTCCGCATGCGAATCGTGGACACCGGGCCAGGCCTGCCGGAACAGGCGGCCTTGACCGTGACGCAAGGATTGGCCTCGGCTCCTCCTTTGTTCGGCGAGCGCCGCGGAATCGGGCTGGCCGTGGTTCGGGCGCTGTTGCTGCAACTGAATGGCGAAGTCACGGTATCGGACACGCCGGGTGGCGGGACGACGTTCCAGCTGGTGGTGCCTGCGGCAAGGGCCGAGGATCGGCCTGCGGCGCCGGGCAGCGGCGAGAGGCGGATCCTCGTCGTCGATGACCGGCCCGAGCTGCTGGCCGGCTTCGCACAGGTGTGTACGGAGCTGGGCCTGTCATGCGATACCGCGTCGTCAGCCGCGATCGGACTGAACCTTCTTGCAGCACATGCTTATGGCGCCGTCCTGATCGATCTGGACATGCCCGGAAAAACGGGCGTGCAGATGGCCGCGGAGGCGCGAACTTCCGGGGTCAATGCCGGCGCCAAGCTGGTGGCCATGACGGCGGGGCAGGGCGTCATGGAGGGCGACCTGGGCGTGTTTGATTCTTTGTTTGAAAAGCCCGTGGGCCGCGATCAGCTCGCAGCGCTGATGCAAATCGATCCGAAGCGATCAGTGCGGCCAGCTGATCACCGGCAGAGCGATTGCTAGCCTGGAATGAAGGAGCTGGCCAGCGCCGCTGAGATGATGGGCAGCGGCGCCGGCTTCTCGAAGAATTTGAGCCTGTATTTCGCCATCGCCGCAGCGATCTCGGTTTCATCGGCAACACCGTTGCGCATCTGGCCCGTGAGGACAATGATGGGGCAGTGGGCGTCACGCGCGCGAATCGCGGCCACCAGGTCGCGCACCGTGTCGTGGATCGTGTCCTTGACGATGATCCAGTCGAGCACATAACCATCGAATTCGCCTGCCGCCGCCGCTGCCGTGATGCGGTCGAGATTGGTGAATGCGATCGGTTCAAAGCCGGCCGTCTTAAGGAACAACACGATCAGTTGAGCGCTTTCGGGATGGTCGTCGAGGACAGCAATGCGCCGGCTGCTGGCCGACGTGGCCGAGGCGGGCTCCACAAGAAGGCGTTTGATGTCGTAGGCCTGCGTCGCCAGGTTGTGTTCGGCGGGCTGGACCATCCAGTCGGCATCGACCTTGGTGAGCACGAGGGCTCCGATGCGGGGCTTATGCACCGCTGGCCCAGGCACGACACGACACAGGGTTCTGGTCGCGCCCGTCACAAGAATCGCATCCTCCATTTCTTCATGCTGGCCGATCGAGATCAGCTCGGCCAGCGTCTCCCCAAAGTGCTCGGCCAGGACCTTTAGTTCTTCCAACTCCCAGGTCGCGTTGGTCGTTAGACGGCGATTGCCTTGGGAGTAAGACAAGCCCAGGACTTCCGTCACCACGGCCGACTGCTGGCTACGAGGCACCCCATGTCGCTCGAGCAGAGCCCGTACGCAGATCGCGGCCAGCGAGCTTTTTTGGGGCAATTTCTTTTGCAGATTGTTGTCACTCATGACTTCTTATATTTTGCGCGTCATAAGTTGATGGGGGGCTACGCCCCGCGTTCCCTGGCCTTGGTGATTTCTTCTGGCGTCCAACGTTGCCCCAAGTCGCCCTCCAGGCGCAACGCGGCCAGATAGGCGTTGGTCCGCAACAGTGCAGCTTGACGCTCGCATTCTCTGGCTTGATCCACCAGATCGCGAATGCGGCCCAACTGCTTGGTGATCGGATAGCCGACCTCGGGAAGGTTGCGCACCCACTCCAAGGGAAGATTAGTCAGATTGCTCAGGCGCTCTGCCCGATCTTCGGCACTACGCTCCTTGGGAAGAATCATCAGGTTGCTCCGGGTTTTCGACCCTCCTAGGACTTCCGTCACCCCGGCCGACTGCCGCCTTACGAGACAACCGCTATGCCGCTTGAGCGGAGCTCGTACGTAGACCGGCTAGCGAGTTTTTCTGGGGATTTTATTTTGCATATTGTTTCTTATCGTGCGAACTAAAAGCATATTGTGCGCGTATTTAGTCGATATCAACGGCATAAAACGCATAGTATGCTTACCAGAAGCTTGCTATGCGCCGGATACTAAATTTTTCTCAATCGCGGATTTGGCGCAGTTTCTGTCCGACGCCTGCTGTTGCGAGCGGGTGTCGCAGCCAGGCTTAGAGGTCACAGTGGTAGACCTTGAAAGACCATTTTTATCTTTCAAAAAAAGCGCTTGACGAGCAAGCTGGAACGCGACTGCGGCCCGCTTGCATGCAGCGATGCACCACCCGTTGACCGTGAGGTGATGCTCACCGCTTGGCGCCTTGCGCCAAGGCCTTGATTCTTCGTATAATCTCAGGCTCTGCAGCGCCTTGTGGTTCCGCGGCAGAGGGTATCAGGAAGGCTGCGCGTGCCAGCGCGGCCGCAGCCCCATACCAGCCCGCCTAAGAGATTCCCGCCAGAGGAAAACCAACCGCGGAAAAGAACCCGTCAAACCGCATCGAAAGATACTCATGAAAACGTTCAGCGCCAAACCCGCTGACGTGACGCACGAGTGGTTTGTGATTGACGCGACCGACAAGGTCCTCGGACGAGTAGCCAGCGAAGTTGCTCTCCGTTTGCGCGGCAAACACAAGGCCATTTACACGCCTCACGTCGACACCGGTGACTTCATCGTCATCATCAACGCTTCGCAGATCCGCGTGACGGGCACGAAGAACCAGGACAAGGTGTACTACCGCCACTCGGGCTACCCGGGCGGTATCAGCGCCACCAACTTCCGCGACATGCAAGCCAAGCATCCCGGCCGCGCTCTGGAAAAGGCCGTCAAGGGCATGCTGCCAAAGGGGCCGCTCGGCTACGCCATGATCAAGAAACTCAAGGTATATGGCGGTGCAGAGCATCCCCACACCGCCCAGCAGCCCAAGCTGCTGGAACTTCCTGATGCCCAAATGGGAGCGAGAACATGATCGGTGATTGGAACAATGGCACCGGCCGCCGCAAATCCAGCGTCGCCCGCGTGTTCATGAAAAAAGGCACGGGCAAGATCACGGTCAACGATAAGGACATCCAGGAGTTCTTCGGTCGCCAGACGTCGATCATGATCGTCAAGCAACCCCTGTTCCTGACGAACCACGTCGAGACGTTCGATATCAAGATCAATGTCCACGGCGGCGGCGAGTCCGGCCAGGCCGGTGCGGCGCGCCACGGCATCACGCGCGCGCTGATCGACTACGACGCGGCGCTCAAGCCCGCGCTGTCGCAAGCCGGTTTCGTGACGCGGGACGCGCGCGAAGTGGAACGGAAAAAGGTCGGCCTGCATTCCGCACGGCGCCGCAAGCAGTTCAGCAAGCGCTAATTCGATTTTTTACCCCCGATACAAAGCCGCACAAGTTTGCTTGGTGCGGCTTTGTTGTTTTAGGGCAGTATTGATGAGCTGTAAATTCAAACTGCCGACATGCGATTCAAACTGCTCCGACGCCGCCTGACCATCAGCGCACCACGCATGGCCGTGCGAAGCGCGATGCCCTGGCCCCTGCGTTGGGCGGGTGTGGCCATCATGTTGGGATTCTGTGGCGCGATCAGCCTTTGGGCCTTCGAGCTTGGCAAAAACATTGCCGGCCTCGAGAACAGTGCCAAGGAAGAGCTGCAACGGTTGCGCACGGATGCGGCGCGGTGGAAGGATGAGCGCGACAAGGCGCAGTCGGTCTTCAATACCTCGGCGAGCATGATCACTGCGGAGAAAACCGCCCAGGAAAGGATGGCCGCGCAGCTCAAGACGCTTGAAGCCGAGAACCGGGCACTACGCGCTGACCTCGGCTTTTTCGAGAAACTCATCCCTACCAGCGGCGCCGAAGGCGTCGACATCCGGGCATTGCAAGCCGAAGTCCTGGGCGCAAAACAGCTGAAGTGGCAGCTGCTGGTGATCCAGCCCGTCAAGAACGCCCGCGAATTCCGCGGCAAACTCGAATTGAGCATTGGCGGCACGCTCAACGGCGAGCCCTGGATGATGGAACTACCCAGCGGCGGCGTCCAGGCCCTGCAATTCCGGCAATACCGGCGGATCGAGGGAATGGTCGACTTGCCTGCGCAAGCCGTGGTAAAAAACGTTTCCGCCAAAGTGGTGGAAGGAACGGCCACCCGTGCCGTGCAGAGCATCAAGCTCTGAATATTACAGTCGTTGAGGAGATCCCCATGTTCGGCAAGAAGGCGCAACCCCCGATCAAGAGCCTGATCGCGCAAGGCAGCCGCATCGATGGCAACCTGAAGTTCACCGAAGGCCTGCGCATCGATGGGCAGGTGGTGGGCAACACCATGGCCAGCACGGATCAGCCCAGCATCCTCGTCATTTCCGAGGCGGCGGTGGTGGAGGGCGAGCTGCATGCAGACCATGTCATCATCAACGGGACCGTACGGGGCCCAGTCCACGCCAAGGAACTGCTCGAGCTTCAGCCGCAGGCCAGGATCGAAGGCGACGTGTACTACAAAGCGCTCGAAATGCACCGCGGCGCCACCATCACGGGCCAGCTCAAGCCCATGGATGACGGCGAGGAAAAGCCCTTACTGAAGCTGGCGGCAAACAATCAGTGAGGTAATTCCCGAGCAATTCGCAGTACTATTGGCCCCAGCCAACCCGTTGCGTTCCCGGAGTACCTCATGAGTGCAGTTGCCGAAAATATCCAGACCGACATGCCCGCCCCGCTGGTATTCACCGACAGCGCGGCGGCCAAGGTCGCCGACCTGATCGCCGAAGAGGGCAATCCCGAGTTGAAGCTGCGCGTTTTCGTGCAGGGCGGCGGATGCTCGGGGTTCCAGTACGGCTTCACTTTCGACGAGATCACCAATGAAGACGACACGGTGATGAGCAAGAATGGCGTGTCCTTGTTGATCGACGCGATGAGCTACCAGTACCTGGTGGGCGCGGAGATCGACTACAAGGAAGACCTGCAGGGCGCGCAGTTCGTGATCAAGAACCCGAATGCGACCAGCACCTGCGGCTGCGGTTCCAGCTTCTCGACCTGACCGCCGCCGCTAAGCCGGGTAGACACACCCCAACACGCGGGCGCCTCTGGCGCCCGTTGTGCTTTCGAGCTCCAGTTTTTCTCCTCGTACGGTCTTGCGGGCCAGCCACGCAAACGCAGTCGCTTCCACCTGGAGCGGCGGCAGGCCCGATGCCGCGCTGGTGGAAACCTTCGCCTCAGGCAGCAGTGCGGCCAGGCGGCGCATGAGATGCTTGTTCAAGGCGCCGCCGCCGCACACGAACAGGGCTTGCAGGCCGGCTGCGCAGCGCAACACATCGGAGCTGCAGGCGCGGGCAGTGAGCTCGGTCAGTGTGGCCTGGACGTCGGGTGGCGCCAGATCCGGAAATCGTTCGAGATGTGCTTGCAACCAGGCTGGGCTGAACAGGTCCCGTCCCGTACTCTTGGGCGGCGGCTTGGCAAAGTAAGGCTCGCCCAGCAGGGCATCCAAAAGCTCTGGACGTACCTGGCCCGAAGCCGCCCAGGCGCCTTCGGAATCGTAGGGCCTGCCGGTGTGCCGCATGCACCAAGCGTCCATGAGCGCATTGCCGGGGCCGCAATCGAAGCCCATCACGGCAGCGCCGGGGCTCAGCACGGTCAGATTTGAAATGCCGCCGATGTTCAGCACGCCTACGGTTTCGGCGCCACCGCCGAACCAGGCTTGGTGGAAAAACGGCGCCAGGGGCGCACCCTGCCCACCGGCCGCCACGTCGCGGCTGCGAAAGTCCGCGGCCACCGCGATCCCGGTCATTTCCGCCAGCAGCGCGGGTTGGCAGAGCTGGAGCGTATAGCCGGTGCCGTCGAACTCTTGGGGCCGGTGGCGAACCGTCTGCCCGTGGGCGCCCAGCGCCGTGATCGAGGAGGCTGATGTGCCGGCGCTGCGAACGAGTTCGGCAACGACCTGTGCATAAACCCGCATCAGGGCGTTGCCTGCAAGTGCGGCCCGATGGAGCTCGTTGACGCCGGGTGTGTTGAGCGCAAGCAGCTCGGCGCGCAGGCCGGGGGGAAAGGGCGCTGTGGCGTATCCCACGACGACAGGCCGGCTGGAGGAAAAGTCGGTCAGGACGCCATCCACGCCGTCCAGCGACGTGCCGGACATCAGGCCGATGTAGAGATCAGGCATGCGGCGATGTTAGCCGCGCCGTGCGCAGTCACTCAGCGCTGGCAAGCACCGTCGCAGAGGCAGCGGCGGCCAGTTGCGCCCGCATGGAGCGCGACACACGGTCGAATTCAGGTCTGGCACTGGCGGACAGCGGCTGCGCATCGCTGCGCCGGGCCATCTCGACGGGGTCCTGATGCGTGCCGTTGACCCGGAATTCGAAATGCAGATGAGGGCCGGTCGCCCAGCCTGTCGCGCCCACGGCACCGATATTCTGGCCCTGCCGCACGCTCTGCCCGGGCTGCACATCCATGCGGCTCAGGTGCGCATAGAACGTCTGGTCGGTGTTGCTGTGCTTGACGATCACCACGTTTCCAAAGCCGTTCTGCTCGCCCGCGAACTCGACCACCCCGTCCCCGACGGTGCGCACGGGCGTGCCCGTGGCCGCGCCGTAGTCCACGCCGAGGTGGGCTTTCCAGCGGTGCAGCACCGGGTGGAACCGCATGGCGAAGCCGCTCGTTACCCGGGAAAACTCCATGGGCGAGGCCAGGTACGATGTGTTCAGGCTCTTGCCATCCATCGAGTAGTAGCCGCCCTTGTGGCCGGGTTCCTGGAACCACAGGGCCTGGTGCAGCTTGCCCTTGTTCATGAACTCGGCCGAGAGGATGCGCCCGGTGCGCATCGGCTCGCCGTCGGCCTCCAGGACTTCGTACACCACATTGAACCGGTCGCCGCGATGCAGAGAATGGTGGAAGTCGATGTCGCTGGAAAAGATCTCGACGATCTGCCCGACCACGCCGTCCGGTACACGCGCGTCATCGGCGGCTGCAAACAGCGAGGTCCGCACGGTTGCACTGCCCATGCGGGTCGCCGCCGCCAGCGGCGCGGTTTCGACGCGCGACGCGAATTGCCCCTGCGGGGTGCGCTCGATCACCAGCCGCTTGAATGTGCCGTTGTCCTCGGGCGTCCAGCGCACGCTGAGCTTTTGCAAGGCGTGAGCATCGCTGGCTTCGGCCGTGACCGTGCGGCCAGCACGCCCCAGCAATTGCGTGCGAAACATGGGGTCGGTGCGCAGGAACGAAGCCGCTTGAGGATCGTCAATGCCCAGGCGCGCCAGTAGCGACTCCACTGTGTCGCTCGCGCGAGCGACTTCTGAGCGGAACAGCCTGAAGCTGTGCGCGTCCAGCTCGCTGATCTGCTCGTGCACGGGCAGGGGCGTGACTTCTTCCAGCACCTGCCGCACCACCACCGTGGACGGCTCGGGATCCAGGGACGCCACAGCGAATGCGCCGCCGCCTCCTCCGAGCATCATCAAGGCCAGCAAGGCCGTGATGTGCCTGGGATGGTGTTGCAGCGCATGGGCTGCACGGGAGACAAGCGATTCCGCGGAGGCGAGCAAACTGATCTTCAATGGGCAATTCCTCAACAAAGGTTTTTACTTTGTCCTACATGGCGGTAGGCGGTTCCCCACAGTTACAGGTGCAAGCCCAAAGCGGGGAAAAATGCCGGAACTAGAATCGGCATCTTCAGAAACTGGCGCGAGTATAGCCATGCCAGCCAAGCCCAGCTGGAAAAAAACCTTATGAATCAAGCGCTTGTTACAACATTTCCGGTTACCGATCGTGTCCGCGAAGCGATGGCGGTCACGCTACGCGGCGCCCAGGAGCTGATTCCGCAAGAGGATTGGGCGCAAAAGCTGGCCAAATCCGAAGCCACGAAGGTGCCGCTGCGCATCAAGCTGGGACTCGATCCTACAGCGCCTGACATCCATATCGGACATACCGTCGTCCTGAACAAGTTGCGCCAGTTGCAGGAGCTGGGGCACACAGTGATCTTCCTGATCGGCGATTTCACGTCGATGATCGGCGACCCGTCCGGGCGCAACACCACCCGGCCGCCGCTCACGGCCGAACAGATCAAGATCAATGCGCAAACCTATCGCGTCCAGGCCGACAAGATCCTGGACCCCGCCCGGACCGAACTTCGCTACAACAGCGAATGGAGCGATCCGCTCGGTGCGCGCGGCCTCATCCAGCTGGCCGCGAAGTACACGGTGGCGCGCATGATGGAGCGCGACGACTTCAACAAGCGGTTCAAGGAGGGGCGCTCGATCTCGGTCCACGAGTTTCTGTACCCCCTGATGCAGGGCTATGACTCGGTCGCGCTGCGAAGCGACCTCGAACTCGGGGGCACGGACCAGAAGTTCAACCTGCTGATGGGCCGGCATTTGCAGCAGGAATACGGGCAGGAGCCGCAATGCATCCTGACCATGCCGCTGCTCGAAGGGCTCGATGGCGTCGACAAGATGTCCAAGAGCAAGAACAACTACATCGGCATCAATGAAGAGGCGAACACCATGTTCGCCAAAGTACTGTCGATCTCGGATGAGCTGATGTGGCGCTGGTACACGCTGCTGAGTTTTCGCAGCGAGGCCGAGATCGCCACGCTCAAGAAGGAAGTGGAAGGCGGGCGCAACCCCAAGGATGCCAAGGTGCTGCTGGCCCGCGAGATCACGGCCCGCTTCCACAACGCCCACGCGGCCGCGGCTGCCGAGCGGGATTTCGCCAATCGCAGCAAGGGGGGCATACCCGACGAGATCCCCGAGGTGCGGCTGGGCGGTGCGCCTCTGGGCATCGGCCAGTTGCTCAAGCAGGCGGGCCTCGCGCCGTCGGCCAGCGAGGCCCACCGCCTGATCGAGGGTGGGGGAGTGCGTGTGGATTCCAGCATGGTGAGCGACAAGGCGCTCAAGCTCGAGGCCGGCACTTACGTGCTGCAGGTAGGCAAGCGCAAATTCGCGAGGATCCTGCTGGCCGCCTGAGCCCACAATGCGGCCATGCTTCATGCCCTGCGCACCGTCCGCCCCCAGCTGCTGCTGCGGGTCTCGATCGCGGTCGCGGTGCTCACCATCGCGCTCAAGAGCCTGGCCTGGTGGCTGACGGGTTCGGTGGGCCTGCTCTCGGACGCGATGGAATCGGTGGTCAACCTCGCCAGCGCGGTTTTTGCGTTGCTGATGGTCACGATAGCGCGCCGGCCCGCGGATGCCGAACATCCCTATGGCCACCACAAGGCCGAATATTTCTCTTCCGGGTTCGAGGGGCTGCTGATCATCGTCGCCGCGCTCGGTATTTTCTGGGCTGCGGCGCAGCGGCTTCTGAATCCGCAGCCACTGGTCCAGCTCGGCCTGGGCCTGGGGTTGTCGGTGCTGAGTTCCGCCATCAACGGGCTCCTCGCCTGGGCCATGCTGGCGTCGGCCAGAACGCACCGTTCGATGGCCCTGGAGGGCGAAGGCCGGCACCTGATCACGGACGTGTGGACTTCGGCGGGCGTCATCGTCGGAATCGGGCTGGTGGCACTCAGCGGCTGGCTCTGGCTCGACGCCGCAGTGGCGATCGGCGTCGCGCTCAACATTCTTCGCGAGGGCGCGCGGCTCATGTGGAAGTCGTCGCAGGGCCTGATGGACGAGGCGCTGGAGCCGGAGATCCTGGCCGACATCGAGCGGATCCTGGAAGCCTTCAGGCACCCCTCGATCCGTTTCGATCACATCTCAAGCCGGCGATCGGGACAGCGCCGCTTCGTGGACCTGCACATGCACATGCCGGCGTCCTGGACGCTGCGCCGCGCCGCGGCGGTGCGGGGTTCGGTGGAGCAGGCGCTGATGAGCGCCGTGCCGGGCCTGCGCGCCAGCATCCAACTGCTGCCCAGCGACGTGGAGGCGCATTTCGAGGACGAGGAGGACATGCTTTGATCAGTGTGATCCAGCGAGTGAGCCAAGCCCGCGTGGACGTCGGCGGCCTGACCGTTGGTGAAATTGGGGCAGGGCTGCTGGTGCTGGTTTGTGCGGAGAACGGCGACGGCGAGCCTCAGGCCGACAGGCTGCTCGCGAAGCTGTTGAAGCTGCGCATCTTCAGCGACGAAACAGGCAAGTTGAACCGCAGCGTGCAGGAGGTGGAAGGCGGCTTGCTGATCGTGAGCCAGTTCACGCTGGCTGCCGACACCTCGGGCGGAAATCGACCCAGCTTCACCCGGGCGGCGCAGCCGCAGGAAGGCCGCCGCCTCTACGACTACTTCGTCGCCCAGGCCAGGGCCGCGCATCCGGTGGTGCAGACCGGCCGGTTCGCCACCGACATGAAAGTGCAACTGGTCAATGACGGGCCGGTCACCATTCCCCTCACGGTCCGCTAGGGACGATCAATAGGGACTGGCAAAGCCCAGCGATCCGAGCAGCAGCACCTCCAGCGCCTCCATTTCCATCGCGCCTTCATCGCCGTGCTCATGGTCATAGCCTTGCGCGTGCAATGTGCCGTGGACCAGCAAGTGGGCGTAATGAGCCTGCATCGCCTTGCCCTGCGCCCGCGCTTCGGCCTGCACCACCGGCGCGCACAGCACCAGGTCGGCCGTCACCACCGGCGTGCGCGCGTAGTCGAAGGTCAGGACATTGGTGGCGTAGTCCCTGCCGCGGTACTGCAGGTTCAGCGCCCGGCCTTCGTCCTCGCCGACGACGCGGACCGCGATTTCAGCCGGTCCGCGCAAGGCATGGGCGACCCAGCGGGCCACGGCGGCGCGCCTGAGCATGCTCCGATGCGCGCGTGCGCCGTCGAAGCCACCAAACTGCAGAGTGAGGTCCAGCCGGGGGCTGGGGCTACTTGGCATCGCTTTTTCGAGCCGCGTCGTAAGCATCGACGATGCGCGCCACCAGCGGGTGCCTCACCACGTCGGCGCTGGTGAACCGGGTGTGGGCGATGCCCTTGACGCGCTTGAGAATGCGTTCGGCCTCTACCAGGCCGGACAAATGTCCCTTGGGCAGGTCGATCTGGCTGACATCGCCCGTCACCACGGCCTTCGCGCCGAACCCGATCCGCGTGAGAAACATCTTCATCTGCTCGGGAGTGGTGTTCTGTGCCTCATCGAGGATGACGAAAGCGTTGGTCAGCGTGCGCCCGCGCATGAAGGCCAGGGGCGCGATTTCCAGCGCCTGGCGCTCGAAGGCCTTGGTCACCTTGTCGAAGCCCATCAGCTCATAGAGCGCGTCGTACAGCGGTCGCAGGTAGGGATCGACCTTCTGCGACAGGTCGCCCGGAAGGAAGCCCAGTTTCTCCCCGGCCTCCACCGCCGGGCGCGTGAGGACGATGCGCTGCACCGCGCTGCGCTCGAGCGCATCGACCGCGCAGGCCACGGCCAGGTAGGTCTTGCCGGTGCCGGCCGGCCCGATGCCAAATGTGATGTCGTGGTTGGCGATGTTGTCCAGGTACACGCTCTGGTTGGGGGTGCGTGCCTTGAGGTCGCTGCGGCGCGTGTGCAGCACCTGGACGCCATCCTCATCGTCCGACATCGCCGAATCGCCGGCCACCATGAGCAGCACCTTGTCGGGCGAGATCGGCCGCCCCGCCATCTCATGGAGCGCCTGGAGAACTTCCAGTGCGCGCTGGGCCTTTGTCTTGGGGCCGTCGATCTTGAATTGCTCGTGCCGATGCTCGATGCGTACCTGCAGGGCGGTTTCGATGGTACGCAGGTGCTCGTCGGTGGGACCGCACAGGTGGGCCAGGCGGGTGTTGCTGGGCGGGGAAAAGGTGTGTTTGAGAATCAAGCTGATAATTCCGGCAGAGGGACCCAATGATAGGCAAATTGACTGGAACGCTGGGCGACAAGAACCCGCCGCAGGTGCTGGTGGACTGCAACGGCGTCGGCTACGAGGTCGACGTGCCGATGAGCACGTTCTATAACTTGCCGGGGGCGGGCGAGAAGGTGACCTTGCTCACCCACATGGTCGTGCGCGAGGACGCACAGCTGCTGTATGGCTTCGGCTCCAGCGGCGAGCGCGAGGCCTTCCGCCAGCTGATCAAGATCTCGGGCGTCGGGCCCCGCACCGCGCTGTCCGTGCTCAGCGGCATGAGCGTCGCCGACATTGCCCAGGCCGTCACGGTGCAGGATGCCGGGCGGCTGGTCAAGGTGCCGGGGATCGGCAAGAAAACCGCCGAACGCCTGCTGCTCGAACTCAAGGGCAAATTCGGCCCCGACCTCGGCCTGGCCGCGGGCGGCGCCACCAGCGATGCGCAGACCGACATCGTCCAGGCGCTCGTGGCGCTCGGCTACAGCGACAAGGAAGCCGCGGCCTCGCTCAAGGCCTTGCCCAAGGACGTGGGCGTGAGCGAAGGGATCAAGCTGGCGCTGAAGGCACTGAATAAATGAGCGCAGCACCCAACCGCTTCAAGCAAGCTCCGGCCCCCGCGGGGGGCGGTGCAGCCGCCTTGGCGGAAGACGTGGGGGCTCGATGAGCATCCAGACGGACGACTTCGAACTGCCGCCGCCGGACCGCGTGGTGTCGGCGGCGCCTGCTTCGCCGAATGAGGAGGCGATCGAGCGCGCCCTGCGGCCCAAGCTGCTCGATGAATACGTGGGCCAGGCCAAGACACGCGAGCAGCTCGAAATCTTCATCGGCGCGGCGCGCAAGCGCGGCGAGGCGATGGACCATGTGCTGCTGTTCGGGCCGCCCGGGCTGGGCAAGACCACGCTGTCGCACATCATCGCCCACGAGCTCGGCGTGAACCTGCGCCAGACCTCCGGCCCGGTGCTGGAAAAGCCCAAGGATCTGGCGGCGCTGCTGACCAACCTCGAGAAGAACGACGTGCTCTTCATCGACGAGATCCACCGCCTCTCGCCCGTCGTCGAGGAAATCCTGTACCCCGCGCTGGAGGACTACCAGATCGACATCATGATCGGCGAGGGCCCCGCCGCCCGCTCGATCAAGCTGGACCTGCAGCCGTTCACCCTGGTGGGTGCGACGACGCGGGCGGGCATGCTCACCAACCCGTTGCGCGACCGGTTCGGCATCGTGGCGCGACTGGAGTTCTACACCGCCGAGGAACTGGCCCGTATCGTCAAGCGCAGCGCCGGCCTGCTCAAGGCGCCCATGGACGAACAGGGCGGGGTGGAGATCGCGAAGCGTTCACGCGGCACGCCCCGTATCGCCAATCGCCTGTTGCGGCGTGTGCGCGACTATGCCGAAGTCAAGGGCACCGGGCACATCACCCGGGAGATGGCGAACAAGGCCCTGGCGATGCTGGACGTCGATCCGCAGGGCCTCGACGTCATGGACCGCAAACTGCTCGAAGCCGTCATCCACCGGTTCGGCGGCGGGCCGGTCGGGCTGGACAACATCGCGGCCAGCATCGGCGAAGAGCGCGACACCATCGAAGACGTGATCGAGCCCTATCTCATCCAGCAGGGCTACCTGCAGCGCACCCCGCGCGGGCGCATCGCCACGCTGGCGGCCTTTCGTCACCTGGGCGTGGCGCCGCCGAAAAGCGCCGGCGAGCTGTTCTCGGAATGATGCGGCACCGCCGATGAGGGTGAGAGCATTGGTTTGGCATTGCAGGCGATCAGACCACAGCGGGTCCGGGCTGTTGAGCGGGCCGCGCGTGCCGTAGACGCACTTCTCGTCTTCCTCCTGCATCGTCGTTGGCTCGAAGCGATTCAGCGCTGCACTCATGCCCTCTTTTCGCCCGTCAGGTCAAGGCCCCTCTGGCGTCTACCCTGATGATGGCTTCCACCACGCCCTGGCTCAGCCCGCCGGCTACCCCGATCATGAAATCGTGCAGGTTCACCGTGGGGTCGCAGTGGCCGGGAACCAGCCACAGCATCCGGCCGATGCCCGGTATCCTGCGCCCGGCGCCGGCCGGGCGCAGGATGCCGTGCTCGTCGCCGCCGTTGAAATAGTCCAGCTCGCTGTCCGGGTCGAGCGCGTGCACCCTCGGCAAGCCCGAATCGATGGCATGGCTCTTGTGGCCCGCATCGCACACGGCATATTCCTTGTGGGAGCTGATCACCTGGCTCATGACGAACAAGGCGTGCTCGAACTGGGGTTGGGCGGCGTCGCGCTCGTTGGCTGCGTAATCGGCGTCCATGAACATGAAAGATCCGGCCTGCAGTTCCCCGAACACGCCGCTGGCCGCCTCGCAGACCATGGTGCCGGTCCCCGCCCCGGTGACCAGGCCGACCGGCATGCCTTCCGCCTCGATCAGCCGGCGCGTGTAGCGGACCTCATCCATCACGATGGCGATGGTGTCGCGCCGCTGCCGCGCGCCGCGCAAATGCTGCGCCTTGCCATGGTAGGCCTGCAGTCCGGCGAACCGCAGCGCGGGGTGCTTGCGGATTTCCTGTGACAGGGCCACCGCCGCGGGACCGGGTGTGGCGCCGCAACGGCCGTGGCCGACGTCGATTTCGACGAAGACATCAATCACCGCGCGGGCGCTGTGGTGCTCGCGCGCCTCGTTCATCGCCTGGGCCAGCCGGATCACACCCTCGCTGCTGTCCACCGCAATGGCCAGCTGGCCGTCCTGCGCGGCGGCCCGGTGCGCGAGCGCCGCCACACGCGCCAGCTTGGACGCGGCGATCACCTCGTTGCTGATAAAGACGTTGTGGATGCCGTCGGCCACCATCACCTCGGCTTCGGCGGTTTTCTGGACACACACGCCCACGGCGCCGGCCTGCATCTGGAGCCGCGCCAGCGCGACGCTCTTGTGCGTCTTGGCGTGCGGTCGCCAGCGCACGTTGTGCTTCTTCGCGAACTCGGCCATGCGACCGATGTTGCGTTTCATCGCGTCGAGGTCCACGACCAGGGCCGGTGTGTCGATCGCGTGGACGCTCTGGCCCACCAGGGAGGTCAGGGATTCAGATAGTGGTGTTTTCGTCGGCGGCTTCATGGTCCAGGTGCTGGGTATCGGACCAGCCTACCAGAGTGAAGCCCTCGGGCGTCCACAACAGGCGGTTGATGGCGCCGTTGGGCAGCTCCCAGGTACGGGGCGAATTGACTTCCTGGCCCGTGGCGACCCGGTAGAGCGCATCCAGCACGCCGCCGTGGGCGACCACGACGATCTGCTGGCCGGGGTGGCGGGACGCCAGCGCCTGGAGCGTGCGCGTCACTCGCTCGCGCAGCTGAAGCAGCGATTCTCCCCCTTCGGGGGGCTCCCATTCGGGAATGCGCTTGCGCCAGTTGTGGGCATGGTCGGGCCACGTCCGATGGATTTCATCGAACGTCTTGCCTTCGAACATCCCGAAGCTTCGCTCGCGCAGCCCCTCATCGGGAACCACCGGGATGCCCGCCACATCGGCGATGGACTGTGCCGTCTGGTGCGCCCGCCCCAGGTCGCTGGTGTACACGGCAGTGATCTCTTCGGACGCCAACGCTTCGCCCACACGGCGCGCCTGCCACCGGCCGGTATCGTTGAGTCCGATGTCGCGCTGGCCCTGGATGCGGGCATCGGCATTCCAGGCGGTTTCGCCATGGCGCACGGCGATGATTCGGGTGGCTTGCATGCGATCCATTGTAGGGAGCAGGCCATCCGTAGCAACCGCGAGCGTTGCCAAGTGTTAGCGCCCTATCTGCAGGTCCACGCGCCGCGGGCCCGCCGGCGGCGTCGGGAACCCTTGCAAGGCGGCGTGGAACATGGCAGGAAGGGCGGTGCGGTTGTCCACCCAGGGGCCGGCATTGGCAGCCCGCGTTTCATAGACGGGGCGGTTTGACGGCAATTCGCGAATGATGAGGGCGACATCGCGTTGGTACCACGGGGACTCCAGGCGCCCGAACGGAAAGCCGAATCCCAGCCCGACGCCTCGATGGCCGATTCCGATTCCACCCCAGCCCTCCCAGGGGTTCGACCATGGTGACAGAACACGCTGGACCTGGGCACCAACTTGCACGCTGTAGCGAGGATTGGCGTCGTCGCGGCGCAGGCCTGCGCTGTGCAACGCGCCGTCGGCCATGGCTTCAAGCTGTACCTGCGCCGGGTCCTGCTGCGATGGCAGCCGCTCGAAGCGGTAGGTCGGCTGGGCCGGCAGCGCGGTGAGGTTGGAAAAAGACTGGACGTTGTTGTCCAGCAGATAGCCGGTCGCGCACCCCGAAAGCAGAACAGCGGCGGCACAAGCAATACCCAACGAAAACTTCATTCACGGCCTTCCCGCGAGGCATCCGCCTCACATCTTGATGACTTGCAGGCCGGGCAAGGGGGCAGCGACAAATTCCTGGGGATCGAAAGCCCTGTCGCCATCCTCGCTGGCCACGCCACTGGCGGTGAGACCCTTGAAGTCGTAATGTGTTCCGTCCGCCAAGTGGGAGGGGACCACATTTTGTAAAGCCGTGAACATGGTGTCTACCCGCCCCGGGTGCTGGCGCTCCCACTCGCGCAGCATCGCCGCGACCTGCTTGCGCTGCAGGTTTTCCTGGCTGCCGCACAGGGTGCACGGAATGATGGGGAACTGCCGGTGCTCGGCCCAGCGCACCAGGTCCCTCTCGGCCACGTAGGCGAGCGGGCGGATCACGATGTGCCTGCCGTCGTCGCTGACCAGCTTGGGCGGCATGCCTTTCAGCTTGCCGCCGAAGAACATGTTGAGGAAAAAGGTCTGCAGGATGTCGTCGCGGTGGTGGCCCAGCGCGATCTTGGTCGCGCCCAGCTCGTCGGCAACGCGGTACAGGATGCCGCGGCGCAGGCGCGAACACAGGCTGCACATCGTCTTGCCCTCGGGGATCTTGTCCTTGACGATCGAATAGGTGTCCTGGTTCTCGATGTGGAAGGGCACGCCGGTCTTCGCGAGGTATTCCGGCAGCACGTGCTCGGGAAAACCGGGCTGCTTCTGGTCCAGGTTGACGGCGACCAGTTCGAAATTCACCGGGGCGCGCTGTTGCATTTTCTGCAGGATGTCGAGCATGCCGTAGCTGTCCTTCCCGCCGGACAGGCAGACCATGACCTTGTCGCCTTCCTCGATCATGTTGTAGTCGGCGATGGCCTGTCCCATCAGGCGGCACAAGCGCTTCTCGAGCTTGTGGGTCTCGCGCTCGATCTTGCGTTCCCGGTCGATGGGAAC
Organism: Ramlibacter sp.; assembly: GCA_013815685.1. Taxonomy (GTDB): domain Bacteria; phylum Pseudomonadota; class Gammaproteobacteria; order Burkholderiales; family Burkholderiaceae_C; genus Ramlibacter. The sequence continues at coordinate 24,717 of JACDFR010000002.1, forward strand.
AATTTCGGTTTCGGTCCAGACTGCGCTCATGGCTCTATTGTCGCTCGCTCGCCTTCCCCCCGCACTTACCAGAGTCCGGTCTCGACCCTGATCGCCACTTCGCAATCGTCGAAGATTTCCAGCTTGGCGATGCGCACCCGCACGCCCAGCACGCCGGGCAACTGCATCAGCCGATGGGCCAGCTTGCCGATCAGGCTTTCCAGCAGGTTCACATGCTCTGCCGTGCATTCGTCGATGATGATCTTGCGCACCTTGCGGTAGTCCAGCACATGGCCAATGTTGTCGTCGCGCGGCAGCAGGGGCTGCGGACCGAGGTTCAGCTCGGCATCCACCATGATGGGCTGGGGGCTGGTCTTCTCGTGATCGAGGATGCCCAGGTTCGCGACGAAGCGCAGTCCCGTGAGCGTAAGAATCTGATTTCCGGCCTTCGTCATGAGGTTCTCTTACATCAGCGAGAAATCGCGGTCGAATTTCATCAGTTGCTGGCCGCCGTCGACCAGCAGCGTGGTGCCGGTGATCGACTGGTTCTCCAGCGCGAACTTCACGGCCGACACCGCGTCCTGCACCGCGGACGAGCGGCCCAGCGGCGACAGGCGATGCAGTTGCTCGAACTTCTCGGGAGACGGCAGGTTGCTGGTGAGGGTCAACCCCGGTGCCACTCCCACGACGCGCAGCTGGGGCGCCAGCGCCATGGCCAGCACCGTGTTGGCCGCTTCCAGGGCCGCCTTCGAAAGGGTGTAGCTCAGGAAGTCCGGGTTCTGATTCCACAGCTTCTGGTCGAGCAGGTTGACCACGACGCCGGTGGCCTGCCGGGAATGCACATGTTCGTGCAGGCCTTTTGCCAGCAGCATGGGCGCACCGGCGTTGGTCCGCAGGTGGGCCATCAGCGCGTTGTAGCCAAAGGTCTGGATGCTGTCGTGCTCGAAGATCGAAGCGTTGTTGACCACCGCGTCCACGGCGCCGAACCGCTGGATCACGCGGGGCAGCAGCGCCCGGGCCTGGCCTTCATCGCCGAGGTCGGCCTGGAAGGAGTCCGTCTCGGCGCCGACCGCGGCGAGATTGCGGCACTCTTGCACTGTCGCGGCCGCCTCTTGCGCCGAACCGCGGAAATGCACTGCAACCTGCCATCCGCCCGCCGCCAGCGCCAGCGCGATCTCGCGGCCCAGCCGCTTGGCGGCGCCGGTGACCAGCACGGTGCGCAGGGTGGGTGAATCGCTCATTCGGGGACAATCCGGGCGTGACGACAGAAGCGATGAGTTTAACGAGGGCCGTGCGGACGCTGGTCGAGGAATCGATCCGCCGCGCGGGTGGCTGGCTGCCCTTCGACCGTTTCATGGCGCTGGCGCTTTACGCCCCGGGTTTGGGCTATTACGCCAACCACTCGCGCAAATTCGGCCGGATGCCTTCGTCGGGAAGCGATTTCGTGACCGCGCCGGAGATGACGCCGCTGTTCGGGCAGGCGCTGGCGGCGCAGGTTGCCGATGCGCTGCAGGCCACGCAGACCGACGAGGTCTGGGAGTTCGGCGCCGGCTCGGGCGCGCTCGCCCTTCAATTGCTCGGTGCCCTGGACGCATCGGTCAGGACCTACACCATCGTCGACCTCTCCGCTACCCTGCGCGAGCGCCAGCGGGAAGTGCTTGGCGGTTTCGCGCGCAAGGTGCGGTGGGTCAGCGAATTGCCGCCGCGGCTGCGGGGGGTGGTCGTGGGCAACGAGGTGCTGGATGCCATGCCGGTCAAGCTGCTGGTTCGCACCCGCGGCATCTGGCACGAGCGCGGCGTGGGGCCGGGGCTGCAGTGGGTCGACCGGGCAACGGATCTGCGCCCGCCCCTGGACATCGAGGGCAGCCATGATTACCTCACCGAGATCCATCCGCAGGCCGAAGCGTTCGTGCGCACGCTCGCGGACCGCCTGGAGCGAGGCGCGGCCATCTTCCTGGATTACGGTTTTCCCGAGCGCGAGTACTACCACCCCCAGCGGCACATGGGCACCTTGATGTGCCACCGCGGCCACCTGGCGGACGCCGACCCGCTGGCCGATCCCGGCGTCAAGGACATCACCGCGCACGTGAACTTCACTGGCCTGGCCCTGGCAGCGCAGGAGTCGGGCCTGAGCGTCCTGGGCTACACCAGCCAGGGGCGCTTCCTGATCAATTGCGGCCTGGCTGCGCTGCTGGCCAACGCACCGATGGATCAACGGATCGCGGGACAAAGGTTGCTGGCCGAGCACGAGATGGGCGAGCTGTTCAAGGTGATTGCATTCCATGCGGGCCCTTTCTGGGACGCCCAGGGGTTTTCCCAGGGGGATCGGACCGAGCGGCTCTAGTTACTCATGCCGCCCGTTTGAGCGGTGGCGGTACTGCGTACACTGGCGGCATGCTCCGCTGGATCATCGTCATCTTCCTGGCCCTGATGCTCATCAACTGGTTCAGCCCCCTGCTGCAGCGCATGGGGTTCGGCAAACTGCCGGGTGATCTGCGCTTCAAGCTTTTCGGGCGCGACTGGTTCATTCCCCTCACCACCACCATCCTGTTGAGCTTGCTGGCAGGCGCTATTTCCAAACTGGTATGAAAGCCTGCGTCGATATTGGCGGGACGAAGGTCGCCGTGAGCCTGAACAGCGGTTCCGGGCTCGAACTGGTGGCGCGGCGCAGCGAACCGACGGCCAAGACCGGCGTGAACGACGCACTGGCCCTGCAAGTCATGCGCATGGTGGACGAAGCCTGCGCGCAGCTGCGCTTGCCGCCGCAAGCCGTGCAGCGCGTGGGCGTGTCATCGTGCGGCCCGTTCGCCATCCGCGACGGCCTGGTCGAGGTGGTGGCGCCCAATATTTGCGGTGGTATGGCCGGCCCGGCGCGCGGCCTTCCCAATGACTGGGACACCGCATTGCTGGAAGGCCCGCTACGCACGCGTTTTTCGCATGTGCGCGTGGAGAACGATTGTGTCGCCGCCCTGGAGGCCGAGCGCCGGTGGGGCGCGCTGCAGGGGTTCGACCATTGCGCCTATGTGACCTGGAGCACCGGCGTGGGCGTGGGCCTGTGCGTGGACGGGCGCATCTTGCGCGGCAAGAACGGAAATGCCGGCCACGCGGGCCACATGTTCGTCTCGGACGACGACAGCGAAGCGCTTTGTGGCTGCGGCAATGTCGGCGACGTCGAGGCACTGGTGGCGGGCAACGCCGTCGCGCGGCGTTTCGGCGCCGATGCCGCGACGCTGCTGGCCCGGGCCAAAGGGGGCGATCCCGGCGCCCAGGGCACCGTGGACGAGCTTTGCCGGGTGATGGGCCGGGTGCTCTACAACCTCGTCACCACGCTCGATCTGCAACGCATCAGCCTGGGCGGCAGCGTGTTCTGGAACAACCGCGACTACCTGCTCCCGCGCCTGTCGGGCCACGTATCGGGCCGGTTCCCGGCGCTCACTGCAGGCTGCGAACTCGTGGGCGCGGGGCTCGCTGACCGCGTGGGCGACTATGCCGCGCTGGCGCTGGTGAGCTAGTTCCTGTCCTGCAAATTCGCAAAGCCCGCGGCAGGCGCATGCCTGCTTGTGGGCGCGGCCTGGGGCCGGGGCGAGCCGTTATCCGGTCGCGCGCGCGGGCCTGGCTAGAGCTCGAGTTCGGCCACGGCCTGCATGCGCGCCTTGTGGATCATTTCGCCGATGCGGGGCCCGTCCAGGCCCGCCTCCTGCGCCCGGGCCGCGATCGCGTGAGTGGGAACAGCCTGCGCGGCGGCCAGTGCCGCCAGCAGCCGTGGCCGCTGGGGATAGGGCTTTTCCTCCAGGCCCAGCCGGCCGCGGGCATCGCATTCGCAGGCCAGCAGGACCTGGTCGAAGCGCAGGGGCTTGCGAAAGGCATCGCAGCGCTCGAGCAGGCGCACCGACGCCGCGGCGCCGAAATCGGCGCTGCGGTGGATGTTGCCGTGCTCGCGCGCCACCACGTCGGCCAGTTCGCGGCATTCGGTGGGGATGCGAAGCCGGTTGCAGACCTTGCGCAGCAGCTTGGCACTGCGCTCTTCGTGGCCGATGTGCTTGGGCAGGATGTCGGCCGGTGTCGTGCCCTTTCCCAGGTCATGCGTGAGGCAGGCGAAGCGCACGGGCAAGGGGCAGCGCAAGCGCGCACTCATGTCCAGCACCATCATCAGGTGCACGCCGGTATCGACTTCGGGGTGGTACTCGGCCCGCTGGGGCACGCCCCAGAGCCGGTCGACCTCCGGCAGCAGCCGCTGCAAGGCGCCGCATTCGCGCAGTATCTCGAACATGCGCGAGGGCCTGGCTTCCATGAGGCCGCGCGCGAGCTCCTGCCAGACCCGCTCGGCGACCAGCGCATCGGCTTCGCCGGCTCGCACCATGTCGCGCATCAGGTCCATGGTTTCGGGGGCCAGGCCGAAGCCGGCGAATCGCGCCGCGAAGCGCGCCACCCTCAGGATGCGCACCGGGTCCTCGCGAAAGGCATCCGTCACATGGCGCAGCACCCGGCGCTCGAGGTCGTCCCTGCCGCCGAACGGGTCGATCAGCCGGCCTTCGCCATCCTGGGCCATCGCATTGACGGTCAGGTCGCGCCGCGCCAGGTCCTCCTCGAGGGTGACATCGGGCTCGGCATGGAAGGCAAAGCCGTGATAGCCGCGCGCCGTCTTGCGCTCGGTGCGCGCCAGCGCGTACTCCTCCCGGCTTTCGGGGTGGAGGAATACCGGGAAGTCCTTGCCGACGGGCAGGTAGCCGGAGGCAACCATCTGCCGGGGCGTGGCGCCGACAACGACCCAGTCGCGGTCGTTCACGGGCAAGCCCAGCAGGGCATCCCGCACGGCGCCGCCGACCAGGTATGTTTGCATGCCGCCAGTTTACGGCCCGGCGCGCAGGCCGGCTCCTATCCGGCCAGCCGCGTCCAGACCCCGCGTGCACGCTGCTCCATTTCGGCCGGCGCCGGCGGCAGGGGGAGACGGCATTCGCCGACCTCCTGGCCGAGGGTGCTCAGCATAGCCTTGATCGACATCGAGAAAACCGAGGCCTCGCTGTTGATGAAGTCGAATGAATCCTGCAGCCGGGCGTTGATGGCGCGCGCTTTCGCCACATTGCCTTCGCCGAAGGCGGCGAACATTTGCTGGAACAGCGGGGCCGTCCAATGGGTGCTGGTGCCCACCAGGCCAACGGCGCCCACCGCCAGTAAGGGCAGCGTACAGGAGTCGTCGCCGGAATAAAGGTCGAAATGCCGTCCGGCCCGGGCGGCCAGGGCGGCGGCTGCGGGCGGATCGCCCGTGGCGTCCTTGAAGGCCACGATGTTGTCCACTTCACGGAACAATCGCAGCAGGACCTCCTGGCTGACCCGCTTGCCCGTGCGCATGGGCACGTCGTAGATCATCACCGGCAGGTCGGCGGCCTCTGCCGCGGCACGGAAGTGCGCTTCGATGCCCGACTGCGGCGGCCGGTTGTAATAGGGCGCGACCAGCAGCACGCCGGCGGCACCGAGGCCACGTGCTTTCCGGGTCAGGGTGACGCTGTGCATCGTGTCATTGCTGCCGGTTCCCGCGATGACGGGGATCGTCACGGCCTCGGAAACCGCGCGGATGAGGTCGCAACGCTCATCGTCCGTCAAGCTCGAGGCTTCTCCCGTCGTGGCCGCAAGCACCAGCCCGTCGTTGCCGCGCGCGGCCAACCAGCGCGCCAGCCGCCGCGCGGCGTCCAGGTCCAGCCGCCCTTCCTTGTCGAAGGGAGTGACCATCGCAGTCAGCACGGCGCCCCAATGCCTGGGGCGTCCCGTCTCGGGCTGCGCATTCATCGCGAAATCCGGTGGGGCTCCTCCAACTCGCGGAAGTCCTTCTCGGCCAGCCCGTCGTCGATCCAGGCCTTGACGCCCGGGAGCGCACAAACACGGCGCATGTAGTCCGTGATGTGGCCCGGCACCGGCAGGGCATAATTTTTCAAGCGAATGCACACTGGCGCGAAGTACGCGTCCGCATTGCTGAAGTCGCCGAAAAGCATCGGGCCCTTGTACGCATCGAGCAGCTCGGTCCACATGGCAACGAGACGCTGAACGTCCTCTCTCACACCCGGCTTGTCGCGCCAGGCGAGGGCGCCGACCTGGGGAAGCGCGGCTTCGATGTTCATGGGGCAGTGGCTGCGCAGGGAGCCGAAACCCGAATGCATCTCGGCGCAGATGCTGCGGGCGCGGGCGCGCGCGCGTACATCCCTGGGCCAGACCTGCTTGTCGGGAAATTTCTCGGCGAGATACTCGGCGATTGCGAGGCTGTCCCAGACGGCGAAGCCGTCGTCCAGCAGTACCGGCGCTTTTTCCGTGGGGCTGACGGCCTTGATGGCCTGCTTGAAGCCCGAATCGGCATCGAACGAGTCGAAACACAGTTTGGTCTCTTCGAAGGGGATGCCGGCTTGCCTGAGCAGCACCCATGGGCGCATGGACCAGGACGAATAATTCTTGTTGCCGATATAAAGCTTGAGCATTCGCGGGTTCTCCTCAGAAGTTCCGCGATGCTACCCGCGCACCGAACGGCGATTGATGCAAAAACGAGCCCGCATTGATGCGAACCCGGTCCCAGCTGTTCATGGATATCAGGGCAATTCGCGGTTGGGTTCGGGCCGGCTCGCATCGCGCGGGCCCACCGTGCCAAGCCGGGCCTTTAGCGACTGGGGCTGCCCGGTCAGGATGGCCGCATAGGTGGTGGTGTTGGACAACACCTTCTTGACGTAGTCGCGGGTTTCGTTGAACGGCACGTTCTCGGCCCAGGCGGCGGCTTCCATTACGGGGCCGTTGCGCCAGCTGCGCGGGCGCCCCGGGCCGGCGTTGTACGCGGCAGCGGCCAGCGGCATGGAGCCGTCGAGGTCGTCCAGCACCAGCTTCAAGTACCCGGTGCCGATGGCGATGTTGGTGTCGCGGTCGTTCAGCTGCTCGATCGAGAAGTTGGCCATCCCGATCCTGCGTGCGGTCCACCGTGCCGTGGCCGGCATCACCTGCATCAGCCCCGAAGCGCCCACGTGGGACCTGGCGTCCATGATGAAGCGGCTTTCCTGGCGGATCAGGCCGTAGACGTAGGCAGGATCCAGGGCGATCTCGCGGCTGCGCCGCACGACCGACTCGCGAAAGGGCATGGGAAAGCGCTGGTCGAAGTCGAATTCGCCGCGGGTTCGCTCGCTCGTGTTGATGCAGCGATCCCAGATCTCGCGGTCGCAGGCGAGCTGCGCGGCGGCAAGAAGCTCCCGGTCGGTCATGCCGCCCGGGCGTATCAGGTTGGTCGAATAGTTCCATTCGCGCACCCCTTCCGCACGGATGCCCAGCCCGATCGCCTGCAGCGCGCGGGCCAGCCCGGCGTTTTGCAGCGCGGCTTCTTTTTCCTGCGGCGTCAACGCGGCGGGGTGTGCCGGGACCGTGATCTTGTGGCCCAGCTCTTCGAGGGCCAGCTGCTCATAGAAGCCGCGCACGGACGCGATGGAACCGAGCAGCCGCTGCGCCTCGGCGCGCCGGTCATCTCCGCCCTGCGCCAGCAATGCCCGCGACTTCCAGTACACCCAGGTGGGTTCGGCGGCCGCCTCCTCGCTCATGGCATTGACGGCCTGGAGCACGGTGGGCCACTGCGCCAGGCGCAGCGCAGCCCGCGCCTTCCACGCCAGCATGTCGTCGGTGAGGTCCGCGTCGCGGCTGACCTTGGCATAGTGCGACAGGGCGTCGTTGCCCAGGCGCTGGGCCGCCTGCTTGCCGATCACGCCCCATGCCCAGTTGCGCTCCTCGGGCGACAGCTGGGGCCCCCATTTGCTCTCGAGCTGGCTGGCGGCGTTTTCGGCGTCGCTGGCGGCCAGCTTGATCAGCGCCAGGGTGATCATCTCCTTGCGCATCTTGGACGCCACCGTGACGCGGCTGACCAGGAACCTGGCAGGACTGGCGTTGAGTTCCGCGAGCAGGGGTACCGCGTCCGGCGCGGCCATTTCCACCGCCGCGGCCACGGCGCGCGGCCGGTTGGCTTCCAGCGCGAGCCGGGCCTTGCGCCAGGCATCGTTGACCGTCAGGCGCCGCGGCCCCTGGCCGTCGGCGATCAGGCGTGAGGCCGCCAGGGTGCAGCCGTCGTCGGCCTCGCGCTGGCCCAGCCAATTGCGCCGCACTTCGTCGGCCAGGCCGGGCGGCGCCGCCGCGCCGTCGCGCACGTGGCTGACCAGGAGTGCGTAGCAGCGCACCTCCCGGTCGTCGTTCATCCGGTATTTGGGGTATTCGGCAGCGAAATTGGTCCAGTCGCGCCGCTGCCCCAGCAGCAAGAGCCAGTCGTTGCGCAGGCGGTCTTCCTGGTAAGTGCCTGGGTAGCGCGAGAAAAAGTCCTGCACCTCCTGCGCAGTGGCCGTATCCAGGCGGACTTTCATCTCCCAGTAGGCGGCCCAGGGCTCCAGGGCGTGGCCACGCACCGCGGGCAGCAGTTGTGCCAATCTGGGCCGGTTTCCCTGCCGGAACGCCTGGTGCATCTCGAGGATCAGGTCGTCCCGGGGGGGTGTCTGTGCCTGGCACGCCGCGGTGACCGAGATCAGTGTCAGAATTCTTAACAACTTCATCGGGGGATTATGGACAAGTCACAAGAAAAAAGGGCTTTGCGCAAGCAGCTTGTCGAACAGCGCCTGAACATGCCCGACCGGCCGCAACGCTCCGATCTGCTCCAGCGGGTCATGCGCATCTGGCTGGTCAACCGCCCGGACATCGTGATTGGCGCCTACTGGCCGATCAAGGGGGAATTCGATCCCCTGCCGGCACTTCATCGCTGGAAGGAGGACGGCGAGTTGCTGGAGGAGCCGCAGCCGCGCCGCATCGGGTTGCCGGTCGTCGACAAGCTGCATAAGACGCTGAAGTTCCACGCCTGGTTCCCGGGCTGCCCCATGGAGGAGGATGCTTACGGCATCCCCAAGCCCAAGGACACGCAGGTCATCGTGCCCACCTTGCTGTTTGTGCCCTGCGTCGGTTATGGGCCGGGCGGATTCCGGCTGGGTTACGGCGGCGGCTTCTACGACCGCACGCTGGCGGAGCTCCAGCCCAAGCCCTACACGGTCGGCCTGGGCTTCACCAACGCTTTCCTGGAGGAGCTCGAGCCCGAACCGCATGATGTGCCGCTGGATGCCATCCTCAATGACAACGGGGTGGTGTGGCCCATCTCATGAGGTTCGCCCCGGCGGCGCCGGCTAGGTGGCCGGCGCGATCGCAGGCCGGCGCCTGACGTTGAACCGGTTGCGCAAGTCCTGCAGCCTGCGAAAGACGCCGCCGAAGGGCCACGGCAGCGGAGAGCGGCAAATCGCCAGCTTGCGCACGTACTCATCGACTTGCCAGACCATCCATTTGTTGGCCGGCATGACGGCCACGTCGCCCGGCCCCAGGCGCGCCTCGCGGCCCTTGTCGTCGCGCACCAGCACCTCGCCTTCGAGGATGTGAATGGTTTCTTCCACGTTGAAATACCAATAGAACGTGCCCGCGGTGCAATCCCAATGGGCGGCCAGGCAAGTCCCGTCGGGGCTGCGGGCCACTTCGACGGCACGGGCCTGCGGCTGGCCGTGAATGACCCACTCGGCCCCGATCGGGGCCGGCTGCAGGTCGTCGCGCTGGAGATTCGCCGGATTCACGCTGGTGTGGGTCATGAGAAATCGCCGAAAGACGCCATCTTCGACTCATCGGCAGCAACCCGTCCGTAGGACTGGGCCGCAATCTTGAAGCGGGCTGCACTCAGTCGAGGTTGTCGGCCGTGTCCGGGTCGGGCACCTCGCCGATGGTCTGGCGCGTGGCCTTGCTCTGCGCCATCAGCCAGTCGCAGAAGGCCTTGATCTCGGTCCGTTGGCCGCTGCGCGGACCCACGACCAGCCAATACGCCATTGGAGAATCCATCCGCTGACCGGGCAGGGGCTCGACCAGATCGCCGTTGGCCAGGCTTTCCGCCACCATCGGCAGACGGGCCAGCACGATGCCTTGACCCGTCAGGGCGGCCTGCACCATCTGGTAGGCATAGTTGAAATACAGCCAGCGCTTGGGCTGCAGCTTGGCAAGGCCATGCTCGTCGAACCAGCGCCGCCAGGTCAGCCACTCCAGGTGGGACTGATGCGCGTCGCCCGCTTCGATCAGGGTGAACTGGGTCAGGTCGGCAGGCTTTTTCAATGGGGCGCCGCCCTTGAGGAGCCAGGGGCTCGCGACGGGCGTCAGCTGCTCGCCGAAAAGCCGGATGGCATGCGCCGGCATCGTCGCCGTCGGGCCGTACCGCAGCGCCAGGTCGACGTCCGACGTCTCGAGGTCCTGGGTCATGTCGGATGCATCGATGCGAATGTCGATTTCCGGGTTGTCCCGCTGGAACTGCTCCAGGCGCGGTATCAGCCACATCGAGGCGAAAGAGGCGAAGGTGGTGAGGGCCACCGCCCGGCGGCCCGCCGTCTGCCGGATCTGGCGTATCGCGCTGTCGATCCGGGGCAGGGCATGGGTGACCGCCAGCAGCAGGTGGGCGCCGGCACTGGTCAGCTCCACGGCCCGTGTATGGCGCAGGAACAGGCTCACCCCCACTTCCGCTTCCAGGGCCTGGATCTGGCGGCTGACCGCCGATTGCGTCAGCGCCATTTCTTCTGAAGCGGCGCGGAAGTTCAGGTGCCGGGCCACGGCTTCGAAGGCCCGCATGTGGCCGGCCGAGACGGGTCTGGAGCGCAAGTGCGTCTGGGAGTGCTGCATGGGTACATTGATGCTTATATGGAATCAATAGCGTACCGGGATTTCATTGGACTGCCAAGCGTGGAGCGCCGATCATTCAATGCCGGAATCGCTCAACTGGAGAAAAATATGGCCCCGCAAATGCTCCCGCAAACGCAACAATCCCTGCCGGCGCGGGCCCTGCCCGGCACATGGCGGCTGGTGGCAGGACGGGCGCTCACCCTGCAGCCTCGCGAGCCGGGGCTTCTTCGTGTCGCCCACGGTCAGATGTGGGTTACTTACGACGGGCCGCACGGTGGGCCCGCCAACGATCTCGGCGATCACGTGATCGGCGCCGGTGGCCACTTGCGGCTGCGCGCCGGCGAGCGGGTGGTGGTCGAGCCCTGGGACGGGCAATCGTCCGCTTATTTCAGCTGGGATCCACTGCCCGTGCGCACCGGCCTGGACGCGCTGAGGACGGCGCGGGTGCTTCTGCCCTTGTCGGACTTGCGCCTGGCGCTGGGCTTGGCGGCCGCAGCCGCTGCGCGGCTGGCATCCGGCCTGGCGGGGCTGGCCGGTGACTTGATTACCGGGCGCTGCCGCGAGGGCCTGGCCGACTGCGCCCCGCCATAATCCGGGGAATGGCCCGGCCCAAGTCATCTCAACACGAAATCAAGCGCGATGAAATCCTGGATATAGCGGCCCAATGCTTTGCCGATCGCAGCTACGCGGCCGCCAGCATGAACGACATCGCGGCGGCGGGCGGCACCTCCAAAGCCAGGCTTTACCACTATTACGAAAGCAAGGAAGCGATCCTGTTCGACCTGCTGGACCGCTATACCCAGCGGCTCCTTGCCGTCATCGGCCAGGTCGAGGCCACCGCCCAAAGGCGCAACCTGGATGATCGCGCGGCGTTGCATGAACTGGTGCGCAGCTTCCTGGAGGAATACGAGAACTCGGCGACGCGGCATGCGGCGCTGTTGCACGACACCAAGTTCCTGGGGCAGGCTCAGCGCGACCTGATCCTCGACCGCCAGCGCGACGTCGTCTCGGCGGTCACGCGTTTTCTGCGGCGCGCCTACCCGGTGCGTGTGGTCGCGGCCAATCAGACGCCGGTGGCCATGATGCTGTTCGGCATGATCAACTGGACTTTCACCTGGTTGCGCCCGGGCGGGGCCATGAGCTACGCGGCATTCGCCGACCAGGTGATCGCGGTGCTCGAACAGGGCCTGGCAACATGACTGCGGTGCACGTGGTCGTCATGGGCGTGGCAGGTTGCGGCAAGTCGGCGGTTGGGCACCGGCTGGCCAAGGGCCTGGGCCTGCCCCTGGTGGAAGGCGACGATTTCCATCCCGCTGCAAACATCGAAAAGATGCGCCAGGGCTTGCCGTTGACCGACCAGGACCGCACAGGCTGGTTGCAGCGCCTGGCCCGGGAGCTCGGTATGCACGCGGATGGCGCGGTGCTGACATGTTCTGCCCTCAAGCAAAGCTATCGCGAGAGCCTGCGGGACGCGGCGCCGGGCTTGCGCTTCCTGCACCTGGCGCTGTCGCCCGAGCGGGCCCTCGAGCGGGTGGCGGCGCGCGATGGGCATTTCTATCCGCCCAGCCTGGTGACCAGCCAGTTCCAGGCCCTGGAAGACCCCGCCGCGGAGCCGGGTGTCCTGGTGGTCGACGCCTGCCTGCCGCTGGACGAAGTGGCTGACCGGGCGGCCGAATGGCTCGCGCCACCGGACCGGCCAAATTCAACAATGCGTAATTGATTACGGTTAGGTAAAATCTCGTTTTGCGCGGCGCGAGCCGCTCCAGGAGACGAGATGTCCAAAGCCTTTGCCAGCCAGGCCGACATGGCCGACAAGAAGATCACCTTCGAACAGCTGAGCGCGCATTGCTGGGCCTACACCGCCGAGGGGGACCCCAATTCCGGCGTCATCATCGGCGACAAATTCATCATGGTCAGCGACGCGACCGCCACGCCGGCGATGGCCCAGGACCTGATCGCGCGCATTCGCGAGGTAAGCAAAAAGCCGATCAAGTACGTGCTGCTGACCCACTACCATGCGGTGCGCGTGCTCGGCGCCAGTGCCTACGCGGCCGAAGGCGCGACGGAGATCATTGCCAGCCAGGGCACGCTGGACCTGATCGTCGAGCGGGGCAAGGAAGACATGCAGTCGGAGATGGAGCGTTTTCCCCGGCTGTTTCGCAATGCCGAAAGCGTCCCCGGGCTGACCTGGCCGACCCTGGTGATCGGGGGCGGCAACCCGGTCAAAGGCGAGGTTCCGGGCAAGCTGACGGTGGACCTGGGCGGCGTGATGGTGCAGATCTGGCATCCAGGCCCCGGGCATACGCGCGGCGACACGATCGCCTGGGTCGAAGAAGAAAAAGTCCTGTTCTCGGGCGACCTGGTCGAATACGAAGCCGGTGTGTATACCGGCGACGCGCATCTCGAGGAATGGCCGGCAACGCTGGAGGCGCTGCGCGCATTGCGGGCCGAGGCCATCGTTCCGGGCCGGGGCGAAGCCATGAAAGGCGCGGCCGAAGTCAACAAGGCCCTCGATTACACCCAGCGCTGGGTCGAGGCGCTGTACACCTCGGCCCGCGAGGCGGCGGCCGCCAACATGGATTTGAAGGCGGCCATGGCCCACACCCGCAAGCGGATGGATCCGATCTTCGGCCATGTCTTCATCTACGAGCATTGCCTGCCGTTCGATGTGAGCCGTGCCTACGACGAAGCGCGCGGCATCAAGAACCCGCGTATCTGGACTGCCGAGCGCGACAAGGAAATGTGGGCTGCGCTGCAGGTGTGAGCGCCTGTAGGCCAGTGCTGACGTCCCCCGCGTCGCAAAGGATGACACGACTGCTGGGCATGGCCTCCTAAGCTGGTGCATCGCGTGGTCGCGATGCACCAGCCTCACAGGAGTAACTTACATGCCTTCCACACCCACGCCGCGTATCCTGCAGCAGCAGCCGGAGCGCCCGAGCGATCTACAACAGCAGCAGTCCGGCTCGAACGATTTGCAGCCCAAGCCCACAGCGCAGAAAGAGCAGCAAATGGGCGAGGGCAGTTATGAAGGCAGCCGCGACTATCAGCAAAGAACCGAGGAGTACCTGAAAAAGGCCGACGTCGAGGCCGATGCCGAAGCGGCCAAGCCCCGGTCCGAGCAGGATGCCCGTGAGCTCGACGAGGCGGAAAAGGAAGGGCGCTCGCATTCCAAGGGCGAGCACTGAGCGCTGGACGCGGCGTGGAGACTCACCGCCGCGCGGCCAGCTCGGCAAAGTCGCGCTGGTAAGCCCGTAGCTGCCGCACTGCGGCAGCGCGCTGGGACGCCGTTGTGCTGTTGTGCAGCGCCGCGAAGCTGCGGCAGCTTTCCTCCACCAGCTTCTCCTGGTAGCCGCGGTAAGCGGCGTCGGGCGACTCCTGAGCCCGCGCAAGGTAATCGCGCAGCAGGCGCCGGGCCTCGCTGAAAGGCACTGGCTGGCCGGTGAGCTTGCGCAACGTTTGCAGCGCGTCCTGCTGGCGGCGCTGGCGCTCCGCCAGAATGCGCCGCGGATCGAAGACCGATTGCTCGACCTGGCGGCGCAGCGCAATTCGCTGCGGCTCGTCGAGCGCACCGTAGATCATTTCGCCGCGCTCCAGGAATTTGCGCACGCGCTTGTCGGCTTGTTCGGCGGGCGACAGCTTGACCCACTCCTTGCGGTAGTCGGCATTGTTCTTTTCGTACTTGCGTTCCAGGTGTTGCAACTGCGGGCCCAGCCCCATCGCCAGCGTCACCACGGCGGGCTCGGCCTGGTCGGCCACGGCTTGCAGCCGTTCGCGCAGAGCCGGAACGAAGGCGCAGGCCCGGGGCGTGCTGATGTCGTTGGGCGCCAGTTCCTCGAGCTCGCGCAGCAACGCCCCCACTCGCGGGAGTTCGTGGGTGCGGTGCCAGAGGTGGATCCGGGCGATGTCCTGGCGCACCAGCGTCGCCTGTTCATCGGTAAAGTCGACATAGCCGTCCAGCCACCAATAGGCGACCTCGTCGAGGTTGTTGTATCCCAGTTTGATGGCGTTGCAGGCCGCCAGCACGGCGGTGAGCGCCAGCAGGCCGATAATCCGGGCAACTCTGGACGCGGTGGTCGTCGATAAGCAAGGAAAGTGCATGACAGGAATCGATGTGGTGATCATGGCGGCGGGCAAGGGCACCCGGATGAAGAGCCGTTTGCCCAAGGTGTTGCACCGGTTGGCCGGCCGCCCATTGTTGCAGCATGTGATCGACAGTGTGTCATTGCTGCAGGTGCGGCGGGTTGTCGTGATCACCGGGAACGGGGCGCAGCAGGTAGAGGAGGCGGTCAAGGCATGGGCTGCCGGCGGCCCCGACATGGTTTTCGTGCGCCAGGAGCCCCAGCTCGGAACCGGCCACGCCGTGCAGCAGGCCGCGCCGGCATTGCCGGACGACGGCACCACGCTGATCCTCAATGGTGACGTGCCCCTGATCGGCGCGATGACACTGCAAAGACTCGTGGAGCAAAGCGCGGGCCGGCGCCTGGCGCTGCTGACGATCGACATGGCCGATCCCACCGGGTACGGGCGCGTGCTTCGCGACGGTGACACGGTGCGGGCGATCGTGGAACACAAGGACGCCAGCGAGGAGCAGCGGCGCATTCGCGAGGTCTACACCGGCTTCATGGCCGTGCCAAATGCCCAGCTCAAACGATGGCTCGCGGGCTTGACCAACACCAATGCGCAGGGCGAGTACTACCTGACCGATATCGTCGGCCTGGCTGTGCAGGACGGGGCCGAGGTCGCCGCCGTCAAGGCGCCCGACCAGGTGGAGGTGGACGGCGTCAACAGCCCGGTTCAGCTCGCGCAGCTGGAGCGCGCATTCCAGCTGCGCCAGGCCCAGGGCCTGATGGAAGCGGGCGTGCGGCTGGCCGATCCGGCCCGATTCGACCTGCGAGGCCGGCTCGAATGCGGGCAGGATGTGGAGATCGACGTCAATTGCGTGTTCGAGGGCGATGTGTCGCTGGGTGAAGGCGCGAGGATCGGCGCGCATTGCGTCATCGCCAATGCCGGCATAGGAGCCGGCGCGGTGATCCATCCATTCACCCATATCGACGGCGAGCGAGCCGGCGTGCGGGTGGGCAACGGCGCCCTGGTGGGGCCCTTTGCGCGGCTTCGGCCCGGCGCCGAGCTCGGGCCCGAAGTGCACATCGGCAACTTCGTCGAGGTGAAAAACTCGATCCTCGCCCGCGGCGCCAAGGCCAACCACCTGGCGTACCTGGGCGACGCCACGGTGGGCGAGCGCGTCAATTACGGCGCGGGCTCCATCACCGCCAACTACGACGGCGCGAACAAGCACCGCACGGTGATCGAGGACGATGTGCACATCGGCAGCAACTGCGTGCTGGTGGCGCCCGTGACCGTCGGCCGCGGCGGCACGGTTGGCGGGGGCTCGACCATTACCAAAAGCACCCCGCCCGGCGTGCTGTCGGTGGCACGCGGCAAACAGGCCACGATCTCCAGCTGGCAGCGGCCGAAGAAGGCCCCCAAGTAGCGACGACGCCGGGTCGCGCAATGCCAAGGCGCAGTTCCTTGTGCTTTTGTCCGCCAACGTGACCGTGGCCTCAACGCCTGCGCGACTACCGCACTGGCCCCAGGGGCAGCTTGGGCTCGAATTTCGCCCGGCGCACGCAAAAGAAGGCCTTCACGTTCCGGACGTTGGCATCGCCGGTGAACAGGCGCTGGGCCAGCGCCAGGTAGCCCGGCATGTCGCGGGCATGAACGACCAGGACGAAATCCGGGCCGGGCGACACCCGGTAGCACTGCTCCACGGCGTCATCGGCGGCTACCCGTGACTCGAAGGCTTGCTGCTCTTCCTGGCCCTGGCGCTCGAGGGTGATTTCCACCACCGCCTGCAAGCCATGCCCGAGCAGGGATGCCAGCCGCTCCGTATTCAGGATGGCGATCTGGCGTTCGATCAAACCCGCATCGCGCAGCCGCTTGACGCGCCGCAGGCAGGTCGGCGGGGAGACATGGACGCGCTTGGCCAGATCCAGATTGCTGAGCGAAGCGTCGGCTTGGAGTTGATCGAGCAAAGAAAGGTCAAGTGAGTCCAGGACCAATAATTGTGTAGACTCAGCCATAAAGAAATTATATTTCAATATTTTCAATCAATGAAAGTTAATTTCTAGAATAGACAAAAGAAGATTGCATATTTCATAATCGTGCTCCTACAGTCGACGAACTCAAGCAAGGAGCTCCTCATGTGTGGCATCGTCGGCGCCGTTTCTACCCGCAATATCGTTCCCATCCTGGTCCAGGGACTGCAGCGCCTCGAATACCGCGGCTATGACTCCTGCGGCGTGGCAGTCCATGCGGAGGGCCTGAAGAGAGCCCGCAGCACCAACCGGGTGGCCAAGCTGTTGGCCCAGGTCGACGAGGAGAACCTCCAGGGCACGACCGGCATCGCGCATACGCGCTGGGCCACGCACGGCGCGCCGGCGGTCCACAATGCGCACCCCCACTTCAGCCATGGGCCCGGCAAGGGCGCGAGCAGCAAGCCGGGCCGCATCGCACTGGTCCACAACGGCATCATCGAGAACCATGATGAGCTGCGCTCATCGCTCAAGGCCAAGGGTTACGAGTTCAGCAGCCAGACCGACACCGAGGTGATCTGCCACCTGATCGACAGCCTGTACGAAGGCGATGTGTTCGAGGCCGTGAAGGCGGGCGTGGCACAGCTGCATGGCGCCTATGCGATCGCGGTTTTCTGCAAGGACGAACCGCATCGCGTGATCGGGGCGCGCGCGGGCTCGCCGCTGATCCTGGGCGTCGGCAAGGACGGCGGCGAAAATTTCCTGGCCAGCGACGCCATGGCGCTCGCGGGTGTGACCGACCAGATCGTCTACCTCGAAGAGGGCGACGTGGTCGACATGCAGTTGGGCAAATACTGGGTGGTCGACAAGGCCCACAAGCCCGCGGTCCGCGCCGTCAAGACCGTCCAGGCACACAGCGGGGCGGCCGAACTGGGACCCTACCGCCACTACATGCAAAAGGAGATCTTCGAGCAGCCCCGCGCCGTGGCCGACACCCTCGAAGGCGTGCAGGGTATCGTGCCCGAGCTGTTCGGCGATGGCGCGCACCGCGTCTTCAAGGAAATCGATTCGGTGCTGATCCTGGCTTGCGGCACCAGCTACTACAGCGGCTGCACCGCCAAGTACTGGCTCGAAGGCATCGCCAAGATCCCCACCCAGGTGGAGATCGCGAGCGAGTACCGCTACCGCGACACGGTGCCCCATCCCGCCACGCTGGTCGTGACGATCAGCCAATCGGGGGAAACGGCCGACACCCTGGCGGCCCTGCGCCACGCCCAGGGACTGGGGATGACCCACACGCTCACGGTGTGCAACGTCTCGACCTCCGCGATGGTGCGCGAATGCAAGCTGGCCTACATCACGCGCGCGGGCGTGGAAATCGGCGTCGCTTCCACCAAGGCGTTCACCACGCAGCTGGCGGGCCTGTTCCTGCTGACGCTGGCGCTGGCGCAGGCCAAGGGCCGCCTGACCGAATCGCAGGAAGCGGCCCACCTGAAAGCCATGCGCCACCTGCCGGCCGCACTTTCGGCGGTGCTGGCGCTCGAGCCCCAATTGATCAGCTGGGCGGAGGATTTTGCCGGCAAGGAAAACGCCTTGTTCCTGGGCCGCGGGCTGCACTACCCCATTGCGCTGGAAGGCGCGCTCAAGCTCAAGGAAATCACCTACATCCACGCCGAGGCGTACGCGGCCGGCGAGCTCAAGCACGGGCCGCTGGCGCTGGTCACCAGCGAGATGCCGGTGGTGACGGTGGCGCCCAACGACGCGCTGCTCGAAAAGCTCAAGAGCAACATGCAGGAGGTCCGCGCCCGCGGCGGCGTGCTCTATGTGCTGGCCGATGCCGACTCGCGCATCGAGAGCGACGCAGGGATCCACGTGATCCGGATGCCCGAGCATTACGGACCGCTCAGCCCCTTGCTGCACGTCGTCCCGTTGCAGCTGCTGGCCTACCACACGGCCTGCGCGAGGGGCACCGATGTGGACAAGCCCCGCAATCTCGCCAAGAGCGTGACGGTGGAGTGAGGGTACCAGGGAGCCGCTGCGCTTGCACGGCGTGCCCGATATCACCGACCGACGTGCGCCAGATTCTCGAGATATTCCGCAGCCTCGGCAGCGAAGTGCGGATCGATCACGCCACAGGCACCCTGGAGCCTGCGCAGCCTGGGTGCGCAGCCTGGGCGCGCAGGTGGAGTGGGGCAGCGAAGATTGACTGGACCATTCAGGATGCAAACAAGGTTTTGCGCGTTTTCCAGGACACGACGCGAAGCCCGAGCCGGAAGTTGACAACCGTCGGCGCCGTGAAATAACCTTGCCTGATGCCCGCCGCCCGCCCCGCCCCCCGCTCGGTAAGCATGCCGGTGGCGGACAGCCGGGCGGAGGCGGCAAGTTACACATTGTTGCGGCGCCTGGCGCCGTCCATGCGGCACCATCTGGTGGTGAACCTGCAGCCCATCGGCATGATCTACGAGGTGATGGGCCGGCGCCTGCAGGCGCCCGAGCCCGACTTGGCCGGCGTGAACGAGAGTGCGCGCAAGATCAACGGCTTCGCGCGGGCGGCGCTCAATTCCTGCCTGGACGTGGTCACCTGGCTGGCCCCGGAAGAGGAGATGCTCGCCACGGCAGCCGAAGGTGTCCGGGAGTGCCTGAGTCTCCTGGCGACCAGCCTGACGTTCCGGGGCTACACACTGCGCAACGAGGTGCCGGCCCTGGCCGGCGAAGTCCGGCGCTGCGCGATGCGCAATGTACTCACTGCGAGCATCATCCATGCCACGGACGAAAATGCTCCGCCGGCGGAGCTGCTGCTCTCGGCGCAGGCGAGCCCCGCGGCGCTGCTGATGTCGCTGGCGCTGAGGCAGACGCAGGGCGACGAGGGATTTTCGCCCGAGGCCTGCTACAGGCGCCTGGAATGGACCGATGTCGAGGCGCTGGCGGCGGCCGAGAACGTCGAACTCAAGCGCGACGGCAACCGCGTGGAGCTGGCTATTCCCTGGGCGACGGCTTGAGCGCGCGCGACGGGCGCAACCTGCGGATCAGCCGGGGCACCTCGGCGGGCAGTTCGCGCGCCAGGTAGCCGACGGGTCCCCGCGACCGCGCCAGTTCCCTGCCCGCCAAGGCATGCAGCACCACGCCCCAGGCGCAGGCCTGCTCCAGCGGCACCTGCTGGGCCGCCAGGCCGGCAATCAGGCCGGCGAGCACGTCACCCGAGCCCGACGTGGCAAGCCCGGGATGACCGGCCTCATGGTGCCAGCGGGGCCCGCCGGGCGTGGCGATCAGCGTCGCCGCCCCCTTAAGGGCCACCACCACGTTCCATTCGCGCGCGGCTTCGGCGCAGGCCGTGCGGGGATCGGCCAGGATGGCTTCCTTGCTCAGGCCGGTGAGATGCGCCATCTCGCCCGCATGCGGGGTCAACAGCACCGGCTGGGCCCAGGGCGCGCCGGTCTTGATGGCGTCCATGGCCAGTGCATCGAGGATGACCGGCACCCGGCCTGCCACGGCCAGCAGCCTGGACAGGAAGGCCAAGCTGCCGGTTTCATCCATCAGCCCGGGGCCGATCAGGATGGCGTGGGCGCGCTGCGCACTCGGCTCGAGCAGCTCCACGGCCTGGGGCGCGAACGCACCGGCGGGCGTTTCGGGCAATGCAATCACGCGGGCTTCCGGCATCGAGATCGCCAGTTGCGCGGCCACCGACTGCGCCGTGGCGATCACCAGCTTGCCCGCGCCGGCACGCAGCGCCGCGGTCGCGGCCAGCAGCGCAGCGCCGGGAATCTCGCGGCTTCCGGCGATCACGAGCACGCGGCCCCGATCTTCCTTGTCGGCGTCCGGCGCGACTTGGGGCAGGGGCCAGGAGCGCAGCAACCGTGCATCGAGGCGCGTCCAGGAAGTTTCGCTGTGCATGTGTTCAGGGCTTGGGCGCAGCCGGCGTGTCGGCCTCGACCGTCACGGGCGCGCCCGCTTGCCGCAGGGGCGCCACGAAATTCACGAGGTCGGATACCAGCGCATCGCGCTGGGGATCGTACTCATACGAGGTGACGCCGCAGTTGGGGACGTCCGCGAGCTTGTCGATGGCGAGTATCTGCTCCTCGTCCATGCATTCGATGAGGTAGCGCATGCAGTTGACGATGACCTGGTGGCCCACCACCAGCACGCGCTGCGTGCCGTGCTCACGCGTCGCCATCTCGAGCAGGCTGCGCAGCCGCAGGATCACGTCGCACCAGCTTTCGCCGCCGGGCGGGCGGAAATAGAACTTGCCCACATGCGAGCGCTGCTCGCCGAGTTCGGGGTACTTCTGGTGGATGCCGAAATGTGTCAGGCGGTCCAGGATGCCGAACTCCTTTTCGCGCAGGCGCTCGTCCACGCGCACCCGCACGCTTTCCGGTGCGATGCCCGAACTATCCAGCAGCAGCCGGGTGGTTTCGCGCGCCCGCACGTACGGCGAGCAGAGCACGACGTCCGGACGTTTCCCGGGAGGAAGTTCGCCGAACCACTGGCCCAGTGCGCGTGCCTGCTTGCGCCCGAGCTCCGAGAGCGGGGTATCGATGTCGCGCTCGGCGATGTCGATGACCGGCAGGCCCGCGGCCTCGGCCGCATCGCGGGCCACATTGCCCGCGCTCTGGCCGTGCCGCACGATCCACAAGGTGCAGGGCCATTTTTCCCGCATGGGTGCTGCGTTCCCCACCTCAGCGCCGCTCGAAGCCCAGCGCCTTCATGGCCGCCGGCAGGGCGCTTCGGTTGGCCTCATAGTCGTCCCAGGGCTCATTGCCCTGGTCGAGCCGCGTGTGGACCGTCGCCACCGCCCAGTGCGACCCGCCCTTGAGCCCTTCGAGCTCGTCCCAGCGCACCGGCACCGAAATGCCCAGGCCCGGCCGGGAGCGCGCCGACCACGCACACACCGTGGTCGCGCCGAAGCCGTTGCGCAGGTAGTCGATGAAGATCTTGCCGATCCGGTTGCCGCCTCCGCTCTTGGCCACGAAGCGTTGCGGAAGGGTCCGCGACAGATGCTGCACGATCGCCTGCGAGAAATCCTTGACAGTGTCCCAGTCGAACTGCTTCTTGAGGGGCACCACCACATGCAGGCCCTTGCCGCCGCTGGTTTTCAGGAAGGCCGGAAGCCCCAGTTCGGCAAGGAACGCGCGTACCAGCTGCGCGGCCTCCTGGACCTGCGGCCAGCCCACGCCTTCGCCCGGATCGAGATCGAAGGTCATGCGATCGGGTTTGTCGATCGCCGTCTTCACCCCGTTCCATGTGTGGAACTCGATGACATTCATCTGGGCCGCGGAGAGCAGCCCGTCTGCTGTGGCGACTTCGAGCAGGCGCGGGTGATCGGGGTCGATCGACGGGTCCAGCTGCTCGATGCCGGGCATCTTGTAGCGCTCGGAATGCTTCTGGAAAAACAATTCGCCGCCGATTCCCGCAGGCGCTCGCACCAGCGCCACCGGCCGGCCCTTGAGGTGTTCCATCATCAGGGGCGCCACCAGCGCGTAGTAGCGGACCAGGCCGATCTTGGTCGTGCCCGACTCCGCGTCGATGACGCGGTCGGGATTGCTCACCCGAAGCGAAGAGGGCAGGGCGGCAGCCTCCGGCCTGGCCGCGTTCCCCGCCTTGGCCGGCTTCGCCATCTTCTGGGGCTTGTCGACCGGGGGCGCATGCTGCGGCTCTTCGCGGGTGATGGCCTTGGCGGGCTTGTCGGTGCGCAAGCCGTGGAATACGGAATGCCGGATCCGGTGGCTGCGGGTCCACTCGCCGAACGCGACTTCGCAGATCAGTTCGGGCTGGACCCAGTGGGCGTTGCGCGCAAGCTCGGCATCGGGGGCGAACGGACAGGTCTTGGAAGCCAGGGCATTGAGCTTGTCCCGAAGCTCGCGCAAAGTCTGCTCATTGAAGCCGGTGCCCACGTTACCCGCATACCTCAGCTTGCCTTCCCCGTCGTGCACGCCCAGAAGGAGCGAGCCGATGCCGGTGCGCGAACCCTTGGGGTCGGTATAGCCCCCGATCACGAACTCCTGGCGCTGGCCGCACTTGAGCTTGACCCAGTCCGAGGAGCGTCGCAATACATAAGCCGAGTCCTGCCGCTTGGCGATGACGCCTTCGAGCCCGAGCCGGCATGCCGAGGCGATGATGTCCTCGGGCCGTGCGTCGAACACGGCGCTGAACCGGACCTTGTCGTGCGGCCTGCGCTCCACGATCCGCTGCAGCACGGCGCGGCGCTCGGTCAGCGGCACAGCCCGCAAGTCGTGCCCCGCGCAAAAAGGCACGTCGAACAGGTAATAGACGATGTCGCCCGTACTCGCGCTGTCGAAGGCTCCTTGCAGGGCCTGGAAATCCGCCGCAATCCGGTCTCCCGGCATGATGATTTCGCCGTCGTACCAGCCATCTGGCAGTTCCATCGATTCAAGGGCTTGCGCCAGCTGCGGCAATTTGTCCGTCCAGTCGTTGCTATTGCGGGTGATCAGCCTGACGCGGCCGTCCTGAGAACGCGTGAGCATCCGGTAGCCGTCGAACTTGATCTCGTAAAGCCAGTTTTCCGGGTCCCTGGGCGGCTCGTCGACCAAGGTTGCCAGTTGCGGCTGCAACTGGTCGGGCAGGCCCGCCTTCCTTGCGCCCGCGGGCGGACCGGATGACGCCGGCGGCTCTTCGGTGGACGCGATGAGGGCTGCCGCGGCAGGCTTTGCCTCCGGCCGGTCGGCGAGCGCCTTGACACTGTCGGGCATCTCGTCCACCACGCTGAATTCGGCGCCGGGCCGCACGTGGCCGTCTTTTTCCTTGATCAGCAGCCAGGGGTCCTGGCGGCCGTCGCCGCGGCCCTTCATGCGCACCAGCGTCCAGCGGCCCTTCATCTTGTGGCCGCGCAATTCGAATTTGAGCTTGCCATCGCGGTAACCCTTGTGCGGGTCTTCCAGCGGAATCCAGACGCCCTTGTCCCAAATGATGACCTTGCCCGCGCCGTAATTGCCCGGCGGAATGGTGCCTTCGAAGGTGTTGTACAAAATCGGGTGGTCCTCGACATGCATGGCCATGCGTTTGTCGGCGGTGTCGAAGCTGGGACCCTTGGGCACAGCCCAGCTTTTCATCGTTCCTTCCAGCTCCAGCCGGAAGTCGTAGTGAAGCCGGGTCGCCCAGTGCTTCTGGATGACGAAGGCGCGCTCTTCCTCATTGGGAATGCCCCCGGCCGCGGGCTCGGGCGTAACGTCGAAGTTGCGCTTCTCGCGGTAGGTTTTCAGTGAACTGAGGGGGGAGCGCTCGTCACTCATAAGACGAAGAACGAGGGCCGGGCGAGCCCGGCCCTCGTTCTCCTCTGTTACTGCCCGCGGATCTGGTCACGCAACATCTTGATCTGGTCGTGGTTGCGCTGTACGCCCTGCATCTGACGCTCGACGATCAACTTGACGCCCGCCGGAAGCGGCTGCTTGAGCGCCTTGCGGTAACGCGCCATGGCGTTGTCCTCGCCGCGCTCGCACTCCTCCAGCACCGCCTTGTCGTCGTAGGTGGACAGCTTGGCTTTCACGGACACCCAGCCGCGGTGCATGGCGCCCGCAGCGCTGCCGCCCTCGTCAACGTCGCCGCCCAGCTGCCGGATCTGTTCATACAGTTCCTGGGCTGCGCCGCGGCAGTCATCGGCTCGCTGCAAAAAGATCGATTTGAAGTCTGCACGCTCGGCCTGCTCGGCGCAGGCGCGAAAGCCGTATTCCCCGTCCTTGCTGCACTCGGCCAGGTCATTCAGCGCGTCGACCACGTCTTCGTTGTCGCCGCTCGTATTGCCTGTGCTCTGGGCCCCGCCCACCATTGCCGCGGCGCCGCCGGCGCGGTTGCTGCCGTCCGCATAGCGGTCGCCCATGCCCGACTGGCCCTGGCTTTGGCCGCCCATCCCCGCGGTCGACGCGACGCCGCCCATGGTGCTGGGGGTCGACCCCGTTGCGTCCGCTTTGTCGGCGTCGTAGCCCATGTCAGTGGTCCGGTTGCCATCGGACACGAGGGAGCTGTCGGTGTCGATCCGGTCCCAGGCGGCGCGGCTTGCCGGACGGGCCTGCGGCCAGCTCAGGCTGGACCCGCCGCGCGTCGATTCCCATTCGGTCTGGAGGTTGGGTTCGGCGCTGTCCCAGTCGTCATAGCGGGTGCGGCCGTCCACGCCCAGGCGATAAGCCGGACCGTAGTCGTCGAAGCTGCGGCCCTGCTCGTAATAGGGCTCGCGGTTGTAGTTCTCGCGCCAGTGCGCTTCTTCGGCCGTCGGGTTGACGGCTTCGGCGGCGGCCCTGCCGGCGAGCCCGCCGACCACCGCGCCCACCACGCCGCCGACGGCCATACCGATGGGCCCGCCGACGGCGCCGACAGCCGCACCTGCCACCGCTCCGCCGGTGGCGCCTACGCCCGTGCCCACGGGATGCGCACCCGGTTCGTCGGTGATCGGGTCGCGATTGAGGTCTCTATCTTCAGCAGCCATGTGAATGCTCCTTGTCGATGATTGAATGCACTCTTCATCTTCGGCCGGTGGCGAATCCGGGCAGTCAGTCAATCGGGAGACTGGCTGTAGGAGAAGGCCCCATCGCCCCGGGCAGCTGCAGGCTGCGCTCGCTCACAGATGAATCCAGCGTTGTCCTACAGCCGGGCATGGCGGCCAGGCGCAATCTCGTCGCTGCATGAGCAGCCACAGGATCATGAAGTACTCCTTGCGCAAAACGCCCTCACATCTGCATCTGGCCTACAAGTACGGCGAGGCCAGCGACGGTTTGATGGGCCGCCATTTCGTCCTCGAAATGCATGAGCGCCTGCTGACACTGAGCATCGACCTCACGCCCAATTTCCACACGCGCAACAAGGGGGCGTCGGCCTACCTGGACGCCGTGAACCTTGCCCACAACCACCACAAGCTGCGTTACCTGCAGTGCAGCGACAACCTCGTGCGAGCGCGCCTGATCAAGGCGTGGGAGCAGATCAATCATCCGCAGCTGCGGATGTGCCTGGAACTGGGGCCGCGCGGCCACTATGCCTATGCCGTGCAGCCGCATTCGCTGTTCATGGGCGGCATCCAGTTCGACGTGCAGGAGGTGCTCGATGCACAGGGGACGGGCGACCGTGCGCGGATGCCGGAGTTTGACGGCACGACCACGGAACACGCATGAACAATTCAACGATATTGGGGCGCTTGGTGAAACTCGGCGGCGCCAGCCTGCTGTGCCTCTGCGCGCTCGGTGCGATGGCCGACGCCGGCACGCTCAGAGCCAGGCACGCAGAGCTTCGTGACCAGCTGCGCAGCAACAACTACCAGCGGGCCATGTACATCGACTCGTCGGAGGCAGGCGAAACGCTCAAGGGCGACGTCTACGCCGTGCTCGACCATCCATTCCAAACCGTCAGCAACGCGTTGAAGGAGCCGTCCGGGTGGTGCGACGTCCTCATCCTGCCGTTCAACACCAAGTACTGCCGTCCGGTCGAGGCCGGCAACGCGCCGGCATTGCATGTGCGCATCGGGCGCAAGTATGACCAGCCGGTCGAGAACGCCTACAAGCTCGATTTCGCCTGGCGGCCGGTGGCGTCAACGCCGGAGTATTTCGAAAGCCGGCTCAACGCGGGCAACGGCCCGCTGGGGACCAAGGACTACCGGATCGCCGTGTCGGCCATTCCGCTGGACGGCGGCCGCACTTTCATGCACCTGAGCTATTCCTATGGCTACGGGATGGCCGGGCGGATGGCGATGCAGGCGTATCTGTCGACGCGGGGATCGGACAAGGTCGGGTTCACCATCACCGGCAAGGACGGCAACGGCGATCCCATCTATATCGGTGGCATGCGCGGCGCCATCGAGCGCAACGCGATGCGCTACTACCTGGCGATCGACGCTTATCTGGCGTCATTGCGGGCACCGGCGGACCAGCAGCTGGAAAAGAGGATCCTAACGTGGTTCGACGCCACCGAGCGTTATTCGCGCCAGCTCCATGAGATGGACCGCGCCACGTATGTGGCCATGAAGCGGGGCGAGTACGAGCGCCAGCAGGCGCTCATCCAATAACGCCTATTTCAGGCCGGCGGCGCTGCGCAGCAAGGCGGCGCGATCCGTGCGCTCCCAGCTGAATTCGGGTTCTTCGCGGCCGAAGTGGCCGTAAGCGGCGGTCTTCTCGTAGATGGGGCGCAGCAGGTCGAGCATCTGGATGATGCCCTTGGGCCGCAGGTCGAAATGATCGTGGATCAGCGAGGCGATCTGGTCGTCCGGGATCACGCCCGTGCCTTCGGTGTACACGGTGATGTTCATCGGCTTGGCCACGCCGATCGCATACGCTACCTGGATCTGGCACTGGCGCGCGATGCCGGCCGCCACAACGTTCTTGGCCACGTAGCGGGCCGCGTAAGCGGCCGAGCGGTCGACCTTGGAAGGGTCCTTGCCGGAGAAGGCGCCGCCCCCGTGGGGGCAGGCACCGCCGTAGGTGTCGACGATGATCTTGCGCCCCGTGAGGCCGCAGTCGCCCTGCGGGCCGCCGATGACGAAGCGGCCGGTCGGGTTGATCAGGTACTTGGTTTCCTTCAGCCACTCCTTGGGTAGCACCGGCTTGATAATCTCCTCGATGATCGCCTCGGTGAAGGACGCCTTCATCTTGTGGCCGTCGCTCTGCTCCGGGCTGTGCTGGGTGGAGAGCACCACGGTGTCGATGCTGTGGGGCTTGCCGTCGATGTAGCGCATGGTCACCTGGCTCTTGGCGTCCGGCCGCAGGAACGGCAGGCGGCCGTCTTTGCGCAGCTGCGCCTGGCGCTCTACCAGCCGGTGGGCATAGTGGATCGGCGCGGGCATGAGCTCGGGCGTCTCGTCGCAGGCGTAGCCGAACATCAGCCCCTGGTCGCCCGCGCCCGTGTTCAGGTGGTCGTCGCTGGCGTGGTCGACACCCTGGGCGATGTCGTTGGACTGCTTGTCATAGCAGACCATGACGGCGCAGCCCTTGTAGTCGATGCCGTATTCGGTGTTGTCGTAGCCGATGCGCTTGATGGTGTCGCGCGCGACCTGGATGTAGTCGACGTGGGCGTTGGTCGTGATCTCCCCCGCCAGCACCACCAGCCCGGTGTTGGTCAGCGTTTCGGCGGCCACCCGGCTGCGTGGGTCCTGCTTGAAGATCGCGTCGAGGATCGCGTCCGAGATCTGGTCGGCTACCTTGTCGGGGTGGCCTTCGGAAACCGATTCGGATGTGAAAAGAAAGTCGTTCGCCATTTGAATAAACTCCGTTGGTTGCTAAAAGGCGCGTTGCCTTGTGCCGGAGCTTGGGGCGAACGCTTTAGCAGATTTTTTTAACGTCGCCCTGCAAGTAGTTCATAACTCAGCGACGAAAACATTCTAAACCCTCGTGATAACCCTTTTCCGCGTCCTGGCGCTGCTGCCTCTACCGCTCCTGCATGCGGTCGGCGCCGCCCTGGGCTGGATGACCTTTGCGGCGTCCGGAAGCTATCGCCGGCGCTTCCTGGAAAATGCCCGGCAGGCGGGCTACACGCTGGGGCAGGTGCGAAGCGCTGTCGGCGAGACGGGCAAGCTGCTGGCTGAGCTGCCCAGGCTGTGGTTCGGGCGGCCAGTGCGGCTCGAATGGACCGGGACCGAGCTGATCACCGCCGCCCAGGCCGAAGGCCGCGGGATCGTGTTCCTGACACCGCACCTGGGCTGCTTCGAGGTCACGGCCCAGGGCTTCGCGAAAAGCTTCGGCCCCATCACCGTGCTCTACCGTCCGGCACGCAAGCCCTGGCTGCGCGCACTGGTCGATGGCGCCCGCAGCCGGCACAACCTGGCCACCGCCCCCACGACATTGGCTGGCGTGCGGCAGATGCTCAGGGTTCTGAGGGACGGCGGGGCCGTCGGCCTGCTGCCGGACCAGGTGCCGCCGGAAGGACTGGGCCTGTGGGCCGCCTTCTTCGGGCGCGAGGCCTACACCATGACGCTTTCCACCCGACTGGCGCAGCAAACCGGCGCGGCCATCCTCCTGGCCTGGGGCGAGCGGTTGCCCTGGGGCCGCGGCTACCGGATGCACTTGCGGCCTTGGCCGGGCAGCATCGCGCAGGACGCGGCTGGGGCAGCGGCCGAGGTGAACGCGCAGATGGAGAGGCTGATCCGGGAGTGCCCACATCAATACCTTTGGGGCTATGCGCGCTACAAGCGGCCGCGGCACGGGCCCGCATGAGCCAGCTGGGCATCCTCTTCATGCGCGGGCTCGCGCACCTGCCCTTGTCCTGGGTGCGCGGGCTGGGCTGGTTGCTGGGCTGGTTCCTCTACTTGGTCGTGGTTCCCCGCCGCCGGGTCGTAGGGGTGAATCTCGCGCTGTGCTTTCCTCACTGGACGGCCGTCCAGCGGGAGCGGCTCGCATCCAGGATATTTGTGCGGTTCGCGCAGGCCTGGCTGGACCGCAGCTGGCTGTGGCACGGCCGTCCCGAGGTGACCCGCAGGCGACTCAAGCTGACGGGAGCGGTGGACGAATTGAGCGGATCCGGTCCCACCGTTTTATTCGCACCTCATTTCGTGGGCATGGATGCGGGCTGGACCGCGCTGACCCAGCAGCTGGAGCGCGACTTCACCGGCATATACACCGGCCAGTCCAACAAGGTGCTCGATGCCTGGATGCTATCGGGGCGCCAGCGTTTCCGCTCGGGCCGGCCCTTCGGCCGCGCCGACGGTGTCAAGGCCATCATCGGCTCGCTGCGCCGTGGCGCGCCCCTTTACCTGCTGCCGGACATGAATTTCGGGCCCGAAGAATCGATCTTCGTGCACTTCTACGGTATTCCCGCCGCCACGGTGCCTTCGTTGTCGCGGTTCGCGCGGCTGGGCCGGGCCAAGGTGGTGCCGGTGGTCACCCGCCTCACGCCCGATGGCTACGAAGTGCAGCTGCTGCCCGCGTGGCGCGATTTTCCGACCGACGACGTCGTGGCCGACACAGCGCTCATGAACCACCGGCTGCAGGGCTATATCGACGCGATGCCCGACCAGTATTACTGGGTGCACAAGCGGTTCAAGACGCGTCCACCGGGCGTTCCCCGGGTGTATTGAGGAATCTGCCGAGCCGCCGTGCCACCAGCTCGGGTTGTTCGTGGATGATCCAGTGCGTGGCCGCGGGCACCTTCTCCAGCGTGAGGTGGGGCACGTACTCCTCCAGACCATCGACCAGCCCGGGCGGCAGCGCGGCGTCGTCCATCGCCCAGAGCACGAGCGTGGGCAGGTTCACTGTCAGCATCTCGCGCCGCAGCGAGATCGCCTGCGCGCCCGGATCCTGCGCGGTCGGGGGCCGCAGCGGCGAGGCGCGGTAGTAGTTGCAGCCGCCGGTGAGGCTGGCGTCCCAGACTTCGCGGTATTGCGCCTTGAGTTCCTGGGTCAGCCAGGGCGCCCCGCCCCACTGGGTGAAGAA
This sequence comes from Ramlibacter sp., assembly GCA_013815685.1. Classification (GTDB taxonomy): domain Bacteria; phylum Pseudomonadota; class Gammaproteobacteria; order Burkholderiales; family Burkholderiaceae_C; genus Ramlibacter. The sequence goes on from JACDFR010000002.1 coordinate 54,769, forward strand.
GTGCCACAGGCGCCGGTAGTCGTCCTCGCGCAGCAACTGCTCCGCGTCCGGACGGAGCAGGAAATTCATGTAGGCGCTCGCTGCCTGCTGCGCGGGGTTGCCCGTCAGCTCCCGCAGGAAGGTGCCCGGGTGCGGCGAGTTGATGATGGCCAGCCTTTTCGTCAGCTGCGGCAGCTGGTTGGCGAGATTCCATGCCACCGCGCCACCCCAGTCGTGCGCCACCAGGCAATCGATCGGCGCTCCCTCGCTTTCGATCAGCGCCGCGATGTCCTGAACCAGGTATTTGGCGCGGTAGGCCTTCACCTCCGCCGGCTGCGTCGATTGCTCGAAGCCTCTCAGATTGGGCGCAACGCAGCGATAGCCGCCGTTCTCGGGACGGGCGAAATGCTCCAGCAGCCCATCCCAGACGAAAGCGGCCTCGGGAAAGCCATGCAGGAACACCAGGACCGGCCGGCCGCGCCCACCGGCGGCACGGCAGCTCAAGGTGATCCCGTGGGGCAGCGCCTGCTGGAATTTTTCCATCACGGCGCCTCGGGGTGGGCCCACTGCGACAGCAGTACGGCGGCTTCTTCGACGCCCTGTTTTTTGAGGGCCGAGAACGGTTTCACTTCACCGCCACCCGCTTGCAGCCGCGCAATGGACAAGGCCTTGGCCTGCTCGCTGCGGTTGAGCTTGTCGGCCTTGGTCAGCAGCAGCAGGAATTTGAGGCCTTCTTCCACGCGGGGACGGATCACCTCCAGCAGGATGTCGTCGAGCTCGGTCAGTCCATGGCGCGGGTCGCACAGCAGGACGACGGCACGAAGATTCTCCCGCGTGACGAGGTAATTGGCCATCACTTGCTGCCACCGCAACTTGTCCTGCTTGGGCACTGCGGCATACCCGTAGCCGGGCAGATCTGCCAGGATCGAATCGGTGACGCCCTGCTTGCCCAGCGCGAACAGGTTGATGCTTTGCGTGCGCCCCGGGGTCTTGGAGGCGAAAGCCAGGCGCTTTTGCTGGGCCAGGGTGTTGATGCAGGTGGACTTGCCCGCGTTCGAGCGGCCCACGAAAGCGATCTCGGGCACGGCCAGGGCCGGCAGGAAATCGAGCGTGGGCGCCGTGGTCAGGAAGCGGGCCGTGTGCAGCCATCCCATCGCGAGGGCGGCCGGGGTCTTGGTTCCGGCGAGTTGTGCCGGGGCGGAGGTCATGAGGTGCCTTTTGTTTGCGGGGAAAAGCCAAGTGCGGCATTGTAGAATCACGAGGTTTTGCGCCAACGAACCCGAACCGATTCCCCGATATGAATCCGCTTGCTACCCTATTGATTGCTGCCTCGCTGGCCGTTCCCGCGTTATCCGTCTTCGCCGCCGATGCTCCGGCGGCAGCAGCGCCCGCCGCCGGCAAGCCCGACCTCACCCAAGGCAGCGCCAAGTTTGCCCAGATCTGCGCTTCATGCCACGGCGCGGACGGCAATTCGGGCGCGGCGGCCAATCCCAAGCTGGCCCAGCAGCACCCCGGCTATCTGGTCAAGCAGCTGCAGGAATTCAAGAGCGGCAAGCGCCCCAGCCCCATCATGCAGCCGATCGCCGCCCAGCTGACGGACGCGGACATGAAGAACATCTCCTACTGGGCCGGTTCGCAAAAAGCCAAGACCGGCTTCGCCAAGGACAAGGAGATGGCGCTGCTCGGTGAGCGCATCTACCGCGGCGGCATCGGCGAGCGCCAGGTAGCCGCCTGCGCCGGCTGCCACAGCCCCAATGGCGCCGGTGTTCCCTCGCAGTACCCGCGCCTGTCCGGCCAGCACGCCGACTACACCACGGCCCAGCTCGTCGGTTTTCGCGAAGGCGCCCGCAAGAACAGTCCCCAGATGAACCAGATCGCCTCCAAGCTCAACGACCGGGAAATCCGCGCCGTGGCCGATTACATCGCCGGCCTGCGCTGAGGCGCGAGCGGCGTTCCCTTCGCAAGCCGAAGTCGGAAGGCGCGGCTCTACTCGGCAACGCGCCTCCTCACGTGTATATGTACGATAGCGGACATACGAAAACGGCTATGTCCTACAGGACCGGCCTGCCGCGAATGTGCAAATGAGGGTGCGGCTGGATAGCCCGGCTGCTACCGCCGCCTTGATCGATCAGGCGCCCGGTGATCCGAGCTCGATCAATGGAGTAAAGCATGTTCAACATCCCTGCTCGAGTGAACTCAAGCAGCCTCAGGTCATTTGGGTGCGCGGTTTCGTGCGTTCTTGTCGCCGCCCTTGCCGGGTGTTCCAGCGGTTCAGAGAACGACACCGGGTCGGACGGGCCGCTCTCGTCCGAAGCGCCGATCATCCATCAGACGGGAAGCGTCGCTTCAGGCAAGCAGGTGTTCCGCTTCGAAACTTTCGGCAATGAAAAGTTCTGGACCGACGCTGTTCGGCTGCAACAGGGCTTCATTGCTGCGGGCGTGACCCCGATCAAGGCGTTGCAACTGGGACTCAGCGTGGATATCGAGGCCCTGGATGCTCCCACCCAGGCCGCCCTGGCGGCCGAGCTCAAGACCGATCTGTCGCCGGCGAATGCACCCCTGCTCAATGATCCAGCCACCACTGTCAAGCTGATCAATGCCAATGCCGTGATCGGCATCGTCGCCAAAGACAGCAATGGCGATGGCGTCATCGACATCACCAAAGGCGACAAGACAGGGGCCACCTGCGCCCTGTGCCACACCATCACCGATGGCTCGGCGTTCAGTCTGGCCAATGGCGGCTCCATCGGCAAGCGATTGGACGGCCGCGCCACCCACAACCTGAATTTCGGCGCCTTGCTGGCCACCGGGCTCAATTCGCGCGCCTACTATCCGATGCTGCAACTCGCGCTGCAGGCCAATGGCGGCAAGACATTGGGCCGCGCGCCTACCGGGTTGACTCCCAGTTCGACCGAGGCGGAGGTTGACGCCTACCTCAACAATCCGGCTTTCTATCCCGTCGGAACCTTCGACGATACCCCCGACGGCAACGGCGATCCCATGCACAACCCCGCGCTGTTCCGCACCGATCTCGCCGCACCCTGGGGCACAGAGGGCGGCATCGGCAGACTCGATAATTTCAGCAACCTGGTCTACACGGCGCTGCTCGACCCCACCAACCTGACAACCGCGGGCGGCCGGGCTTTTCTGGTCAAGCTGGGCGGGGCGGCTGCCGGCAATGAAATCGTCGACGGCTACATCCAGGTCCTGGCTGCTACCGGCGTCGCGGGGTATCCATTCCTGACGGCGTCCCTCAGTCCATTGGCCGGCACAGAAGACGCGCCTTTGGGCATCCGGGTCGACGACACCAAGTTGATTGACATGAATGCCTACCTGAACAGCCTTCAGGCCCCAGCGGGTGTGCCGGGCGATCCAGATGCCATAGCGCGGTCGCGCGCCCTGTTTCGCAATAACTGCACCGCATGCCACAACGTCGATCAGGGCAAGCCGGTCCCTGCCTTCATCGTTCCGATGAAGACGATTTTCCCCGGCGACAACCCGGTCACGCTGCTGGCGGTCCGCACGCCACCGCTGAACCCGATCCTGGACACGCCGGGCAACATCTTCGACGACAAGATGGCTGTGGTGAACGCCAGCATGCGCGGGGGCATTCGCGGCACCGCCATGCCGCTGCTGCTGGACCTAGCGCGCAAGCCGAACTTCCTGCACGACAATTCCGTGCCGAATTTGGACAGCCTCCTGAATCCAAGCCGCGGGCCGCTGGCGCCGCACCCGTTCTATTTAACCGACGCGGCCCAGCGGGCGGAAATGGCGACGTATCTGCGCAGCCTGGACACCAAGAGCCGGTGAAGAACAACCCGCGCGGCACGCTCATTCGTGGGCGTGCCGGGCGGCACTCTGCAGCCAGGCTGCTGGCTGCGTCCATCTGGACGGCAGGTGAGGCGTTTGCCGGTGCCTGCAAGGCGCAGTCCGGCTGTAGTGCGGCGCCGATCGGTTCGGGCGATGGGTGGACCCTCGGCAAAGGCGCCTTCGCCGCCGCGTCCCGCGACTGCGAATCGATTCACTGGGTGCCTTTGGGCGGAGCCCAGTCCCTGCTTTTCTGCTACGCTTTAGCTTTCAGATGACTTCTCCAACCGATGGCCTTCGCATCAGGACCCGATCGCAGGCAATGCGCTCGACTGTGGAACTGCTGTCCTCCATGCGGTTCTCGATTTCGCTGCTCACGGTCATCTGCATTGCCTCGGTCATCGGCACCGTCCTGAAGCAGCAGGAACCCGCAGTCAACTATGTCAACCAGTTCGGCCCCTTCTGGGCGGCCGTGTTCAAGGCGGCGCAGCTCAACGCCGTGTACAGCGCCTGGTGGTTTCTGCTGATCCTGGCTTTTTTGGTCGCCAGCACTTCGTTGTGCATTGCGCGCAATGCACCAAAGATCCTGGTGGACCTGAAGGCCTACAAGGAAAACATGCGCGAACAGAGCCTGCAGGCCTTCAGCCACCGGGCGCAGGCACCCCTGGCCGATTCGCCCGAGGCAGCGGCGCAGCGCATAGGCAGGACGCTGGCCGGCGGCGGCTGGAAGGTCAGGCTGCAGCAGCGCGGTAGCGGCGCAAGCGGCGGCTGGATGGTTGCCGCCAAGACAGGCGCGGCCAACAAGGTGGGTTATATCGCGGCCCATAGCGCCATCGTGCTGGTCTGTGTGGGCGGCCTGCTCGACGGCGACCTGATCGTGCGGGCCCAGATGTGGTTTGACGGCAAGACACCTTACACCGGTGGCGGCATGATCGCCGACGTCCGGCCGGAGCATCGGCTCGCCGCCAACAACCCGACCTTTCGCGGCAACCTTCTGGTGGGTGAAGGGACCCGGGCGGGCACCGCCATCCTGAACCAGTCCGATGGCATCCTGTTGCAGGAACTGCCTTTCAGCATCGAGCTGAAGAAGTTCATCGTGGAATACTACTCAACCGGGATGCCCAAGCTGTTCGCCAGCGAGATCGTCATTCACGACAAGGAAACCGGCGCGGCGATTCCTGCGCGTGTCGAGGTCAACCACCCGGCCAGTCATCGCGGCATCGACATCTACCAGTCCAGTTTCGACGACGGCGGTTCCAGCGTGCGGCTGAAGGCCGTGCCGATGAATGCGGCCAGCCAGCCGTTCGAGATCGAAGGCACGATCGGCGGCAGTTCCCGGTTAACGAGGGGGCAAGGCAGCGGCGGGGACAAGATGACGCTGGAGTACACGGGGCTTCGCGTGATCAACGTCGAGAACTTCAGCGGACTCGGCTCGCAGGGAACGGATGTGCGCAAGGTCGATCTGCGCGACTCGATCACGGCCCGCCTTGGCGCCGCCGACAAGACGACGACGAAGAAAGAGCTGCGCAATGTCGGACCGAGCGTCAGCTACAAGCTGCGAGACTCGGCCGGGCAGGCTCGGGAGTTCAATAACTACATGCTCCCCGTGGACATGGGTGACGGCGTCCCGGTGTACCTGCTGGGGATCCGGGGAACGCCGGCTGAAGCCTTTAGCTACCTGCGCCTGCCGGTCGACGACCAGGGCGGACTGGACGGGTTTGTGCGGCTGCGATTGGCGCTGCTCGATCCTGACCTGCGGCAACAGGCGGTGCGGCGCTACTCCCTGAGTTCGACCGACGCAGCGCGACCGGAGCTGGCGATGCAGCTGGAGATTTCCGCGGCGCGGACGCTGGCGCTTTTTGCCGGAGCGGCAACCTCAGGCAAGGAAAGTCGGGCCAGTGGCGGCTTCCAGGCGATTTCGGAATTCATGGAGGCCAACGTGCCCCTGGCCGAACACCCACGTGCCGGCGAGGTGCTCCTGCGCATCCTGAGCGGAGCCTTGTTCGAGCTCGCGCAGATCACGCGCGAGCAAGCCGCGCAAAAGCCGCTGGAGCCCAGCGAGAAGACTCAGGCCTTCATGAACCAGGCCGTTCTGGCGTTGAGCGAGGCCCATCTCTATCCGGCGCCTGTTGCCTTTCAGCTCAAGGATTTCACCCACGTGCAGGCCAGTGTGTTCCAGGTGACCCGAAGCCCGGGCCGAAACGTTGTCTACCTGGGTTGCGCCTTGCTGATACTGGGCGTGTTTGCAATGCTGTATGTTCGCGAGCGCCGCTTATGGGTTTGGCTGGTGCAGCAAGAGGGCGCGACACGGGCCACCATGGCCCTGTCGAGCAACCGCAAGACGATGGAGACTGACCGCGAATTCGATTTGCTCAAGGAAAAACTGATAGGGGTCCCACGATGAATACCGCCGCCACGACGCTGACTCTGCACGAAGGTTTTTTCTCCCGCCGCAACTGGTTCGACTGGCTCTTTGCCGCGCTGGTGGCGGCCGGCGGGCTCTTTGCCTTCACGCGCTATTCGGGCTACATGGACGTCTACGAGAAAGGCATCCTGATCGCAACCGTTCCGGCGGCCATCTGGATCGGCTGGTTCTGGCGGCCCTTGCGCGTGCTGATGCTGGCGGTGGCGGCCTTCTCGCTGATGGCGATCGCGGCCTATGACGGCAGCCTGGCGCGCGCCGAAAGCGTGTTCTGGCTCAAGTACTTCCTGTCCAGCCAATCGGCGATCCTGTGGATGAGCGTGCTCTTTTTCATGAGCACCGTCTTCTACTGGATCGGCATGTTCTCGCCGCGGCAAGGCACGGCGATGGAACGGATCGGTTCGCGCGTGGCCTGGGCCGCCGTTGGGATGGCCTTGATCGGGACCATGGTTCGCTGGTACGAAAGCTACCTGATCGGCGCGGACGTGGGGCATATCCCGGTGAGCAACCTCTACGAGGTGTTCGTGCTGTTCTGCTGGCTCACCACGGCCTTCTACCTGTACTTCGAAGACCAGTACGAAACCCGCGCGCTCGGCGCCTTCGTCATGCTGGTGGTCAGCGCCGCCGTGGGCTTCCTGCTCTGGTACACCGTGGTGCGCGAAGCCCACGAGATCCAGCCGCTCGTTCCTGCGCTGAAAAGCTGGTGGATGAAGTTGCATGTGCCGGCCAATTTCATCGGATACGGCACCTTTGCCCTGTCGGCCATGGTGGCCTTCTCCTACCTAATCAAGCAGCAGGCCAGCGAGACGCGCTGGTACAAGCTGACGCCGCTGTGGCTGCTGGGGATGGCGCTGTGCTTCGTGCCGATTGCTTTTCGCCAACGCGGCCTGACGGAAGCGGGCGGAAGCTATTGGGTGGGCTATGCCCTCGTTTCGGCCCTGATCGCCGTGGGCATCCTCCTGGGCCGCAAGCACATCGCCGCCAGGCTGCCGTCGTTCGAAATCCTCGACGACGTGATGTACAAGTCCATCGCCGTTGGTTTTGCCTTCTTCACCATTGCGACGGTGCTGGGCGCCCTTTGGGCCGCCGAAGCCTGGGGTGGCTACTGGAGCTGGGACCCCAAGGAAACCTGGGCCCTGATCGTCTGGCTGAATTACGCAGCCTGGCTGCACATGCGCCTGATGAAGGGCCTGCGTGGCACGGTGTCCGCGTGGTGGGCGCTGGCGGGCCTGGCCGTCACGACGTTCGCCTTCCTGGGCGTCAACATGTTCCTGTCCGGGCTGCACAGCTACGGAACCCTGTAATGCGTTGAATCCTTGTAGCATAGTCCTGCGTACCCCATCCATGGCCATCCCAAGGAAAGCCCCATGCTGATCAAGACTAACGCCGATGGCTTCATCCACCCGGTTGCAAGCGACATCACGCCCCAGGCCGCTTACCGGCGGCGAAGGGAGATGCTCAAGCTGATGGCCACGGGCGTTGCCGGCGCGGCGCTGGCCACCTGGGCATCCCGTGAAGCCCTGGCCCTGGAGCGGCCCGGCAAGCTGGCGGCCCTGGCGGCGGCCAAGTCGAACGCACCGGGCGCGATGACGATGGAGAAGGTCACGCCGTACAAGGACGCGACCACCTACAACAATTTCTACGAGTTCGGCACCGACAAGGCCGATCCCGCCAAGAACGCCGGTACCTTGAAGACGGCGCCGTGGACCGTCGAGGTCGACGGTTTGGTGAAGAAGCCCGGCAAGTACCAGCTCGAAGACCTGCTCAAGCTCAGCGCCCAGGAGGAACGTGTCTACCGCCTTCGCTGCGTCGAGGGGTGGTCGATGGTGATCCCGTGGGTGGGCTATTCGATGAGCAAGCTTATCGAGAAGGTCGAGCCCCAGGGTAATGCCAAGTTCGTCGAGTTCATCACCCAGGCCGATCCGAAAACCATGCCCTTCGTGGGCTCGCGCGTCCTCGACTGGCCCTATACGGAAGGGTTGCGGATGGACGAGGCCATGCACCCTCTGACCCTGCTCGCCTTCGGCATGTACGGCGAAGTGCTGCCCAACCAGAACGGCGCGCCCGTGCGGCTGGTGGTGCCCTGGAAGTACGGCTTCAAGAGCGGCAAGAGCCTGGTGCGTATCCGCTTCACCGACCGCGAGCCCAGGACGGCGTGGAACAAGGCCGCCGCCAACGAGTACGGTTTTTATTCCAACGTGAACCCCGATGTAGACCATCCGCGCTGGAGCCAGGCCACCGAGCGGCGCATCGGCGAGGATGGCCTGTTCGCCAAGAAGCGCAAGACGCTGATGTTCAACGGCTACGAAGCCCAGGTCGGCCAGTTGTACGCCGGGATGGACCTGAAAAAGAACTTCTGATGAAGCAGCCGAAGGCCATGCGGCCCCCGGGCGCGGCTTCGCTGCTCTTGCACCCAGCGGCCAAGCCGTTAGTTTTCCTGCTCGCGCTGGCGCCATTCGCGTGGTTGACCTACGCGGCCGTGACCAACAACCTCGGCGCCAACCCGGCTGAATATTTGATCCGCTCGCTGGGTGACTGGACGCTTCGCTTCCTGTGCCTCACGCTGGCTGTGACGCCGCTTCGTGTGCTCACCGGCGCACCTGCCATTGCGCGTTTTCGCCGGATGCTGGGGCTCTTCGTCTACTTCTACGCGACGCTGCATCTGGTGAGCTATGGCTGGTTCGACATGGGCTTCGACGTGCCCGAGATCGCCAAAGATATCGCCAAGCGCCCGTTTATCCTAGTGGGCTTCAGCGGCTTTCTGCTGTTGACGCCGCTGGCGGCGACGTCGTTCAACCGGGCCATCAAGGGCCTGGGCGCCAAGCGCTGGCAGACGCTGCACAAGCTGGTCTACGTGGTGGCCGGGCTTGGCCTGCTGCACTTCTTCTGGATGCGCGCGGGAAAAAACGACTTTGCCGAGGTGGCCGTGTATGCGGCCATTTTGGCCGCACTGCTGGGTTGGCGCCTCGTCCGCTACTGGATCAAGAAGCGGTCCGCTCCAGGCGCACCTGGTCGGCCACGCTCTCCCGCTCGCGGATGAGGTGCGCCCTGACGCCATCGACCAGGATTTCCGCCGCGCGGCCGCGCGTGTTGTAGTTGCTGGCCATGCTCATGCAATAAGCACCGGCAGACAGCACGGCCAGCAGGTCGCCCTGCTGGGCACTCAGTGCGCGGTCACGGCCGATCCAGTCACCGCTTTCACAGACTGGTCCCACCACGTCATAGGTTTGGGCATCGCCTCCGCGGCTCGATACCGGAACGATGTTGTGATGGCCCTGGTACATCGCGGGTCGCGGCAAGTCGTTCATCGCGGCGTCGACGACACAGAAATTCTTCTGAGCGCCGGGCTTGAGGTAGAGCACTTCGGTCAGGCACACGCCCGCGTTGCCGACGAGCGAGCGGCCGGGCTCGATCATGAAATGCCGGTCGCCGTAGCCCCGCGCATCGATCTTGGCGAGGAGCTTGCGCCAGAGCGAGTCGGCCCCGGGCGGTACGACGCCGTCGTAATCAATGCCCAGGCCGCCGCCGAAGTCGATGTGGTGCAACGGCACGCCTGCGGCTTCCACGGCCTGCACCAGGTCCAGCACCCGGTCCATGGCGTCCAGGTAGGGCCCCTCGTCGGTGATCTGCGAGCCGATATGGCAGTCGATGCCGACCACTTTCAGCCCGGGTAATGAAGCGGCCCGCTGATAGGCATGCACGGTGCGCTCGTGAGCGACACCGAACTTGTTGCCCTTGAGGCCGGTCGAGATGTAGGGATGCGTCTTCGGGTCCACATCCGGATTGACCCGGATGCTCACCGGCGCCGTCCGTCCGGCGGCAACGGCGACCTCGCTCAGCACGTCGAGTTCGGCCTCGCTCTCCACATTGAAGCAGCCGACACCGACTTCGAGCGCGCGCCGCATTTCGGCGCGGGTCTTGCCGACGCCGGAGAAGATGATGTCCTTGCCCTTCGCACCGGCGATGAGGGCTCGCTCCAGCTCGCCGCCGGAAACGATGTCGAAGCCGCAGCCGGCCTGGACGAATACCTGCAACACGCCGAGCGAGGAGTTGGCCTTCATCGCGTAGCAGATCTGCGCCTTGCGCCCGGCAAAGCCGCGCTGGTAGGCGGCCAGGGCCCGAAGCATCGAGGCCTTCGAGTAGACGAAGAGAGGCGTGCCGTGCTCGCGCGCCAGGTCTTGCAGCCGTATGTCTTCGGCAAACAGCTCGCCGTCGCGAAGGGTGAAATGGGGATGGCCCGGCAATGCGGTCGTGGTCATGGTCGGGGGGTGGGATTGGCGGTGCCGGTTGTGGAGGGCGCCGAGGCGGGAGAGGCGGGAGAGGCGGGAGAGGCGGGAGAGGCGGGAGAGGCGGCCGGGTTCAGGGTCTGCGGCAAGGTGGCGCGTCCGGCGGCGGCCTCACCTGTGGGCAGGAACAGCGGGCCGCGTTGGCCGCAGCCGGCCAAGGCCGCGGCCAGGCACAGGGCCAGCGCCGGCCGCGACAGCGAGGGGCTGTCTGGAATTTGGGGGAGCTTCGACATGGTGAAATTGTACTTTCCGACTCGGCCGAAGCGCCTTGCCAGTCGCGCGGTCGCGCAGTCCCGCGCGATAATCTGAGCCCTGCGGGATAAGCGGGGCGAAGTCACAGCGCAAGTTTCTGTCATCGCTGGGAAATTTTCGCAGGTGTTGCTTATCTCGCGCAGTTAAATCAGGCCGCAAACCCCGCAGAGGAATTGCAATGACCGACTCCGAATTCATGGACAAAGCCGAAACCCTTCTCGGCCAAGTCGAAGCCTGCTGCGATCGCATCAACGACGAAACCGACGCGGATATCGACAACCAGCGGGTCGGCGGGATGGTCACGCTCACCTTCGCCAACGGCAGCCAGATCATTGTCAACATGCAAAAGCCGTTGCATGAGATCTGGATGGCGGCCAAGGCCGGCGGTTTCCACTACAAGTTCGATGGCACGCGCTGGGTCGACACCAAGGGCCAGGGCGAATTTTTTGCCCACCTCTCGCGTTACGCGGGCGAGCAGGTGGCGCAGCCGCTGGTGTTCTCGCCCGCGGGCTAATTCCTGAACAGGTCGAGGATGCTCTTGCGGTCCTCGGAGGGCGCCAGGGGAGGGCGGTTGGGCGGCAAACCGTCCGAATTCATCAGGCTCTTGTCTTCGGGCGGGCGCTGCGCCGGAGCACCGTTCTCCTGGGGAGCACCGCCGCCGCCGACATTGGTGACGCCACCGCCTCGTGCGTACTCTTCGTAGTACCACTCGCCGCCGACATTGATCACGCCTTCCGGGGCAGCAGGCTCCATCACCGGCACGCCCTTGAGCGCGGCTTCCATGAAATTGATCCACACCGGCAGACTGAGGCCGCCGCCGGTTTCGCGGTCGCCGAGCGAGCGGGGCGTGTCGTAGCCCATCCAGACTACTGCGGCCAGGGTCGGCTGGTAGCCGGCGAACCAGGTGTCGATCGCGTCGTTGGTGGTGCCCGTCTTGCCGTACAGGTCCACACGTTTCAGGTCTTTTTGCGCTCGGGCGGCGGTGCCGACACGCGTAATCTCCTGCAGCAGGCGGCTCATGATGAACGCGTTGCGTGCATCCACCGCGCGCACGGATTCATTGGGCAGGGGCGGCTGGCTCTCCACGATGGCCTTGCCTTTCTGGTCGGTGATCTTGGTGATCAGCCAGGGATTGATGCGGTACCCGCCGTTGGCGAATACCGAATAACCGGTCACCATCTGCATCGGCGTCACCGCGCCCGCGCCCAGCGCCATGGTGAGGTACGGCGGGTGCTTGTCGGCGTCGAAACCAAAGCGCGTGATCCAGTCCTGTGCGTTCTGGGCGCCCACGGCCTGCAGCACCCTGATCGAGACCATGTTCTTCGACTTTGCCAGCGCGGTGTGCAAGGGCATCGCGCCTTCAAACTTGCCGTCGTAGTTCTTCGGCTCCCACGGCTGGCCTCCGGTGACGCCGGCATCGAAGAACAGGGGCGCATCGTTGACGACGGTCGACGGCGTGAAGCCCTTTTCCAGGGAGGCCGAGTAGATGAAAGGCTTGAACGCCGAGCCCGGCTGGCGCCAGGCCTGGGTGACGTGATTGAATTTGTTCTTGTTGAAGTCGAAACCGCCGACCAGCGCCTGGATAGCGCCGTCACGCGGATCCAGCGCCACGAAAGCGCCCTCGACTTCAGGCAACTGCGTGATTTCCCAGGTGTTCTTGGGGGTCCGCGCCACGCGAATCACCGCGCCTCGCCGGATCTTGATCTTGGGCGGGGCCTTCTCCGACAGGCCGGACTGGGCGGGCCGCAGGCCCTCGCCGGTGATCTCGACGCGTTCGCTGTTCAGGCGCACGGCTACGATTTTCTTGGGGTTGGCCTCCAGTACCACGGCCGACATCACATCGCCGTTGTCAGGGTGCTCCGCCAGGGCGTCGTCGATGGCGTCTTCGGCGTCCTTGGCGTTGGCGGGCAGGTCAACGAACTCTTCAGGGCCGCGATAGATCTGCCGGCGCTCGTAGTCCATGATGCCCCTGCGCAGGGCCTTGTACGCGGTTTCCTGCTGGGCCGCCTTGATGGTGGTGAAGACGTTCAGGCCCCGCGTGTAGGCCTCGTCGCCGTATTGTGCATAGACGAGCTGGCGCACGGTTTCGGCGATGTATTCGGCATGGATGCGGGTGTTGTCCAGGCCCGTGCGGATCTTCAATTCCTGCTTCTTGGCCGCTTCGGCGTCAGCGGCGGTGATGAAGCCGTTTTCTTGCATGCGCTCGATGATGTAGAGCTGGCGCGCGCGGGCGCGGTTGGGGTTGACGATGGGGTTGAAGGCGGAAGGCGCCTTCGGCAAGCCTGCCAGCATGGCGGCCTCGGCGATGGTCAGGTCCTTCATGGGCTTGCCGAAATAGGCATCCGCGGCCGCGGCGAAACCATAGGCCCGGTTCCCCAGAAAAATCTGGTTCATATAGATCTCCAGGATCTGGTCCTTGGAGAGCAAATGCTCGAGCTTGAAGGTAAGCAGCACCTCGTAGAGCTTGCGGGTGAATGTCTTTTCCGAGGAAAGATAGACGTTGCGGGCCACCTGCATGGTGATGGTCGAGGCGCCCTGGCTTTTGGCGCGGCCGAGGTTGGCGAGACCGGCGCGCATCAGGCCGCGGTAGTCGACGCCGCCGTGCGAATAGAAACGCGAGTCCTCGATCGCCAGCACGGCGTCCTTCATGACCTGGGGAATTTCAGCTATCGGCGTGAGATTGCGCCGCTCTTCTCCGAACTCGCCGATCTGTACGCCTTCGGCGGAATAGACGCGCAGCGGCAGCTTGGGGCGGTAGTCGGACAGGTCCGAAATGTCGGGCAGGTTGGGGTAGGCAACCGCCAGTGCCACGCCCACGATGATGACGATCGACGCCAAGCCGGCCAGGGCGAGGCCCAGGCACCAGAAGACGAAGTGCAGCATGCCGCGCTGCCAACCGTGCATCCCGTTGCCGCGTGACCGTGAGGACGACTTGCCGGATTCGCCGGCGCCGGGTTCAGAGGGCATATATATCCAGGTAGCGTCTCACGGGCATTATCCCCAACAAGGCGCGCCCGCGGACGGCCTCTATGGAAGAGCTAGAACTCTTCGGTTATTGCTTGGCAGGACGCCCCGTGGTAACCAGTATGGCCGGCAGTATGGCAGGTTTCAACGTCGGATTTTGGCAACGGATGGTAGGTGGCAAATCGGGAAATCTCTTTGCGTGACAACGATGTTACTGCTAGCATTGAAGTGAAATCTTAAGTTTGTTACGCCTTGAAATACTGCGTCTCAGGAGACTGAATTGATTGCATTGGGCTCTGTGTTTAGCCGCCAACCCGCACCCCTGCTGGGCTTGGATATCAGCTCTTCCAGCGTGAAGCTGGTTGAGCTGGGCCGTGATAAGGACGGCAACCTGGTGCTGGAGCGCTGCGCCATTGAGCCTCTCGAACGCGGGTGGATTACGGACGGGAACGTCGAGAAGTTCGACGAAGTGGCCGAAGCCATGCGCCGGGTGGTCAAGAAGAGCGGCACCCGGACGCGCAATGTGGCCATGGCGCTGCCGCCTTCGGCCGTCATCACCAAGAAAATCATCCTGCCGGGCGGCATGTCCGAGCAGGAGCTCGAAGCCCAGGTCGAAGCCGAGGCCAACCAGTACATCCCGTTTTCGCTGGACGAAGTGAGTCTCGACTTCTGCGTCATCGGGCCCAGCCCCAACTCATCCGGTGACGTCGAGGTGTTGATCGCGGCTTCGCGGCGCGAAAAGGTCCAGGACCGCCAGGGCTTGGCCGAGGCCGCCGGGCTCAAGCCGATGATCATCGATGTCGAGTCGTACTCCTCCCGCGTCGCCGCCGGGCGCTTGATCCAGGCATTGCCCAACCAGGGCGTCGACACCATGGTTGCGTTGTTCGAAGTCGGCGCCTTCACCACCAGCATGCAGGTGATCCGGAATGATGAGGTGCTGTATGACCGCGACCAGGCCTTCGGCGGCGCCCAGTTGACGCAGCTCATCGTGCGCCAATACGGGTTTTCGCCGGAAGAGGCGGAAACCAAGAAGCGCAGCGGCGAGCTGCCCGAAGACTACCAGTCGGGCGTCCTCACGCCGTTCGTCGACAGCATGGCTCAGGAAGTGGCTCGGGCCCTTCAGTTCTTCTTCACCAGCACCCCGCATAACCGGGTTGACTACGTGATGCTTGCTGGCGGCTCTTCCGCACTGCCAGGCCTTACAGACGCGGTGACGATGCAAACTTCGTTCCCCTGCAACCTGGCGAACCCCTTCGAGGGAATGCAGGTGGGCGAGGGCGTGCGCGAGAAGAAGATGCGGCGCGAGGCGCCGTCCTATCTCACCTCGTGCGGTCTGGCGATGAGGAGGTTCCTGCAGTGATCCTGATCAACCTTCTCCCCCACCGCGAGGCCGCGCGCAAGCGTCGCCGCGAGGCTTTCTTCGGAGCGCTGGGTGCATCGGCAGTTGCGGGCGGCATCCTCGCGGGCGCGATCTTCCTCTGGTATGCCGCCCAGATTTCCAATCAGCAGAGCAAGAACATGGTCTTGCAGACCGAGATCAAGCGGCTCGAGGGCCAGATCAAGGACATTGCCAACCTCCAGGCCGAAATCACCGCCTTGCGGGCGCGCCAGCAGGCGGTGGAAGACCTTCAAGCCGATCGCAACATGCCGGTTCATCTTTTGAACGAGCTTGTCAGCCAGCTGCCCGACGGCGTCTACGTGAGCAGCGTCAAGCAGGACAACCAAACCGTCGTCATTCAAGGCACAGCCCAGTCCAACGAGCGGGTTTCGGAGCTGTTGCGCAATCTCGGCAACAACAGCCAGTGGCTGACAAAGCCTGAATTGGTTGAGATCACGGCCGGCTCCGTGGCGCTGAGTCCGCGGGACCTGCGACGCGTCGCCAACTTCAACATGCGGGTCAGGCTGCTGCGCGCCAGCGAAGCACAAAAGGCCGGCGCCCCTGCGAATGGGGCTTCCGCTCCCACCGCGGCCGCTTCCGCGCCTGCCAGGAGCTGAGCCATGGCCAAGCCTTCCCGCATCAATTTCGCCGGCTTCCAGCAGGCCCTGGTGTCCCAGTTCCGTGGGCTCAATCCCAACGATCCATCTTCGTGGCCCCTGCTGCCGCGCGCCGCACTGTGCCTGGCGCTGATGGCCGCCATCGTGGTCGCACTGTGGTTTCTTTGGCTGAACGGTTCGGACGCCGAGTTCGAGGCCGAACAGCAAAAGGAAGTCGCGCTGCGCGAGGATTACAAGAAAAAGCTCGCGCAGGCCGTGAACCTGGACGCCCTGAAGAAGCAGCGCGAGCAAGTTCAGCAGTACGTGATCCAGCTGGAAAAACAGCTGCCGAGCAAGGCCGAGATGGACGCCTTGCTGTCCGATATCAACCAGGCCGGCCTGGGCCGCAGCTTGAACTTCGAGCTGTTCCGTCCGGGCGGCGTCGGTGTCAAGGAGTACTACGCGGAGCTGCCGATTTCCTTGCGGGTCAGCGGCCGTTTCCACGACGTCGGTGCATTCACGTCGGATATCGCCAACCTGTCGCGCATTGTCACGCTGAACAATCTCAGCGTCACGCCGGCCAAGGACGGCACCCTGGTCATGGAAGCCACGGCGAAGACGTTCAGATACCTGGATAGCAACGAAGTCGCTGCTCAGCGGAAGGCGGCCACGCCAGGAGCCCCGAAAAAATGAAACCGAACACGCTAATCGCGGCAGTTTCCGCGGCGGTGCTGGTGAGCGCCTGCGGCTCGTCCGGGCAGGAAGAGCTGCAGGCCTGGATGACCGAACAAAGGGTCCAGACCAAGCCGCAGGTCCAGCCGATACCTGAGCCGAAGAAATTCACGCCCCAGTCGTACACGCAGCAGGGCTCGACCGATCCGTTCAGCAATCTGAAGCTGACCCAGGCGCTCAAGCGCGAGTCGGCGCAGTCGGCGTCGAACGCCGCCCTTGTGGCGCCGGAACTTGCGCGCCGCAAGGAACCGCTCGAAGCCTATCCCCTGGACAGCATGGCCATGGTGGGCAGCTTGCTCAAGCAAGGGTTGCCGGTGGCCCTGGTGCGGGTGGACAACCTGCTCTACCAGGCGCGCCCCGGAAGCTATCTGGGACAGAACTACGGAAAGATCGTCAAGGTCGGCGAGACGGAAGTTGTGCTGCGCGAGATCGTGCAGGACGCCGCGGGCGAATGGATTGAACGCACAGCCACATTGCAATTGCAAGAGAGGTCGAAATGAACAAGTACTGGTTGACATGGCGCAGGGCTTGCGCGTTCGCAGGCATTTTGCTCGCGGCCGGCAGCGCCCTGACCGCCCGCGCGCAGTCGGTGGTCGAAGGCGTCAGCAGTTCCATGCAGGGAGGCGTCGAGGTCGTTCGCATCGACTTTTCGCAGGCGCTGCCCGCAGTCCCCGCGGGCTTCACCATCCAGGCGCCGGCCCGCATCGCAATCGACGTGCCGGGCGCCACCAACGGCATGGGCCGCTCCACGGTCGATATCAACCAGGGCAACGTCCGGTCGGTCAACGTGGTGCAGTCGGGTGACCGCACCCGGCTGGTGCTGAACCTCAAATCGGCTGCGGCATACAAAGCCCAGCTTCAGGGCAAATCTCTTCTGGTCGTGCTCGAGTCGACCGCAGCCGCCGGGCCTGCGCCCGTGGGGCAGCCCGCATTCGCGGAAAGCCGCAATACCGAAACGCAGCCCATCAAGGACCTCGACTTCCGCCGGGGCAACGACAGCTCGGGCCGCATCATTGTCGCGTTGCCGAACAACCAGGTGGGCGTGGACATCCGCCAGCAAGGCCAGGGCCTGGTTGTCGAATTCCTCAAATCGACGCTGCCCGAAGGCTTGCGCCGCAGGCTCGACGTCTCCGATTTCGGCACGCCGGTGCAGTCGGTCACTACTTTCCAGGCCGGCGATCGCGTTCGTATCGTGATCGAACCCAAGGGCGCCTGGGAGCACAGCGCCTACCAAAGCGACAACCAGTTCGTGGTGGAAGTGCGGCAGATCAAGATCGATCCTTCCAAACTGACCCAGGGCCCGGGATATGCCGGTGAAAAGCTGTCGCTGAACTTCCAGAACATCGAAGTGCGTTCGCTACTGCAAGTGATTGCTGATTTCACCAA
Source organism: Ramlibacter sp. (assembly GCA_013815685.1). GTDB lineage: Bacteria > Pseudomonadota > Gammaproteobacteria > Burkholderiales > Burkholderiaceae_C > Ramlibacter. The sequence continues at coordinate 72,571 of JACDFR010000002.1, forward strand.
CTTCAACATTGTGACTTCGGATTCGGTGACTGGCGCCGTCACGCTTCGCCTCAAGGATGTGCCCTGGGACCAGGCACTGGACATCGTGCTCCAGGCCAAGGGGCTGGGCATGCGCAAGACGGGGAATGTGATCTGGATCGCCCCGAAGGACGAGATCGCCTCCAAGGAAAAGCTGGACCTCGAGTCGCGCGTGGCGATCCAGAGCCTGGAGCCCGTGCGCACACAGTCGTTCCAGCTGAACTACACCAAGGCGGCCGAGATTGCCGCCCAGATCACCGCAGGCACCGGTGCAGCACGAATCCTGAGCACGCGCGGCAGCGTCATCGCCGAGCCGCGCACCAACCAGATCTTCGTGACCGACATCACGTCGCGCCTGGAGCAGGTGCAGCAGTTGATCGGCAAGCTCGATATCGCCGTGCGCCAGGTGCTGATCGAGGCGCGGATCGTCGAGGCGTCGGATACTTTCGGCAAGTCGCTGGGTGTGAGGCTGGGTGGCCGGCCGTTCAGCTTGAATGGCAGCCGCAACAGTCAGTTCGGAAGCACCTACATCTCGCCGGACATTACCGGGAACAACCCGCCCCAGCTGGGTGGTAACTTCGGCACGAGCGCCGGCGACTTCCTGAATCTGCCGGCCGTCGGCCAGAGCGGTTTCTCGCCCGCCACGTTTGCCGTGTCCCTGTTCAGCTCGTCTTTGACCCGGCTGCTGAATCTGGAAATCTCCGCGCTCGAGGCCGACGGGCGAGGCAAGCTGGTGTCCAGCCCGCGCATTGTCACGGCCGACCAGACCAAGGCGATGATCGAGCAGGGAACCGAATTCCCTTACCAGCAGGCCACCTCGAGCGGCGCCACTTCCGTGGCCTTCCGGCGCGCCACCTTGAAGCTCGAAGTCACCCCGCAGATCACACCCGAGGGCAACATCATCCTGGACCTGGATATCAACAAGGACAGCCGTGGCGAGACCACCGCCGCTGGCATCGCCATCAACACCAAGCACATCAAGACCCAGGTGCTGGTGGAAAATGGCGGCACCGTCGTGATCGGCGGCATCTTCGAGCTGGCGGAAACCGAGCAAGAAGCAAAGGTCCCGGTTCTGGGTGACCTTCCGGGCGTCGGCAACCTGTTCAAGAACAAGCAGCGCACCAGCAACAAGCAGGAAATGCTGGTCTTCATCACGCCGAAGATGATCGCTGACCGCGCCGCGGCGCGCTGACCCCCAGACGCGTAGTTGCCGTACCCAGAGCCGACGAGTCCCGCCCCCCCGAAGCTGGGCATCGTCCTTGTCGGCCTGCCCGGCTCGGGCAAGTCCACCGTCGGGCGGCAACTGGCCCGGCGGCTGGCGCTGCCCTTCGCCGACTCGGACCACGTCATCGAGCAACGCCTCGGCTGTCCCATTCGCGAGTTTTTTGAGCGTGAGGGTGAGAACGCCTTTCGCGATCTCGAAGAAGCCGTCATCGGCGACCTGACGCAAGCTCACGCGGGGGTCTTGGCCACCGGGGGCGGCGCGGTGCTGCGGCCCACCAACCGCCAGAGGCTGCGCGATGCGGGCCAGGTGATCTACCTCAGGTCGATGCCCGAAGAAGTGTTCCGGCGAGTCCGGCATGACGGCAACCGGCCGCTGCTTCAGGTCGATGACCCGCTGGCGCGCCTGCGCACGCTCCACGACGAACGCGATCCGCTCTATCGCGAAACCTGCCACTTCGTCATCGAAACCGGCCGTCCTTCGGTATCGACACTGGTCAACATGATCCTCATGCAACTCGAGTTGGCCGGGCTGCTTTCCCCGGGCCCTTAAACTCGGGGCCATGCCCGCCGAAACCAACGCAACGACCGCAACCACGGCGTCACCAGCGCATACCCTGCGCATCGAGTTGGGTGACCGCAGCTACCCGATCCGTATCGGGTCCGGTTTGCTGGACGACCCGGCCACTTGGGCGGGCGGTCCTGCAGCATCCCAAGCCCTGATCATCTCCAATACGACGGTTGCTCCCTTCTATGCCGCGCGCCTGGAGCGAGCGATATCGGCGCATCACGAAACTGTCCATGTGCTGGCTCTGCCCGATGGGGAAGAGCACAAGACGTGGCAGACACTCAACCTGATTTTCGACGCGCTGCTTCAGAAAGCCTGCGACCGTAAGACGATCCTTTATGCGCTGGGCGGCGGCGTCGTGGGCGACATGGCCGGCTTCGCGGCCGCCAGCTACATGCGCGGCGTGCCATTCGTCCAGGTTCCCACGACGCTGCTGGCGCAAGTCGACTCGTCGGTGGGGGGAAAGACCGCGATCAACCATCCGCTGGGCAAGAACATGATCGGCGCGTTCTACCAGCCTCGCCTGGTGGTGTGCGACCTGGAAACGCTTTCAACCTTGCCGGCGCGAGAGTTCAGCGCCGGGCTCGCCGAGGTCATCAAGTACGGGCCCATCGCCGACATGGAGTTCCTGGCCTGGATCGAGTCGAATATCGAGGGCCTAATGGCGCGCGACCCCGCGCTGCTGGCGCATGCCGTGCGGCGCAGCTGCGAGATCAAGGCCTGGGTGGTCACGCACGACGAGCGCGAGTCCGGCTTGCGCGCCATCCTCAATTTCGGCCATACCTTCGGGCACGCCATCGAAGCGGGTCTGGGATATGGGCAATGGCTGCACGGCGAGGCGGTTGGATGCGGCATGGTGATGGCGCTGGATCTGTCGCGGCGCCTCGGCCTTGTCGACGAGGCTTTCGTGCGCAGGGTCAGGGTGCTGCTGGAACGGGCCCGGCTGCCGGTGGTCGGGCCACCACTGGGCACGGGGCGGTACCTTGAATTGATGCAGGTCGACAAGAAGGCCGAGGCCGGCCGGATCAAGTTCGTGGTCGTCAACAAGCCCGGAAGTGCCGTCGTGCGAACCGCACCGGAGGCGACCGTGTGCGAAGTCATCGAGCATTGCTGCGGCGCCGCCTGAGATGACGCTGGCCCGATACGCCTGCGACCCGACCTGTTCCCGCGGCCGGCGGCATGCGGAGGAGGCCGCGCCGACCCGGACGGACTTCCAGCGCGACCGCGACCGCATCGTTCACTCCACAGCCTTTCGACGGCTGGTCTACAAGACGCAGGTGTTCCTCAATCACGAGGGCGACCTGTTTCGCACCCGGATGACGCATTCGCTGGAGGTTGCGCAGCTGGCGCGTTCGATCTCGCGGACGCTGCAGCTCAACGAGGACCTGGTCGAGGCCATCGCGCTCGCCCACGACCTGGGCCACACCCCGTTCGGTCATGCCGGCCAGGACGCGCTGGACGATTGCATGGCCGGCGACGGCGGCTTTGAGCACAATCTGCAAAGCTTGCGGGTGGTCGATGAACTGGAGGAGCGTTACCCCCGCTTCAATGGGCTGAACCTCACGTTCGAGACGCGTGAGGGCATCCTCAAGCACTGCTCGCGGCACAACGCGCAACGCATCGATGCGGCGGAGCCCGGGGGTGTGGGCCGCCGTTTCCTCGACCGCAGCCAGCCCGGCCTGGAGGCGCAGCTTTGCAACCTCGCAGACGAAATCGCCTACAACGCCCACGACATCGACGACGGGGTGCGCTCCGGGCTCATATCGATGGAACAGCTGGGCGAGGTCGATCTCTTCGACCATTTCCGGCGACAAGCCTTGCAGGAGTTCCCTGCTTTGCAGGGGCGCCGGCTGCTTTACGAGGCCATACGCCGCATGCTCAGCGCGCAGGTCTACGACGTGATCGAGTGCACGCGCGCAGCGCTGGACGGTGCCGGGCCCGCCAGCGCGGACGAGGCGCGTGCCGCCGGTCCGCTGGTGGGCTTCAGCGAGGCCATGCGCTCGCGGTCCGCCGTGCTCAAGCGCTTCCTGTTGACGAACTTGTACCGGCACGCCCGGGTGCTGGACACCACGGGCCAGGCCAAGGAAGTGGTGCGCGAGCTGTTCGCCGTTTACCGGAACGACCCGCACGAGATGGGGGCCGATTTCACCGCCCGTCCCGATACGTCTCGGGCGATAGCCGATTACATCGCCGGCATGACCGACCGCTTCGCCGCGCGCGAACACGAGCGCTTGACAGGACGCCGGCTGCTCGCTTGAGCATGCGGGCCTTGATCTCGATGCAGCAGTGGTCATCCCTCGGGGGTGCTGCTCGGGCGCCTGCTGCGCCATACCGGGGCGGCAACGTAAAATCGCGGCGATGAATCATCCTGTCGAAGCTGTTGTGCGCGACACGCGCACATGGCTCGAGTGTGCTGTCGTTGGCTTGAACCTGTGTCCGTTCGCCAGGTCCGTTCATGCCAGGTCGCAGGTGCACTACACGGTGAGCAGCGCCACGGACCCGCAGCAATTGGCGCAAGACCTGGCTTGCGAGCTCGATGGGCTTGTGTCCCTGGACCCGGCGCTGCGCGAAACGACGTTGTTGATCGTGCCCGGCTGTCTGGGCGACTTCCTCGACTTCAACGATTTCATGGGCAAGGCCGATCGCCTTCTGCGCCGGCGGCGGCTCGAGGGTGTGATCCAGCTGGCGAGCTTTCATCCGCATTACCAGTTCGCCGACATCGACGCCAACGACATGGGCAACTTCACCAATCGGTCGCCCTATCCCACGATTCACCTGCTGCGCGAAGCCAGCATCGAGCGCGCGCTGCAGTCGATCGCGCATCCGCAGGCGATCTACGAAGCCAACATCGACAGGTTGCGGCAACTGGGACCGCAGGGCTGGGCGGCGCTCGGCGTGGGGCCCTCGCAATGACGCAGGAACAGCTGGAGCTGCGGCCAGGGCAGTCGACCGAGCTGCTCAAGGAGCTGCACATCCTCACGCGCGACGGGCGCATGAACCAGGATTCGCGGCGCAAGCTCAAGCAGGTCATGCACCTGTACCAGTTCATCGAGAAGCTGCTGATCGAGCTGCCGCTGGACGCCGGCGGTCCGACCTTGGCGGACCATGGCGCGGGGAAGTCGTATCTGGGGTTCATTCTGTACGACCTCTTTTTCAAGGAGGCCGGCCGCGGACACATCTATGGAGTCGAATCACGGCCCGACCTTGTGCAACGTTCCAGCGAGCTGGCTGCCCGGCTCGGCTTCGACCGGATGTCGTTCCTGAATCTCAAAGTGGCGGAAGCGGCCGACGCGGCGGTGCTGCCCGAAAAGATAGACGTGGTCACGGCGCTGCACGCATGCGACACGGCCACCGATGATGCCATTGCTTTCGGCTTGCGCAAGCAGGCACGCTTCATGGTGCTGGTGCCATGCTGCCAAGCCGAAGTGGCGGCGTGCCTGCGCCAGACCAAGGCGTCCGCGCTCGCCCGGACTCCGCTGGCCGAGTTGTGGCGGCATCCCCTGCACACGCGCGAGCTGGGCAGCCAGCTCACCAACGTGCTTCGTTGTCTTTACCTGGAAGCCTGCGGCTATCAGGTCAGCGTGACCGAACTGGTCGGTTGGGAGCACAGCATGAAGAACGAACTCATCCTGGCGCGCCAAACCGGGCACAGAAAGCGCAGCGCAGCCGAGCGTCTGCGCGCCGTGCTGGCGGAGTTTGGTCTGCAGGGACTGCAGGCGCTGCGCTATCCTGGCCTTGCCTCGTAGCCACATCGCCTGCCATGGCCCGCCTTCCCAGACTTACGGTTGCGGGCTACCCGCATCACCTGATCCAGCGCGGCAATAACCGGCAACCGATTTTTGCGGTGACCGCGGATTACGAGGTGCTGCTGGCAATGTTCGACGAGCACGCGCGCAAGGCGAGCGTCGCAATCCACGCCTATGTCCTGATGAGCAATCACTTTCACCTGCTCGCGACCCCGCAGGCGGTGGAAGGTATACCCCAGCTGATGCAGTCCGTAGGCCGACGCTACGTTCGTTATTTCAACCAGCGGCAGGGGCGAACCGGCACGTTGTGGGAGGGGCGCTATAAGTCCACGCTCATCCAGGCAGAGCGGCACTTGCTCTCGTGCATGGCGTATTTCGACCTCAATCCCGTGCGCGCCGGTATGGTGGCCGAGCCTGGTTCGTATCCGTGGTCGAGTCATGCGCACTACGTCGGGCAGCGCAATGACAGGCTGGTCACGCCCCATCCTCTTTACTGGGAGCTCGGCAATACGCCGTTCGCCCGCGAGGCCGCTTACGTCGAACTTGTTGCTGCCGGCATTTCAGCTCAGCAGCATCTTGCGCTGACCGAGTCGGCCCTTCGCGGCTGGGCGCTCGGCGATGCCGATTACGTAGCCGAGCTTCAAAAGCGCACGCTGCGCCGGATCAACAAGATTGCCCCAGGTCGGCCCGCAAACCTGGATTAATTATGTGTCCCTAATTTAATAGATTGCGTTCATAGTTGCATTTAATTGGAATCTGACCCCAATTATTTTGCTTGGCGTGGATGTTGCGGCGCGGTATTCTCATCCAGTTCCCAACTCCAGGAGTGCGCCATGGCGACGGCCGCTGAGATTTCGCATTTGCAAGAACACGGCCTCTACGCCAGGGCGAACGAGCACGACGCCTGCGGGGTCGGTTTCGTCGCACACATCAAGGGCGAGAAGAGCCATGCCATCGTGCAGCAGGGCCTGAAGATCCTGGAGAACCTGGACCACCGGGGAGCCGTGGGCGCCGACAAGTTGATGGGCGACGGCGCCGGCATCCTGATCCAGTTGCCCGACGCCCTGTACCGCGAAGAGATGGGCAGGCAGGGCGTCGAGCTGCCGCCGCCGGGGGAATATGGGGTGGGCATGATTTTCCTGCCCAAGGAGCATGCCTCGCGCCTGGCCTGCGAGCAGGAACTGGAGCGCGCCGTTAGGGCCGAGGGCCAGGTGCTGCTGGGCTGGCGCGACGTGCCGGTCGACCGCGAGATGCCGATGTCGCCCGCCGTGCGCAGGAAGGAACCGATCCTGCGCCAGATTTTCATCGGCCGCGGCAACGACGTGATCGTGCAGGACGCGCTGGAGCGCAAGCTCTATGTGATCCGCAAGACGGCCAGCGCCGCCATCCAGAACCTCAAGCTCAAATACACCAAGGAATACTACGTTCCGAGCATGTCCAGCCGCACCGTGGTTTACAAGGGACTGCTGCTGGCCGATCAGGTGGGCACGTACTACCTCGACCTGAAAGATCCTCGTTGCGTCTCGGCGCTGGGGCTGGTGCACCAGCGGTTTTCCACCAATACATTTCCCGAGTGGCCGTTGGCCCACCCGTACCGCTACGTGGCCCACAACGGCGAGATCAACACGGTCAAGGGCAACTACAACTGGATGAAGGCGCGCGAAGGCGTGATGTCCTCGCCCGTGCTGGGCGCCGACTTGAAAAAGCTCTATCCGATCAGCTTCGCCGGCCAGTCGGATACGGCCACCTTCGACAACTGTCTCGAGCTCCTCACCATGGCGGGCTACCCGATCAGCCAGGCCGTGATGATGATGATTCCCGAGCCGTGGGAGCAGCACACGACGATGGACGAACGCCGCAAGGCCTTCTATGAATACCATGCGGCCATGCTGGAGCCCTGGGATGGTCCGGCCTCCATCGTGTTCACCGACGGCCGGCAGATCGGCGCCACGCTCGACCGCAACGGCCTGCGGCCCTCGCGCTACTGCGTCACGGACGATGACCTCGTGATCATGGCGTCGGAGACCGGCGTGTTGCCCGTGCCCGAGAACAAGATCGTGCGCAAATGGCGCCTGCAGCCAGGCAAGATGTTCCTGATCGACCTGGAACAGGGCCGCATGATCGACGACGAGGAGCTCAAGGCCAACCTCGCGAACAGCAAGCCCTACAAGCAGTGGATCGAGAACCTGCGCATCAGGCTCGATCATCTGGAATCGAGCGCCGCCGGGCCGTCCCACGGCGCGCAGGCCCACTTGGGGGGCGGCGCAGTACGCGGTGTGACAAGCGCGCAGGCCATACCCTTGCTGGACCGGCAGCAGGCTTTTGGCTACACCCAGGAAGACATCAAGTTCCTGATGTCGCCCATGGCCCAAGCCGGGGAAGAGGGCATCGGCTCGATGGGCAACGACAGCCCGCTGGCCGTCCTCTCGTCCAGGGACAAGCCGCTCTACAGCTACTTCAAGCAACTTTTCGCGCAGGTGACCAACCCGCCGATCGATCCGATCCGCGAGTCCATCGTGATGTCGCTGGTGTCGTTCATCGGCCCCAAACCCAATCTGCTGGACATCAACCAGGTCAACCCGCCGATGCGGCTCGAAGTGAGCCAGCCTATTCTCGATTTCGTCGACATGGCGAAGCTGCGCGATATCGAAAGCCATACCCACGGCAAGTTCCGCAGCCATACGCTGGATATCACCTATCCGCTGGATTGGGGCCACGAAGGTGTCGAAGCCAAGCTCGCGTCGCTCAACGCCGAGGCAGTGGACGCGATCAAGAGCGGCAAGAACATCCTGATCGTCAGCGACCGCGCGGTGGGTCCGACCCAGGTCGCGATCCCGGCCCTGCTCGCACTGTCCTCCATCCACCAGCACCTGGTGCGCGAGGGTTTGCGAACGACGGCCGGGCTGGTCGTGGAAACTGGCTCCGCCCGCGAAGTGCATCACTTCGGCGTGCTGGCGGGATACGGCGCCGAGGCCGTGCATCCCTACCTGGCGATGGAAACACTGTTGTCGATCCACAAGGACCTGCCCGGCGAGCTGAGCGCCGACAAGGCCATCTACAACTATGTGAAGGCGGTGGGCAAGGGCTTGTCCAAGATCATGTCCAAGATGGGCGTGTCCACGTACATGAGCTATTGCGGCGCCCAGTTGTTCGAGGCGATCGGCCTGAACAGCGACACGATCGAAAAATATTTCACCGGCACCGCCAGCCGTGTCGAGGGTATCGGGGTGTTCGAGATGGCGCAGGAGGCCATCCGCATGCACAAAGCCGCGTTCGGCGACGACCCGGTGCTGGCCTCGATGCTCGATGCCGGCGGCGAATACGCCTGGCGCACCCGCGGCGAAGAGCACATGTGGACGCCCGACGCGATCGCCAAGCTGCAACACGCTGCGCGCGCCAACAACTGGAACACGTACAAGGAATATGCCCAGCTGATCAACGACCAGAACCGCCGCCACATGACGCTGCGCGGACTGTTCGAGTTCAGGCTGGATCCTTCGAAGGCGATCTCCATCGACGAAGTCGAGCCGGCAAAGGACATCGTCAAGCGCTTCGCGACCGGCGCGATGTCGCTGGGCTCGATCTCCACCGAAGCCCATGCCACGCTGGCCGTGGCGATGAACCGCATCGGCGGCAAGAGCAACACGGGGGAGGGCGGTGAAGACCCGGCCCGTTATCGCCAGGAGCTCAAGGGCATCCCGATCAGGCAGGGCCAGACCATGGGCGACATCATGGGCCACGATGTGGTCGAGGTGGACTACCCGCTCAACGACGGCGACTCGCTGCGCTCGCGCATCAAGCAGGTGGCCTCGGGGCGTTTCGGCGTCACGGCGGAGTACCTGTCGTCCGCCGACCAGATCCAGATCAAGATGGCGCAGGGCGCCAAGCCCGGCGAAGGCGGACAGCTGCCCGGCGGAAAAGTCTCCAAGTACATCGGCAAGCTGCGCTATTCCGTGCCGGGCGTGGGCCTGATCTCGCCCCCTCCGCACCACGACATCTACTCGATCGAAGACCTGGCCCAGTTGATCCACGATCTCAAGAACGTGGCGCCGCATGCCTCGGTCAGCGTCAAACTGGTGTCCGAAGTCGGCGTCGGCACGATCGCCGCGGGCGTCGCCAAATGCAAGAGCGACCATGTCGTGATCGCCGGGCACGACGGCGGCACCGGCGCCTCGCCCTGGTCTTCGATCAAGCACGCCGGCAGCCCCTGGGAGATCGGCCTGGCCGAGACACAGCAGACCCTGGTGCTCAACCGCCTGCGCGGACGTATTCGGGTGCAGGCCGATGGCCAGATGAAAACGGGCCGCGATGTGGCCATCGGCGCGCTGCTGGGGGCCGACGAGTTCGGCTTCGCCACCGCCCCGCTGGTGGTCGAAGGCTGCATCATGATGCGCAAATGCCACCTCAACACCTGCCCGGTGGGCGTGGCCACGCAAGACCCGCAGCTGCGCAAGAAATTCGCCGGCAAGCCCGAACATGTCGTCAACTATTTCTTCTTCGTGGCCGAAGAAGTGCGCCAGATCATGGCGCAACTGGGAATCCGCAAGTTCGACGAGCTGATCGGCCGCAGCGACCTGCTGGATGTCAAGAAGGGGATCGCCCACTGGAAGGCCAAGGGCCTGGATTTCAGCCGGCTTTTTGCCCAGCCCAACGTGCCGGCCGAGGTGCCGCGCTTCAATGTCGAAGAGCAGGACCACGGACTGGCCCGCAGCCTCGACCGCATCCTGATCGAGAAGTCGCGGCCCGCGATCGAAAAGGGAGAGAAGGTCCAGTTCATCGAGGTGGCCCGCAACGTCAACCGCTCCGTCGGTGCCATGCTCTCTGGTGCCTTGACGAAGGTGCATCCCGAAGGACTGCCCGATGACAGCATCCGCATCCAGCTCGAAGGCACCGGAGGCCAGTCCTTCGGCGCCTTCCTCGCCAAGGGCATTACGCTCTACCTGATCGGCGACGCCAACGATTACACGGGCAAGGGCCTGTCCGGGGGACGCATCGTGGTGCGCCCCAGCATCGACTTCCGGGGCGTTGCCTGCAGCAACATCATCATCGGCAACACGGCGCTGTATGGCGCCACTACCGGCGAGGCCTTCTTCAGCGGCGTGGCAGGCGAACGCTTCGCCGTTCGCCTGTCCGGCGCCACGGCGGTGGTGGAAGGAACCGGCGATCATGGCTGCGAGTACATGACCGGCGGCACGGTGGTGGTGCTGGGCAAGACCGGCCGCAACTTCGCGGCCGGCATGTCGGGTGGCATCGCCTACGTCTATGACGAAGATGGCCAGTTCGCCAGCCGCTGCAACACTTCGATGGTGTCGCTGGACCGCGTGGGAACGGCCGCCGAGCAGAAGGCCGGCGGCAAGAGCCGGCTGCATCAGGACCAGGCCGACGAGTCCTTGCTCAAGAAGATGCTCGAGGAGCACAACCGCTGGACGGGCAGCAGGCGCGCGCGCGAACTGCTCGACAGCTGGGCCACGTCGCGTGCCCGGTTCGTCAAGGTGTTCCCCAACGAATACAAGCGGGCCCTCACGGAGATGTACGAGCGGGATCTGGAGGCCGCCAGCAGCGGCAACAACGCCCATGTGGCGATGAAGCACGATTCGGTCGCCGCGGCCACTTGAAGTGTTGGGGACATGCTGAAGATCTGTCCCGCAAAGAAAAAGGTACGAAGAAATCATGGGAAAAATTACCGGCTTCCTCGAATACGAGCGTGTCGAAGAAGGCTATCGGCCGGTTTCCGAGCGCCTGAAGCACTACAAGGAATTCGTCATCGGCCTGAGCGACGAGCAGGCCAAGGTCCAGGGCGCGCGCTGCATGGACTGCGGGACGCCGTTCTGCAACAGCGGCTGCCCGGTCAACAACATCATTCCGGACTTCAACGACCTGGTGTTCCGGCAGGACTGGCAAAACGCCTGGGTGGTGCTGGATTCCACCAACAACTACCCGGAATTCACGGGGCGCATCTGCCCCGCACCCTGCGAGGCGGCTTGCACGCTGAACGTCAACGACGACCCGGTGGGCATCAAGTCGATCGAGCACGCGATCATCGACCGCGCCTGGGAAAACGGATGGGTGAAGCCCCGGCCGGCCGGGATCCGCACCGGCAAGAAGGTGGCCGTGGTCGGCTCCGGCCCGGCGGGCATGGCGGCGGGGCAGCAGCTGGCGCGCGCGGGCCACGACGTGACGCTGTTCGAAAAGAACGATCGCATCGGCGGCCTGCTGCGCTATGGCATCCCCGACTTCAAGATGGAAAAGGTACATATCGACCGGCGCGCCCTGCAGATGAAGGCCGAGGGGGTCACATTCCGCACCGGCGTGATGGTCGGCAAGTTGCCCGAAGGCAGCAAGGTGACCAACTGGGCCAAGGAGACCGTGTCGCCCGAGGAATTGCAGGTGCAGTTCGACGCCGTGCTGCTGACGGGCGGCGCCGAGCAGTCGCGCGACCTGCCGGTGCCGGGGCGCGATCTCGGCGGCATCCATTTCGCCATGGAGTTCCTGCCGCTGCAAAACAAGGTGAACGCCGGCGACAAGATCAAGGGCCAGATCCGTGCGGACGGCAAGCACGTCATCGTGATCGGCGGCGGCGACACCGGTTCGGATTGCGTGGGAACCAGCAACCGCCATGGGGCCCTGAGCGTGACGCAGTTCGAGCTCATGCCGCAGCCGCCCGGGGAAGAGAACAGGCCGCTGACCTGGCCCTACTGGCCCTACAAGATGCGCAGCAGTTCCAGCCACGAGGAGGGTTGCGAGCGCGAGTTCGCCATCGCCACCAAGGAATTCCTGGGCGAGAACGGCAAGGTCACGGCGCTGAAGACTGTCAGGGTCGAGTGGAAAGACGGCAAGATGGTGGAAGTGCCGAACACCGAGCAGACGCTTGCGGCCGACCTGGTGCTGCTCGCGATGGGCTTCGTCAGCCCGGTCGCGGCCATCCTCGATGGTTTTGGCATCGAAAAGGATGGCCGTGGCAACGCCAGGGCGACCACCGACTTCATCGGGGGCTATTCAACCAGCGTGCCCAAGGTGTTTGCCGCCGGTGACATGCGCCGGGGCCAGTCCCTCGTGGTGTGGGCCATACGCGAAGGCCGGCAGGCCGCGCGTGCCGTGGATGAGTTCCTGATGGGATTCAGCGACCTGCCCCGCTAGACTCGGGGCTGATGACCGATCCCGACCCTGCTGCGCTTGTCGAATGCCGTAACCTGAGTTTCGGCTATGGGGATCGGCGCATCCTCGACGATGTGAGTTTCACCGTTTCGCGCGGCAAAGTCACGGCGCTGATGGGCGCGTCGGGAGGCGGCAAGACGACTGTCCTGCGGCTGATCGGCGGTCAGGTGCGTGCCCGGCAGGGCCAGCTGGCATTCGACGGGCAGGAGATAGGGACGCTGAACCAGGCCGGGCTGTACGGCGTTCGCCGCCGCATGGGCATGCTGTTCCAGTTTGGCGCCTTGTTCACCGACCTGAGCGTCTTCGACAATGTCGCGTTTCCACTGCGCGAACACACCGACCTGCCGCCGGCGCTGGTGCGCGACATCGTCCTCATGAAGCTCAATGCGGTGGGCCTGCGGGGGGCGCGCGACCTGATGCCGGCGCAGATTTCCGGCGGCATGGCGAGGCGGGTGGCGCTCGCCCGCGCGATCGCACTCGATCCCGACCTGATCATGTACGACGAGCCCTTCGCCGGGCTCGACCCGATCTCGCTGGGCACGGCCGCGCAACTGATCCGCAGGCTCAACGATACCCTGGGCATCACCAGCATCGTGGTTTCGCATGACCTGGAGGAGACCTTCGGCATCGCCGACCAGGTCATCGTGCTGGCCAACGGCAAGGTCGCGGCCCAGGGAACGCCCGAGGAAGTGCGGGCCTCGCGCGACCCGCTGGTCGACCAGTTCGTCCACGCCCGGCCCGACGGGCCTGTGGCCTTCCACTACCCCGGGCCCACGGTGGCCCACGACTTCGGCGGAGGGTTTGAATGAGCGGCGCAGGACCGCTCCAAGGCGCGAAGGCCCCCTCGGGGGGCAGCGCAGCGGCATTGCCGCAAGCGTGGGGGCCACATTTATGAGCTGGTTCAATCCGGCCGACGTGGGCTATGCGGCGCGCGCAAAGCTGGCCGACCTGGGCCATGGCGCGCGCCTGTTCGTGCGGCTCGTGGCGTTGCTCGGCGCGAGCTTGCGCCGCTTCGGCCTGGTGCGCGACCAGATTCATTTCCTGGGCAATTATTCGCTGGCCATCATCGCCGTGTCGGGCCTGTTCGTGGGCTTCGTGCTGGGATTGCAGGGCTACTACACCCTGCAGCGCTACGGCACTTCCGAAGCACTGGGCCTGCTGGTGGCGCTCAGCCTGGTGCGCGAGCTCGGCCCCGTGGTCACCGCCCTGCTGTTCGCCGGCCGGGCGGGAACGGCGCTCACGGCCGAGATCGGCCTGATGAAGGCCGGCGAGCAGCTCAGCGCCATGGAAATGATGGCGGTGGACCCGGTTCAGCGCATCCTGGCGCCGCGCTTCTGGGCCGGCGTCGTCGTGATGCCGTTGCTGGCGGCCGTATTCAGCGCCGTGGGTATCCTGGGCGGCTGGGCCGTGGGAGTGGTGATGATCGGCATCGATACCGGCGCATTCTGGGGACAGATGCAAGGCGGCGTGGACGTCTGGCGCGATGTCGGCAACGGCGTGGTCAAGAGTTTCGTCTTCGGCGTGACGGTCACTTTCATCGCCCTGCTGCAGGGGTTCCAGGCCCAGCCCACTCCCGAGGGCGTGTCGCGCGCGACCACACGCACCGTGGTGGTCGCATCGCTGGCAGTGCTGGGGCTCGACTTCACCCTCACGGCGCTGATGTTCAGTATTTAAGGAATAGTTGACTATGGAACGCTCGAAAAACGATGTCTGGGTGGGCTTGTTCGTGCTGATCGGCGCGGTGGCGCTCGTTTTCCTGGCGCTGCAGTCGGCCAACCTGTTGTCGCTGAGCCTGCAGCCCACCTACCGTGTGACAGCCAAGTTCGACAACATCGGCGGGCTCAAGCGCCAGGCCGCGGTCAAAAGCGCAGGAGTGGTGGTTGGCCGGGTCGAATCCATCACTTTCGACGACAAGTCCTACCAGGCGCGCGTGACGCTGGCCCTGGAGAATCGCTATGGCTTTCCCAAGGACAGCTCGCTGAAGATCCTCACCAGCGGGCTGCTCGGCGAGCAATATATCGGCGTCGAGGCCGGGGCTGCCGACAAGAACATCGTGGCGGGCGATACCATTACGAGCACGCAGTCCGCCGTCGTGCTGGAAAACCTGATTGGGCAGTTCCTGTATAACAAGGCGGCGGACGGCGCCAACTCCACAGGGACGCCCCCAAAAAAATGACACTGACATCTTCATCATTCATGACGCGCAAACCGCGGCCGTGGGCGCCTGCCGCCTGCGTGGCCGTCCTGCTGATGGCGCTGGGCGGTTGCGCGACCGGCCCCGGCGCCAATTCCCGCGATCCACTCGAGCCCCTGAACCGCAACGTGATGAAGTTCAATGAAGGAGTGGATGCCGTCGTCCTCAAGCCCGCGGCCACCCTCTACAGGGATGCGGTTCCGCCCCTCATACGCACGGGCGTCAGCAATTTCTTCGGCAATTTGTCGGACGCATGGTCGTTCGTCAACAGCGTGCTGCAGCTGAAGGTGCACAACGCGGCCGAGAACTTCGCCCGGGTGCAGCTCAATACGTTCTTCGGCCTGGGCGGCATCTTCGATATCGCCAGCGAATTCAATATCGAGCGGCACCGGGAAGACTTCGGCCAGACCCTGGGGCACTGGGGCGTTCCCGCCGGGCCGTACCTCGTGCTGCCGCTGCTGGGCCCCTCGACCCTGCGCGACGCCGCGGCGCTGCCGATCGACCGCCGGGCCGACCCCCTGCACGACATCGATCCCTGGGGCTCGGGGGCGCTGTACGTGCTGCGCGCCGTTGACATCCGATCGAACCTCCTGCGCGCGGGCTCGGTTCTGGACGAGGCGGCGCTGGACAAGTACAGCTTTACCCGGGATGCCCATCTGCAGCGCCGGCGGGCCGAGATTTACGAAAGCAGCACGTCCGACGCGGGCGGGCGGGAACCCAGGGACGAGGGCGCGCCCGCCGGCACGCCGGCGCAGGGTACGCCCGCCGCGCCCGCCGCGCCCGAGCCGGCCCGCTGATCGGGTTGCATCCTGTTTCAAGGCCCGCAAGGGCTTCGGAACCCGGCCGCAGGCGGGCGTTCCAACGATGATCGCGGCTGTGCCCGCACGAAAGGGAAGAATGAAGCGACGTTTTGTAGTTCAACTGTGGGCCGCCGCAGCGGTCATGGCGGCGGGCAGCTTCGCGCCGCTGGCGCGCGCTGCCGACGAAGCACCGGACGCGATGATCAAGCGGCTCTCCGACGAGGTGATGGCAGCGATCAAGGCGGACAAATCAGTCCAGTCCGGCGACATGGCCAAGGTGATGGGGCTGGTCGACAGCAAGATCATGCCGAGTGTGAATTTCCAGCGCATGACCGCCGCGGCGGTGGGCCCCGCATGGCGGCAGGCCACGCCGGAGCAGCAAAAGCGCCTGCAGGACGAATTCAAGGTGCTGCTCGTGCGCACTTATTCGGGTGCGCTGGCGCAGGTCAATGACCAGGTCATCAACACCAAGCCGCTGCGCGCGGCCCCCACGGACACCGACGTATTGGTGCGCACCGAAGTGCGCGGGCGCGGCGACCCGATCCAGCTGGATTATCGGCTCGAGAAAACCTCGGGCGAGGGCGCAGGGTGGAAGATATACAACCTCAACGTGCTGGGTGTGTGGCTGGTGGAAACCTACCGCAGCCAGTTCGCCTCCGAGATCAACGCCAAGGGCCTGGACGGCCTGATCGCCAGTCTGAGCGAGCGAAACAAGTCAAACGCCAAGAAGGGCTGAAGCCGATGGCGCCCTCGCTTGTCCTGCCGGCCGAGCTGACGCATGACCAGGCGGGTGTGTGCCTGCGGATGCTGGCGCAAGCCCTGCATTCCCAGCCGGACCCGGCTGTGGTTGCGGACGCCGGGGCCTTGTCGCGATTTGACTCTTCGGCGCTGGCAGTCTTGCTCGAATGCCGGCGCGAGGCGCTGGCATTGGGCAAGAGCTTCTCGGTCAGCCGCATGCCCAAGCGCCTGCGGGACCTGGCCACGCTGTACGGAGTGGCACAGCTGCTTCCGGCCGCACCCTAGTCCCGGGGCCCCCATGGCCCCGCAGAAGTACTGCAGGGGCGGGGCCGCTAAAATCGTGGGTTGCCCATGCCCGCGATCTCCTTCCAGTCGGTTTCCAAGTCCTATCCTTCCGCCCGTAGTGGACCCATCAACGCACTTGAGGCGGTGAGCTTCGACATCCAGGACGGCGAATTCTTCGGCCTGCTGGGGCCCAACGGAGCGGGCAAGACCACGTTGATCAGCATCCTGGCGGGCCTCGCGCGTGCGAGCTCGGGCCGCGTCAAGGTGCAGGGCCTGGATGTGCAGGCCGATTACGCGGCCGCGCGGCGCCGCCTGGGCGTGGTGCCGCAGGAGCTGGTTTTCGATCCCTTCTTCAACGTGCGCGAGGCGCTTCGCATCCAGTCGGGGTACTTCGGCGTGAAGAACAACGAAGGCTGGATCAACGAACTGCTGGAAAGCCTGGGCCTGGCCGACAAGGCCAACGCCAACATGCGCCAGCTTTCCGGGGGCATGAAGCGGCGCATGCTGGTTGCCCAGGCACTCGTGCACAAACCGCCCGTGATAGTGCTGGATGAGCCCACCGCCGGCGTGGACGTGGAACTGCGCCAGACGTTGTGGCAATTCGTTGCCGGTCTGAACAAGCGGGGGAGCACGGTGTTGCTGACCACGCATTACCTCGAGGAGGCAGAGGCCCTGTGCGGACGGATCGCCATGCTGAAGTGCGGAAGGGTGGTCGCACTGGAGCGCACCAGCGAACTGCTGAAGGCGGCTTCGAGCAATGTGCTGCGATTCAAGATCGACAGTGAACTGCCGCCCGAATTCAAGGGAAGGGCGCGGGTGACCGGCCGGATCGTGCAGCTACCGGCCCATGACGCCCATGAGATCGAGCGTTACCTGGCGATCATTCGCCAGGCCGGATTGCGCGTCGAAGACGTGGAAGTCCGCAAAGCCGATCTGGAGGATGTCTTCCTGGACGTCATGGCCAAGCACGGCGAGACGGCCGCGGTGGTGAGCGGCGCCGGGCCGTCCCAAGACCCGAAGGCCCCCTCGGGGGGCAGCGCAGTACACGAAGTGACAAGCGTGGGGGCTCGTCCGTCATGACGGGCTGGCAGACGCTGTTCTACAAGGAAGTCCTCCGATTCTGGAAGGTCGGTTTCCAGACCGTTGCCGCGCCGGTGCTCACCGCGGTGCTTTACATGCTGATCTTCGGCCATGTGCTGCAGGATCATGTGAAGGTTTACGGCAGCGTCAGCTATACCGCCTTCCTGGTGCCGGGCCTGGTGATGATGAGCGTGCTTCAGAACGCCTTCGCCAACAGCTCGTCCTCCCTGATCCAGAGCAAGATCATGGGCAACCTGGTGTTCGTTCTGCTCACGCCGCTGTCGCACTGGAGCTGGTTCTTCGCCTACGTCGGCTCCTCGATCGCCCGCGGCCTTGTCGTGGGGGCGGGCGTGTTCGCGGCCACGGCCTTGTTCGGCGGCCCCAGCTTCGTTGCGCCGCTGTGGATCGCGGTGTTCGCGGTGATGGGGGCCGCCATGCTGGGCGCGCTGGGCCTGATCGCCGGCCTGTGGGCCGAGAAGTTCGACCAGATGGCGGCGTTCCAGAACTTCGTGATCATGCCCATGACTTTCCTTTCGGGCGTTTTCTATTCGATCCATTCGCTGCCCTCCTTCTGGCAGGGCGTGAGCCACCTCAATCCGTTCTTCTACATGATCGACGGATTCCGATACGGCTTTTTTGGCATCAGCGACGTATCTCCCTGGCTCAGCCTGGGCATCGTCGGCGGCGCGCTGCTTGCCGTGAGCGCCGTCGCGGTGCACCTTCTGCGCATCGGTTACAAGATCAGGAGTTGAAATGTCCACCCCCGCGTTTGCGGCTTCGCCGCTGCTCTGCCCCCTTGGGGGGTGCAAGCCTCCCAGGGGCGGCCCGTCGGAGTCTTGACCATGACCAGCGACGAATTGCGCTCCATCATCGCCTCCGGGCTCGCGTGTACCCACCTGGAGGTCGAGGGCGATGGGCGCCACTGGCAGGCGGTGATCGTTTCCGGCGACTTCGCGGGCAAGCGGCTGATCCAGCGCCACCAGCGCGTGTACGCCACGCTGGGTGAGAGAATGCATACGGACGAGGTCCACGCACTCTCGATGAAGACTTTCACACCGGCCGAATGGGCGGCTCAACCACACTGATGCATCCATGGACAAGCTCTTGATTCGCGGGGGCCGGCAGCTCCGGGGGGAGGTCCGGATTTCCGGGGCGAAAAATGCCGCGCTTCCCGAACTGTGCGCCGCCCTGCTGACCGACCAGCCGGTGGTGTTGCAGAACGTGCCGCGCCTGCAGGACGTGGCCACCATGCTGACGCTGATCCGGAACATGGGTGTGACGATCGAGCGTGACGACGAGGCGACGGTGCGGATCGATTCCGCCCGGCTCAGCTCGCCCGAAGCGCCGTACGAGCTCGTCAAGACCATGCGCGCCTCGGTCCTGGCGCTCGGCCCTTTGCTGTCCCGGTTCGGTGAGGCCACGGTGTCGTTGCCGGGTGGCTGTGCGATCGGATCCCGGCCGGTCGACCAGCACATCAAGGGCCTGCAAGCCATGGGCGCCGAGATCGTGGTGGAACACGGCTACATGATCGCCAAGCTTCCGCGGGGGTGGCGGCGCCTCAAGGGCGCTCATATCCGGACCGACATGGTCACCGTCACCGGAACCGAAAATTTCCTGATGGCGGCGGCGCTGGCCGAGGGCGAAACCGTGCTTGAGAACGCCGCACAGGAGCCCGAGATCGGCGACCTGGCCGAGATGCTGATCAAGATGGGCGCACGGATCGAGGGGCACGGCACCGGCCGAATCACCGTCCATGGGGTGGAAAAGCTGGGCGGCTGCACGCACCAGGTGGTTGCCGATCGCATCGAGGCCGGCACTTTCCTTTGCGCCGTTGCCGCCACGGGCGGGGATGTCATGCTGCGCCATGGCCGTGCCGACCACCTGGAGGCCGTGATCGACAAGCTTCGCGACGGCGGCGTGACAGTCACGGCGGGCGACGGCAGCATTCATGTGAAATCGCAGGGCCGCTTGGTGGCGCAGAGTTTCCGCACCACCGAATACCCGGGGTTTCCGACCGACATGCAGGCCCAGTTCATGGTCCTGAACGCCATCGGCGACGGTCCCTCCAAGGTGACGGAAACGATCTTCGAAAATCGATTCATGCACGTGAACGAGCTGGTTCGGCTGGGCGCCAGCATTCAGGTGGACGGGAAATTCGCCGTGATCGACGGTGTGGAAAAGCTCTCAGGCGCCACCGTGATGGCCACCGACCTGCGGGCTTCCGCCAGCCTGGTCATCGCCGGGCTGGTGGCGCAGGGCGAAACGCTGGTGGACCGCATCTATCACCTGGACCGCGGTTATGACCGGATGGAAGCCAAGCTGCGCGGCATAGGCGCCGACATAGAGCGAATCCGATGATCACGCTGGCCCTTTCCAAAGGACGAATTTTCGACGAGACCCTGCCGCTGCTCAAGGCCGCCGGCGTCGAATTGCTGGAAGACCCGGAGAAATCGCGCAAGCTGATCCTGGCCACCAGCCAGCCGGATGTGCGCGTGGTGATCGTGCGGGCGAGCGATGTGCCGACCTATGTGCAGTACGGCGGCGCCGACCTTGGCGTGACGGGCCTGGATACCCTGATCGAACACCGCGCCGACTGGGGCCGCAGCGCGGGCTTGTACCAGCCACTGGACCTGCAGATCGCCAAATGCAGGATCAGTGTCGCGGTGCGCGCCGACTTCGACTACGCCAGGGCCGTCAAGCAGGGCTCGCGCCTGACGGTGGCCACCAAATACGTGAACATCTCCCGCGAATTCTTTGCCGCCAAGGGCGTGCACGTCGACCTGATCAAGCTGTACGGCAGCATGGAGCTGGCGCCGCTCACGGGGCTGGCCGACGCGATCGTCGACCTGGTCTCCACCGGTGGAACCCTCAAGGCGAACCATCTGGTCGAGGTGGAGCGGATCATGGACATCAGCTCGCGCCTGGTGGTGAACCAGGCGGCCCTCAAGCTCAAACAGGAAGCGATCCGCCGCGTCATCGACGCGTTCGCGGGCGCGATCGCCAGGAACTGACGCATGGACTCGATGGCCAAGCCCGCCCGCCTTTCGACAGCCGACGCCGGATTCGACGCCGCGTTCACCGCGCGCCTGCACTGGTCGGCGCAGACCGATGCGCAGGTCGAACAGCGTGTGGCGGAAATCCTGGCGCACGTGCAGCTGCGCGGCGATGAAGCGGTCCTGGAATACACCAACCGGTTCGACGCGCTGGGCGCCGCATCCCTGGGGCAGCTCGAGCTGTCCCACGCCGAGCTGAAGGAGGCCTTCGACAATTTGCCGGCACCGCAAAGCCAGGCGTTGCAGGCGGCGGCGGCGCGCGTACGCATGTACCACCAGGCTCAGAAGAAGGCCAGCGGCGAAAGCTGGAGTTTTCGCGACGGCGACGGCAATCTCCTGGGCCAGAAGGTCACGCCGCTGGACCGCGTGGGTATCTACGTGCCGGGGGGCAAGGCGGCGTATCCGTCGTCCGTGCTGATGAACGCCATCCCCGCCCAGGTGGCCGGCGTCGGCGAGGTCGTGATGGTGGTGCCCACGCCCCGCGGCGAAAAGAACGCGCTGGTGCTGGCGGCGGCGCATGTGTCGGGCGTCAGCCGGGTGTTCACCATCGGCGGAGCGCAAGCCATTGGCGCGCTCGCGTACGGCACCCGGACCGTGCCCCGCGTGGACAAGATCACCGGCCCGGGCAATGCCTATGTGGCGAGCGCCAAGCGGCGCGTATTCGGCGTGGTGGGCATCGACATGATCGCGGGTCCCAGCGAAATCCTGGTTTTGGCCGACGGCAGCACGCCGCCGGACTGGGTGGCCATAGACCTTTTTTCGCAAGCCGAGCACGATGAGCTGGCGCAGAGCATTCTGCTGTGCCCCGACGCCGCATATATCGACGAAGTTCAGGCTGCGATCGACCGGCTGCTGCCAGAGATGCCGCGGGCCGAGATCATCGCAAAGTCGCTCAACGGCCGGGGAGCTCTGATCCAGACCCGCAGCATGGAAGAGGCTTGCGAGATCAGCAACCGCATCGCCCCCGAGCACCTCGAAATCGCGAGCAGCGACCCGCACCGGTGGGAGCCTTTGCTCAAGCACGCGGGCGCCATCTTCCTGGGGGCCTACACCAGTGAATCTCTGGGCGACTATTGCGCCGGGCCCAACCATGTGCTGCCCACCAGCAGCACGGCCCGGTTTTCCAGCCCGCTGGGTGTCTACGACTTTCAAAAGCGCAGCAGCCTGATCGAGGTCAGCCGGGCCGGCGCGCAAAAGCTGGGAGCCATCGCTGCCGAATTGGCCTATGGGGAAGGCCTGCAGGCCCACGCGCGGGCGGCCGAAATGAGGATGAAGCCATGAACCGGGATAACGGATCGACAGCCGCAGGGCAAGCCGCAAGCGTGGGGGCGCACATCGTTCGCCAGGACGTGCAGTCCATGCACGCCTACGCCCTACAGCCTTCGGCGGGCATGATCAAGCTCGATGCCATGGAGAACCCGCATCGCCTGTCGCCCGCATTGCAGTGCGAACTGGGCAAGAGGCTGGGCGCGCTGGCACTGAACCGCTACCCCGGTGAAAGGGTCGATGAGCTGCGCCGCGGCCTGGCCGCGTACGCGCGGATGCCCGATGGCTTCGACATCGTGCTGGGGAACGGTTCGGATGAGTTGATCTCGCTGATCGCCATGGCCTGCGACGTACCGGGAGCGTGCCTGCTCGCGCCCCTGCCAGGCTTCGTGATGTACGAGATGAGCGCGCGCCTGCAAGGGCTGAAGTTCGTCGGCGTGCCACTGACCCCGGACTTCGAACTCGACGAGGGCGCGATGCTCGCGGCCATCGCCGAGCATCGGCCGTCCATCATTTACCTGGCCTATCCCAACAATCCCACGGCCAATCTCTGGGACGATCGGGTGATCGACGCGATCATCGAAGCCGCGCCCGGCCTCGTGGTGATGGACGAGGCGTACCAGCCGTTCGCCAGCCGCAGCTACTCGCAGCGCATAGCCCGCCATGGCCATGTACTGCTGATGCGAACCTTGAGCAAGTTCGGCCTGGCCGGGGCGCGCATCGGCTACCTGATCGGCCCACGTGCGCTCGTGGCCGAGATCGACAAGGTGCGCCCGCCGTACAACATCAGCGTGCTCAACTGCGAGGCCGCCCTGTTTGCCCTGGAGCACGAAGCCGTGTTTACTGCCCAGGCCGAAGACTTGCGCGAACAGCGCGCACGCGTGCAGGCCGCGCTCGCCTCGCTCGGAAAGGTGAAAAACTGGCCCAGCGATGCCAATATGGTCCTGGTCCGCGTACCGGATGCGCAAAAGACCTTCGACGGCATGAAGGCCCGGGGCGTTCTGGTCAAGAACGTTTCTAAAATGCATCCATTGCTGGCGAACTGCCTGCGCCTGACCATCGGTACGGCCGATGAGAATTCGCAGATGCTCGCTGCGTTCGAAGCCTCCTTATGAACACCCCTCGCATCGCAGAAGTCACCCGCAACACGGCCGAGACGCAGATCACCGCACGGGTCAACCTGGACGGCACTGGCCAGGCCCGCCTGGCCACCGGCATCGGTTTTTTCGACCACATGCTGGACCAGATCGCCCGCCACGGCCTGATCGACCTGGACATCCAGGCGCAGGGCGACCTGCACATCGACGGCCACCACACGGTCGAGGACGTCGGCATCGCGTTCGGCCAGGCGGTCTACAAGGCTGTGGGCGACAAGAAAGGCATCCGCCGTTATGGGCATGCCTACGTGCCGCTCGACGAGGCGCTGTCGCGTGTGGTGATCGATTTCTCGGGCCGGCCGGGCCTCGTCATGAACGTGCCGTTCAAGAGCGGGATGATCGGCACCTTCGACAGCCAGCTGGCGCACGAGTTCTTCCAGGGCTTTGCCAATCACGCATTCGTCACCCTGCACATCGACAACCTGCGCGGCGAGAACGCGCACCACCAGTGCGAGACGGTGTTCAAGGCCTTTGCGCGCGCCTTGCGCTTCGCGCTCGAGTTCGATCCCCGTGGCGCCGGAACCATCCCTTCCACCAAGGGTTCGCTCTGAGGCGTATCCCGGATAGCTATGAAAACAGTAGCGGTCGTCGACTACGGCATGTGCAACCTGGGTTCGGTGGCCAATGCCGTGAGGTATGTGGCCCGCGACATCGGGTTCGACGTACTCGTCACGGCCCTTCCCGAACAGGTCCGTGCCGCCGACCGCATCGTGCTGCCGGGACAAGGCGCGATGCCCGATTGCATGCGCGAGCTGCGCGATTCGGGTTTGCATGAATCCGTCCTGGAGGCCGCAGCCGACAAGCCGCTTTTCGGTGTCTGTGTCGGCATGCAGATGCTGCTGGATCGCAGCCACGAAGGCCCGACGGACGGCCTGGGGCTGATTCACGGCGAAGTGCACAGGTTCGACCTGACGGGCCGCCTGCAGCCTGACGGCAGCCGCTTCAAGGTGCCGCAAATGGGCTGGAACCAGGTTCTGCAGACGGGGCCGCACCCCTTGTGGCAGGACGTGCCCGAGGCCAGCTACTTCTATTTCGTCCATAGCTACTACGCCCGGCCGTCGGATACGCGCCACAGCGTAGGGGAGACGGACTATGGCACCCGCTTTACTGCCGCGATTGGACGCGATAATATTTTCGCGACCCAATTCCATCCTGAAAAAAGCGCAGACCAAGGCCTGGCCCTCTACCGAAACTTCCTGCGATGGAAGCCCTGACACGGGTTGCGTCGCCATCCCCCGCTATGCTCCTCATCCCCGCGATCGACATCAAAGACGGCCATTGCGTGCGCCTCAAGCAAGGCGACATGGACCAGGCCACGACATTCAGCCAGGACCCGGCCGCGGTGGCGCGGGGCTGGCTCGAGAAGGGCGCGCGCCGGCTGCACCTCGTCGACCTCAATGGCGCGTTCGCGGGCAAGCCCCAGAACCTGGCGGCAATCAAGTCCATTCTCAAGGCGGTGGGCGACGAGATCCCGGTGCAGCTGGGCGGCGGCATCCGTGACCTGGACACCATCGAAAAATACATCGATGGCGGCCTGCGCTACGTCATCATCGGCACCGCCGCCGTCAAGAATCCCGGTTTCCTCAAGGACGCCTGCACCGCTTTCGGCGGACACATCATCGTGGGCCTGGACGCCAAGGACGGCAAGGTCGCCACCGACGGCTGGAGCAAGCTCACGGGGCATGAAGTGATCGACCTGGCCCGCAAGTTCGAGGACTGGGGCGTCGAATCCATCGTCTACACCGACATCGGGCGCGACGGCATGCTCACGGGCATCAACATCGACGCGACCGTGAAGCTCGCACAATCCCTGCATATTCCCGTCATCGCGTCGGGGGGGCTGTCCAACATGGCCGACATCGAATCGCTCTGCGCCGTGGAGGATGAGGGGATCGAGGGCGTCATCTGCGGGCGGGCCATCTACTCGGGCGACCTGGATTTCGTCGCGGCGCAGGCCAAGGCGGACGACCTGGGCGCCTGATCTGGCCGCCGCGCCTTTCCCCCCGCGTACGAAGCATGCTCGCTAAACGCATCATTCCCTGCCTCGATGTCACCGGAGGGCGGGTGGTCAAGGGCGTGAATTTCCTGGATCTTCGCGACGCGGGCGATCCGGTCGAGATCGCGGCGCGTTACAACGGCCAGGGCGCCGATGAGCTCACTTTCCTGGATATCACCGCCACCAGCGACGGTCGCGACCTGATCCTGCACATCATCGAAGCCGTGGCGTCGCGGGTGTTCATTCCGTTGACGGTCGGCGGCGGGGTGCGTACGGTCGACGACGTGCGGCGCCTGCTCAACGCCGGCGCCGACAAGACGAGCTTCAACTCCGCGGCCATCGCCAGTCCCGAAGTCATCTCTGCCGCGTCCGAAAAATATGGCGCCCAGTGCATCGTCGTCGCCATCGACGCCAAGCGCCGCGGTGCGGAAGACGCCCAGGCACGGGGGCCGGGGTGGGACGTCTACAGCCATGGCGGGCGCCGCAATACCGGCCTGGATGCGGTGCAGTGGGCGGTGGACATGATGCGCCGCGGCGCCGGGGAAATTCTTTTGACCAGCATGGACCGGGATGGCACCAGGGCTGGATTCGACCTCGACCTCACACGCGCTGTCAGCGATGCCTTGACGGTGCCCGTGATCGCCTCCGGCGGTGTCGGCAATCTGGATCATCTGGCCGATGGCATCCAGCAGGGCGGCGCCGACGCCGTGCTGGCGGCAAGTATTTTTCACTACGGCGAGTACACGGTGGCCGAGGCCAAAGCCCGGATGGCCGAACGCGGGATTCCCGTGCGCCTGTGAGCCGGGTGGTGCCATCCGGCACAATAAGCCCATGGACTGGCTCAATCAGGTCAAGTGGGACGCGCAGGGCCTCATCCCGGTCATCGCGCAGGAATTCGGCACCAATGACGTGCTGATGTTCGCGTGGATGGACCGCGAGGCCCTGCAGCGAACCGTCGAACTGGGCCGCGCCGTCTACTACAGCCGCTCGCGCGCCAAGCTGTGGTTCAAGGGCGAAGTGTCGGGCCATGTGCAGGTGGTGCACGAAATCCGCATGGATTGCGACAGCGACGTGCTGCTGCTGAAGGTCAAGCAGCTCGGGCATGACCCGTCGATCGCCTGCCACACCGGGCGTCACAGCTGTTTCTTCCATCTTTACACGGACGCAGCCTGGCAGGTGAACGAGCCTGTCTTGAAAGATCCGCGATCCATCTACAAGTGATGTCATGAGCCCTATTGCCGATTCGAGCGATGCGCTGGCCCGACTTGCCGAGGTGATCGAGACCCGCAAGCCGGCCCGGGGCGGCGATCCGCAGACCAGCTACGTGGCGCGCTTGCTGCACAAGGGGCCTGACGCTTTTCTGAAGAAAATAGGCGAAGAGGCGACCGAAGTCGTCATGGCCGCCAAAGATTTGGACTGCACTCCCAGCGTAGACGCCAGCCGCAAGCTGGTGGGGGAGGTTGCCGATTTATGGTTTCATTCGATGATCGCGCTGGCGCACTACGGCCTGAAACCCGCCGACGTGCTCGCCGAGCTGGAGCGGCGGGTGGGCACCAGCGGCATCGAGGAAAAGGCGCTGCGAAAGGCGCAGCAACGGGAAGCAGGAGAGTTGTAAATGGCGCAAACGGACTTCGCCCAGTTCGAAATCAAATCGCCCGCGGATCGCACCGTGATGCACGTCCTGTACGGCTTGCACACGGTCGCCTGGGCCAGCATGGGCGCGCTCGCAGTGGTCGCGCTGGTCGTCAACTACATCAAGCGCGCGGATGAGCACGATGCGGTGTACGCCCGCCATCACAGTTACATGATCTCAACGTTCTGGTGGACCGTGCTGTGGGTCGTCCTCACGTCGCCGCTGTACCTGCTGCTCTTGCTGCCCGGCATGATCGCCCACAGCATCGTCCTGCTGTGGTACCTGTACCGCTGCATCCGCGGCTGGTTGCGCTTCACCGAAGGCCGGCCGCCGATCTGAACCAGCCACCCATCCGGAACCGCCATGAGCCCAGCCGCTGATCCCAGCTGTATTTTCTGCAAGATCGTCGAGGGGAAAATTCCCTCGCGCAAGGTCTATGAAGACGAAGAGATGCTCGTGTTCCACGACATTCATCCGTGGGCACCCGTGCATTTCCTGATGATCCCGAAGGTCCACCTCACCTCGCTGGCCCAGGCCGGGCCGCAACATGAGGCGCTGCTGGGGCGAATGATGAGCCTGGCACCCAAGCTGGCCTTGAAGGAGGGCTGCAGGCCCTACCCCGACGGGGGCTTTCGCGTGGTGATCAATACCGGCGACGAAGGCGGGCAGGAAGTCCGCCACCTTCACGTCCATGTCATCGGCGGACCCAGGCCGTGGCGAAAAGGCTGAGCGCCGAGTAAGGCCAGCCGGGGCCCCGCCTACCCTGCCCGACTAGAATCCACCCCAATACGTACAGGAGCAATCCATGGGTTCATTTTCCATTTGGCACTGGCTGATCGTCCTCTTGATCATCGTCCTTGTGTTCGGCACCAAAAAGCTCAAGAACATCGGCTCCGACCTCGGCGGTGCCGTGAAGGGGTTCAAGGATGGCATCAAGGACGGCGCGGCGCCTGAAACGCCCGTGCCGCCTAGCCAAGTCACCGCGGCACAGCCGGGTCCCACCGACAAGACCACGATCGACGTGGAAGCCAAGAACAAGACCTGAACGTGCGTTCAAGCCTGTGATCGATCTCGGCATCGAGAAAATGCTGGTGATCGGCGCCGTCGCGCTGATCGTCATCGGGCCCGAGAAGCTCCCGAGGGTGGCGCGCACGGTCGGTACCCTGCTGGGCAAGGCCCAGCGCTACGTAGCCGACGTCAAGGCGGAGGTCAACCGTTCCATGGAGCTGGAAGAGCTCAAGAAGATGAAGGACACGGTCGAGAGCGCCGCGCGGGATGTCGAAAGCTCGATCCACGGCAGCGTCAGCGAGATAGAGCGCCAGCTGCAGGACGCCGCCGGCGCGCCGGGTCATTTGGCGCTGAGCGAGCCTCCCGCCACGCCTTCCTATCCCGAATACCGCCACCCGAAAAAGAAATGGCGGATCAAGCAGGGCACCACGCCCAACTGGTACAAGGCGCGCAACGGCATCCGCACCAAGGCGCTCTCGGGCGCCGCGCGGGTGGCGCGTTACCGGCCGCATAGATTCAACTGATGTCCGAACTGAACAAAGAAGACGAGCTCGCCGGCACCGAGCAGCCGTTCGTCGCCCACCTGGTCGAGCTGCGCGACCGGCTCATCAAGGCCATGGTTGCGATCGGCCTGGTGGCGGGCGCCTTGTTTCTCTATCCCGGACCGGGCGCGCTGTACGACATCCTCGCGGCGCCGCTCGTGGCGCACCTGCCCAAGGGCGCCACATTGATCGCGACATCGGTCATCTCGCCTTTTCTCGTGCCGCTGAAGATCCTGCTGATGTCGGCATTCCTGATTGCCCTGCCCGTGGTGCTCTACCAGGTATGGGCCTTCGTGGCCCCGGGCCTGTACTCCCACGAGAAAAAGCTGATGCTGCCGCTGGTGATTTCCAGCACGCTGCTTTTTTTCCTGGGCGTGGGTTTTTGCTACTACTTCGTGTTCGGGCAGGTGTTCTCGTTCATCCAGAGCTTCGCCCCCAAGAGCATTACCGCCGCGCCTGACATCGAGGCGTACCTCAGCTTCGTCATGACCATGTTCATTGCTTTCGGCCTGGCTTTCGAAGTCCCGATCGTGGTGATCGTGCTAGCGCGGATGGGCATCGTCAGCATCCAGAAGCTCAAGGAATTCCGCAGCTACTTCATCGTCCTGGCGTTCATCATCGCCGCGGTGATCACCCCGCC
Source organism: Ramlibacter sp. (assembly GCA_013815685.1). Classification (GTDB taxonomy): domain Bacteria; phylum Pseudomonadota; class Gammaproteobacteria; order Burkholderiales; family Burkholderiaceae_C; genus Ramlibacter. Next base: position 101,671 of record JACDFR010000002.1, read on the forward strand.
CGACGTGGTGTCGCAGCTGGCGCTCGCCTTGCCCATGTGCCTGTTGTACGAAGTGGGGATCTGGGCGGCCCAGCTGTTCATCAAGCACACCAAGGCGCCGGAGGAGGGCGGCGCAGCCGCCGACCAGTCGCATTAGCGCTGCGCCTGGCCTGGCCCGCGCAGGCCAGGCGCGGGAGAGATATCATCCGCAAGCGTAGGAGAACGCGATGATTGACCTCTACAGCTGGCCTGCCCCCAACGGGCATAAAGTGCAGATCCTGGTGGAGGAACTGGGGATTGCGTACCGGCTCGTCCCGATCAACATCACCACCGGCGCCCAGCACGAGGAAAGCTTCCGTGCCATCAATCCCAACGGGAGGATTCCCGCCATCGTGGATCATGAGCCTGCCGGCGGTGGTGCGCCGTTCACGGTGTTCGAAAGCGGCGCTGTCATGCTGTACCTCGCCCAGAAGCAAGGCCGATTCCTTCCGGACGATCCGCGCCGGCGCAGTGAGGTGATCCAGTGGCTGTTCTGGCAGGTTGGAGGCCTGGGTCCGATGATGGGCCAGGCGCAGCACTTCTTTCGCTACGCCCCCGAGCCCGTGCCCTATGGAATCGCCAGATACCAGAACGAAACGAGGCGCTTGCTGAAAGTCCTCGACGATCGGCTGGAGGGCAGGGAGTACCTGTGCGACACGTACTCCATTGCCGACATGGCTTGCTTCCCGTGGATCCGCATCCACAAGCTCACGGGCGTTTCGCTCGACGAGTATCCGCGTGTCCAGGCCTGGTACGGCCGCGTGCGCAGCCGGCCCGCCGTTGGACGGGGCGTGAATCTTCTCAGGGAGAGCTGGGTCGATATCAGCGTCTCGGCCGAGGCGAAGAAAAACCTTTTCGAACGAGGTAGCCCATGACGCAGCAGAACGGCCGGTCGGTCGATGTATTCATCGACCTGCGAAGCCCCTACTCGTACCTTGCTCTGGGGCCGGCGCGCGCGCTCGCGCGACGCAGCGGCGTCCTGTTCGAGTGGTGGCCCTACATCACCGACTTCCGCTCGGCTTACGGCGGCGAGGTCGAGCAGCGCCCGGACCGCGAAGTGACCAAGCTGAAGTACCTCTACATGGATTGCCGGCGTCTGGCGAAGCTGCAAGGCCTCACGATTCGTGCCACAAAGAAGATTTGGGATGCCTCCCTCGCCAGCCAGGCTTGGCTGTTTGCCAGGTCCAGGAATCGCCTGTGGGAGTTCTGCGACCCCCTGCTGGCCGCGTTCTGGCGCCGCGAGTTTGACCTGGAATCGCCGCAGCAGCTCGAGGAGGCTCTCGTTGGCGCCGGGTTGCAAGCCTCCGACTGGAGGAACTACCTGGTCGCAAGTGCGCAGCGCGAACTTGCCTCGGCCTTGGAGCGAGCTGAAGAGTTGGGTGTGTTCGGGGCGCCGACGTTCGTTTATGAAGGTGAGCGGTTCTGGGGCGGCGACAGGTTGGATCTGCTGGCTGCCAGGATCGGGACCACTGCGGTTGACTCTCGGATATCGGTGCGAGTTCTCTAACGCTGCTGAGCCGCCCGCGGTGGCCTCGGCCGCAGGCCCGGGGTCACGTTCAGGTCCATCGACTCGTCGCGCCGCAGGACCCGGAATTTGGACGCCGTCCCGGGCTTGAGCGCGGCCACATTGGAAAGCAGCTCCGACACGTTGGCGATCTGTTTTCCCGCCACTTCCACGATCACGTCGCCGGGGCGCACACCGGCCTGTGCCGCCGGGCCGTTCTGCAGCACGCCTGTGATGAGCACGCCGCGCTTGGCCTTGACGCCGAACGTTTCCATGAGTTCGGGCGAGAGGTCGGCGGGTTCGACCCCGATCCAGCCGCGCCGCACCACGCCGTCGGTCACGATGCCCTCGAGCACCAGCTTTGCGGTGGAAACGGGAATGGCGAAGCCGATGCCCATGTTGCCGCCGGAACGCGAATAGATGGCTGTGTTGATGCCCATCAGATGGCCGTTGACGTCGACCAGGGCGCCGCCCGAATTGCCCGGGTTGATGGCGGCATCCGTCTGGATGAAGTTCTCGAAGGTGTTGATGCCCAGCTGGTTGCGACCCAGCGCGCTGACGATGCCGCTGGTCACCGTCTGGCCGACGCCGAAGGGATTTCCGATCGCCAGAACCTGGTCGCCCACCTGCAGCGCGTCCGAATTGCCCAGCGTGATGACCGGCAGGCGGTCCAGGGATATCTTTAGGATGGCCAGGTCGGTGTCGGGGTCGGTGCCGATCACCTTGCCGCGGACCTTGCGGCTGTCGTTGAGGACGACCTCGATCTCGTCGGCGCCTTCGACCACGTGGTTGTTCGTGAGGATATAGCCGTCGCCCGTGATGATCACGCCGCTGCCCAGGCCGGCTTGAGGCTGTGAGCCGGGCTCGCCGAAGAAAAACCGGAACCAGGGGTCGTTGGTTTGCGGATGGCGCTCGGGGGCCTTGCTGGTATTGATGCTCACCACCGCCGCAGAGGCCTTCAGCGCGGCCTGCCGGAAGCTGCCCGAGGGCGGCGGACCCGACACCGTCGCCGCGGGTGCCTCGACCAGCGAAACGCCGCGGACCACGGCCGCGCCCGTGCGCCCAAGCCACTCGGGCTTGAGGGTGCCGACCACGAAATAGGCGGCCAGCAAGACGGTGACGGCCTGGGAAAAGACCAGCCAATAACGGCGCATGATGCTCTCGGAGAACCCGATGGTTGTTTCTCGCAAGTGTAGTGCGGCCCGCCGGGGGATGGGGCGGCCACCGCCGTCAATGGATTTCCTGGGCGACGGCAGCGCGGCGCGACAGGGCATTACGCCCACCCACGCCTTCGAGCACAATGACCGGTTTCAGGAACTACCTCTTAAGACAAGATGGCCAGCGCACAGCAGCTCCTGCAGGCATTCGATGCCCTGCTGCAACCCGACCGGTTCAGGGATTACGGCCCCAACGGGCTGCAGGTGGAAGGCAAGGAAGAGGTGCGTCGAATGGTGTCCGGCGTCACCGCGAGCCGGGCACTCATCGAGCGCGCCGTCGAAGCGGGGGCCGACGCCGTCTTCGTGCACCACGGGCTGTTCTGGCGGGGCCAGGACGGCCGGGTGACGGGTTGGATGAGGCATCGGCTGGCGCTGCTCCTGGCGCACGACATCAACCTGTTCGCGTACCACCTGCCTCTGGATGCCCATCCGGAACTGGGCAACAACGCCAAGCTGGGCATGAGGCTGGGCCTGCGGGCAAGCGCCCGGTTCGGCGAACAGGACCTCGGGTTCGTGGGGGGGCGCGCCGACGGCGGCCACTATGGCAGCGCACAGGCGCTCGCGCAGGACGTCGAGAAGGCGCTCGGGCGCGGCGTGGTGCTTGTCGACGGAGGACCGCGCGAGATCGGCCGCATCGCCTGGTGCACCGGCGGGGCGCAGAGCTATTTCGAGTCCGCCATCGCGGCGGGCGCCGATGCGTTCATCACAGGCGAGATCTCCGAGCCTCAAGCGCATCTTGCCCGCGAGTGCGGCGTCGCCTTCCTGGCCTGCGGCCACCACGCGAGCGAACGATACGGAGCGCCCGCCGTCGCGGGGCACGTCGCCCGGCAGCTGGGCGTCGAGCACCAGTTCATCGAAATCGACAACCCGGCATGAGCGCCGCGCAGAACCGCCTCAATCAAGCTGCGCTGGCCATCACCATGGGCGATGCGGCGGGGATAGGGCCGGAGATCATCGTCAAGGCGTTCAGGGACGCACCCGGGGCACTGGCCGGATGCTTCGTGGCCGGGGACCTCGCGGCCTTGCGGCGGGCTGTGCAGGCAGTGTGCGGCGGTGGCGTCGGCATTCCCGTGGCGCTCATCGAATCACCGGGCCAAGCGACGGCCGTGCCGCCGAGATGCATTCCGTTGCTGCAGGCCTGCGCGCCGTCCGAACCCGTCCCCTGGGGCCAGGTCAGCCCGGCGGCGGGAAAAGCGGCGGCGGACTGCGTCGTCTGGGCCGCCCGGGCGGCCTTGCGCGGCGAAATTGCCGCGCTGGTCACGGCGCCGTTGCACAAGGAAGCACTCGCTGCGGCGGGGGTGGGGTTTCCCGGCCATAGCGAAATGCTGCAGGCCGAAGCGGCGCTGTGGTCGGGAGAGCCCGTGTCGCGGATGCCTATGCGCATGATGCTGGCCAACGATGAGCTGCGCACTGTGCTGGTGAGCATCCACGTGTCGTTGCGCGACGCGATCGCGGCCGTGAACGAACCGAACGTCCTGCAGACGCTGCGGATCGCGCACGAATCCGTCGGGCGGGCGGTCGGACGGGCGCCGCGCATCGGCGTGGCGGGCCTCAATCCCCACGCCGGCGAAGGCGGGCTTTTCGGCCGCGAGGAAATCGAGTCGATCGTTCCCGCCATCCAGGCCGCGCGCGCCGAAGGCATCGACGCCAGCGGGCCTTTCGCGCCGGACACGGTCTTCATGCGCGCCCGGGCCCGCGACGGCGCGCCCGGCGAATTCGACGTGGTGGTGGCCATGTATCACGACCAGGGCCTCATCCCCGTGAAGTACCTGGGCGTGGAAAAAGGGGTGAACGTTACGCTTGGGCTGCCGCTGGTGCGCACCAGCCCGGACCATGGAACTGCATTCGATATCGCGGGCACGGGCAAGGCCGACGCCTCGAGCCTCGTCCAGGCTGTCCGCATGGCGCGGGCGATGAGCGGGTCTTAAGGACGGCGCATGCTGTCGCGAATCTCGCGCAGCAACATCACGTCCTCGGGCGGCGACGCGGGTGGGGGCGCTGCCGGCGGCTCCCGGCGCAGGCGGTTGATCTGCTTGACCATCAGGAAGACCACGAAAGCCAGCAAGACGAAGTTGACCGCGACGGTGATGAAATTGCCGTAGGCGAGCACCGGAACTCCCGCTTTCTTCAGCGTGTCCAGCGTCATCGCCGTGCCGGCAGGCACCGGGCCCAGCACCAGGAACATTCCTGAGAATTCGAGCTTGCCGAAAAGCGCGCCCACCACCGGCATGATGAGGTCGCCCACCAGCGAGTCGACGATCTTTCCGAAGGCCGCGCCGATGATGACGCCCACCGCCAGGTCGACCACATTGCCCTTGACCGCGAACTCCCTGAACTCCGACAGCATTGCCATGGTTGCGCTCCAGATTTGACGGGCAAGTATGCGGCCAAGGGGCCTGTGCGCTGCTGCTTCAAGCGTTGAATTCGCAAGACACGGTCAGCTACAATCGCGGGTTGACCCTGATTAAGCGACATCCTTGAGGACCCCCATGAGTGACACCCCAGTGGACGCCAGCAAGCGGACGTGGCTGATCGCGTCCGGTTGCGCCGGCGCGGTTGGCGGCGCGTTTACCGCCGTTCCCTTCGTCAGTAGCTTCCAGCCCTCTGAAAAGGCCAAGGCCGCCGGAGCTGCGGTGGAAGTGGATATTTCGGCGCTCAAGCCGGGCGAAAAAGTCACGGTGGAATGGCGCGGCAAGCCGGTGTGGATCATGAAGCGGACACCGGAGCAGCTCGAGTCGCTGAAGAAGACGCAAGCACAGGTCGCGGACCCCAACTCCGACCGCAAGACGTACCCCACCCCCGATTACGCCAGGAACCAGCACCGCTCCATCAAGCCCGAAATCCTGGTGGCGGTGGGCATCTGCTCGCATCTCGGCTGCTCGCCCTCCGACAAGCTCCAGGCAGGGCCGCAGCCTTCGTTGCCCGACGATTGGCAAGGCGGCTTCCTGTGCCCCTGCCACGGCTCCACCTTCGACGTGGCCGGACGCGTGTTCAAGAACAAGCCCGCCCCTGACAACCTTGAAGTGCCCGAGCACATGTACATCTCGGACACGCGGTTGCTCATCGGCGAAGACAAGAACAGCAAGGCTTGAGCGACACCATGGCTGAATTCAAGGATATTTCCCCCAACGCCACCGCGGCGGCCAAGCTCACCAACTGGTTCGACAACCGCTTCCCCTCGGCCGGGTCCTTCTACAAGGACCATATGTCGCAGTACTACGCGCCCAAGAACTTCAATTTCTGGTATTTCTTCGGCTCGCTGGCCCTGCTTGTCCTGGTGATCCAGATCGTCACCGGCATCTTCCTGGTGATGCACTACAAGCCGGACGCGGCCACGGCCTTCGCCTCGATCGAATACATCATGCGCGACGTGCCCTGGGGCTGGTTGATCCGCTACATGCACTCCACCGGCGCATCGGCTTTCTTCGTCGTGGTGTACCTGCACATGTACCGCGGGCTCATCTACGGCAGCTACCGCAAGCCGCGCGAGCTGGTCTGGATTTTCGGCTGCGCCATCTTCCTGGTCCTGATGGCCGAGGCCTTCATGGGCTACCTGCTGCCATGGGGCCAGATGTCCTACTGGGGCGCCCAGGTGATCATCAATCTGTTCACCGCGATTCCCTTCATAGGCCCGGATCTCTCCGAATGGCTGCGGGGCGACTACGTGGTGTCCGATGCCACGCTGAACCGGTTCTTCGCCTTCCACGTCATCGCCGTGCCCCTGGTGCTGTTGGGCCTCGTGGCGGCGCACATCCTGGCGCTGCACGATGTGGGCTCGAACAATCCGGACGGCATCGAGATCAAGGGGCCCAACGCGCCCAGGGATGCCAACGGCAACCCGCTCGATGGGATCCCTTTCCACCCGTACTACTCGGTGCACGACATCTTCGGCGTGGCCGTGTTCCTGATGGTGTTCTCGGCCATCATCTTCTTCGCGCCCGAGGTCGGCGGCTACTTCCTGGAATACAACAATTTCATTCCCGCCGACCCGCTGAAGACGCCGGCCCACATCGCGCCGGTGTGGTACTTCACCCCCTACTACTCGATGCTGCGCGCCATCACCACCGAAATGATGTACGCGCTGTCGGCAATCCTGCTGCTGACCGTGGCCTGGGTGCTGCTGCGCACCTCGGCTTCCGCCGTGATCAAGGGCATGCTCGTCCTCGTCGCCATCGCCTTCCTGTGGATGTTCAATGCATTCGGCTTTACCGGCGTGCCGTTCCTGCAAGGTATCGACGCCAAGTTCTGGGGCGTGGTCGTGATGGGCGGCGCCGTGGTCATCCTGTTCTTCCTGCCCTGGCTGGACAAGAGCCCGGTCAAGTCCATCCGCTACCGCCCGGGCTGGCACAAGGGGGTGTACGGAGTTTTCGTCGTAAATTTCATCGTGCTGGCCTACCTGGGCGTGCAGCCGCCGTCGCCGGTCGGCGAACGTGTGTCACAGATCGGCACGCTGTTCTACTTTGGCTTCTTCCTGCTGATGCCGTGGTGGAGCCGGCTCGGTGAATTCAAGCCCGTGCCCGAGCGCATCACTTTCGCCGCGCACTGAGCAGGAGCCGCAACAATGAAAAAACTCATCCTCACCCTGATCATGGCCATGGGACTGGCCACGGGCGCGCGGGCCGCGGGCGACGGCGTCGCCTGGGACAAGGCGCCCGACAACCTGAACGATCTGGCGTCGCTGCAGAACGGGGCCAAGTTGTTCGTCAATTACTGCCTGAATTGCCACTCGGCGGCATTCATGCGTTACAACAGGCTGCGCGACATTGGCCTGTCCGAACAGCAAATCAAGGACAACCTTCTGTTCAGCACCGACAAGGTCGGCGAGACCATGAAGGCGGCGATCGATCCGAAGCAGGCCAAGGACTGGTTCGGGGCCAACCCTCCCGACCTGACCCTGATCGCCCGGTCGCGCTCGGGCCATGGCGGCACGGGCGCGGATTACCTGTACACGTACCTGCGCACCTATTACCGCGACCCGACCAAGGCGACGGGGTGGAACAATCTGGCCTTCCCCAGCGTGGGCATGCCCCATGTGCTGTGGGAAATGCAGGGTGACCGCGAACCCCAATTCGAAACCCGGCAGGAGCATGGCCACGAGGTCAAGGTCTTCAAGGGCTGGAAGCAGATCAGCCCGGGCACGATGACTCCTCTGCAGTATGACGAGGCGATCGGCGACCTCGTGGGATACCTGCAGTGGATGTCTGAACCGGCGCAGAATTCGCGGGTTCGGGTGGGCGTCTGGGTGCTGCTGTTCCTGGGCGTCTTCACGCTCATCGCCTGGCGCTTGAACGCGGCCTTCTGGAAAGATATACGTTAGGGATCACGCGATCCGGCGTTGCCGGACACGCGTCCTTGAACACGGTCCGGCTTCGCCCGACCGTGTTTTCACTTTGTTAAGGAGTCGCCATCATGATGGTCTTGTATTCGGGAACCACCTGCCCTTTCTCTCACCGCTGCCGCTTCGTGCTGTTCGAAAAAGGGATGGACTTCGAGATCCGCGACGTCGATCTGTACAACAAGCCCGAGGACATCAACGTGATGAACCCGTATGGGCAGGTGCCGATCCTGGTCGAGCGCGACCTGATCCTGTATGAATCGAACATCATCAACGAGTACATCGATGAGCGGTTCCCGCACCCGCAACTGATGCCCGGCGATCCGGTCGATCGGGCCCGTGTGCGGCTGTTCCTGCTGAATTTCGAGAAAGAGCTGTTCGTGCACGTCAGCATGCTGGAATCGCGCGCCGCCAAGAGCAACGAGAAGGCGCTCGAAAAAGCCCGTTCGCACATCCGCGACCGCCTGACGCAGCTCGCGCCGGTCTTCCTCAAGAACAAGTACATGCTGGGTGACAACTTCTCCATGCTGGACGTCGCCATCGCGCCGCTGTTGTGGCGCCTGGACTACTATGGAATCGAGCTGTCCAAGAACGCGGCGCCGCTGCTAAAGTATGCAGAACGCATCTTTTCGCGCCCCGCCTACATCGAAGCGCTGACCCCATCCGAAAAGGTCATGCGCAAGTAAGGCTTCGGCGGCACTTGAACCGTGGCAGCAGCACATGAACGCCCTCGAATCGACTTCGACCCGCCCGTACCTGATCCGTGCGTTGTATGACTGGTGCACGGACAACGGGCTGACCCCGTATGTCGCCGTGCTGGTCGACGACACGGTGCAGGTCCCGCGCGAGTACGTGAAAAACGGGGAGATCGTGCTGAACATCAGCTTCGACGCGACAAGCTCCCTGAAGCTCGGCAACGAATTCATCGAATTCAAGGCCCGCTTTGCGGGGACAGCGCGGGAGATCATGGTGCCGGTGAATCGGGTCATCGCTATTTATGCGCGCGAGAATGGCCAAGGCATGGCCTTCCCGGTGCCGGTGGCGACAAGCCCGGGCGAAGACCTGCCCAGAACCTCTTCTCCGCTGTCCAGCGTGCCGGCCGCCGGCGGACACGGCGACGATGACTCCAAGGTCGTCCAGCTTGTGAGCCCCGAGTCCGCGGCGTCCGATGGTCCCGAGGAGCCGCCGCGCCCGCCCAGCGGTCCGCGCCCGGCGCTCAAACGCGTCAAGTGAAGCGTGCCGGGCCCAGTCGGGCCGTAGAATCATTTCCCTAGCCGATTTAGCTCAGGGGTAGAGCAACCGCCTTGTAAGCGGTAGGTCGTCAGTTCGAATCCGACAATCGGCACCATCTGGAACCCGAACGGTGGCAATGTCTACTTTTCGGGTATTTGGACCCTCAACCTGATTGAGTTAACCTGCCATCCCCGGTCGCACAGATGAGCTAGCAGAGCAGGGATCACCTGCCTTAGTTTCGCGGCCGCGGCGTTGCTGTCCACCAGCAGGCACCAGGCAGTTCCATCGATCGGCCCGGCCCTCACGGCGGAGCGCAACGGTACCGGGATCAAGGTTTCAATGGCTTTGAGCCGTTCGCCCGACTCGCGGGCGAGCTGCGACAGCCTCGCCAGTGTGGGCGAGTCTTGCGCGGCTTGCTGCAGCGTCACCGGATGCAGGCGGCGGTTCGAAGAAGGCGTCGTCATGAGGGGATAGCAGTGCATTTCATTATCACGGATGCGTGGCTGGCCAAGAGCCGCGCCGTTCATCTGAGCGGCAGCCGGCTCATGGCCGCCTTGGTGGGCTTGTCGCTGGTGATGCTGCTGCTGGCTGCGGGCCTGTACCACTGGGTGATTTTCAAGGGTGCGCGCGAAAGCTGGCCGGTCATCGGGATACTGGTCAAGCTGGTGGTCAAGGACGAGTTCGAGCAGCGCGATCGTTTCATGCGCGAGAACCTGGATGCCATGGCGCGCAAACTGGGCGAGATGCAAGCCAAGCTGGCCCAGCTCGAAGCGCTGGGCGAACGGGTTTCGGGCTTGGCGGGCCTCAATCCGGCGGAATTGCGCAGCGCGTCCGCGCAAGGCGGCGCGCTGGTGACCGGCCGGCCGCTGTCGATGGAAGAACTTCAGGCCACGCTGGCCGATCTGGACAGGCTGACCGGACAGCATGCCGATTTGATGACCGTGGCCGAATCGCGCCTTTTCGACCAGAAGATCCGCAAGATGATGGTCCCGACCCAGCAACCGGTCAGTGCCGGGCACATAGCTTCCTCGTTCGGCTGGCGCATCGACCCTTTCAATGGCCGCTCCGCACTGCATACCGGACTGGACTTCCAGGCGCAAACCGGCACCCCCATCCTTGCCGCCGCCGGTGGCGTCGTGGTCACCCAGGAGGCGCATCCCGCTTACGGCAACATGGTCGAGGTCGACCATGGCAACGATCTCGTCACCCGGTACGCACATGCGTCCCGGTTCTGGGTCAAAAAAGGCGACCTGGTCAAGCGTGGCCAGAAGATTGCCGAGGTCGGCACCACGGGCCGGTCCACCGGTCCACACCTGCACTTCGAGGTGATGGTCCAGGGCGTGCCGCAGGACCCCCAGAAGTTCCTGGCGGCAGGGCGCGGTCTTCCCGCCATACGGACCGCTTCGCGCAGGTAAAATCTCCAGCTTCCCTGCTGGGTGCGGCTATTGCTTTGGCCGCCCCCGGCCCCATTTCATCCTGATAACAACTGGGATTGCGCCGCCCTGCTGGCTCGCAAGGCCCGGCAGGGCAGCACCGCATTCATGGCCAAGAACCTCCTTACCCAAATATTCGGCTCCCGCAACGACCGGCTGCTCAAGCAATACCGCAAGACCGTGGAGCGGATCAACACGCTGGAGCCGCAGTTCGAAAAGCTGAGCGACGATCAGCTGCGCGACAAGACGACGGAGTTCAAGGACCGGGTGGCCAAGGGCGAGGCGATCGACGACATGCTGGCTGAAGCGTTCGCGGTGGTGCGCGAGGGCTCCAAGCGGGTCATGAAGATGCGCCACTTCGACGTCCAGCTGCAAGGCGGCATGGCGTTGCACAACAGCAAGATCGCTGAAATGCGGACCGGCGAGGGCAAGACGCTGACGGCGACGCTGCCGGTCTACCTGAACGCGCTTGCAGGCAGGGGCGTGCACGTGGTCACGGTGAACGACTACCTGGCCAACCGCGACGCGCGGTGGATGGGCAAGCTTTATAACTTCCTCGGCCTGTCGGTGGGCGTCAACCTGCCCAACATGCCCCGCGAAGAGAAGCAAACCGCCTACCGCGCCGACATCACCTACGGAACCAACAACGAATTCGGCTTCGACTACCTGCGCGACAACATGGTGTACGAGGTGGCCGACCGCGTGCAGCGCGGGCTGAACTACGCGATCGTCGACGAGGTCGACTCGATCCTGATCGACGAGGCCCGCACGCCCCTGATCATCAGCGGCCAGGCCGAGGACCACACCGACCTGTACGTGGCGATGAACAAGGTCATCCCGATGCTGGCCAAGCAGGAAGGCGAGGCCGACCCGCGCACCGGTGAGGGCATCATCAAGGCCGGCGACTTCACGCTCGACGAGAAGACCCACCAGGTGTTCCTCACCGAGCAGGGCCACGAGAACGCCGAGCGCATCCTGTTCAACCTCGGCCTGATCCCCGAAGGCGCGACGCTGTACGACCCTGCGAACATCGCGTTGATGCACCACCTGATGGCCGCGCTGCGGGCCAACCACTTGTACCACCGCGACCAGCACTACGTGGTGCAGGAAGGCGAAGTGGTGATCGTGGACGAATTCACCGGGCGCCTGATGTCGGGACGCCGCTGGAGCGACGGGCTGCACCAGGCCGTCGAAGCCAAGGAAGGCGTGGCGATCCAGCCCGAAAATCAGACGCTCGCATCCATCACGTTCCAGAATTATTTCCGCCTCTACGGAAAGCTGGCCGGCATGACGGGCACGGCCGACACCGAAGCCTACGAATTCCAGGAGATCTACGGCCTGGAAACCATGGTGATTCCGCCGAACAGGCCGAGCCGTCGCGATGACCAGCTCGATCGCGTCTACAAGACGACGCGCGAAAAGTATGAGGCGGCGATCAAGGACATCCGCGAATGCTATGAGCGCGGGCAGCCGGTGCTTGTGGGCACGACTTCCATCGAGAACTCGGAGATCATCGACGAGCTGCTGATCAAGGAAAACCTGCCGCACCAGGTGCTCAATGCCAAGCAGCATGCGCGTGAGGCCGAAATCGTGGCCCAGGCGGGCCGGCCCAAGATGATCACCATCGCCACCAACATGGCGGGCCGCGGCACCGATATCGTGCTGGGCGGCAACGTCGAGAAGGCCGTGGAAGCGGTGGAAGCCGATGAATCCCTGGATGCCGGCACCAGGCAGTCGCGCATCGCGCAGCTGCGCGAGCAATGGGCGAAGGACCATGAGTTCGTGGTGGCGCAGGGCGGCCTGCGCATCATCGCGACCGAGCGCCACGAGTCACGCCGCATCGACAACCAGCTACGCGGCCGCTCAGGGCGCCAGGGCGACCCGGGCTCCTCGCGTTTCTACCTCAGCCTGGACGATCCGCTGATGCGCATCTTCGCGGGCGAGCGTGTCAAGGCCATCATGGAGCGGCTGAAGATGCCTGACGGCGAAGCCATCGAGGCCGGCATCGTCACGCGCAGCATCGAGAGCGCCCAGCGCAAGGTCGAGGCCCGCAACTTCGACATCCGCAAACAGCTGCTCGAATACGACGATGTCTCGAACGACCAGCGCAAGGTCATCTACCAGCAGCGCAACGATATCCTGGATGCGGGGGATTTGGCCGCGCAGATTGCCTCGTTGCGCGAAGGCTGCTTCACGGATCTGGTGCGTCAGTATGTTCCACCCGAATCGGTGGAGGAGCAGTGGGACATTCCCGGGCTGGAACAGGCTCTGGCGAATGAGTGGGGAATCCAGGTCTCGCTGCAAAAGGACGTGCAGGCGGCCAGCAGCATCACCGACGAGGACCTGCTTGAAAAAGTCGTGCGTGCCGCCAACGAGTCATTCGAAACCAAGGTGCAGCTGGTGGGCGCCCAGAACTTCACGCAATTCGAGCGCATGGTGCTGCTGCAGAGCATCGACACCCATTGGCGCGAGCACCTGTCGGCCCTCGATTACCTGCGCCAGGGCATCCACCTTCGTGGCTATGCCCAAAAGCAGCCGAAGCAGGAATACAAGCGCGAGGCCTTCGAGCTGTTCGGCCAGCTGCTGGACTCGGTCAAGAACGAGGTGACCAAGGTGCTGATGACGGTTTCGGTGCAGTCGGGCGAACAGCTGGAGCAGGCCGCCGAGGACATGGAAGACAGGGCCGAACGCATCGCCAATGTCACCTACACAGCCCCTACCGAAACTGGAGAAACGGAGACACGGCTGGACGAAAATACAGCCCGGCAGCCCGCCCCCCGCCAGATGGCGGACGCGATGCCCCGTGTCGGCCGTAACGACCCGTGCCCTTGCGGCAGCGGCAAGAAGTACAAGCAGTGCCACGGAAAGCTGGTTTGAAGTTCCTTGGCCTGCGGGCAGGCATCGCCGGTTATCGTAAATTTTTGTTTCTTAACCTGTCAAATCTGACAGGGGATAGGAACCGCGAAAGCAAAACTGCCCATTCAATGGGGACTCTTTATCGGGAGTTTCCATGGAAGTCATCGAGCGACGCTCCGGCAAAATTCGTCCTCAGGCAGGCCTGTCCGAAAAACTGCGGCAGCGAATTGCCACGGAATTTCAATCTCGTTGGCAGGACGAGTGGGGCGGCAAATTCGTCACCCATGGAATTACGCCGGGCGCCAGTGCGGTTCGGCTGGACGGGAACGATTACCTGGGTCTGACGGAGCACCCTGACGTGGTCCAGGCCCAGCTGGATACGCTGCGGCGCGGCCAGGAGTTCGTTATCCAGTCCGGGGTGTTCCAGCTCGAAGGCAGCCCCACGTCTCAGCTCCAACAGCGGTTTGCTGCATGGATCGGGAAGGAAGACGGCCTGTTGTGCCAGTCGGGCTACACCGCCAATCTCGGTTTGCTCCAGGTGATCGCCGACGCGCAGACCCCCGTCTACCTTGACAGCCTTGCCCACATGTCGCTGTGGGAGGGCGCTCGTGCTGCCGGGGCCCCGTCCCATGCTTTCCGCCACAACGATCCGGAGCATCTTTCGAAAATGGCGAGGCGCCACGGATCGGGCATCGTCGTGGTCGACTCGGTCTACAGTACCACCGGTGCCCTGGCGCGACTGACCGAGCTGGTGGATGTCGCGGAGCAGCACCAATGCATGATCCTCGTGGATGAATCCCATTCGCTGGGCACGCATGGTCCGGGCGGAAGGGGCCTGTGCGCCATGTTGGGCCTGACCGACCGCGTGCACTTCATCACGGCGAGCCTGGCGAAGGCTTTCGCGGGCCGCGCCGGGTTCTTCACCATGCCGCTCGAACTGCGCGCCTACCTGATGTGCCACAGCTACCCGAGCATCTTCAGCTCCTGCTTGTTGCCGCATGACCTTGTTGGACTCGCCGCCACGCTGGAAGTCGTCAAGAGCAGCGACGACGCGCGAAAAAAACTTCACGCCAATACCCGGCGCATGCGCGACGCTTTCATCGCGCTGGGCTACCCGATTCATCAAGGCACCGAGCAGATCATCTCGCTCGAGGCGGGTGGGGAAGTGGAGACCCTGGCCCTGCGCGATGCCCTCGAGTCGCATGGCGTATTCGGTGCGCTGTTCTGCGCCCCCGCCACCAGCCGGAACCGGGCCATGGTGCGGCTGACGCTGAACGCGGCGCTGACCGACGCCGAGATGGCCCATGTGGAGGCGGTGGCGGCGGCCATCGCGCCCCGAGTCCAGCCCTGGGATTGGCCGATCGCCAGGCGCCTGCGCGGCCGCGAGGCCTAGTCGTGCACGTGCCGTTTATCTTGCCGGGCCAGCCAGCTGCTGTAGCTGTTGGCGGGGTCCGGGCAAAATGTCGACTTGACGGGAAAGAGGGCGCCGAGCAACGAGGCGCTCTGGCCCACGGAAAACGCCGCAGTCAGCTCGGCGGGGCCAAGCCGCCCGAGCGCTTGGCGCAATTCGAGATCGACAAGCTTGCGGCCCTGCCGGATGTCCTCGAGGCCGGAGGGCGGCACGCCTTCCAGCTCGGCCAGTTCCGCCAGCGCGTTGAGCCCTTCCACGGTTTCGAGCTGCAGCCAGCTGACCTGACCCGCCGCGTTAATCCCCAATACCCCAAAGGGGTCCCCGATCACTACATGCTCGGTCCAATGCTTTGCGGCGAACTGGGCGAGATCGCGTCCCACGGCAGGGTGGCGCAGCAGGGCATTCTGCTCGGGACCGAGCGTCACGCGCCATGTCTGCGCGTGGCGCGCGTTGGGCGTGCCCAGCAAGTGCTCGACTGCGTCGATGAGGTGCCGTGAAATGTCCGGCGTCTGCTTGGCGATGAATTGGTCGATCAGGCCGCGATTGAACGCCCGCACCGCCACCTGTTCATCGGCTTGCCCCGTCAGCAGCACGCGCGAGCCCGGCCACTCGATCAATTCGTCCAGAGTCTGCAGGCCGTCCATGCCGGGCATGGAGTAGTCCACCACGCACACCCGCGTCAACGCATAGCGCTCGGTGTATTTCGACCAATAGCCCAGGATCTGGGGGATCAGGGGCCGGCCTTCGCGCCAGTGATCGATCAACTGCTGCTGGTTCCATGCGTCGGCCTCCCAAAAAGGGGGCTCCTGTTGCAGGTAGTTGATGCATTCCACGGGCCGCAGGAACAGTTTGATATGCCAGTGCCGGGGCAGCACCAGGGCCAGCATTTCCAGATAGTCGGGATCGTCGTCGAGGAAGACCACAGTGCCTGGACGGTGAAAAAGGGGAAAGCTCATGATCTGGGGAACCCAATTGGATTGGAATACGTTATTCGTAGGGCGTGACAAGCACCGGCAATTCAAGGGTGAACGCCGCGCCGTGCCACAGTTCGGAATGGACGCGGATCGAGCCGTTCGCCCCCTGCACCACCCGCTGACAGAAGGCCAGTCCGAGGCCATGGCCGGTCCCGTGATCGGTGGAGAAGAACGGCTCGAAAATGCGGGCTTGCAAGTCCGGTGCCATGCCAACGCCGCGGTCGGTGACGACGATCTGGCCCCAGGTGCTGGTTGCCTTGATCTCGAGCAGGATGTCCCCGGGCTGGCTTGCCGACTTGGCGGCCGCCAACGAGCGCAGCGCGTTTTTCAGCAGGTTGTCGATGACCTGCCGGAACTGCGCGTGAGATCCCTCGAAGAGGAACTGGCTGTGTACCCTAACGGCGACGCTGTCCCGCTCCCGGTTGCTGCGGTAAGGGTAGCCGGCGACGGCCTCGCGAACGAGTTCGGCGGCGTTCACCGTCTCTTTGTTGGCGGGCAGGCGCATCAGCCGGGCATTGGCGATCTGGGTGTCGATCTGGTGGTTCATGTTGCGAACGAGCGTGGACAGCCGGGCGGCAAGCTGCGTCAGCCTTTCATCTGTTTGCGCGCCGGATGGGACAGCTTGGCCTCGGAGTGCATCGCCGATCAAGGACATGGTGGCCAGGGGAGTTCGCAATTCGTGGGCCATGATACCCATCGTTCCGAGGGTGTAGTTCAACTGCTCGCGCCGCAGGTTGGACGAGGAAATACCCAGGACGAGCCCCATGTACCAGCTGAATGCGATCACGAGGGCGTTGGTCGCCATTTCCTCCCCGGGCATTTCCGGTGTCGGCGGTCCCGCGAGGCGAAACATCACCCAGGCCACCGCCATCCCGCTGACGCCGCCCAATGTTGCGATGCGCCAGTCGGTGAGGTGGTAGTAGATCAGGAACATCGCGGCGAGGCTAGCCAGCCAGACCTTGTTGCCGTTGTTGCAGAAGTACATCCACGAAAAGAACCAGGGAAGCGTGATCCAGAAAATGATCGTGAAAATAACGGCGGCCATCTTCCCCGGCGGCGTCGCGGTGAGGCTGCGAAACACCAGCAGGCAGATGCCCAGCGCGGTCATCACCAGGCGCAACCACAGGTTCTCGTACGGCTGGGGCAGCAGATGGTTCCAGGCCCAGAAAAAAAACGGATGGCCCAGCGAGGTGGACAGGCCCAGCGCGCGGATGCGCCATCGCGACGGATGCAGGATCGGCTCCAGCAGCGGGCGCACGACCTCGTTGGAGGTCCAGGAGCGCAGGACCTGCGCCGCACCGTTGTAAAGCACACGCATCGACGACAAGATGACCCTCAAACGAACCGGCCAGCCAGCTCCGGTGAGCACTGATGGCAAATAATGATATTGTCACAGCCCCAACAGCTACGAAATGGCAAGCCCATGGGGCTACCTGTTAACTTTGACAGTGTGAGCCTTGATGGGCTCCTCAACGACTGGGTCGGTGCGCTTCGTGAATTTTCCGTTGAAGCCGTCGCGGTGCTGGGGCCTGACCCGTTCGGCAGCAGCGAAGACCGCCAGGTGGTGGCGGTGCACCCGCCCATCGTCGCCGATGCGGCCCAGGCGCTGGCGGAAAGCCGTGACTTCGGCGCACCGTGGCGCGATTCCGACGCGCCGCTGGTGGCCTGGCAGTACATCGCCAAATCGGATCATCTCAGTTCGAGCCGCTGGCGCCTGCTGTGGCTGGCGCATGGTTTCCAGACCGTCGTGCGGGTCGAGTTCTCGCTGCCCGCCGGCCGGGCGTTCGAATGCTTCATGTTCAGCCCGCGAGAACTCACCGACCGAGCCGAAGCGGCGTCGCTCGTGTGGTCGGCCCTGAATATCTGGCCGCTGGTGAAAAGGTCGATCGCCCATGCCCGCTCCACGCTCAGCCCGCGCGAGCGCGAGTGCCTGGTGCTGGCCTTCCAGGGCCTCACGGCGCGGGAGAGTTCGGTACTCCTTCGCTGTACCGAGCGGACCGTCAACTACCACTTGGCCAATGCCATGGGAAAACTGAAGGTGGATAACAAGATGGCCGCGATCCAGCGCGCCTGCTGGCTGGGCGCGATCTGAGGGTTGCACCCTAAAGGTTTATATTGCGGCAAACACACCCATCCACCGCCATGGCCGATACCGACCGCACAGCTTCCCTGATGACCCCGTCCAAGCTGGCGCAGGTCAAGCCGAAGGCGCCCGCCACTCCTGCCGCGTGGCTCGACCAGATGGCGGCCGACGCGGGACACGCCCATGCGCAGCGCCTGACGGAGCTGCGCGGCGAGCTGCTGGCGCACGGGCGGGGCCGGGACCTGTCGCCGATGGTTTCGCAGCTGGCGCGCCTGGGCGAAGCCCTGCCGCAGCTCGACTTCGGCCTGCTGCAGACCCGCGGCTGGTGGGCTCGCACCACCGGCAGGAGCCGTAACGCGGGCACTGAATTCGCTCGCCAGTTCGAGCAGATCGACGAAGTTGCACGGGCGCTCGGGCCCCAGGCGCAGGCCCTGCAGAAAAGGCTGAACGAACAAGCCTCGGCAAACGACCGGGCGCAGCTCGAGCTCGAGGTTGAATTTCGCGCCCTGGACAAGATCACCGACCAGGGCACGCGCTGGCTGCACGACATGCGCAACCAGATCAAGGTGCGTCAGGCCGAAGCCTCGGACGAGGCCGGCCGGCAGCAGGTCGGGAACGATGCCGCGCGGTGCGAGATCCTGGTGGCTCGCCTGAAGGTCCTGCGTGCCCTCGGTTCGGCCGCGCAGCAGGCGCACCAGCAAGCGCCGGCGGCCGCTGCGCGGCGCGCGGCGCTGTCCAAGCTCCTGTCGCTGCTGGCCTCGGATGTGAAAGCCTGGCAAGCAAGCATTTCCGCGCTGGCCGCGGCAGCCGGCAACGGCGATGCGCCGGCGCCTGGCCTGGATGACCCCATGAAGTGCCACCGCGATCTGCAATTGCGGGTCAAGCAGGCACTGGCCGACTGCGGCGAGCTGCAGCATCAGGAGAAAGTGCTGGCCGACAGCTTGGCCGCGATGGATGCACAGTTCGAAGCCGGAGCCTGATGCGTGGCCATTCTTGCCATCGATGTCGGCAACACGCGCCTCAAGTGGGCGCTCTACGAGTCGCTGCATCCCGGCGCGGCCATACTGGCCAACGGCGCTGAATTCCTGGAAAACATCGACAAGCTGGCGGATGGCGACTGGAGCTCGCTGGCGGCGCCCGAATGGATGATCGGCTGCGTCGTGGCAGGCGATGCGGTCAAGCGCCGCGTGCAGGAGCAGATGGAGGAGTTGTGGGACGTGCCGACGCAGTGGGTGGTCGCCAGCGCAGCCGAGGCCGGGCTGGTCAATGGCTACGACCATCCGACCCGTCTGGGTGCCGACCGCTGGGTTGCGATGATCGGCGCCCGGCACCGGATGCTGGCGCAGGGTGCTTCACCGCCGTTGGTGGTGGTCATGGTGGGTACGGCCGTGACGGTCGAAGCCCTGGATGCGCATGGCAGGTTCCTGGGCGGATTCATCCTGCCGGGCCACGGCATCATGCTGCGGGCGCTGGAGTCGGGGACTGCCGGGCTGCATGTGCCCACGGGCGACGTCCGGGAGTTCCCGACCAACACCAGCGACGCACTGACGAGCGGAGGCACTTTCGCGATCGCGGGCGCGATCGAGCGCATGGCGCAGCATGTGCGCCGGCATTGCGGCGAAGAGCCTGCGTGCGTGATGACGGGAGGAGCCGGCTGGAAAATGGCGCCGCACCTGTCCGTCCCCTTCGAACTGGTGGAAAGCCTGATCTTCGACGGCCTGCTGGAGATCGCGCGGCGCCGCCGGGACGCCTGAGCCGTCAGCGTCCCAGGCCTCGAACCGCCTGGGACAAGACTTGGCGCGCCTGGTCCAGAACCTGTTGCTTCCAATTGATTGTGTCGGTGTAGAAAGCATCCATCATCTGCTGCCTGATCTGCGCCGCGAGCGCCGGTGGCGCATCGGGATGGATCTGCAGCCAGTGGTCGGCCCGCAGGGCCTGCAGCGTATCGAGCAGCGCGATTGTCCCGTACTCGATGGCGATGCCGGTGTATTCGGCCTGCGGGCACTCCTCGTAGGCCGCACCGAACATGAGCCCGGTCAGGAATGCCGAAGTCGAGGAGCCGTCATAGATCGACGTGACCGGCGTTGCGCCTTCGCCGCCCCACCAGTCCCGGGCCCGGGAGAGGGCGGCCTTGTCGTCGCGGCCCGCGAAGATGCGCTCCCCGACGCCGCTCGGACCCAGGCCGGTGTGAATGTCGATCCATGCGATGCGCGCGGCGCGCCGGCCGTGCGCGCGCAGCACTTCCCTGATCGCGAGGTTGCTCCAGGCCGCCCCGGTCCCGCCGAAGAACAGCCCGTGCGGGAATTCATGCTGCCCTTGCGTGATGGCGGCCTGATACGCCGCCGGCCCATGCCTGGTGATGTAGCCGGCGATTGCCGCCTCATTGGACGAGGAGGGCGGCCATTGTTCGGGCAATAGCGGGGAATGGATGTCGCGGTAGGCGGGGTTGACCGGCAAGGGCCTGGTGAAATCGTGGAAGTTGCGGTTCAGGTCCACGTTCTCGTGCGTGACGCGGCGGATGTGCGAAAAGCCGTAAGGGTTGAGAGCATGGACATAGAGTACGGCTATTCCGCGCTGGCGTGCCTGTTCGCGCCATTCCAGGTCGCGCAAGGCAGCGACTTGCACGCCGCTTCCGCAAAAGCCTTCCACGCCGTGACAGGCGCTGGAGACGATCAACAGCTTGTCGGCGCTGGGGTGGCCGTCTCGCGCAATGTCCATGGCGAGCTCTTCGCCGTCGCGGCCTTTCGACGGGTGCGGCTTCGATTCCACGGCTAGGCCCGCGCCGGCGGCGGCGTCCCTGAAACGCTCCCGGGCCTGCCTGTAGGAGCCAGAAAAGCAATCGGGGGCGCTACCCTGGGTCATTCGTTCTTTGCCAGCCAGGCTTCGGCCAGCCGCACCCAGTAGGTGGCGCCGAGGGGGATCAGGTCGTCGTTGAAGTCGTAGCTGGGGTTGTGCAGCATGCAAGGGCCCCCGCCGTGGCCGATCTCCCGGTGCCCGCCATCGCCATTGGCGATGAAGCAATAGGCCCCCGGCCGCGCCTGCAGCATGTAGGAGAAGTCCTCCGAGCCCATGGTCGCTTCCTGCGCGTCGACGTTTTCTTCCCCGACGATGGAAGCCATGACCTGCCGCGCGAACCCGGTCTCGCGGTCGGCGTTGATGGTAGGCGGATAGTTGCGGACGAACTCGAACTCGCAGGCCGCCTCGTGCGCCGCACATACGTGCTCGGCCACCTGGCGCATGCGCTTCTCGATCATGTCCAGCACCTCGATGGTGAAGGTGCGTACGGTCCCTTGCAACTCGCAGCTGTCGGGAACGACGTTGGTGGCCTCGCCCGCATGAATCATGGTCACCGAGATGACGCCGGCGTCGACCGGCTTCTTGTTGCGGCTGATGATGGTCTGGAAGGCCTGCACCATCTGGCAGGCAATTGGCACGGGATCGATGCCGTTGTGCGGCAGGGCGGCATGGCTTCCCTTGCCGCGGACGACGATCTTGAACTCGTTGCTCGACGCCATGACCGGCCCCGGGCTCACGGCGAACCTGCCGGCCTGGCTGCCGGGCCAGTTGTGCATGCCGAACACGGCGTCCATGGGAAATTTCTCGAAGAGGCCGTCCCTGATCATTTCGCGAGCGCCGCCGCCTCCTTCTTCCGCGGGCTGGAAAATGAGGTAGACGGTTCCGTCGAAATTGCGGTTCTGGGCCAGATGCTGGGCCGCGGCCAGCAGCATGGCCACATGGCCATCGTGACCGCAAGCGTGCATTTTTCCCTGGTGCTTGCTCGCATGACCGAAGGTGTTGAATTCCTGCATCGGCAGCGCGTCCATGTCCGCTCGCAAACCGACCGCGCGAGAGCTGGTGCCGTTCTTCACGATGCCGACCACGCCGGTCTTGCCAAGCCCGCGATGCACGGGGATGCCCCATTGCGTCAGTTTGTCGGCGACCACGTCGGCTGTGCGGACTTCCTCGAAACAAAGTTCGGGGTGGGCATGAATGTCCCGCCGGATGGCTGTGATCGCGGCGGCCTGCGTAACCAGGGAATCGAGGGTTTTCATTGCAGAGTTCTTGGCTTCAATCCACCAGTCTAGCCGCCTGCGCAACTGCGCGCCAACTGGGGATATCCGCGAGAATAGGGAGATGACTTCCCCGATAACGGCGGTTTCGCCGCGCGCGCTCGAGCTGGCGCAGGCATTGGTACGCATCAACACCGTGAGTGCAAACTCCAACTTGGGGCTCATCCACCTCATACGCGACGAGCTGGCCCGGCTGGGTGTCGCCAGCCGCCTGACCTTCAACCCGGAAAAAACCAAGGCCAACCTCTTTGCCACCCTGGGCGAAGGCAAGCCTGCCGGCGTCATCCTGTCCGGCCACACGGACACGGTACCCTGGGATGGTCAGGACTGGTCGGTCGACCCGCTGGGTGCCCAGGTGCGCGACGGCAGGCTCTACGGCCGTGGCTCCGCGGACATGAAGAGCTTCATCGCCGTTGCCTTGGCCCACGCCGAGGGCTTCCTGAACAGCAAGGCACCCTTCGCCATCCATCTGGCTTTGACTTACGACGAGGAGATCGGCTGCTTCGGCGTGCGCGACATGATCGCCGACATGCGCGACGCGGGCATTGCACCCTTGGCCTGCATCGTGGGGGAACCCACCGAGATGGTGCCCGCCATTGCGCACAAGGGTGTGTACCGGTACAAGTGTTGCGTGCGCGGCAAGGAGGCGCACTCTTCGCTCACGCCGCAGTCGGTCAATGCAATTGAAATGGCCGCGCGCCTGATCGGCAAGCTGCGCGACATGGCCGAAGGGTTCGAGCGCGGCGAGATGCGCTATGCGGGTTTCGACGTGCCGTTCTCCACCGCCAGTGTCGGGCAATTCCATGGTGGCATTGCCGACAACGTGGTCCCGCGCGATGCCGAGTTCCGCTATGAATTTCGTGACCTGCCCACGGCCGATGCGAAGGCCATGCAGGAGGAAGTGCTTGCCCATGCGCGCGCGCTCGAGCCGTCAATGAAGCGCGTCGCGCCCGATGCGGGCTTTCGCTTCGAGACGATCTGCGAGGTCCCGAGCTTTCTCGGATCGGCCGAGTCGGGCGTGACCCGGCTTGCCCAGCGCCTCGCGGGCGAGCGCCGGACCACGCAGGTGGCCTTTGGCACCGAGGCCGGGATCTTCAAGAGCGCGGGCATTGCCACGGTGGTGTGCGGGCCCGGCAGCATCGGCCAGGCTCACCAACCGGACGAGTACGTGTCGCTTGAGCAGCTGGCCCGCTGCGAGGCCTTCATGCGCCGGCTGATGGCCGTGCGCGAAATCGGCTAGGCCTCTACTCCCGGACCCGGCCCTGCGAATCGATCAGGCTCAGCTCCACCATCCTGGAAGCCACCCGGTCATCCGTGAAGTGGACGCGGAAACCCCCGACGTTGACGTCGTCAAGTCCCTCGATGGCTTTCTTCACTCGCGCCCGGTTAGGGTCGCGCTGGATGCGCCGCACAGCTTCGGCATAGACGCGGGCTGCGATGTAGCCTTCCAGCATGTAGACGTTCGGCTTGCCCAGCTTGGCAGCCTGGGCGTCGGCCAGCAGCTCGCGCACCACGGCAATCTTGGCGGTATCGCTCTTGGGCACCACCCGGACCACCACGACGCCGGCACCGGTCGCGCCCAGCTCTTCGGCCAGCAGGCTCTCGCCGGTGTTGGAAAAGCCATAGATCGGCCCGCGGAAGCCCTTGGCGCGCAGGTCGCGCACGCCGCCCGCGGCGCTGTTGGAATCCCCGATCACCAGCACCGATTCGGGCTTGACCGCCAAGGCCTTGTCGACGCCGTTGGAAATGTTGCCACTGGTCATCAGCGCGCTGGCCAGGACGTTGGCGCCCATGCTGGGCATGGTGCGCTGGGCGGAATCCAGCGCGGCCAGCGATTCGCTGTCGTTGCCGTGCAGGATGGCCAGGCGCCGGGCGCCCAGCGTCTCGGCGTGGCGGATGATCGCGGCGGCCTCTTCGGAATAGCCGGGCCGTATGGAATAGACGTTGCCGTACATGGCGCCGCGGAATTCGTCGGCGGCGGACATCGGCGCGAACATCAGCACGTCGCTGTCCTTGATCATCGGATACGCCGCCGTCACCTGGGGCGAGCCGTAGTAGCCGAACAGCGAGAGGATGCCCTGGTCCAGCAGTTTCTTCGTGTTGGCGGCGGTTTGCTGGGCGTTGCCGCGATCGTCCAGCGTGACCAGTTCGATCTTGCGCCCGTTGATGCCGCCGGCTGCGTTCACGCGGTCGAAATAGAGTTTGGCGCCCTGGTGGAAGGGGACGGCGAGCGCCGAGCCAGGGCCGGTCAGTGCCACCGACTGGCCCAGCACGATGCTCGACTTGGTCACGCCGTCCAGGGCATGAGCAACGACACCCGAGAGCGCCAGGGCGGCTACTATCGCACTGCGGGCCAACGCGTCGAGGTACATCATGCTTGACTCCTGCGGAGCCCGGAAAAACTGAGCTCACGTTTGAAATATATGGTTACCTTATGACTGGCGTCATCAGCATCTCCCCTAACTCGGGTATTTCCCCGGATTCGCAACAGGTCCGCGGCGCCTGTCCTCACGACTGCCCGGACACCTGCGCACTGATCACCACGGTGCACAACGGCATCGCCATCAAGGTGCAGGGAAACACGGAACATCGCCACACGGCGGGTGTTCTGTGTACCAAAGTCTCGCGTTATGCCGAACGGACCCACCATCCAGATCGGTTGCTCTTCCCCCTGCGGCGCGCCGGACCCAAGGGCTCCGGCCGATTCGAGCGCGTGGGCTGGGATGAGGCCTTGAAGGACATTGGCGCGAAGCTGCGGGCGATCGCGACCCAAGAGCCGGAGGCGATCTTGCCGTACAGCTACGCGGGCACCATGGGCCTCGTTCAGGGCGAGAGCATGGCCGCACGCTTTTTCCACCAACTGGGCGCCTCACTGCTGGACCGCACCATTTGTGCCAGCGCGGGCGGCGAAGGGCTGGCCCAGACGCTCGGCGGCAGGGTGGGCATGAAAGTAGAGTTCTTCGCCCAATCACGGCTCATCCTGATCTGGGGCAGCAATTCGATTGCCAGCAACCTGCATTTCTGGCGGCTCGCCCAGGAAGCCAAGCGGGCGGGCGCCAAGCTGGTTTGCATCGATCCGCGCCGCACCGAGACGGCGGAAAAGTGCCATGAGCATGTGCAGTTGCGGCCGGGCACCGACACCGCCCTGGCATTGGCGTTGATGCACGAACTGATCGTGAACGATTGGCTGGACCACGACTACATCGCCCGGCACACGCTCGGCTGGGAGGGGCTGCGGGAGCGGGCTCTGCGCTGGAGCCCCGAGCGGGCGGGCGCGGTGTGCGGCATCGGCCGCGACCAGATCCGTTCACTCGCGCGCGACTGGGGCACCACCCGGCCCGCTGCGATCCGCCTGAATTACGGCATGCAGCGCGTGCGCGGGGGCGGCAACGCCGTGCGTGCTGTCGCCTGCCTGCCGGCCTTGACGGGTGCCTGGCGCGATCCGGCCGGCGGCGTCCTGTTGTCGAGTTCGGGCATGTTCCCGGTGAACAATTCGGCGCTCCAGCGGCCCGACCTGCTGGCCGGCCGCAGGCCGCGAACGATCAACATGAGCACGATCGGCGACGACCTGCTGCGCCGCGGTTCAGCGCAGTTCGGCCCCAAGATCGCGGCACTGGTCGTCTACAACAGCAATCCCGTGGCCGTGGCGCCGGAGTCCTCCAAGGTGGTGGCGGGCTTCGCGCGGGAAGACCTTTTCACCGTGGTGATGGAGCAGTTCCAGACCGATACGGCCGACTACGCCGACTACGTCCTGCCCGCCACCACGCAGCTGGAGCATTGGGACGTGCACGCCTCGTACGGCCACACCGACGTTTTGCTCAATCGCCCGGCCATCGCGCCGGTGGGCGAGTCCCGGCCCAATACCGAGATCTTCCGTGAGCTCGCGCGCCACATGGGCTACACCGACCCATGTTTTGGCGAGCCCGATCAGAGCCTGTGCCGCCAGGCCTACGGCGACAAGGTGGACTTCGAGCTGTTGCTGGCGCAGGGTTATGCCACGCTCCCAGTGCCCGACGCGCCGTTCGCCCTGGGAGGTTTCCCCACGCCGTCGGGCAAGTGCGAATTCTTCAGCGAAAGGCTGGCTCGCCAGGGGCTGGACGGCCTGCCCGACCACGTGCCGAACCATGAGGTCGCAGCGCGCGCGGATGCGCGCTATCCGCTGGCCATGATTTCGCCGCCGGCGCGCAACTTCCTGAACTCCAGCTTCGTCAACATGCGCAGTCTGCGTGACATCGAGGGCGAGCCGCTGCTGGAGATCCATGAAGCGGACGCCACGCCGCGCGGCATCGCCTCGGGCGCGGTGGTCCGGGTCTTCAACGACCGCGGCGAGTACCGCTGCAAGGCCGATGTCTCGCACCGCGCCCGGCCCGGTGTCGTCAACGGGCTGGGCGTGTGGTGGCGCAAGTTCGGGCTGGACGGCACCAATGTCAACCAGCTCACCAGCCAGAAACTCACGGACATGGGGCGCGGGCCGGTGTTCTACGACTGCCTGGTCGAAGTCCACGCGGCGTGAAGGGCAGACTGATCATGGGACTGGCCGGGGCGGTTGCTTTTGGGGTGGCGGCAACGCTTTGCCTCTCGGGCTGCGCCAACCTGGGCTACTACTGGCAGTCGGCCGCCGGGCACTTGAAGGTCATGAGCGCAGCCAGGCCCGTCCACGAGTGGCTGGCCGACGGGCAGGCGTCCCAGCGCCTGAAGACCCGGTTGGCCCTGAGCCAGCGTATCCGCGATTTCGCCGTGGCCGAACTCAAACTGCCCGACAACCCCAGCTACCGCCGCTACGCCGACCTCCAGCGCACCGCGGTGGTCTGGAACGTGGTGGCGGCACCCCCCTACTCGCTGACACTGAAGCAGTGGTGCTTCCCGGTCACCGGCTGCGTGGGCTACCGCGGTTATTTCGACGAGGCCGAGGCCCGGGCCGAGGCGAAGCAAGTGGCCGCGCAGGGCCTCGAAACCAGCGTGTACCCCGTGCCCGCGTATTCGACGCTGGGCTGGATGAATTGGGCAGGCGGCGATCCGCTGCTCAACACCTTCATCAACTACCCGGAAGGCGAGCTGGCACGCCTGATCTTCCACGAGCTGGCGCACCAGGTGCTCTATGCCAAGAACGACACCATGTTCAACGAGTCGTTCGCCACCGCCGTGGAACGTCTGGGCGGCGCCCGCTGGCTGGCCATGCGGGCTCCCGACACCGCCCGCCAGGAATACGCGCAATTCGACGGCCGCCGCAACCAGTTCCGCGCGCTGGCCCGCGAAACGCGGGAGCGCCTGGAAAAGATCTACAAGGACGGGCAGGGTCCGCAGCGGGAGGCCCTCAAGATCGCGGCACTGGACGAATTTCGCCAGCGCTATGTCCGGATGCGCGAGGCCTGGGGGGGCGATCCGGCACGCTTTCGCGGCTACGACCGGTGGGTCGAGCAGGCCAACAATGCCTCCTTCGGCGCGCAGGCCGCGTACGACGAGCTGGTTCCGGGCTTCGAGGCCCTGTTCGAGCGCGAGGGCCGCGACTGGAAGCGGTTCTATGATGCGGCCAGGCGCCTGGCCGAAATGCCCAAGGGCGATCGCCACAAGCTGTTGAAAGGAGAAACCGGTGCCTGACATTCACATCACGCGCGAGCACACGCTGGGGCTGCCCGAGGCGCGCAAGCTGGCCTTCAAGTGGGCCGAAGCGGCCGAGGAGAAGTTCGACATGGCGTGCACCTACGAGGAAGGGAAGAGTTCGGACCTCGTAAGCTTCACGCGCTCCGGGGTGAACGGCGAGCTCAAGGTGACGAATGACAGGTTCGAACTCGATGCCCGGCTGGGCATTCTTCTTGGCGTTTTCAAGGACCGCATCGAGGGCGAGATCGTGAGGAACCTCGACCTGCTCCTGGCGGAGAAAGACCCGGCGAAGGCATTCGACGAGGCCGTGGCTGTGGCCACGGCGGGCAAGAAGCCCGCGGCCAGGAAAGCCGCGGCGAAGAAGAAGGGTTGAAGCCGTGACCACGGGCCCATTGGCGAACATCAAGGTGCTGGAGCTGGGTCAGCTGATCGCAGGCCCATTCGCCGCCAAGACGCTGGCGGACTTCGGCGCCGAGGTCATCAAGGTCGAGTCGCCGGTGGGCGGCGACGCGCTGCGCAAGTGGCGGCTGCTCAAGGACGGTACCTCGGTGTGGTGGCAGGTCCAGTCGCGCAACAAGCGCTCGGTGGCGCTCGACCTGAAGGACGCCGAGGCCCAGGACATCGTGCGCCGGCTGGCCCAGGACGCCGACGTGCTGATCGAGAACTTCCGGCCGGGGGCGATGGAGGCCTGGGGACTCGCGCCCGAACGGCTGCTCGAACTCAATCCGCGGCTGGTGGTGCTTCGCATCAGCGGCTATGGCCAGACCGGTCCCTACCGCGACCGTCCCGGCTTCGGCGTGGTAGCGGAAGCCATGGGCGGGCTGCGCTACCTCACGGGGGAGCCGGACCGAGTGCCGGTGCGTGTCGGCGTCAGTATCGGCGACACCCTCGCCGCCCTGCACGGTGTGATCGGCATCCTGATGGCGCTGCACCACCGCCACACCAGCGGCCGGGGCCAGGTGATCGACCTGGCCTTGTACGAGGCGGTGTTCAACTGCATGGAAAGCCTGCTGCCGGAATACAGCGCATTCGGCGCGGTGCGCGAGCCGTCCGGCAGCGCCGCGCCCGGCATCGCGCCCAGCAATGTCTACCGCTGCCGCGACGGCTACGCACTCATCGCGGGCAACGGCGACAGCATATTCAGGCGATTGATGACCGCCGTCGGCCGGACCGATCTGGCGGCCGACCCCCAATTGCAGGACAACACCGGCCGCGTGGCGCGCGTGCAGGAGATCGACGCGGCGATCGGTGAATGGAGCGCGTCGCGACCGGTGAGCGAGGTGATGGCCGCGCTGGACGCCGCTTCGGTGCCCGTGGGCCGCATCTACACGGTGGCGGACATCGCGGCCGATCCGCACTACCTGGCGCGCGGCATGCTCGAACAGGTGACGATGGACGACGGCACCGCTCTGGCGGTCCCGGGCATCGTGCCCAAGCTTTCGGCGACGCCCGGCGGCCTGTGGCGCAACGCGCCCCGGCTGGGACAGGACACCGACGACGTGCTGCGCGAACTGGGCCTCACGCCCGGCCAGATCGACGGACTGAAAGCCAGGGGAATCGTCAGCTGAGCGAATCGACCAGGTCGATGTATTGCTGCATCGCATCGTCGGGCGAGGTGCCCTTGAAGCCGTTCCATGCATCCCACTTGGCGCGGCCCACCATGTCGCCGAAGCCGGGCTTCTTCTCGTCGTTGTCCCCCGAAGTGGACTGCTTGTAGAGCGCGTAGAGCTTCAGGAGGGTGGCGTTGTCGGGGCGCTCGCTCAGGTTCTTGGAATTGGCGATAGCGGATTCGAAGGCGGTCTTGAGATCGGCCATGGATGCTCCTTGCTGGTTTCTGCGGCAATTCGCCGTATCTTACGAATTACCCCAAGATCTCGCCGGTGACGCTGATGCTGCCCCGGGCGAGCGCGAACCTCAGGCGAGCTTGGTTTCCTTCACCCGCAAGGTGAGGAACTCGGCTTCGTACTCTTTCGCCAGCGCCAGTTTCTGCGCTTCCGTCAGCACCTTGCCGGCCTGCTGGAAGAACTTGTTTTCCTCCTCGGTCAGGTGGTGCTCGACCTTGGCGCACAGTTTGCGCGCCCCCGCCATCCATTGCACGGAGTCGCCTACCAGTTCCTCCAGGTCTTCCACCATCTCGTCCATCTCGTGGTGTTCCGCGATGGCATGCCGGGACGCGTCCACGGTGACGTCATGCTCGAACAACGGTACGTACAGGCACCGCTCTTCGGCCGTTTCATGGGCGAGCAATTCAGCCTTGAGATCCAGGAAAATCTGCTGGCGCTCGGGCCCTTCGGCCTCGCTGGCAAGCAGGCGGGCCGACAGGGCCCGCTGGGTTTCATGGCTCACGCGAAGGGCTTCGAAGATATTCATGCGCGCTATCCTGCTCATGAATGAGCGCCTCGTCTGTAGGCGCCGGGCGCAAAACCGGGCCGGAATCAGTCCTGAAGTTCCGCCGTGGCCAGCTCGACGTCCAGCCGCTCGGTGGCATCGAGCGGCTCGGTGGCCGCGGCTTCCTCGTAGAGGCGGGTCGCTTCTTTCATCCGGCCGTCCCCTTCGAGCATCAGCAACCCGTTGGCGTATTCGATCATGCCGATTGCCGAAGAAGGACTGATCTTGCGTGCCTCTTGGAAAAGTTTCAGGCCAACCTCTTTCCTGGCGCCGTAGGTCATGCCGCCGATCAGCGAGCCGACCTTGTCGATCACCTCGGCGTGAAAGGCGCCCAGCGCGAGGTGCGCGTCGGCATGCAGGGGCTGCAGCTTGATGGTTTTTTCCAGCGCCTCCTTGACCTTGGTGCCGATGCCCTGTGCCAGCGCCTTGGCCACGCTGATGCCCTGGCTGTAGCGCCCCAGGGCATAGGCCTGCCAGTACCAGGCGTTGGGGTTGCGCGGCTCTTGCGCGGCCTGTGCTTCGGCGCGTTGCGCCACCAGCATGAAAAGCTCCAGCTTGATCTTCTCCTTCTTTTCGAGGTAGTTGGCATAGATCGCGGTCGCCTTGTTGGCCACGGTGAGGCCGTCGCCCCCGGCCTTGAGTCCGGCTTCGGCCGCCCCCTGAAAGTTGCCGTTGTGAAACAGTACCCAGGCTTGCAGCACCTCCGGATTCCTGGGCAGGGGTTCGGTGTCGCCGGCATGCAGCCGGGCCCAATGGTTTTTCAGGCCGCCGGTGTCGAACTGGTAATCGCCCAGGTGGGGGAATGCGGTCCACTTGGCCATCTTGTCTCCTGATCCTTGTGTCTCAGCCGTCCGCGTTGCTGTAGGCTGAAACGAGTCCCAGCAAATGCATTCGCTGGCCTTGTTCGAGATAGGGTACCAGCAGATTGAGCACGTGGTGCGCGCCTCGCAGCAGAGCCAGCTGCGCGCTCTCGGGTTCGAGCGCGCGCCGCGGGTCCCGCACATACTCGTAGCTCAACCAGTAGGTGAGCAACACCACCATGCAGGTGGCCGTCGCCGGCGCCTCGCGGGAATCCATGCTCACTGCGCCCGAGCGGCGCATGCCATCGAGCATCGCGCCGATCGCCCGGGTCTTGTTTTTCAATACCCGCTGGAAATGGGTTTCCAGCCGCCGGTTCTTGGACAGCAGGTCGTTCAGATCGCGATACAGAAAACGGTATTGCCAGATCAGCTCGAAAAGCGTGTGCATGAAAAACCATGCGTCTTCCACGTCGCGCACCCCGTCGCTGGCGTTGAGCAACTCGCCCAGGCCGCGCTCATAGCGGTCGAACAATGCGTTGACCAGCTCACCCTTGGCGGGATAGTGGTAGTACAGGTTGCCTGGGCTGATGCCGAGTTCGGCTGAAATCAGCGTGGTCGAGACATTCGGTTCGCCGAAGCGATTGAAGAGATCGAGCGTGACTTCCAGGATCCGCTCTGCCGTGCGGCGAGGGGCTTTCTTGGCCATGCTCAAGCAGCACGCGCCGGCGCGATCCTTGGCTTGCATGAACTGCCTGTCGTCATGACGGACAGTGTAGGCGGCTGCCGAAGGGTCAATGCTGCGTTGCAGCAAAGCGCACACGCCAGAAAAAGGCGCCGAAGCGCCTGCGTTCATGGTGCGGCTCAGGTAGCCTTGCGGCCCGTGCTCCGCTTGGCGGCGGGCTTGGTCGCACCGCCCGTTGCGCTGCGCGCCGCCGTGCGCGGCTTGGCACCGAGCTTGGCGACGTTGCGATTGAGCTCGTCGATGCGAGCGGCGAGCCCCTCGATGTCCTTGGCCGACGGCACGCCCAGCTTGTTCAAGGCCTTGGACACGCGGTCTTCGAAGATGTTTTCCAGCTTGTCCCACTGGCCGGACGCCTTGGAGGAGATGTCGGTGGCCATCGTCGCCATGCGGCTGGTGGCCTCGGAGATCTTCTCCTCCGCGGCCGACTGGGTCTTGCGCTGGATCGACATGCCTTCCTTGACCAGCGAGTCAAACACCTTGCCGCCTTCTTCCTGCGCCTTGGCAAAAGCGCCCAGGCCGGCCAGCCAGATCTGCTGGGCCGATTCCTTGACCGTTCCCGACAGCGGGACACTGGTGTCGCGCTCGGTGCCGGTGGATTTCGATGTTTTCCTGACCATGAGGTTCTCCGGGCAGAAGATAGGTGAATGCAAGCACTTTAAGCGCTCGGGCACGCGCAGATTAGGTGCCGTCTCCTAAACCGCACGTACCTCCAGCGAATTTGCCGACCAGGGCATCAGCTGCACGACCATCGACATGCGGCTCGTGCAAGAACGTGCCGACCCTTGCGCCTGACGAGGCGGCCGGCCATGGGGATCATTTCTGGGGTGCGGTGACATAATGCGCAGCACAGGCTGGACAGCGGCCTTTTCCACGCAGAAAGACCATGATCCTTGTCACCGGCGGCGCCGGATTTATCGGCTCCAATTTCGTGCTGGATTGGCTGGCTGCAGGGCGCGGGCCGGTCGTCAATCTCGACAAGCTGACCTATGCCGGCAATTGCCGGAATCTGCAGTCGCTGGAGGGGACCGCGCGGCACATCTTCGTACAAGGCGACATAGGCGATCAGGATCTGGTGGGTCGCCTGCTGGCAAGCCACAAACCGGCGGCAGTCGTCAATTTCGCTGCTGAATCGCACGTGGACCGATCCATCCACGGACCCGAAGCCTTTGTCCAGACCAATGTGGTCGCCACTTTTCGACTGCTGGAGGCCGTGCGTGGTTATTGGGAAGGCCTGCCCACAGGCGACAAGGCGGTCTTCCGGTTCCTGCAGGTTTCTACCGATGAAGTGTATGGGTCACTGGAACCGCAAGACCCGGCATTCACCGAGGATCATGCCTTCAAGCCGACCAGCCCTTATTCAGCCAGCAAGGCGGCGAGCGACCATCTCGTTCGGGCCTATCACCATACGTATGGCTTGCCGGTTCTGACCACGAACTGCTCCAACAACTATGGCCCTTACCAGTTCCCCGAAAAACTCATCCCCCTGGTGATCGTGAATGCCCTGGCGGGCAAGCCCCTGCCGGTGTATGGCGACGGGCGCCAGATCCGCGACTGGCTTTTTGTCGGCGACCACTGCTCGGCCATCGCTCTTGTGATGGACAAGGGCGGGACTGGCCAAACCTACAACGTGGGTGGATGGAACGAGAAGCCCAACATAGAGATCGTGTTGACGATCTGCGCGATGCTGGACGAACTGCGCCCGCGCACCGATGGCCGCGGCTACGCGCAACAGATCGTCCATGTGAAGGACAGAAGGGGACATGACCGGCGATATGCGGTGGACGCGCGCAAGATCGAGCGCGAGCTCGGCTGGCGGCCGGCGGAGACTTTCGATACTGGCCTTCGCAAGACGGTTAATTGGTACCTGAGCAACGCGGAGTGGGTCGAGAACGTCCAGAGCGGCGCCTACTGCGAGTGGGTGAAGACCAACTACGGCGGGGACGGCCTGAGAGCGGCGCGTTGAAAATACTTCTTTTCGGCGCGCAGGGCCAAGTTGGCTGGGAGTTGCAGCGCAGCTTGGCGCCGCTGGGCGAGCTGGTTGCCCCGGGCCGGGCAGGCACCGAACTGTGCGGCGATTTTCATGATGTCGCCGGGCTGGTCGAAACGGTGCAGGCCGTGCGCCCCCAGGTCATCGTGAATGCGGCTGCCTACACGGCGGTCGATCGAGCGGAATCGGAGCCGGAGGTCGCCCGGCTGATCAACGCCACCGCACCCGGCGCATTGGCGCAGGCCGCCCAGGCAGTGGGTGCATGGTTTATCCACTACTCGACGGACTATGTCTTCGATGGAAGCGGTGAGCAAGCATGGAATGAGAACGACCACACCGCGCCGATCAATGT
Source organism: Ramlibacter sp. (assembly GCA_013815685.1). Lineage (GTDB taxonomy): Bacteria > Pseudomonadota > Gammaproteobacteria > Burkholderiales > Burkholderiaceae_C > Ramlibacter. The sequence continues at coordinate 135,675 of JACDFR010000002.1, forward strand.
CTACGGCCACACCAAACTGAACGGCGAACAACTCGTGCGCGGCGCCGGCGCGCAACACCTCATCCTGCGAACCAGTTGGGTCTACGGAGCGCGTGGACGCAACTTCGCCAAGACCATGTTGAGACTCGCGGCCGAGCGGTCTGGGCTTGAAGTGGTGGATGACCAGGTGGGGGCGCCGACCGGTGCCGACTTGCTGGCCGATTTGACGGCTTTGGCGTTGCGCAGCTTGCTGCGCGGTGATGGCAGGCCGGGGCTCTACCACGTCGCGGCTTCCGGCGAAACCACCTGGAATGCGTATGCACGCTTCGTGATCGCACACGCGCAGCGCAGCGGCGCGGTCCTGAACGCCGGCGTTGAAGACGTGAAGCCGATTCCCACGTCGGTATTTCCCACGCAAGCCCGGCGACCGCACAATTCCCGGCTGGACACCAGCAGTTTTCGACGGGCATTCTGCTTGACCTTGCCACGCTGGGAGCTGGGGGTGGCTCGAATGCTGGATGAAATACTGGGGCAACAACCATGACTCGACGCAAAGGCATCATTCTGGCGGGAGGATCAGGGACGCGACTGCACCCGGCGACACTCGCCATGAGCAAGCAGCTGCTGCCGGTGTATGACAAGCCAATGGTCTATTACCCGCTGACGACATTGATGCTGGCGGGCATGCGCGACATCCTCGTGATCAGCACCCCGCAGGACACGCCCCGCTTCGAGCAGCTCCTTGGCGACGGCTCGCAGTGGGGGCTGCATATCCGGTACGCGGTGCAGCCCAGCCCCGACGGCCTGGCGCAGGCGTTCATCATCGGCGAGAGGTTCGTCGGCAATTCGCCCTGCGCACTGGTGTTGGGGGACAATATTTTCTACGGCCACGATCTCGTTCCGCTGTTGCGAAACGCGGATGCGCAGGAAGCGGGCGCGACGGTGTTTGCCTACCATGTCCAGGACCCGCAGCGTTACGGCGTGGTGGAGTTCGGCCCCGACGGAAAGGCCCGCAGCATCGAGGAAAAGCCGGCACAGCCCAAAAGCAGCTACGCGGTCACGGGGCTCTATTTCTACGACAACGACGTGCTGGATATCGCCCGATCGGTCCGCCCCAGTGCGCGCGGCGAACTGGAGATCACGGCAGTGAACCAGAGCTACCTCGACAAGGGGCGCCTCTCTGTGCAGATCATGCAGCGCGGCTATGCCTGGCTGGACACCGGCACCCACGACAGCCTGCTGGAGGCGAGCCAATTCATTGCGACGCTGGAACACCGGCAGGGATTGAAGATCGCCTGCCCCGAAGAGATCGCGTGGCGCTCAGGTCTCATCGACGACAGTCAGCTCGAGAAGCTTGCGCTTGAGCTTTCGAAGAACGGCTACGGTCGGTACCTGCTGCACCTGCTTCGGGACGGGAAGGGCGCATGAAGGCGATACCCACGGCGATCGCGGAAGTGAAAATGCTGGAGCCGCGGGTATTTGGCGATCCGCGGGGATTTTTCTACGAGAGCTTCAACCGGAAAGAGTTTGGCCAGTCGGTCGGCTCCGATGTGGTTTTCGTACAGGACAACCACTCACGCTCCGCCCAGGGGGTGCTGCGCGGGCTGCACTATCAGGTGCACAACCCGCAAGGCAAGCTGGTGCGTGTGGTGCGCGGTGCCGTGTTCGATGTCGCCGTGGACTTGCGCCGGGCATCGCCCACCTTCGGAAAATGGGTCGGGACCGAACTGAGCGAAGAGAACCACCGCCAGCTGTGGGTGCCGCCCGGCTTTGCGCATGGGTTTCTGGTGCTGAGCGGGCCCGCGGATTTTCTTTACAAGACGACCGCCTATTACGCACCCGAGCATGAACGCTGCATCGCTTGGGACGATCCGGACATCGGGATTGCCTGGCCGCTCGACAGGCTGTCGTCCGGTCAGCTGAACCTGTCCGCCAAAGACCGCAACGGCGAGGCTTTCTCGCGGGCCACGACGTTTTAGGCCGCGCAGGGCTCGTGCAGGCGTGCCGTGGAAGGGGGAATGCGATAATCCCCGGTTGTCGAGCAATCAGTACGCCGCTGCAGCGGCATTCCCGAGATCGAGATGGACAGAAAAATAGCAGTGGTAGGACTGGGCTATGTGGGCCTCCCCGTGGCCGTGGCTTTTGGCCAGGCCCATCCGGTGGTCGGCTTCGACATCAAGGCGGCTCGTATCGCTGAACTGCGGGCCGGCAAGGATAGTACCGAAGAGGTAGGCCCGGCGGAGCTTGCGCAGGCGAAGATACGCTTTACCGACGACGTTGCGGACCTGAGGGCCTGCGACTTCTTCATTGTGGCGGTCCCCACCCCGGTAGACCAGGGCAACAAGCCCGACCTCAGCCCGCTCCTCAGCGCTTCACGCTCCGTCGGAAAAGCGTTGAAACAAGGCGACATCGTGGTGTACGAATCGACGGTATACCCGGGCGCGACCGAAGAAGATTGCATTCCCGTGCTCGAGAAAGAATCGGGCTTGAAATTCGGGACCGACTTCACCGCCGGATACAGCCCTGAGCGGATCAATCCGGGCGATCGTGAGCACACCTTCACGAAGATCAAGAAAATTGTCGCCGGCTCCGATGCCCGCACGCTCGATATCGTGGCCGAGGTCTATGGTTCCGTCGTGACGGCGGGCGTGCACCGCGCCAGCAGCCTGAAGGTGGCAGAGGCGGCGAAAGTCATCGAAAACACGCAACGCGACCTCAACATCGCCTTGATGAACGAACTGTCGGTGGTCTTCAAGCGCATGGGCATCGATACCCAGGAGGTACTGGAGGCCGCCGGCAGCAAGTGGAATTTCCTGCCCTTTCGCCCAGGCCTGGTGGGCGGGCACTGCATCGGGGTGGACCCGTACTACCTGACACACAAGGCCGAGAAGCTGGGATACATCCCGCAGGTCATCCTGGCGGGCCGGCGGATCAACGACAACATGGGGCGGTATGTCGCCAGCAACACCATCAAGGAGATGCTCAAGCGCGGGCTCGACGTGCCTCGCTGCCGGGTCGGCGTGATGGGAATCACCTTCAAGGAAAACTGCCCCGATACGCGTAATTCCAAGGTGGTGGACATCGTCAAGGAACTGCGCAGCTACGGCGTTGAGGTCGTCATTGCCGACCCCCACGCGGATGCCGGGGAAGTGCACGAGGAATACAGCCTCGAATTGGGCAAGATCGACGCCGACAACCCGGTCGATGCCGTGGTGGTGGCGGTCGCGCACCGCGAGTTCAAGGCCATGTCGCCCGCGCAGCTGCGGGCACTTGCACGGCACGACCGGCCGGTGCTGGTCGACGTCAAATCCCTGTACAAACGCTCCGAGCTGGAAGCCGTCGGCTTCAGTGTCTGGCGCCTGTAACGAGGTCTATTCATGTCCCAACCCATCCTGGATCGCAAAATCCGCTTCGCCATTGTCGGCTGCGGGCGGATTTCGAAGAACCATATCGCGTCCATCTCGGAGCACGCCGCCCATGCGGAATTGGTGGGCGTTTGCGATACCAACCCCGAGGCTCTGGCGGCAGCTGTCAAGGAGACAGGCGCCAAAGGCTACGCCGATATCGACTTGCTGCTGGCGCAATGCAATGCCGATGTGATCGTGCTGACCACGCCCAGTGGCACCCATCCGGGCCAGGCGATCAAGTGCGCCGCAGCGGGGCGCCATGTCCTGTCCGAGAAGCCGATGGCCACCAAGTGGGACGACGGGGTGCGGATGGTCCGTGCTTGCGACGAGGCAGGCGTGCACCTGTTTGTCGTGAAGCAGAACCGGCGCAATGCGACCTTGCAATTGCTCAAGCAGGCAGTCGACCAGAAGCGCTTCGGCCGCATCTACATGGTGACGCTCAACGTGTTCTGGCAGCGGCCGCAGGAGGGCTACTACGACCAGGCTAAATGGCGGGGCACCTGGGAGCTGGATGGGGGCGCCTTCATGAACCAGGCCAGCCATTACGTCGATCTGCTTGAGTGGATGATCGGCCCCATCGAGAGCCTGCATGCGTATGCGGCCACGCTGGCACGCGACATCGAGGCGGAAGACACGGGGGTGCTCAGCTGCAAGTGGCGCAGCGGCGCCCTGGGCTCGCTGAACGTCACGATGCTCACGTACCCAAAGAACCTCGAGGGCAGCATCACCATACTTGGCGAGAAGGGCACCGTCCGCGTGGGCGGCGTCGCCGTGAACGAGATCCAGCATTGGGAATTCGCGGACAAGCGGCCGGAGGACGAATCGGTCAAGGCGGCCAGCTACCAGACGACCAGCGTCTATGGCTTTGGCCATCCTCTCTATTACCGCAACGTCATCGACGTGCTGCGCGGCGAGGCCGCCCCCGAAGTGGACGGGCGCGAAGGGCTCAAGTCGCTCGAAGTGCTGGTTGCGGCTTACCGCTCCGCCCGTGATGGCGTGCGCGTCAACCTGCCGCTGGAGCTGTAGTGGGCTACGAGGCACATCCCAGCGCCATCATCGACGAAGGTGCGCAAATTGGCGAAGGCTGCCGCATCTGGCATTTCGTTCACGTGAGCGCAAAGGCGCGCATCGGTGCCCGCTGCTCGCTCGGCCAGAATGTGTATGTCGGCAACGACGTGGGCATCGGCGACAACGTCAAGATCCAGAACAACGTCTCGGTCTATGACGCGGTGACCATCGAGGACGATGTGTTCTGCGGCCCGAGCATGGTATTCACCAACGTCTACAACCCCCGCTCGGCTGTCACGCGCAAGAACGAATACCGCCGCACTCTCGTGAGGAAGGGCGCCACACTGGGCGCCAATTGCACCATCGTCTGCGGCAATACGATCGGCGAATACGCCTTCGTCGGCGCTGGGGCGGTGGTCAACCGCGACGTGCCGGCCTTCGCGCTGATGGTGGGCGTGCCCGCCCGCCAGGCAGGCTGGATGAGCCGCTTCGGCGAACGCCTGGACCTGCCGCTGCAGGGCGATGGCGAAACAACATGCGTGCACACAGGCGAGCGCTATCAGCTGCGCGGCGGCGTGTGTTCACTCAGGAGCTAAGGAAGCCATGAACGCTGTTCTCAAGCAAAACGCGGCGAAGATCGAGTTTATCGACCTCAAGTCGCAGTACCGGGCCATCAAGACCTCGGTGGATGCCCGCATCCAGAAGGTACTCGACCACGGGCAGTACATCATGGGGCCGGAGGTCGCCGAGATGGAGCAGAAGCTGGCCGCCTACACCGGAGCGAAGCATTGCATCAGTTGCGCCTCGGGCACGGAAGCCCTGCTGATGTCGCTAATGGCGCTGGGCATCGGCCCGGGTGATGAGGTCATCACGACACCGTTCACTTTCGCAGCAACCGCGGAAATGATCGTGCTGGCCGGCGCCAAGCCGGTGTACGTGGACATCGAGACCGACACCTGCCTGATCGACGCCGCCAAGATCGAGGCGAAGATCACGCCGCGCACCAGGGCCATCATGCCCGTGTCCCTGTACGGCCAGGTCGCTGACATGGACGCCATCAACGCCATCGCCGCGAGGCACGGCAACATCGCCGTGATCGAGGATGCCGCGCAGAGCTTCGGCGCGACGTACAAGAGTCGCAAGAGCTGCAATCTGTCGACCGTGGGCTGCACCAGCTTCTTTCCGAGCAAGCCGCTGGGCTGCTATGGCGACGGCGGGGCGATCTTCACGAACGACGATGCGCTGGCCAAGGCGCTGCGCGAAATCCGGGTGCATGGCCAGGAGCGGAGGTACTACCACACACGAATCGGCGTGGGCGGGCGGATGGACACGATCCAGTGCGCGGTAATCCTGGCGAAACTGGAGCGTTTCGACTGGGAGATCGAGCGGCGCCTGGCGCTGGGCGAGCTGTACAAGGCGAAATTGCAGGAAGCCGGCGCGAAACTGAGCCTGCTGGCGGTGCGGCCGGACCGCGATTGCGTTTGGGCCCAGTACACGGTGTTCGTGGAGGATCGCGAGGCCGTGCAAGAGAAACTGAAGATGCAAGGCATTCCCACTGCCGTGCACTACCCGATCTCGCTGAACCGCCAGCCGGCGTATCGTGACGACGCGTCGGCTGCAGAAACGGTCCATAGTCACTGGGCGGGCGAACGTGTGATGAGCTTGCCGATCAGCGCGGATTTGACGGCAAAGCAGATGGAACGTGTGGTGACGGCGGTTAGTGCGCTCTGATTGGAAAATGAACGGAAGCTATGGACATCAAGGGCAAAAAGCTGTTGGTCATTGGGGGCGCCGGCCTCATCGGCTCCCATACCGTGGACCAGCTGATCAAAGAGGATGTGGCGGAGATCCACATCTATGACAATTTCGCCCGTGGGCGCGAGGAGAGCCTCGGCAATGCTTTGAAGGATCCCCGCGTGCGGGTCTTCCCGTTGGGCGGCGACATCATGCACCGGGACATCCTCGACGCGGCGATGCAGGGGATGGACGGAGTTTTCCATTTCGCAGCCCTTTGGCTCTTGCATTGCCATGACTATCCGCGCTCGGCGTTTGAAGTGAACGTCGGGGGCACGTTTAATGTGCTTGAAGCATGCGTCAAGCACAAGGTCCAGCGACTCGTGTATTCCTCATCCGCCTCCGTGTACGGCGACGCCGTGCAAGAGCCGATGGATGAGGATCATCCGTTCAACAACAAGAATTTTTACGGCGCCACCAAGATCTGCGGCGAAGCCATGGCGCGCGCACTGCACCACCGCTACGGCCTGCCGTACGTGGGCTTGCGCTACATGAACGTCTACGGTCCCCGTTCAGACTACAAAGGGGCCTACATCGCGGTCATCATGAAGATGCTGGACGCGATCGACGAGGGCAAGGGCCCCACCATCCTGGGCGACGGCACCGAAGCGTTCGACTTCGTGGCGGTGCAGGACTGTGGCCGGGCGAACGTGGCCGCCATGTCGTCCGACGCGGTGGACCGCTGCTACAACGTGGGCACCGGCATCCGCACCTCGCTGAAGGAACTGGCCCAGATGCTGATCGACCTGACCGGTTGCGCCTATCCCATCCAGTTTGCTCCTCGCAGCCAGGCCACCCTGGTGCGTAATCGCATCGGCGACCCGCGCCGCGCCAAGAAAGAGATCGGGTTCGAGGCGCAGACGGATCTGCGTACCGGCCTGGAGGAATTGATCGCATGGCGCAAGGCACACATGGCCGAGGTCGATGCCCGGCGGGCGGCCGCTTGACCCCCTCGCAGGTTCAACCGGCAGCCACAGCTGTTCATCATGCAGCCGAGGCTGAAGCATGTGCGGCATAGCGGGTGTCCTCCGGCTCGATGGTGCACCGGTCGACGCCGGGGTGCTGCCGCCGATGGCGGCGGCGATCGCGCACCGAGGCCCTGACGGGGCGGGAACTTGGACTGGCGGCCCGGTCGGGTTGGTCCACCAGCGACTGGCGATCATCGACTTGAGCGACGCTGCCGCCCAGCCCTTCGTGGACGATACGGGGCGCTACACCGTCACCTACAACGGCGAGCTGTACAACTATCGCGAACTGCGTGCGGAACTGGCGGCCTGCGGGGTGCGATTTCGCACCGCGAGCGACACCGAGGTCCTGCTGCAGGCCTTCATCCACTGGGGGCCCCAGGCCGTTGAACGCTTCAACGGAATGTTCGCGTTCGCCATCTGGGACCAGGCGGCCCGACGGCTGTTCCTCGCGCGGGACCGTTATGGCGTCAAGCCGCTCTACACCTTCCAGGGCGCACGCGAGTTCCTGTTCGCGTCCGAGCCGGCCGCCATCACCTGCCACCCCGCCGCAAGCCGGCGGTTGGCGGTGGACGGGCTGGTCGAATACCTGACGTTCCAGAACTTTTTCTCCGAGCGAACGCTGTATGAAGGCGTGCACATGTTCCCGGCGGGAACGTGGTGCTTCGTGTCACCGGGGGACGCAGCACCTCGGTTCCATCGGTACTGGGACTTCAACTTCGTCGAGACGGCCGCCGCACAGAACGAGGATGACTGCCGCAACCGCCTGCGGCTCCTGCTCGACCAGGCAGTCCAGCGCCAACTGGTCAGCGACGTGGAGCTCGGCGCCTACCTCAGCGGCGGCATTGACTCCGGATGCATCACGGCACTGGCGGCCCGGCAGTTGCCTTTTCTCAAAAGCTTCACCTGCGGCTTCGACCTGCACTCGGCCAACGGGATCGAGGTGGCGTTCGACGAGCGGGAGCGGGCCGAACACATGTCCTACTTGTACAAGACGGAGCACTACGAGATGGTGCTCAAGTCGGGGGACATGGAGCGCGTCCTGCCCCGCCTGATGCGCCACATGGGCGAGCCGCGGGTGGGCCAGTCCTACCCCAACTACTACGTGGCGGGGCTGGCCAGCAAGTTCGTGAAGGTGGTGCTCACCGGCACTGGCGGGGATGAACTGTTCGGAGGCTACCCCTGGCGCTACTACACGCCCGACCGCCCGATGGCCTTCGACGAATACGTCGACGGTTACTACGGCTACTGGCAGCGCCTGGTCCCGCCCGAGCTGATGCCGGCCTTGCTGGCGCCCGTGTGGGACCGTGCCAAGCACGTGGACACGCGCGACATTTTCAAGGGCGTGTTCAGCCACCACCCGGCGACCCTGCGCACCCGCGAGGACTACGTCAACAGTGCGCTGTACTTCGAGGCCAAGACCTTCCTCCACGGTTTGCTGGTCGTGGAGGACAAGTTGAGTATGGCGCACGGCCTGGAGTCGCGGGTTCCCTTCCTGGACAATGACCTCGTGGACTTCGCCGTGGGGCTGCCCGTCAGCATGAAGATCGCCGCACGGCACGAAGTGCGCATGGACGAGAACACTGTGGGGCCGAAGACCGAGCAGTACTTCCAGCGCACGCACGACGGCAAGCTGATCCTGCGCCGGGCGGTGGAAGAATGGATGCCAACGGCCATCACCCAGGCGGCCAAGCAAGGATTTTCGGCGCCCGACGCGAGCTGGTTCCGGGGCGAGAGCCTGGAGTACGTGAAGCGTTGCCTGCTGCGCCCTGCCGCCCGCATCAACCAGATCTTCAACCCCGTGGTGGTGCGGCAGCTGATCGAAGAACACCTGAGCGGCCAGCGCAACCGCCGGCTGCTGATCTGGTCCCTGCTGTGCCTCGAGCACAGCGACTGCGAGTTCGTTTGATGGCCAAGCTCTTCATCGCCGGCGGGACGGGGCTCATCGGATCGGAGCTGGTGCGGCAGGCTGCCGGCGCCGGCCACGACGTGACCCTGCTGTGCCGCCAAGTGCCCGTCGAGGGCCAGCGCTTCGTCGTCGCCGACCTTGGTGATCCCCAGTCGCTGCCCGGCCGGCTGCCGCAGGAGCGTTTTGACGCCGTGCTGTACCTCGCGCAGGCGGCCGAGCACAACGCCTTTCCCGACAACGCCGGCCCCGCCGTTGCCCTGAACATCGCCTCGCCGGTCGCTCTGTGCCAGTGGGCGGTGCGTACCGGGTGCCGTCAGTTCATCTATGCCTCGTCAGGAGGCATCTGTGGCCCGGGCGGTGGGCCGCAGCAGCGGATCGGCGAGGAGTGGCCCCGGCAAGGTGCGGCGAACCTCAGCTTCTACCTGTCGACCAAGGCCCGTTGCGAGGAGCTACTGCTGTCGTTCGCCCCGCAGCTGCAACTGGATTTCCTGCGCTACTTCTTCGTCTACGGCCCGGGGCAGCGTTCCGCTTTCCTGTTTCCCCGGCTGGCCCAGAAAGTGCGCGCCGGACAGCCCATCGAATTGGCGGGCGGGACGGGGCCGTTGCTCAATCCCATTCATGCCACGGACGCCGCGGCCCTGACGCTCGCTGCCTTGGGAACACACGGCGATGCTGTCACCAACGTGGCGGGGGCCGAGGACACCACACTGCTGGACGTCATCCGGGGCATGGAGCAGGCAATCGGCCGCGCAGCGGTTATCAACGCCACGGCTGGGCCTGCGCCGGTGTATCTCGCCGACACCGCCCGCATGAAGCGGCGGCTTGGATGGCCCCGTGTGCCGCTCGCGCAGGGTCTGCCGTCGGCGCTCCAAGCCCTTCGGCTTTGACCATGAACTTCTGCGGACATCCACTGACCATCGAGACGCCGCCCGACCGGGTGGGCGGCCAAACGCTGCGCGACCAGGGTCGCCTGGGGCGTTTCCTGCAGCTGGACGAATTGCTTCCGTTGCTGTGCGATCCGCTGGACAAGCAATCTCTGGCGCGGGAGGGCGACCTGCTGCGCGCAAGCGACCGCATCTACCCCATCGTCGACGGCCGGCCGCACCTGTTTCCGTGCGACCTGGCACGCGTGGCCGAGTTCCTGAGCGGGCCCGACTTGCTGCGCCGCTTTCGATCTCTGTCGCCGATGGAGCAGTACTGCGCCTTCGGCATGCTCAAGGGGTCGACCGACAACAACAACCTGGACCCGGAGGACACCTGGTACGGTCGCCATCTCTGGCGCGCCTGCCGAATGCTGCAGGACGTGCGCGGCACATTCCTGGACGTCGGCTGCGACGATCCGCTCCTCAGCCGCGGCCTGCTGCACCCGGATGTGGCATACGTGGGCCTGGAGCCATCGGCCGGCACTTCGTCGGCCATGCGCGTCGGTGGGTTGGGCGAGTTCCTGCCGTTCCGGGATGGCAGCTTCGATGCGGCTGGCTTTCAGACCTCACTCGACCATGTATTCGACTACCAGCTCGCATTGGCGGAGGCTCGTCGTGTCATCCGGCCGGGCGGGCGCCTGTACCTGGCCACCTTGTTGTGGACCGGTGAGCGGGCTCAGCTGTACACGGACACCGTGCACTTCCATCACTTCCGGCAGCACCAGATCGAGGCCGCTTTGACCGGCGGTTTTGATGTTCGCGAGGTGCACGCCTACGGCTGGAAGGGCGATTCCCACCGCTTCGGTGTTTATCTTTCGGCTGTGAGGACCTGAATCCATGAGCCTGCTGAATTTCACCGAGGACACCTACCGGCAGTTGCTCGAACTGACAGCCCGCCAGTACATGTTCTGCGGCTACCGGTCCTGTCCCCCGCAGCCCCACGTGCTGCTGCGCCATGACCTGGATGCGTCCCTGCAGCGTGCGCTCGCTCTTGCGCGCATCGAGCATGCGGCCGGCGTCCAGGCGACCTATTTCCTGTTTCCGCGTTGCCTCTACTACAACCTGCTCCATCCCGAGAGCAAGGCGGTCGTGGGCGAGATCCTGGCGCTCGGCCATCATCTCGGCCTGCACTTCGATGTCTCCATGGAGCACGACCCCGCCGACCTGCAGCAGCTGGTGCAGCACGAGAAGGACCTGATCGCCTTCGAGTTCGGACAGGCGCCAGAGGCCGTGAGCTTCCACCTGGCGGGAGATTTCAAGTCCCGCCTCCCAGCCCAGGACGAGTTCTGCGGCATGGTCAATGCGTATTCGGAGCGGCTGGCCCGGCAGTACACATACGTCTCCGATTCGAATGGCGTCTGGCGCTACACGCCGTGGTCCGACCTCATCGATTCGCAGCGCCATCCGCGCCTGCACGTGCTGACGCACCCCGAGTGGTGGGTGCCCCAGCTGATGACACCACGTCAGCGCCTGCAGCGTGCGATCGACGGCTATGCGAGGCGCATGGGTGAGTGGTACGACGAGACCACCCGCAAGTACCAGAGGCCGAACTACTGATGCCCACTAGCGCAATCGTCACGGGTGTGGGCACTGTGCTCCTGATGCCTCCGGCGTTCGGCGCCGAACTCGAGCCGGAGGTGCAAGCGGCTGGCTATGGCCCTGTGTCATGCGTGAACTCGCGGGAAGCGCTCTCCGAGGTGTTCGCCACCTGCATTCCGCAACTGCTCCTCGCGTTTTCCACCGGCGTCGTCGTCCCGACCGAGTACTTGGCGCGCGATGGCCTGCTGGCGGTCAACATCCACGGCGCACCCCCCTCCTATCCCGGACGCGACCCGCACCACTTTGCCGCGTACGACGGGGCCACTTGCTACGGTGCCACGTTGCACCGCATGGTGGCCGCGGTCGACCAGGGTGCCGTGATCCGTGTCAGCCTGCAGGAGGTTTCGCCGACGACACCCCCACACGAGTTGATGGCTATCGGTGTACGGCACGGTCTGGCGTTGGCGCGCGCCTTTCTGGCCGAACTGGCGCGGGGGCGGGTGCCGGCGCCGGACCCGCAGCTGCGATGGACAGCGTCCGTCCGCCGCCGGCGCGACTTCCAGCAGCTGTGTCGCATCGCTCCCGATATCGATCGCCAGGAGTTTGAGCGGCGCTTGCACGCCACCTCGATGCCGGGCTACAGCAACCTGGTTCTCACACTGCACGGGCATACGTTCCGGCTGGATCCTCCATGAGCATGGCCCCCGCGGGCACTCAGACTAGGCGGTTACGCAAGCTGGACGCCACCTGACGTTTGGCATCCGCGGCACCTGCGCATCCGTCGATGGCGATGTCCGTCAGGCGCAGCATGCCCTGCCCGCAGGCGATGACCGGATCGCCATCGACCACCATGCACACTTGGCCGGGCCGCGCGAGGAAGGGCTGCAGGGAGTCGAAGGGCTGCGCCCGCCACACGACCACGCGCCGCTCACCCTCCAGCAGGGTGTAGGCCCCTTGCGTCGGGCGAGTCGAAGCCCGCACCAGGCGGTAAACATCCTGCCCGGAGCGGCTCCAATCGATGCGGCTGTCCTCCGGGCGGCGCGGGTAGCAGCGCAGCGCGAGTGCCGGGTCCTCTGGCTGCGGGCGCAGCTCGAGCTCGCCCCGCGCGGCACGCTCAACTAGTTCCAGAAACAGCTCCGGAACGCGAGAGCGCATCCACCGGTAGACGTCCTCCACGTCGGTGGACTCACCGAGCGGAAAGTGATCACGCAGTGCCACCGGGCCGGCGTCGAGGGCGTCGACCATCTGGTGGATGCACAGGCCTACATGCGGCTCGCCAGCCAGGATGGCCCAGTTGGGGCAAGCGTTGCCACGGTAGCGCGGCAGGTCGCCGGGATGCGCATTGAAAACACCGAGGCGAAAGCTGGCGCGCGTCTCCGGTTCGATGAGACTGATCCAGTTCATCGAGATCGCCAGATCACAGCGGGCCAACCTCAGCAGCTGCAGCTGGGCCGGCGCGTTGATCGCAGCGGTGCAGAAAAAGTCTGCGCCTAGCGGCCGGGCGAACGCCTCGTAATGGTGCTCGGTCACCTGCGATGTGTCAGATGCCTTGCAGGTGCCCACCAGCGGCACCTCGTGGCCGGCGGACGCGATCAGCCGCGCCCCTTCGAGCAGCATCTCGGTGCGGCCGAGGACGGCGACCCGCAGGCGTTGATTCATGATTCAGCCTCCCAGAGATCCACATACTGGTCGATCGTGAAGGATCCGTCCCGCATGCGGTCGATGAGCGATCGAAAGAGGGTGGCAGCACCGGCGCCCGGGTTGCGCAACGCCTGCACGTCGGCACGAGTCACGTCCGCCAGCGGCTTGCCGGTGCACCTGAGCTGCTCGTAGACGTCGAAGGCGTGGGCGTTGAGCGCGAGGTGCACCGGGTGGAAGTCGAAGACCTTGAGACCGGGACTGCTGAACGCAGAGTGGTCCAGGCTCCAGCGGCGGCCGCTGAACATGAACATGTTGTCCTGGAAGACGTGCGGCACCCGCGTCAGCCATGGACCTTGCGAAGAGAATCTCACTCGATGCGGCGCGACATGGGCGCTGTCCATCAGCAGCAGCGAGCAATCGGTCCGGATGCCGAAGTCCTCCGCCATCATCTGGCTGTGCCGCTCCGATTGGAACAACGAGTGGGTGCGTACGGTACGCGCACCGGGCACCATGTCCAGCACGTGCTGCATCACCGACGCGGGCTCGCTGCCATGGCTGCTTCCCGGCAGAAAGTTCGGGTGCACCCCCACTTCGAACAGCGGCTCCGACAGCAGCTCCGTCAGAACGGGGGAACGGTGGGTGACGAACCACGTGGCCCGAACACCGGCACGCACGAGAAGGTCGGCGGCTTCGGTCACCATCCAGTCGGGTGCCCAGTCGATGTCCAGGGTCAGCAGAAAACGGTTAAGCAAGTGGATCTCCGGGCGACGGGCTGCGACCAGCAAGAGCGGATCATATCCAGTGGCGCATAATGGTGCGCTCCCGGCAGCGCCGGTGCGCGCTGGAGCCCGCTGGCTTGCAGCCTATCTTCACTCGTCGCATCTCGCCACACGCATCCCTGTGATCGTTGCCATTCACCAGCCGAACTTCTTCCCGTGGCTGGGCTACTTTAACAAGATCGCCCGCTGCGACGTCTTCTTGGTGCTGGACGACGTCCAGTACCAAAAGACGGGCAGCAGCTGGTCGAACCGCGTGAAGATGCTGGTGGGGGGGCAAGCCCGCTGGGTCACCGCCCCGGTTCGGCGGCCGGCGCACGGAACGGCCCGCATCGACGAACTTTCATGGGTGATCGAGCCTTGGCGAGACAGACTCGTGCGCACCCTGGCGGCCAACTACGCCGGCGCTCCGTTCTTCCACCAGGCGATGGACCTGGTGCGCCCCCTCATCGGCGAACCCGAGCCGTCGGTGGCCCGATACAATCTGAAAGTGATCCGGGGCCTTTGCGATGCACTCGGACTGCCGTTGCGACGGGTGTCGTCCTCGCAGTTCCGGCTCACTAGCGCCTCGAACGAACGCCTGGTGGAGCTTTGCCGTCACGTCGGGTGCGACACCTACCTCGCCGGCGGGGGCGCCCAGGACTACCAGCAGGATGACGTGTTCCAGGCGGCGGGCATCCGGGTGCTGTACCAGTCGTTCCAACACCCAGTCTACCGGCAGCACGGCAGCGACGAGTTTGTGGCCGGGCTGTCGATTGTCGACGCTCTCATGAATTGCGGCATCGAAGGCACGCGTGCGCTGGTGCGATCCGCACCCACGGGCGCGGATGCGCCCCACCCGCTGAAATCCTCGAGCGATGAGTTCCACTGATCGGGCCCCTGCAGGGCAGTCTTCCATGTCCACCCTGGCAAAGCGATGGTTGTTCCGGTTGGTTAGATCCATCGTGCGCCCAGGTGCGCGTGTCTTCGAAGCGATCGCCAGCAGGGCGCTGCGCCGGATCCAGGTCCAGCAGGACAGCCGCTTCGCAGAGATGGCGGCAGCGCAGGCAGCACATCTGCACGCCGTCGAGGATCAGGTGTCCAGGCTGGCCGGCATCCAGGCGGCACACTCGCAATCGCTGGAGCAGGACCTAGAAGCTCGCGGCGACCGCCTCGGCCGCTCCATTGCCGGGCAGCAGGCTTTCATCGCCGCGCATTCCCACCTGATGGAGGAGCTGCGCGGTGAGGCCGCTCGCCTCGATCCTCGGCTGATTCCGGCCATCGACCTCTCGCAACGCGTGCGCTCGCTCGTCCGCAAGCACGCAGGCCTGCCGCCGGACGTCGACGGCGCCGAGAGTGAAGAGGATCTGTTGCGGGAGTTGCGGTTCCTTTGGGAGAACAGCGCCCTCGTGCGTCCGATGCTGCAACTATGCGCCGGCAAGAGGGTGCTCTACCCGGGCCAGTGCTACTACAACCTCTGGTATCTGTCGCGGGAGCTGCGTGCATTGGGCTGGAAAGCCGATGTATTCAACTGGGACAGCAACCCCGCTTCACAGATCTACTACCACGGCGAGGATTTCCGCTTCGTCGGCCAACCCGGCGAAGACCTGCTTGCTCTGCGCTTCTATGCCGAGTCCCTCTACGGCTACGACGTCTTCCACTTCAGCAACGCGCACGGCATCGGATTTGGCTCGGCGGTTGCAGCCCGCGCCAAACGTGAACTCGGCGAACACGGCGAGATCCACCTGCTGCGGGCGCTGGGCAAGAAGATCGTCTACACCAACAATGGCTGCCTGGACGGTGTGTCCCAGACCTCGTTCTCGCGCTGGGGCCCGGAGTCTGCATGCGCCAGCTGCCGTTGGCGCGACGTGCCCGCGGTCTGCAGCGACCAGCGGAACCTGCAGTGGGGCAGATTCCGCAACTCGGTCGCGGACTACCAGTGCCTGCTTGGGGGCAATCGCGCAGACTACAACGACGACCCGAGGGTGCACGAGAACCCATGGGTCTACAGCCTGGACGCCGAGCTGTGGAAGCCCGGGCTCGAGATACCACCGACGCTGCGGGTCGCGCGGCGCACCGAGCGCACCCTGTTGCTCTACCACGCGGTAGGCAACGCGCGTGAACGCACCCGGGACGGCGTCAACATCAAGTCGACCCACATCTACGCCCCGCTGGTGGGCAAGCTCCAGGCGCAGGGCTGGGACATCGAACTTGTGCAGCCCGAAGGGGTGCCGAACCGCGAGGTCCGTTTCGTGCAGGCCCAGGCCGACATCTTCCTGGAGATGCTCACCTTCGGCTGGTTCGGGGCCAACGCGCGCGAGGCGATGATGCTGGGCAAGCCCGTCATCTGCTACATCCGCCCCGAATGGCTCCAGAGCTTGCGTGAGGAGGTGCCCGGCTACGCAGACGAGTTGCCCATCGTTCATGCGACGCCCGACACGGCGGGGGCCGTGCTGCTCGATCTCTTGGCGGACGAGGGCAAGCGCCGCGACATTGGCCGCCGCAGCCGGGAATTCATGCTGCGCTGGCACTCGTCGCAGGTCGCCGCCGTGCACTTCGACGAGATCTACCGTCGGCTGGTGCAAGGCGATCCGCTGCTGCGGCAGGTCGCATCCGGCCGCGTTCCTGCTGGCGCCGGGACGATACCCGTTAAAATCTAGCTCTTCCATCGGTAACGGGGGAGGAAGCCTCACACCGGGGCGCTGCCTGACCCGCCCATTGCGACCGATCTTTACCCATTCAAAGCCCGCCCATGCCGCATTCGGCCATCCTTGCAGAAGGCGTCACCAAGCACTTCCCCAAGACAGGCCGATTGAGCCTGGGGGAGCTGTTCACCGGGCTGCATCCCGACCGGCGCTTCACGGCCGTGGACGGCGTGAACTTCCAGGTTCCCCAGGGCGAGGTGGTCGGTGTCCTGGGCCGCAACGGGGCAGGCAAGAGCACTTTGCTGCGCATCGCGGGCGGCATCTACTCGCCGGACGCAGGCCGCATCGCGCTCACGGGGGACCTGGCCGGGCTGTTCGAGCTCGGCGGCTTCGGCAACACCCTGCTCACCGGACGCGAGTTCGCTCGCCGGTACCTGGAGATGTTCGGTGTCGAGCGCGCCCGGCACAAGGCGTTGATCGCGGACATCGGCGAGTTCTCCGAGCTGGGACCTTATTTCGACGAGCGCATCCGCACCTACTCGGCGGGGATGGCTGCACGGTTGTACTTTTCCGCGGCTACCGCGATACCGCACGAAATCTACCTGATCGACGAGATATTGTCCGTGGGTGACGAGCACTTCCAGGCCAAGTCCTGGGCGCGGATGCGGGAGCGCCTTGCGGCCGGCGCTTCAGGTCTGCTGGTGACGCACGACTGGTCCGCCGTGATCAAGCTTTGCCGGCGAGCATTGGTCCTCGCGGCTGGCCGGGTGGTCCTGGAGGGCCGATCCGACGTGGTCGTGGCTGGCTACCTGGATCTGCCCCGCCCGGCTGCGAACCGCGCGCGGCTGGTCGACCCCGAGCCGGGTTCGCTGAGCGGCACTGCGGGCGAGGACTGCACCATCGCCCTGCTCATTGAGGCCCAGGAGGATGTGTCGATGCAAATTGCCGTCTCGATTGAAACGCTGCAACTGGGCATCGGTTGGGAGCCGATAGTGTTGACCGAGTTTCAGGAAGTGGGCCGCAGCCGTGGCCGTTACAAGGTGGGCGTGCAGGTTCCCTCCCTGCCGCTTTCGCCGGGCGAGTATTCCCTCAGCGTCTTCCTGTCCACTGCACCGGACGCGGACGGCGGCCCGCGCGAAATACTCGACGCGCGCGCCTGGACATACGGGACCGGATGGGTGTTCAAGGTCGAAGGTCAGCACGCCAACGGCATCGCACCATTTCCAGTTGCATGGTCGGAGGAATCATGAGTCAGTCGGCGCCGGAACTGTCCATCGAAGCGGTGGAACTCCAGAAGATCTACGAGCTCGGCCACGGGCACGCAGCGAAGAAGGCCGTGGACAGCGTCACCTTCCGCATCGGTGAGGGCGAACGCGTCGGCTTCATCGGTCGCAATGGCGCGGGCAAAACCACGCTGCTGCAGATGCTGGCCCGCATCTCCGATTCGAGCGGCGGCAGGTTGCAGGTGAATGGCCGGGTGACGGCCATCTTCACGCTGGGCATGGCGCTGCGCGAGGACCTGACGGGTATCGAGAACATCTACGTCGAAGGCGAGCTGCAAGGCCGCTCCAGGGAGCAGACGAGCACGCTGGTGCCCGAAATCGTCGCGTTCGCCGAGTTGGGCGAGTTCATCGACCGGCCCGTGCGAACCTACTCCACAGGCATGAAGGCGCGCCTGGCTTTCTCGACCATCGTGCACATCGAGCCCGAGATCCTGATCGTCGACGAGGCCCTCTCGGTGGGCGATGCGAAGTTCGGCGCCAAGGCGACCGCCAAGATGCGCGAACTCACTCGCAAGGGACGCATCCTTATCCTGGTCTCGCACTCGATGGGCGCCATCGAAGACATGTGCACCCGCTGCATCTGGATCGACGAGGGCCGCATCAGGCAGGACGGCCCACCCGCCGAAGTCACCCGTGCCTACATCGAGGAGGTCCGCCGCGCGGACGAGGCCAAGCTGGCCACGCGCTTTCGCAGCCAGCTGATCGACGAGTCGCTGCTGCCCGGCTGGGGCGTGCAGCGGGCAGAGTTGCGGTCAGTCGAGGACGTCGGCATGCAAAGCCTGGTCACGGGCGCGCCTGCCTTGTTCTGGGCCAGCGTGCGGGTTCCGCCAGGGGTTGCTTTCGATGCTGCCCTTCGCCTGCAGCGTCTGGATGGCCTTCTCGTGTTGCAGACCCAGACCCCGTTTGGCCCGAAGCCCGATGCGACCGACCGCCGCATTCGCCTGGATTTAGGGAACTTGCCCCTGAACTACGGCTTGTACAAGGCGGAGCTGGAAATCCGTACCGCGAGCGGTGAGCAGGCCGCCCGACGAGCCGTGTTGTTCGAAGTGATCAATCCCCGGCCGCCACGCG
The DNA here is from genome assembly GCA_013815685.1 of Ramlibacter sp. Classification (GTDB taxonomy): domain Bacteria; phylum Pseudomonadota; class Gammaproteobacteria; order Burkholderiales; family Burkholderiaceae_C; genus Ramlibacter. The sequence goes on from JACDFR010000002.1 coordinate 154,594, forward strand.
GCGGCCGTCCCGTGCTTGTGTATCCCACCCACCTAGCTGTGATGAAGACCGACCCATGACCGTTCTTGGATTCGACCGCCGCGACCTCTCCACGGTCTTGAACTTCTTCCGGATGTTCCTGCGAGACCGCTTTCTCGGCTCCCGGCTGGGCCTGGTCTGGGCCGTGCTCAACCCGCTGCTCATGCTGGGGATATACACCTTCGTCTTCGGTTTCATCTTCAAGGCCAAGCTGCCCGGCGCCGACACGACACTCGCGTACTCCACCTGGCTGATCGCCGGCTACGGTCCCTGGCTGGCCGTTTCCGAGTCGCTCAACTCGTCTGCCCAGTCCGTGGTCGGAAACGGCGGCCTGGTAAAGAACATGGCCTTCAAGACCGAATGCCTGCCGCTGGCCGCGAGCATCCTGGGGATGGTCCCCCTGTCGATCAGCGTCCTGTTCGCCTTCGTGCTGCTGATGGTGGACGGCAACTGGCCCACCTGGCATGCGCTCGCCGTCATTCCGGGGGTGGTGCTGGCCTTCGCATTCCTGGCCGCCCTGGGGCTGGGTGCTGCGGTGCTCACGGTGTTCGTGCGGGACTTCGCCGTGATGCTGCCAAGCCTGCTTCTGATACTTCTATTTGCCACCCCCATCTTCTATCCTCTAGAGTCCATGCCGGGTCTGCTGCGCCGCATTTCGGTGTGGAACCCCTTCTACTTGGTGGCGGACTTCATCCGCTCACCGCTGGTCTTCCATACCATTCCGCCCTGGCCGCAGTGGGCCTTCGTCACGGTGCTCACCGCGGTGATCGGCCTAGTCAACCTGCGCCTGTTCCGCCGCCTCAAGGGCAGCCTTTCCTCCATGCTCTAACCCATGAACCAAGCTGAAATCGATGCCCAGAACGCGGAGTTCTGGAACACCCTGTGCGGCACGGGCCTAGCCCAGATGCTGGGGATCACCGACGGCTCGCCCGTGTCGCTGAAGAAGTTCGACGACTGGTACCTGGACTACTATCCGTACCTGCTGCAGCACGTGCCAGTGCACACGATGGGTGGCAAGGATGCCCTGGAGATCGGGCTGGGCTATGGAACCCTGTCGCAGCAGATCGCCATGGCCGGCGCCCGCTACAACGGCCTGGACATCGCCCGTGGGCCGGTGGACATGGTCAATTCCCGTCTCGCCCAGAACGGCCTGCCCGGGCGGGCGGTGCAAGGCAGCATGCTGCAGTGCCCGTTTCCCGACGCGTCTTTCGACTGCGTAGTGTCCATCGGGTGCTTCCACCACACCGGGGACACCCAGCGCTGCCTGGACGAGACCTTCCGCATCCTGCGGCCCGGCGGCCATGCCTACCTCATGCTGTACAACCGGTTCTCCTGGCGTCAATGGAAGGACTACCCAAAGCAGACGGTGTCCGCCCTGCTGCGGGAGTGGATCGGCGTGCGAGAGAACCCCGAAAGCACCACCGCCCAGCGCGCCGCCTACGACACCGACACCAAAGGGCATGCCGCACCCGAGACGCAGTTCTACTCGACCGGTCAGATCGGGACGATGATGGCGAGGTTCTCGAGCGTGGAGTGCACCAAGGAGAACTGCGACGACGAGATCAAGGACGGCGTCGTGGTGCGCAAGCGCAGCGACATGCTCGCCACTCGGGGCAAAAAGTTCGGCATGGACATCTATATTGACGCGGTCAAGTGACAACCGGCGCGATGAACATCCTGCTGCTCTACCACTCGACGCAGACGTACACCAACACGGTGTTCGAGCACGTCAACGCGTTTGCCCGTTTCTCCGCCCATCGCTACTTCTTCTGCCACCACGACCAGAACGAGCCGTTCCTGGTGGACCTGTCCAAGTTCGACGCGGTGGTCATTCACTACTGCTTGCGAACTCCGTACGACCAGATCTCGGAGGCTGCCGCTCGCAGCCTGGCGGCATTCCGTGGCGCCAAGGTCTTGTTCCTGCAGGACGAGTACGAACACACGCAACGGGCCTGGCACTGGATGCAGCGGCTGGGTATCGACCTGGTGTTCACCGTGGTGCCGCATGCGCACGTCCGGTCCATCTATCCGCCCACGCAGTTTCCCGCCACGCGCTTCGTGAGCAACCTGACCGGGTATGTGCCGGAGGCGTTCACCGAAGTGCAGGACGTGCGGCCGCCTTCCCGGCGCACGCTGCTGGTCGGCTACCGCGGGCGGCCGCTGCCGATCCGCTTTGGCGTGCTAGGCAAGGAAAAGGTGAGCATAGGCTGCATGGTCAAGGCCTACTGCGAGCGCCGCGGCCTGGTGGCCGACATCGCCTGGACGGAGGAGGAACGCATTTACGGTGACGCCTGGTATCCGTTCGTGGCGTCCTGCCGCGCCATGCTGGGGTCCGAAAGCGGCTCCAACGTGTTCGACTGGGATGCCACCCTGCAGTCGCGGATCGACAGCTTTCTCGTGTCGAATCCCCAGGCCACCGAGGATCAGGTCTATGAGGCCGTGGTCGCGCCGTTGGAGATGCCCGGCGTGATGAACCAGGTGTCGCCCCGCGTGTTCGAGGCGATCGCCATGCGCACGGTGCTGGTGCTGTTCGAGGGAAGCTACTCCGGCGCCGTGGAGCCGTGGCAGCACTACATCCCGCTTCGCAAGGACGGCAGCAACCTGGACGAGGTGTTCGAGCGGCTGCAGGATGGTGACTTCGTCGACGCCATGGCCGAGCGTGCCTGGCAGCACGTTATCGGCTCCGGCCGCTACTCCTATCCGGCCTTCGTGCGCATGACCGACGGCGAGATCGAGGCCTGCCTTCATGCCGTGGCCAGCTCCGGCCGATCTTGCGAGCGCGGCGCCGAACTGGAATGCATCCGCGTCGGGCTCGAGAAGCCGACGCTCTTGACTAGCCTGCCCGTCCGGTGGCCGGCGCCGGTTTTCCGCGGGGCCGGGGCGCAGGCCGGTGCCGAGGGCTTCGAGGCGTGGGAACCGCCCAGCCGCTATAGCCGTCTGCGCCAAGCGGCCGTGCTTGTTTGGAGCTGCGTGCCGCGGCCCATGCAGAAGGTCCTCGGTCCTTTGGTGCACGGGGTGCTGCGGCCGGTGGCGCGTGCGCTGCACGGAGTGCGCAAGGCGAGCGTGCGGCGAAGACCATTGGATTGATCGACCTCGACCGGATGAAACGTCTGCGACCTGCCCTCCTGGTGCTGTACCACTGTCGCGGCGTCGCGCAGTTGCCGCTGCGTGCCGCCATCGAGGACCACCTGTTCGCGTGGCAGCGGCATTCGTCCTATCCGGCGATCTACCACAACATCGCCTATGGCTTCGATTGGGCTGCCTACGAGCACCTGCCCATCGCGGCGGTGGTGCTCGACACGTTGGCGCTCAACATCCGCTGGAGTCCGGAGCACTTCGAGCAGGTCACCGCGCCGCTCGCTGCGCTGCGGCACTTCGGCGGACCCAAGATCGCCATGCCCCAGGACGAGTTCATCCACACCGACATTCTGGGTGCGCTGCTGGCGAGAATGGGTTGCACGCACGTGCTGAGTGCCGCGAATGGGGAGGACGCCCGGCGCATCTACGGCTCGTTCTTGCCCAAGGCGCAACTGGGCACCAAACTGACGGGCTACCTGGAGTCCAGCACGCTCACTCGGATCGAGCGGCTGCGACATGCGCGGCCGCAGCGGGACATCGATGTCGGCTACCGCGCCTGGCGGGCGGAAGCCTGGCTCGGTGAGCACGGCATGTTGAAGGCCAGGATAGCCGACGCCGCCCATGCGATCGCGCCGGAGTTCCCCGGCCTGCGGGTGGACGTCTCGACCGACGAGGCGGACGTGCTGACGGGCGACGACTGGTATGCCTTCTTGCTGCGCTGCCGAACGACGCTGGGCGTGGAAGGCGGCGCCAGCGTCCTGGATCGCGACGGATCCATCTGCAAGCGCACGAGGGCGTACCAACAACAACACCCTGGGGCTTCCTTTGAAGAGGTCCGCGAGGCCTGCTTTCCGGGCGAAGATGGCTCGCTGTCGCTGTTCGCGATCGGTCCGCGCCACCTGGAGGCGTGTGCCACCCGGACCTGTCAACTGCTCGTGGAAGGCAGCTACCAGGGCGTGCTGCGGGCCGGCGAGGACTACCTTCCGATTGCGCGCGACTTCTCCAACCTGCGCCAGGTGTTGGAAACCTCCAAGGACGACGCGTTGGTCCGCCGCATCGCCGACAACGCGTGGAACCGCGTGGTGGCCTCCGGCCGCTACACCTATCGGGGCTTTGTGCGGGCTGTGGAGCAAAGCATCCTGGACCCGGCGACCGGGTCTTTCCGTGTCGGGCACCGTGCAGCGGCAGCGGTACAAGTGGCGATTTCGCGGCACGCGGTGAGCTGGAGTTTCGCGCGCCACGAGGCTGCGCGGTTGCTGCCTCACCGCGCCGAGTACGAGTCGAGCGGTAAGGCGTCGTGGGTTTGGGAGCGCTGGAAGGCTGCTGGCGCTGCCAAGTTCGCTGGCATGGACCTGACCTTGCAGTAGCATTCGCCACGCGCCGAGTGGATGCGCAGGCCCACCTGCGCAGTGGCCGATAATGCAGGGTTCCGCTGCAAAAGCAGCGACTGTTCAAGGGTCCAGCAGCATGTGTGGAATTTTCGGAATCATGGGCAAAGGGGCCCGCGACGGGGGGTTGCCCCCCGCGAGCGTGGAGCGTGGCCTGGACCGCATTCGCCACCGTGGCCCTGACGGCCAAGGTGTCTGGGTGTCCAAGGATGGCACGGTCGGCTTCGGCCACGCGCGCCTCTCGGTGATCGACCTGGCCACCGGCGACCAGCCGATGCACAGCGCAGATGGCCGCTACACCATCATCTACAACGGCGAAGTTTACAACTACATCGAGTTGCGCCAGGAGCTCGGCGCCGACACCTTTCGCACCACCTCCGACACGGAGGTGATCCTTCGCGCCTTCATGAAGTGGGGGCCTGCAAGCGTGGCCCGCCTGCGCGGCATGTTCGCTTTCGCCATCTGGGACGAGCATGAACGCAAGCTGTTCCTGGCACGCGACCGATTCGGCATCAAGCCGCTTTACTGGGTGCAAACGCGGGACGGCCTGTATTTCGGCTCCGAGATGAAGGCGCTGCGGCCCTTCCTGGACCAGGCAGCCGTCAACAAAGCCGCACTCTCCGACTATTTTTCGTTCCAGTTCTGCCTGGGCGAAAAGACCCTGCTCGATGGCGTCAACCACCTGCCCGCCGCGCACCACGCGACCGTTACGCCCGGGCAGTCGCCGCAGCCGCAGCGCTACTGGGAGGTGCACTACGCAATCGACTACACCCACAGCGAGCGCTGGTTCACCAATCGGCTGGAGGAGTTGATGGACGACTCCATCCGCATGCACATGCGTGCCGACGTGGAAGTCGGCAGCTACGTCAGCGGCGGCCTGGACTCCAGCCTGGTGGCAGCATTGGCACGCGAGTCGCGCCTCGACGGCCGCTTCCAGGGTTTCAACGGGCGCTTCACCGACGGACCCGACTTCGACGAGTCGCATTACGCACGCGCCTTGGCCGACGAGCGCAACATGCAACTGCACGTGGTGGACATCGGCGAGCAGGACTTCGTCGACAATATCCGCAAGGTCATCTGGCACCTGGACCAGCCCACCGCCGGCCCGGGCTCGTTCCCGCAGTACATGGTGTCCAAGAAGGTGCGCGAGCACGTGAAGGTGGTGCTCGGCGGGCAGGGCGGCGACGAGATCTTCGGTGGCTACGCGCGCTACCTAGTGGCGTACTTCGAGCAATGCATCAAGGGCGCCATCGAAGGCACGCTGCACAACGGCAACTACATCGTCACTTACGAATCGATCATCCAGAACCTGCAGACCCTGCGGCAGTACAAACCGATGATCAAGGAGTTCTGGGCCGAAGGGTTGTTCGAGGAACGCGACAAGCGCTACTGGCGTTTGGTCAACCGTGCCAACACCTTCGGCGACGCGCTGGCGCCCGACGCGATCGACCGGGCCGGGACCTTCGCCGAGTTCCAGCAGATCTTCTGGGGCGAGAACGTCGGCACGGAGTCGTACTTCGACTCCATGACCCACTTCGACTTCAAAACCCTTCTGCCAGCGCTGCTTCAGGTGGAGGACCGCATGGCCATGGCGCACGGCGTGGAGTCGCGCGTTCCGTTCCTGGACCATCCGCTGGTCGAGTTCGCGGCCACGATCCCAGCCGACGTGAAGTTCAAGGAGGGCGAGCTCAAGCGCCTGCTCAAGCACGTGTTCACGCCCAAGCTGCCCGACGCCATCAACAACCGCAAGGACAAAATGGGGTTTCCGGTGCCGCTGACGCTGTGGCTGCGCAAGCCCGGGCCCGCGACCGAGTTCGTGCGGGACGTGTTCTCTAGTCGGGCCGCACGCGAGCGTTCGTACTTGGCGCGCCCGGTCGATCTGGGCAAGGTGCTGTCCGGCCAGAGCGTGTACAGCCGCAACCTGTGGGCGTTGCTCAGCCTCGAGCTGTGGCACCAGTCCTTCATGGACGCCTGAGCTTCCGGAAGCGGCGGCGGGGCTCTACCAGGAGCCCCTCCCGTCTGGCGCCGGTCGGCCGCAAGTAGAATTGAAGGTTCGCCGCGGTTGCCGCCGCCGTCTTAGGGGCCCTGCCGCTCCTGTAACACTTGATTCCGGACTCCAGCAATGAACATCCTCGTGACGGGTGGCCTCGGCCAGATCGGCTCCCACACTTCCGAAATGCTGCTCGCGCGCGGCGACAAGGTCGTCGTGATCGACAACCTGGCCACCGGCCAGCGCCACCACCTTGCTGACCACCCCAACCTGACGGTGGTGATCGACAGCATCGCCAACCGGGACAAAGTGTTCGAGCTGTGCGAGAAGCACCGCTTCGGCGCCATCGTGCACACGGCTGCCTCCTACAAGGAGCCCAATGACTGGTACAACGACACGATGACCAACTGCGTGGGCGGCACCAACCTAATCCAGGCGGCGCAGCAGTTCAAGATCGGCCGCTTCATCTACTTCCAGACCGCGCTGTGCTACGGCGTCAAGCCGCTGCAGCAGCCCATCCGCCTGGACCACCCCAAGTTCCCGGCCAACAGCAGCTACGCGATCTCCAAGACGGTGACCGAGGATTACCTGGAGATTTCAGGCGTCGACTATGTGTCGTTCCGCCTGGCCAACGTAATCGGCCCGCGCAACGTGAGCGGGCCGCTGCCGATCTTCTTCCAGCGCCTGTCTGACGGCAAGAAGTGCTTCGTCACCAAGGCGCGCCGTGACTTCTGCTTTAACCAGGATCTCGCACGCGCGGTGATCAAAGCGGTAGACGGCACCGGCAAGGGCGCCTACCACTTCTCGTCCGGCAAGGACGTCGCGATCAAGGAGCTGTACGACGCCGTGGTCAAGGCCATGGGCCTGCCCAGCTACCCCGAGCCGGAGGTGCGCGAGCTCGGCCCCGACGACGCACCCAGCATCCTGCTGGATCCGTCCCGTACGCTGCAGGACTTCGGCGCGATCGAATTCACGCCCCTGCAAGAGATCGCTGACCAAGCGGTCACCTATTTCCGCAAACACGGCGCCAGTGGCGGCTACACGCACCTGAACCACGGGGACAAAAAGTGACGCGTGTCCTGATCACCGGCGGCGCGGGCTGCCTGGGCTCTAATCTGATCGAGCACTGGCTGCCGCAGGGCCACCAGTTTTTGGTGCTGGACAACTTCGCCACCGGCAAGCGCGAAGTGGTGCCGGCGGTGCCGGGCTTGGAGGTGCGCGAGGGCCACATCGGCGACGCCCAGTTCGTCGAGCAGGCGTTCGCGCAGTTCAAACCCGAACTGGTGATCCACTCCGCCGCAGCCTACAAGGACCCGGCGGACTGGCAGGAGGACGCGCGCACCAACGTCACGGGCAGCATTGAGGTCGTGAAGGCCTCCGAGCGCCACGGCGTGGGCCGGCTCGTGAACTTCCAGACGGTGCTCTCGTACGGTCGCACCAGCGTGTCGCCCATCCCGGTGTCGCACCCGACCGCGCCCTTCACCAGCTACGGCATCTCCAAGACGGCCGGCGAGCAGTACGTGCTGCAGGCCAAGCTGCCGGTAGTGTCGCTGCGGCTGGCCAACGTCACCGGGCCGCGGCTGGCGATCGGGCCGATCCCGACGTTCTACAAGCGCCTGAAGGCGGGCCAGAAGTGCTTCTGCTCCGACACCGCGCGGGACTTCCTGGACATGTCCGATTTCTTCTCGATGATAGACCTGGCCGTGCAGCCCGGTGCGGCCACGGGCGTGTTCAACGTTGCCTCTGGCGAAGCCCACTACATCAAGGAAATCTTCGAGCTGGTGGCTCGGCACCTCGGCCTTCCGGCCATGGACGTGCCCGTTGTGCCGCCCGCGGCGGATGACGTGCCGGTCGTGGCACTGGATGCCTCCCAGACCACCAAGGCCTTCGGCTGGACGCCGAAGGTGGGCTTCGAGGACACCATCCGCAAGCAGCTGGAGTGGTACGACCGCTACGGCGTCAGCGATATCTACAGCCATCTATCAAGCAAGTCATGAGTTCCCTCAACTTCAAGAATGCATCCATCGTGGTGGTCGGCGGTGCCGGCTTCGTGGGCAGCAACCTGGTGAAGATGCTCCTGAAGGACGACCCGAGCAAGGTGGTCGTGATCGACAACCTGCTGTCGTCGGACGTGGCAAACGTGCCGGCCGATGCCCGCGTGAAGTTCTGCTTCGCGTCGATCACCAGCGACCAAGGGCTGGGCGCGATCCCCGCCGACGTGGAGTACGTGTTCCACCTGTCGTGCTACCACGGGAACCAGTCCTCCATTGCCGACCCGTTCGCCGACCACGAGAACAACACCTTCACCTCGCTGCGCCTGTTCGACCGCCTCAAGGACGCCAAGTCCCTGAAGAAGGTGGTGTACGCGGCCGCCGCCTGCGCGGTGGCCGAGAAGACCTACGACCAGCCCACCGCCACCACTGAGGAGCAGCCGGTCTCGCTGGTGCACGACAGCCCGTACTCGATCTCGAAGCTGATCGGGGAGCTGTACGGCAACTACTACCACCAGCGCTACCAGATGCCTTTCGTGAAGGCGCGCTTCTCCAACGTGTTCGGGCCGGGCGAGATCCTGGGTGCGGGCCGTTGGCGCGGCACCGTGCACACGGTCTGGCGCAATGTTTGCCCGACCTTCATCTGGAAGGGGCTGCACCGCGAGGCGCTGCCGCTGGACAACGGCGGCAACGCAAGCCGCGACTTCATCTTCGTCGAGGACATGGCCCGCGGGCTGATGGCCTGCGCGATGGACGGCGAGCCGGGCGGGATCTACAACCTGGCCACCGGCAACGAAACCAGCATCCTGGATTTGGCCACCTGGATCAATGAGTTCGCCGGCAACCCGACCGCGCCGGACCTGAAGCCCGCGCGTGACTGGGACCGCTCCGGCAAGCGCTTCGCCTCCACTGAGAAGTCGCGCCGCGAACTCGGCTTCGACGCGCAGGTCGAGGTGCGCGAGGGTCTGCGCCGCACCGTCGAGTGGACCCGTGCCAACCGCGAGCTGATCGCCCGCACCATGGCGGCGCACAGCAAGCAGATGCAGCAGGCGGGTGCGCCCCTGCGGCCCGAGTACTTCCCGCAGGGCGTCTGATGAAGGTCGTGACCATCGTCGGGGCCCGGCCCCAGTTCGTTAAGGCTGCGACGGTCTCACGGGCCTTCGCGGCATGCCAGCCGGCCGTGACCGAGGTGATCGTCCACACCGGGCAGCATTTCGATGCCAACATGTCCGAGGTGTTCTTCACGGAGATGCAGATACCCAAGCCCCAGTACCAGCTGGAGCTGGGCGGGCTCGGCCATGGCGCCATGACGGGCCGGATGATGGAGCGCATTGAGACCATTCTCAAGGACGAGAAGCCCGACTGGTTGCTGGTCTACGGCGACACCAATTCGACGATGGCGGGCGCGCTGGCAGCCGTCAAGCTGCAGGTGCCCGTGGCGCACGTGGAAGCCGGGCTGCGCTCGTTCAACCGCGCGATGCCAGAGGAAATCAACCGCGTCGTTTCGGATCACGTCGCCTCGCTGCTGTTCGCCCCGACGGATGCGGCCGTGCGGAACCTCGCCAACGAAGGCATCACCGGCAAAAAGGTGGTGCGCAGCGGCGATGTGATGTATGACGCTGCGATGTTCTACAGCAGGTTCGGGCGCGGCCAGGTGCTGCAGTCGCTGGGGCTGCGGCCGCGCGAGTATTTCCTGGCTACTATCCATCGCCAGGAAAACGTCGACGGTCCGCAGCAGTTGGAAACCATCGTGCGGGCGCTGTCTCGCTGCGCGCGAGAGTTACCGGTCGTGCTGCCCATTCATCCCCGCACGCGCAAGAAGCTGGCGGAGACCGGCCTGGACCACCTTGTTGAAGCCGACCGGCTGCGCCTGGTGGACCCCGTGGGCTATCTCGACATGGTCGAACTTGAGAAGGACGCGCGGGTTATCCTCACCGACTCGGGTGGCGTGCAGAAGGAGGCGTACTTCTTCGGCGTGCCCTGCGTAACAATCCGCGGGGAGACGGAATGGGTCGAGCTGGTGGAATGCGGGGCGAACCGACTGGCGCCTCCGGTGTCGGTGCAGGCCATTGTCGACGCGGCGCTCGCCGCCGCGGGCGACACCAGCAAGCCGCCCGTCGGCCTGTACGGGGACGGCCACGCCGCGGACGCGATCGCCCAGCGGCTGGCCACGGCCTAGGCAACTGCGAATCGTCGCGGGCATTGCCACCTTCCCGATCGCAGGACAAGACACCAGTGGGCGTCACGACCTTCCGAGACGAACGTTGGCGCCCGGTGCGGGGTGTGCAGGAGATGGCTGCGGAAGGCCGGCGCGTGCTGGTGCTGTCCCACATGTTCCCGCATCCTGAGCAGCCCGGGTCGGGCCCTTTCGTGCTGGAGCAGGTGCAGGCCCTGCGGGCGTCCGGCGTCGATGCACGGGTGATCTGCGGACGGCCCTATTGGATGAGCCGCTCACCGCTGCGCCTGCCGCGTTCGCTCTGGGCGTTCGTCCGCTCCATTGGCGAGTCCCGCCGGCAGTGGTGGATGCTCGACGGGGTGCCGGTGCGCTATGTCCCGTACCCAATTTTGGCCCCGTTCTGGTCGCACGGCTGGAGTTATCGCATGGCGGTGCGCGCCAGCCTCCGCAACCTGCGACGTGAGTTCGCCCCGGCGCTGATTCATGCCCACACCGGCTACCTGGACGGTTCAGCCGCTCGCATGCTCGCGCACGCATGGGAGGTGCCCTATGTCGTCACCGAGCACACGGGCCCATTCTCGATCTTGATGAACCGGTCCATCATCCGACGCACCACCTTGGGCGCGATCGCTGGTGCGGCGCGGGTTGTGGGTGTCTCTCGTGCGCTGCTGCGGGAGGTGCTGGATTACCTGCCGGGCGTGCAATCCACCGCGACAGTGATACCGAACGTCGTCGACGTGGATCGTTTCGCCGTCACGCCGCTGGCCGATGCGAAGCCCGAGGCCCCGCGCCTGCTGTTCGTCGGCTATTTCGTGGAGGTCAAGAACATCCCGCTGCTGCTCGACGCGTTTGCGCAGGTGCTGGCCGCCAAGCCGTTAGCGACGCTTACTCTTGCCGGGGGCGGCACGACAGTCGCGCAGACCGAGAGTGTTCGCGAAGACATCGCCCGGCGCGGGCTGCAGCAGGCGGTGTGCGTGCGCGGCTGGGTGCCGCGCGAGGAGGTCGCTGGCCTCATGCGCCAGAGCGACATGCTGGTGCTCCAGAGTCGGTCCGAGACCTTTGGTTGCGTGGTGACGGAGGCGCTCGCCACCGGCCGCCCAGTGGTGGCCACCCGCTGCGGTGGGCCGGAGGACATCGTGACTGAGTCCTGGCTCGGAGCGCTGTGCGACAACAACGACCCGCAAGCGCTCGCCCAGGCGATCCTTGACGTGGCCGACCGGCTCGGCACCTTCGACCCGCAGCGTATGGGCGCGTTCACCCGCGACCGGTTCGGGGCGGTATCCGTCGCGCGTCGGCTTATCCAGCTCTACGAGGAGGTGCTGCTCGCTCGTCAAGCTCCCGCCTCGCAGCAGGCGGCTTCAAACCCATGAACGTGCTGATGGTCACGGCCGACCACCTGATGATCGACCGCCGCATCGTGCAGGAGGCCGGCACACTGGTCGAACAAGGACATCAGGTCACACTGCTGGCCGGCTTTGAATGCCCGAAGCGGGAGTCCTACGTCATGGACGGGATCCGCATCGAGCGGTTCGAGTACGACTGGGGGCATTCGCCCTTCGCGCCGATCGCGCGCAAGCTGCGCCTGCGACCGTCTAGCCGGTTGGAGCGGTTTCTTGCGCGCGCGTGGCGCTGGCTCTCGTCGCGCTTGCTGGACATGTCCAGCTTCGACGACTTCGTCCTCCAGCGACTGATGGAGTATCCGGTTGATGTGCTGCACGTGCATGACTTTCCAATGCTGCGTGCGGGGGTCGAGCTGGCTCGCGTACGCAAGGTGCCCCTGGTGTACGACGCGCATGAGCTGTATTACGCCCAAGTGCAGCTGTCCGAAGCGACCCAGCGGCGCTACAAACGTGCGGAGAAGCGCTGGATCCGGCACGCCGACCACACCATCACGGTCAATCCCTACATCGCACGGCTGATGGCCGAGCGGTATGAGGTCCCCGCGCCCACCGTGATCTTCAACGCGGCGCCGTCGCAGCCTAAGAGCACAGCGCGCCCGCTGCGGGAAAGGTTCGGGCTGTCTCCCGGGGCGAGGATCGTGCTGTACCAGGGCTGGATCTCCGACAACCGCGGCATCGATCGGCTGGTGCTCGCCGCCCGCGACTTTCGCGAGGGCACGGTTCTGGTGATTGTCGGCTACGGCGCCTACCTGGACACTTTACGGCAACTGGTCGAGGCGCATGGGCTGGCGCTGCGCGTGCACTTCTACGGCGGCGTCGACTCGGACCAGCTCCATCCGGTCACGTGCGATGCCGACCTGGGCGTCATCCCGTACTTCGGCGTCGACGACAACAACTATTACTGCAGCCCGAACAAGCTGTTTGAGTTCGCTATCGCGGAGCTGCCCTTCCTTTCCAACGACCTGCCGTTCCTGCGCGACATCGGCCAGCGCTACGGCAATGGCGTCAGCGCAGACTTGGGCAGCCCGGGCAGCATCGCCGAAGCGGTCAATCGCATCCTGGGAGACCCGGACGCGATGGCCCGGCTGCGCGCCGGGGCGCTGGCAGCCAAGCGGGAGCTGAACTGGGAAGTGGAGGGCCGCAAGCTGCTCGCCGTCTACGAGTCGCTGGACCGCCCGGTGCAGTCCCAAGCGGCGCAGCAGCCCGCGAGCGCTGGATGAAGAACACGGCCGTCATGCTGACCAAGGATCGGCAGGTTGACCGTCGGATCCTGCTGCAAGCCGACAGCCTGCAGGCAGCGGGCTGGCAGGTGACGATCATCGCGATGCCGCAGGACGCCGGTGCGCGGGAGCACGATCCACGCGTGGTGCGGCTGCACCCGCAGCAGGCGCCGTCCGCGCAGCGCGAGCGATTGGTGCTGAACCTGTACCGCGCAGTCGGCCGCCACGTTGTCGCGGACGGTCCCGTAATGCGGGCGCTGCGGGCCTTCGCGTGGCGCTACGTGGTGAACCAGGAGACCCTGTTCCTCAAGCTGTTCGAGCCGGCGATCGCCCAGCATCCGGCCGACGTCTATGTCGCGCATGACCTGCCCCTGCTGCCCGTCGCGCTGCACGGCCGGCGGCTGCACGGTGCCAAGGTGGTCTACGACAGCCATGAGCTATTCACCGAACAGGAGTTCTCGGCCAGCGAGAAGCGAATGTGGCGTGCCATCGAGGAGAGGGCAATCCGGCAGTGCGACGCGGTGATGACCGTTAACGCCTCGGTCGCGCATGAGCTGACGACGCGGTACGGCCTTGCCCATGTCCACGTGGTTTACAACGCGGAGCGACCCCGACCGTCCGGGCTGCGTACCAGGCGTTTTCACGAGCGGTTGGGCCTCGAAGCGGATGACTTGGTGTTGCTGATGCAGGGCGGGCTGACTGTCGGTCGCAATCTGGAGCAGCTCGTGGCGGCATTCACTCAGGTGCGCAATCCCCAGGTTCACCTGGTTGTCCTGGGCGATGGGATGCTCACCGGCGTCTTGCAGCAGCGCGTCCGGGCCGATGGCACCGGTGCCCGCGTCCACCTGCTACCTGCGGTGCCCCAGGACGAGCTGCTGGCCTGGACCGAAGCGGCCGATGCAGGCGTAATTCCTTACTTGGCCACCTGCCTGAACAATTACTACTCCACGCCCAACAAGCTGTTCGAGTTCATAGCCGCTGGTGTGCCGATCTTGGGCTCGGATTTGCCTGAAATCCGCCGCATCATAGAAGGCAATGGAATCGGCCGGGTGGCCGATCTGGGTGACGAGGCCCGCATTGCTGCCGCCATCGATGCCTTCTTCGCTGACTTCCAGGCGCTGGCATCCTGGAAGTCAGCGGTGCTGGCCACCCGCGAAACGGTTAATTGGCAGACTGAAGGCCGCAAGGTGGTTAAGGTGTTCGAGGGGCTGCGGTGAGGCTCTTGGTGGTCTATCCCTACTTTGTCGATCAGAGTGCAGCCGGGCACTCCCTGATGTTCGAAACCCTGTGCGGCATGGCGCGCATGGGCCACGAGGTCACCGTGGTGAGCGGAGAGAGCGGCTACATGCAGGGCCAGCCGGTCAGCGCCAAGCCCTGGTACCGCCGTATCGTGTACACCGAGCAGATGGGGCCGATTCGTGTCCTGCGCACGCTCAGTTACACCGGTCATCAAAAGGGCATGATCTCCAGACTCCTTAGCTACGCCTTGCTGTCTGCGCTAAGCCCGGTGGCCGTGCTCATGGCGCGCAAGGCAGACTTGGCGCTGCTCTCGCCACCACCGCTGTACCCGATCTTCACGTCCCTGCTGGCTTGTTGGCTACGCCGCATACCCGCCGTCACCGAAGTCCGGGATCTCTGGCCGGGCTCGATCGTCCAGATGGGGCTGATGAACAACCCCTGGCTGGTGCGCGTGACCAGCTGGATGGAGAGGGTGGTCTACGACCAATCACACCAGATCATCGCGTTGACACAGGGCATCGCCGCCGATATCGTCAGCCGAGGCTGGCCTGCCCGGAAGGTGCACATCTTGCCGTGTGCCGTGGACACCGGGCGGCTGGCCCCCGACCGGGAGGCCGGCGAGGCCGTGCGTTCTGCTCACGGCTGGGCGGGCAAGTTCGTGCTGATGTATTTCGGGGCTGTGGGCGAGGCGAATAACCTCCCGGTGATCCTGCGCACCGCTCAGCGTCTTAAAAGCAGGCCCGACATCGTGCTGGCTGTGGTTGGCGATGGCTTCCGCCGAAAATGGCTGGTAGAACAGGTGATGCTGCACCAACTGGGCAACCTGAAGGTTCTGCCGGCTGTACCGAAGGCGCAGGCAGCGGCTTACCTTAACGCCGCCGACGCATGCGTCGTGACGCTGCAGGACATCCCCGTCTTCGCCGGTGCCATTCCCACCAAGTTGATTGAGTACATGGCGTGCGGCCGCCCCGTGCTGTGCGGAGTCAAGGGTGAGGCCCGGCGCATCGTCGAGGAGGCGGGCGGCGGCTTCTACTTCGATCCGGATGACGATGCGCAACTCGCCATGCTCACGTGCGAACTCCTGGAAGCACCCGCAAAGGCCTTGCAATTGGGCCAGCAAGGGCGCCGGTATGTGCAGACCAACTTCGACAGTGCCGTTCGGCAAGGCCGCATGGCCGCCCTGCTGGAAGAGGTTTTACGGCACGCGTGAGAAAATCCGCGAAAAGGCGGTTCAGGGCATGCTCATTCTGTTGATTCTTTGCACAGTCGTGTCGGCGCTCGGATGCGCCGTGCTCCTGCGCTATGGCCGCCGAAATGCGCGGCGTTACAGCCTTTCCATGCCGCAGCGCTTCCATGCGGGTGACGTGCCACGGCTGGGCGGCGCGGCCATGATGGTGGCCTGCACAGGGGGGCTGGTCTGGATGGTGCTTGCTGAGCGCTACCTGCCCGTCTCCACTGGCATCGAGTTTCCGGCATCAAGCGCACTGTCATGGTGGGCCGTGGCGGCGCTCGCTGCCGGAGGCGGGATGGCGGAGGACGTGTCACATCGGCTGCAGGCGAGCTATCGGCTGCTGATCACCTTAGCGGCGGGAGCGGTGTCCGCCACCCTTTTGGACCTTCAAATCCAGAGCCTCGGCGTTGCGTGGATTGACCGGTTATGGACCATTTACCCCTGGGTTGCAGTCGCCCTGGCGGTGCTGGCCGTCGCCGGTCTTCCCCATGCCTTCAACCTCATCGACGGCTATAACGGTCTGGCCGGCATCGTGGCGATGATCTGTTGCTTTGCCATTGCGTACGTCGCGTTGCAGGTCGGAGACCGGCAGCTAGCCGCCCTGGTGCTCGTCTTGGCGGGTGCCACCGCCGGGTTCCTCGTCTGGAACTACCCCCGCGGCCTGATCTTCGCGGGCGACGGTGGGGCTTACCTCTGGGGCGTCGTCATTGCGGTGGCATGCGTCCAGCTGGTGCAGCGCCACTCGCAAGTCTCGCCCTGGTTCCCGATGCTGCTGCTGATCTACCCAGTGTGGGAGACGGTCTTTTCGGTCTACCGTAAGCTCGTGCGAGGGCAGTCGCCCGGAATGGCGGACGCACTGCATTTCCACCAGCTCATCTACCGCCGGGTCGTGCGCGTTGTCTTCGACGACGACGAGGCCCGTCGCATGCTGATGCGCAATAACCGGACCTCACCGTATTTGTGGGGTTTCACAATGCTGACCGTGGCGCCTGCGGTCATCTTTTGGCGCAATACGCCCATGCTGATGACCTTCTGTGCCTTGTTTGTCATTTCCTATATCTACGCCTATATCAGCATCGTGCGCTTCAAGGTGCCACGCTGGCTCAGGCGTTAGCGCCGGCCGGCGTTGCGGCACAATCCGCCCATACTCGCGCCACCGACATGACCGACCTCCTCAACATCTCCCCGCGCGACAAAGCCGAGATCCTGGCCCAGGCGCTGCCGTATATCCGCCGCTTTCATGGCAAGACCCTGGTCATCAAGTACGGCGGCAACGCCATGACCGATCCCGAGCTGCAGGCCGACTTTGCCGAGGACGTGGTGCTGCTCAAGCTGGTGGGCATGAATCCGGTCGTGGTGCATGGCGGTGGCCCCCAGATCGAGGCGGCCCTGAGCCGCCTCGGAAAGAAGGGCCAGTTCATTCAGGGGATGCGGGTCACCGATGCCGAAACCATGGAAGTCGTCGAGTGGGTGCTGGCAGGCGAGGTGCAGCAGGATATCGTGGGCCTGATCAACCAGGCCGGCGGCAAGGCGGTGGGCCTGACCGGGCGCGACGGCGGCCTGATTCGGGCGCAGAAACTCAAGTTGGTGGACAGCAGCGACCCGACCAAGGAGCACGACGTCGGCCAGGTGGGCGAAATCGTTTCCATCGATCCCGGCGTGGTGAAGGCGTTGCAGGACGACCAGTTCATCCCGGTCATCTCGCCCATCGGCTTCGGCGAAGCCAATGAAAGCTACAACATCAACGCCGATGTGGTGGCCGGGAAGCTCGCCACGGTCCTGCGGGCGGAAAAGCTGGTGCTGCTCACCAACACGCCCGGTGTGCTGGACAAGTCGGGCAAGCTGCTCACCGACCTCACGGCGCGCGAGATCGACGAGCTGTTCGCCGACGGCACCATCTCCGGCGGCATGCTGCCCAAGATCAGCGGCGCGCTGGACGCGGCCAAGAGCGGCGTCAACTCGGTGCACATCATCGACGGGCGGGTGCCGCATGCGATGCTGCTGGAAATTCTCACCGACCAGGCCTACGGCACCATGATCCGTTCGCACTGAATGGCCCCCACGCTGGTCACTTCGTATACTGCGCTGTCCCCCGAGCGGGCCTTCGCGTATTGGGGCGGCCCGGCGGCGCTCGAGCCGAGTCTGGTGTGAGGCTCCTGCTCGTCGAAGACGACGTCATGGTCGCCAGCGGCATCAAGCTGGGGCTCACCCATGCCGGCTACGCCGTCGATTGGGTGGGCAGCGGCGAGCGCGCCGAGGAAGTGCTCAGGGGAGAGTTGTTCGACGCGGCCATCATCGATATCGGCTTGCCGCATATGGACGGCCTGGACCTGACCAGGCGATTGCGCCGCCCTGAAATGGCCAGCCACGCCATGCCGGTGCTGATCCTGACGGCGCGCGACGCCCTGCACGACCGCGTCCAGGGGCTGGATCTGGGTGCCGACGATTACATGATCAAGCCGTTCGAGTTGCCCGAGCTGCTGGCGCGCCTGCGCGCGCTGCTTCGCCGCTCGCAGGCGGCCACCAGCGCGGTGCTGAGTTTCGGGCCGATCGAGCTGGACACCGCGAACCGCAGGGCCACTGCCCGGACCCTCGGCCAGTCCACGGTGATCGAGCTGGGGCCGCGGGAATGGACGGTGCTCGAGTACCTGCTGATCAACGCCCCCAAGCCCGCCAGCAAGGACAAGCTGCTGCAGGCCCTGACCGGCTGGGACAAGGAGATCACGCCCAACGCGGTCGAGGTCTATATCTCGCGGCTGCGCGGCAAGCTGGAGCCGCATGGGGTGGGGTTGCGGTCCATCCGCGGATTCGGCTACCGGCTCGAACTGAGCGAGCCCTGAGCCCGTGAACTTCTGGCCGCTGGGCGCGTCCCCCCCGCCGGAGAATGGCGGCGCGCCGTCCGCCGCAAGCGTGGGAGGCAACGTGCTTTCCGGCTTGCGCCGGCGCTTGCTGGTGATGTTGATCGCGCCGCTGGTCCTGCTGGCCCTGCTCAACGCCTGGTTCGACTACCGCTCCGCCGACAACGTGGCCTTGCAGCAGGACCAGCGGCTGCTGGCGATGGTGCCGCTGCTGGCCGACTCGATCATCGGCGAGGGCTTGCGCAAGACCGATCCCCCAATCCTGCTGCTGGCGCCCGCGCTCGAGCAATTCCTGAACAACCCGCCGGACATGGGGAGTTTTGCCGTCGCCGACCCGGACGGCAAGGTCTTGCGGGGACAGGCGTGGCTGGGCGGGCTGCCGCCCGCGACCGCGGAACCCGAGTTCCACAGCGAGGAAAACGGCGGCGTCACCTGGCGCATCGTGCGCCAGCGCCAGCAGACGGTGCTGGGGGAAGTGGTGGTCGCCCTGGCGGACGGGTCGGACCCACGCCAGCAATGGGCGCGGTCGATCCTGTTCAAGGTGCTGCTGCCGAACCTGGTGCTGGTCACCGCGGCCGCTTTCGCGGTGCGTTGGGCGGTCGAGCGTGCGCTCAAGCCGCTGCTCGACCTGCGCGAGGCGGTGGAGCGCCGCTCGCCGCGCGACCTGAGCTCCATCGATGAACGGGCCTCGCCCGAAGAGGTCAGGCCCCTGGTCATTTCCCTGAATCGGCTGCTCGGGCTGGTCAATGCGCAGGCCGAAAGCCAGCGCCGGTTCATCACCGACGCCGCCCACCAGTTGCGAACGCCGCTGGCGGGCCTGCAAGCCCAGGTGGAGGCCTGGGCCCAGGCGGCCAACGCCGCGAGCCCCGGCGACGGCACGGTGCGGCTGCGCACCGAGCAGGTCAACAAGCTGCGCAGCGCCACCCGCCGGACGTCGCAGCTGGCCAATCAGCTGCTGGCGCTGTCCCGGGCCGATTCGCGCACCATACAGTCACAGCCCGTGCAACGGGTCGACCTGAAAGCGCTGTGCGAAGCCATCCTGGAAACTCACCTGGATGCGTCCACGGCCAAGCACATCGACCTGGGCCTGGACGCCCAGCCGGTGAAGGTCATGGGCCATGAATGGCTGCTGCGGGAACTCCTGGGCAACCTCGTGGACAACGCCGTCAAGTACACGCCAGATGGCGGCACCGTCACCATCCGGTGCGGCCGGCGCCGCGAAGGATCTTTCCTGGAGGTGGAAGACGACGGGCCGGGTGTGGCGCCAACCGAGCGGCAGCGCGTGCTGGAGCGGTTCTATCGTGTGCAGGGCACCCAGGGCGAGGGCAACGGCCTGGGGCTGGCGATCGCCGACGAAATCGCAAGCGTTCATCGCAGCCAGCTGGAGCTGCAGCCGGGCGCGATGGGCCGCGGCCTGAAGGTATCGCTGCTGCTCGCGGGGTAAGCACGCACTTGAGGCGCAGGCCGCGCGCGCCGGAAGGCGGTTGGCGAAAACCCTGGGGCGGGGTGTGCGAGAATCAAATCAACACATCTCTTTCACTCTATGCCAGACGCCGACGCAGACGCCGAATTCACCAGCCCCGCCTCCACTGCAGTCCAGGAACCCGTGGCGCCGGTGCGCAAGCGCCCCAAGCCCGGCGAGCGGCGGGTGCAGATCCTGCAGGCGCTGGCCACGATGCTTGAACAGCCGGGCGCCGAGCGGATCACGACCGCCGCGCTCGCGGCCCGGCTGGAGGTGAGCGAGGCGGCCCTGTACCGCCACTTCGCCAGCAAGGCGCAGATGTTCGAGGGGCTGATCGAATTCATCGAGCAAAGCGTTTTTTCCCTGGTCAACCAGATCGGCGAGCGCGAGCCCGCGGGCAATACCCAGGCGGCCAAGACCGTCGCGATGCTCCTGCAGTTCGCCGAGAAGAACCCCGGCATGACCCGCGTGATGGTGGGCGACGCCTTGGTTTTCGAGAACGAGCGACTGCAACAGCGCATGAACCAGTTCTTCGACAAGATCGAATCCACCATCAAGCAAAGCCTGCGCACGGGCCGGGACGGCGATGGCTCGGCCACGCCGAGCCTGGACGCCCAGGTGCGCGCCTCCATGCTCACGGCGTTCGTGGTGGGGCGGCTGCAGCGCTTTGCCCGTTCCGGCTTCAAGCGCGTCCCCTCCGAGCACCTGGAAGCCAGCCTGGCGCGCATGCTCTAGCTGTTTTATTCCTTGCCCCTCTGGGGGAGGATCAGGGTGGGGCATATGCTGAGAATTCGCGTCGCCGGTGCCGATGTCGTCCTGCACCCCAGCGGAGCGGCCTTGCTCTCGGCCGAACAATCCCTGCTGGTTGCTGATGCCCACTTCGGCAAGGCCGTGAGCTTTCGCCAGCTCGGCGTGCCCGTGCCCAGCGGCACTACCACCGAAACCCTGGACGCGCTTTCCGCGGCGGTGGCGGACACCAAGGCCCGGCGGATCATCTTCCTGGGCGACTTCCTGCATTCGCGCCGTTCGCATGCCGCAGGCACGATGGGCGCCTTGGCGGCCTGGCGGGCGCAACACGCGGCGCTTGAACTGACGCTGGTGCGCGGCAACCACGACGATCGCGCCGGCGATCCGCCCGCCAGCCTGGACATCACCGTGGTTGACGAGCCGCTGCCTCTGGGGCCGTTCGCGCTGTGCCACTACCCGCGCCCTTCGGATCAGGGCTATGTGCTGGCGGGCCACTGGCATCCGTGTATCAGCGTCGGTGGCCGGGCCTTCGAGCGCCTGCGCCTGCCGTGCTTCTGGTTCGGTGACGACACCGGTGCCTTGCCTGCCAACGCGGTGGGCGTGTTGCCGGCGTTCGGCAGCTTCACCGGCATGCACCGGATCGAGCCGCGCGCGGGCGACCGGATATTCCCGGTGGCGGGGGATGTGGTGCGGGCGATACCGGCGTTGCCGGTGGCCTGAGACCGCCGTCAGCCCGAGTGGCCGACCTTGCTTCCAGCGGCGCTGATCTCCGCCCAGGTCTGGTCGTCGATCGCGATGCCCTCGCGCTCCCGTCTGGCCCGCGTCTCACGCTCCGGCTCGCCCGCGATGCGCACACCGCCGCTGCCCGGTGCGCCCGGCCCCTGCTTGAGCCACTCGACGAAGGCCAGCGCTTCCCGCTCGAAGCTTTTTGAAGTCCCGAGCTTTCGCGGGTCGATGAGGATGGTGAGCATGCCGTTCACCACGGCGCGGGCCGCATCGGCGGGCCGGTGCCAGGTGCCGCCGCCGGTGAGCGCCCCGCCCAGCAGCTCACACGCCACCGCCATGCCATAGCCCTTGTGCTCGCCGAACGTCATCAGCGCGCCGAACAGGCCGTTCGACTGCGGCACCACGACGACGCCGGGGTCGGTCGTCGGATGCCCGTTCTCGTCGATGAGCAGGCCGGCTTCCACCGTCTTGCCCTCGTTGTACGCAACCCGCATTTTCCCTTGCGCCACACGGCTTGTTGCGAAGTCCAGTACGAAGGGCTCGCGGCCTTCGATGGGCACGCCGATGCAGCAGGGGTTGGTGCCGAATCGGCCGTCACCGCCGCCCCAGGGTGCCACCACAGGCCGTGACAGCACGTTGACGAAGTGAATGGAAACCAAGTTCTCGGCCACGGCCATTTCCGCCCAGTGCCCGATGCGGCCAAGGTGGTGCGAGTTGCCCAGGGCCATGATGCAGCTGCCATGCTCCTTGGCCCGCGCGATACCCAGTTTCATCGCCTGTTCGCCGATGGCCTGGCCATAGCCGCGCTGGCCGTCCAGGGTGAGCATCGTGCCGATATCGAGCACCACCTTCACCGAGGCATTGGGCGTAAGCCCGCCCTCGAGAACGGCGTCCACATAGCGCGGGATCATGCCCACGCCGTGCGAGTCATGGCCGCTCAGGTTGGCCAGCACCAGGTTGTCGGCGACCAGGCGCGCTTCTTCGGCGCTGCTGCCCGCCGCTTGCACGATGGCGGCGCAGCGCGTGCGCAGTTGCTGCGCCGTGAAGGACCTCGCCATGGCCTTACATTACCGCGCCGACTTGCCAGGGCACGAACTCGTTCTGCCCGTAGCCATGCTTCTCGCTCTTGGACTGCTCGCCGGAGGCCGTGGCCAGCACCAGCTCGAAGATGCGCTGGCCCATCTCCTGGATCGACGCCTTGCCGTCGATGATCTCTCCGCAGTTGATGTCCATATCTTCTTCCTGCCGCTGCCATAGCGCGGAGTTGGTGGCGAGCTTGAGCGACGGGGAGGGGGCGCAGCCGTAGGCCGAGCCGCGGCCGGTGGTGAAGCAGATCATGTTGGCGCCGCCGGCGACCTGGCCGGTGGCACTCACGGGGTCGTAGCCGGGCGTGTCCATGTAGACGAAGCCGTGGTCCTTCACCGGCTCGGCGTATTCGTAGACGGCCTGCAGGTTGGTGGTGCCACCCTTGGCGACCGCGCCCAGCGACTTTTCGAGGATGGTCGTCAGCCCGCCGGCCTTGTTGCCCGGCGACGGGTTGTTGTTCATTTCGCCCTCGTTGACTTCGGTGTAGTGCTCCCACCACTTGATCCGCTCGATCAGCTTCTCGCCGACCTCGCGTTTGACGGCACGGCGGGTCAGCAGGTGCTCGGCGCCGTAGATTTCCGGCGTCTCCGAGAGGATGGCGGTGCCGCCATGGGCCACCAGCAGGTCGACCGCGGCGCCCAGCGCCGGATTGGCGCTGATGCCCGAATAGCCGTCCGAGCCGCCGCATTGCAGCCCGATGGTAATGTGGGCCACGCTGCAGGGCTCGCGCTTGACGGCGTCGGCCCGCGGCAGCATCTCCTTGATCAGGCCGACCCCTTTTTCAACCGTCTTGCGGGTGCCCCCGGTATCCTGGATGTTGAAGACCTTGAGCGTGTCGCCCTCGCGCAGGCTGCTGTGGGCCAGCCAGGCGTTGATCTGGTTGGCCTCGCAGCCCAGGCCGACGACCAGCACGCCCCAGAAGTTGGCGTGTGTGGCATAGCCCGCGAGCGTGCGCTCCAGGATCTGCATCCCAAAGCCTTCCGTGTCCATGCCGCAGCCAGTGCCGTGCGTCAGCGCGACCACGCCGTCGATGTTCGGATAGCCGGACAGCGCTTGCGGATTGTTCTGGCGCGAGAAATGATCGGCGATGGCGCGGGCGGCGGTGGCCGAGCAGTTCACACTGGACAGGATACCGATGTAGTTGCGAGTGGCCACGCGCCCATCGGCCCGCCGGATGCCCATGAAGGTGGCTTCCCGGCGCGGCGGCTGGGGCCTGGCGTCCGCCCCGTAGGCATAGTCGCGCTCGAAGTCGCCCATGACCAGGTTGTGGGTGTGCACATGCTCGCCCGCGGCGATCGGCTTGCTGGCGAATCCGATGATCTGGTTGTAGCGCCGCACCGGCTCGCCCGCCGCGATGGCGCGCGTGGCGACCTTGTGGCCCGGCGGAATCAGGCCCCTGATGACCACGTTTTCAGCCTGCGTGCCGCCAACCAGCTGGGATCGGGCGATCAGGACGTCGTCCTGGGGATGGAGTCGAATGAAGGGAGTCATCGTTAATCAGTTGGGGACAGCGCTGAATATCTGTACCGCAAGTCAATAAAACATCTTCGGAAGCCAGAGCACCAGCTTGGGGAAGTAGGTGATGACGACCAGCGACCCCAGCAGGGGCACCAGCCAGGGCAGGATGGCGATCGTCGTTCTTTCCACCGACAGCCTGGCAACCCGGGCCAGGACGAACAGCACCATGCCCATCGGCGGATGCAGCAGCCCGATCATCAGGTTCAGCACCATGACCAGGCCGAAGTGGACCAGGTCGATGCCCAGCTGCTGGCAGATCGGCACCAGGATAGGTACCAGGATCGTGATGGCGGCGGTTGGTTCCAGGAAGCAGCCCACGAACAGCATCAGAAGGTTGGCCAGCAGCAGGAATACCCAGGGTTCCCTGGTGAATTCGAGCACCCACGCCGCGATGGCCGTGGTGACGCCGGTCGCCGTGAGCATCCAGCCGAAGATGCTGGCGGCCGCCACGATGAAGAGCACCGTTGCCGTGGTCTCCACCGTATCCAGGCAGACCTTGACGAACATTTTCCAGTTGAGCGTCCGGTACCAGGCGAAGCCCAGGACCATGGCCCACAGGCACGCGGCGATCGCGCCTTCGGTGGGCGTGAAGATGCCGGTGGTCATGCCGCCGATCAACAGCACGGGCGTCATGATCGGCAGCACGGCCTGAAAGTTGAACACCTTGTCGGCGGCGAACAGGGCGATCAGGCCGGCGATGACAGTGGTCCTCGGCGGGAACCCAAGCTTGCTGATCAGCAGCCACAGAATCACGGGCCAGGCGATCACGACCGCGGTTTCGGCCAGCGCCTTGACCACACGCGGCCAATGAAACTTGATATCGGCTCCCCAACCGTTCCTGTGGGCGAAATACGCCACCGTGAGCATCATCAGCAGGGCCATGAGCACGCCGGGAAGGATGCCGGCGAGGAACAGCGCGCCGACGCTGACGTTGGCCATCATCCCGTAGATCACGAAAGGCAGGCTGGGCGGAATGATCGGGCCGAGCGTGGCCGAGGCGGCCGTCACGCCCACGGCGAATTCCTTGCTGTAGCCATGATCCGTCATGGCCTTGATCTCGATGGTGCCCAGGCCGGCGGCGTCGGCGATGGCGGTGCCGCTCATACCTGCGAACACCACCGAACCCACCACGTTCACGTGTCCCAGGCCGCCCTTGAGCCAACCCACCAGCGCCAGCGCGTAGTTGTAGATGCGGTTGGTGATGCCGGCGTTGTTCATCAGGTTGCCGGCGAGAATGAAGAATGGCACCGCCAGCAGCGGAAAGCTGTCGATGCCGCTGACCATCCGGTGGATCACGACGAAAGCCGGCAGGTTGCCGCTCCACCAGATGTAGACCAGCGCCGATCCGGCCATCGCGATGGCGACGGGAATGCCGCCGCTCATGAGCAGCAGGAAGATGATTTTGAGCATGAGCCGTTGTTGTTGTTGGTTGTTCCGATGGCTACCGGTCGTCCATCGAGCTCTCGGGACGCTCGAGCACGGTGTAGCCGCGCCGGCGGTGGAACAGCGCCACCTGGACCGAGCGGAACGCCATCGCCGCGAAGCCCAGCAGGCACACGCCATAGACCCAGTTCATCGGCAGGTCGACCATGGTCATGCGCGAGTTGCTGCCCAACTTGAGCATCATCAGCACCGTCAGAACGGCCGCGGCTGCGAAGAACGCGATGCGAAGCACGTCCACCACCGTCGCCAGGACGCGCGACACCGGCTTGGGCATGAAGCGGTAGAAGAAGTCCACCTGGATATGATTGTTCTTCACCACACCGATGGTCGCGCCCATGAACACGACGGCAATCAGCAGGTAGCGCGCGATCTCTTCCGTCCACGCGGCCGAGTCGTTCATGACGTAGCGCGTGAAGAACTGGTAGAAGACCGTGGCGCCGAGGACCCAGAAGAAACCCAGCGCTACCCAACCTTCGATCGTTGTGCCGGAGAGGTCCACCGCTTCGTCCTGCGCGTGGAACTCGCCGTCCGCCCCCATCACCTGGGGCATCTCGTCAATCGAGGTGGTCATTACTTGATGGAAACGACGCGGTCCCAGTCCTTCTTGTCCAGTTTCATGGACTCGAAGGTGATCGCCTTGAGCACGCGCTGCTGGAAGTCGTTGCGGTCGACGGTCACTACGTTGATGCCCTTTTTCTTGAATTCCTCGACCAGCTCGCCTTCGCGCTTGCGGATGTCGTTGGTCGCTTTATCGGCGGCTTCCTGCGTCACTTCGCCCAGGATCTTCTGCTCGGCCGGTGTCAGCTTGGACATGGTGCTGGGAGAGATCACCGTCA
This sequence comes from Ramlibacter sp., assembly GCA_013815685.1. Classification (GTDB taxonomy): domain Bacteria; phylum Pseudomonadota; class Gammaproteobacteria; order Burkholderiales; family Burkholderiaceae_C; genus Ramlibacter. The sequence continues at coordinate 181,001 of JACDFR010000002.1, forward strand.
GCAACGCATCGGAGATGTGGCCGGTGAGGATGATGTTCTTCTGCACCTCGAAGAATTTCTTGGCCTCGATGGTGGTCAGCGGATTTTCCTGGGCGTCGACGGTGCCGTTCTGCAGCGCCAGGTAGACCTCGGCGAAAGCGATGGGCGTCGGGTTGGCGCCGCATGCGCGCGGCAGCGCCGTGTACGCCGGCGAATCGGGCACGCGCATCTTCAAGCCCTTCATCTCGTCGCAGTTCTTGAACAGCTTGTTGCTGGTGGCATGGCGCGCGCCGTAGTAGGTGAGGGCCGTCACGGTATTGCCGGTCGCCTTCTTGTAGCCTTCGGTGAGTTCCTTGAACACGTCGCTCTTGGAGTACTTGATCACGTGGTCGGCGTCCCGGAACGTGAAGGGGTAGTAGCTCACGGCCAGCCGCGGGAACGAATTGGAAGCGAACGACGCACCGGTCAGGATGATGTCCACCGTGCCCAGCTGCAGGCCCTGGTTGATGTCGCTTTCCTTGCCCAGGCTGGAGGCGGGGAAGACCTGAATCTCGTACTTGCCGTTGGTGCGCTTCTTGAATTCGTCGGCTGCCCAGACGGACCACTTGTGGTACGGCTCGGAAGTCTCATAGACGTGGGCCCATTTGAGCTTGGTCTGTGCCTGCGCAGTGCCGAACGGCGCCGCCGCGGCCGCCAGCACGCCGGCGGCGGCGATGAGTTTGAGGGTCAGGCGTTTGTTCATTCGATGTCTCCTACGGGGTTAAGGCTGGGCGGGACGGTTGGCGCGGCGCCAGCTCGCGCTGAAACGGGAATGTGACTTGTCCATGTGCTGCTGCATGGCCGACCGCGCGCCCTGGGCATCGCGGGCGCGTATCGCATCCAGCACGATCTCGTGCTCGGCGATGGCCATGCGCCAGGAGGGCACGGTTTCGAAATAATCGCCCAGCCGCTCGAACAGCGGCCCGCGGCGCGCGTCCCAAAAGGTCTGGACGGTTTCGACGAGCACCACGTTGTCGCAGGCCTGGGCAATGGCGGTGTGGAAGGCGCGGTCCCCGGCCAGCGGCGCGACGCCGCGGTCGGTGTCCTGCTGCATCAGGTCGATGGCGTCGCGGATGGCCTGGATGTGCCTGCGCTTGCCTTGCGTCGCGGCCAGCGAGGCGATCTCGCCCTCGATCACCCGGCGCGCGCGGATCAATTCGAGCGGCCCCCATTCGGTGGGCGGTACCTTGGGGTCGTCGGACTGTGCCCGGCCGGCGCGTTCCAGCACATAGACCCCCGAGCCGGTGCGCACCTCTACCCAGCCTTCGACCTCGAGCGCGATGAGTGCTTCGCGCACCGACGGCCGGCTGACGCCGAACTGTGTGGCCAAATCGCGCTCGGCGGGCAACCGGCAGCCGGGCACGAACTCGCCGACGGTGATGAGCGAGCGCAATTGCTCGGCGATCTGCCGGTACAGGCGTTGCGGTTCGACGGTTTGCAGCGGCATGCGGCAGGGTTAAGGGTTAGCCAGAAGTGGCCAAGTGGTCAGACCAATTAATATGGCGGCAAACAACGGCACAAGCATTGGGCAAAACCCTCAACGGCAAGCTCGGCAGTGGAGATGCGATGAGACTCGAAGGAAAAACCGTGCTGGTCACGGCGGCTGGGCAGGGCATCGGGCGGGCCAGTGTCCTTGCGCTGGCGGCGCAGGGGGCACAGGTATGGGCCACCGATCTCAACCCCCAGCTGCTGGCGAGCTACGACGGCGTGGAGCGGGTGCACGCGATCGCGCTCGACGTGCTCGACAAGTCCGCCGTGGCAAAGTTGGTTTCCAGCCTCCCTGCCGTGGATGTGCTGTTCAACTGCGCCGGCTTCGTGCACAGCGGCACGGTACTGCAGGCCACCGACGAGGAGTGGAATTTCGCGCTCGACCTGAATGTGCGCTCGCAGTTTTGGACGATCCAGGCGGTGCTGCCCCGGATGCTGGCGGCCGGCCGCGGCAGCATCATCAACATGGCCAGCGTGTGCGGCAGCATCAAGGGCCTGCCTAATCGATTCATCTACGCGACGACCAAGGCGGCGGTGATCGGCCTCACAAAAAGCGTGGCGGCCGACTATGTGGCCGACGGCATCCGCTGCAATGCGATCTGTCCCGGCACCGTGGACACGCCGTCGCTGCGGCAGCGGATCAATGAGAACCCAGACCCCGAGGCCACTCGCAGGGCGTTCATCGCCCGCCAGCCGATGGGCCGGCTCGCGCAGGCGCACGAGATCGCGCCGCTGGTGGTCTTCCTCGCAAGTGACGAATCGGTGTTCGTCACGGGCCAGGCCTACGCGGTCGACGGCGGCATCACCATCTGAAGACTTCAGGACAGGAACAACAATGAAACTGGTTCGCTATGGCAACCCCGGCAAGGAAAAACCCGGACTCGTCGATCTCGACGGCCGGCTGCGCGATTTGAGCGGTGTGGTGCCCGACATCGGCGCGGCACAGCTGGGCAGCGCCGGCATGGCCCGTCTGCGCAAGGCCAACATCGACAAGCTGCCTGTGGTGCGGGGCGCGCCGCGCTATGGCTGCCCCGTGGCCCAGGTCGGCAAGTTCATCGCCATCGGACTGAACTACGCCGACCACGCGGCCGAATCGGGCGTACCGATACCCAAGGAGCCGGTGGTGTTCATGAAGGCCACCAGCTGCGTGCAGGGGCCCAATGACCCGGTCATGCTGCCGCGCGGGTCGGTCAAGACCGACTGGGAAGTGGAACTCGGCGTGGTGATCGGCACACGCGCGCGCTATGTGCCGCGCAAGGATGCCCAGGCCCATGTGGCGGGCTATTGCGTCATCAACGATGTGAGCGAGCGCGAGTACCAGCTCGAGCGCGGCCCGCAATGGGACAAGGGCAAGGGCTGCGACACCTTCGGCCCCATCGGCCCCTGGCTGGTGACGCCCGACGAGTTCGAGAACGTGCAGCGCCTGGATATGTGGCTGGACGTGAACGGCAAGCGGATGCAGACCGGCAACACCCGCACCATGATTTTCGACGTCGCCAAGCTGGTGAGCTACGTGAGCCACTTCATGACCCTGCTCCCGGGCGACGTCATCACCACCGGCACACCGCCCGGCGTCGGCCTGGGCATGAAACCGCCGACCTACCTCAAGAAGGGCGACGTGATGACCCTGGGCATCCAGGGTCTGGGCGAGCAGCGCCAGGTGGTGGTGCCGTTCAAGGCCTGAGGGCCTGCGTGGAGTTGCCGAAGTCTCTCGACGGTCCACTGCACAGCCTGCTCGCGGTGTGCTCTCTAGCTGCTTTGCCTGCGGGCGCGCCCTCACTGAAGCAGAAAAAAGCATATCGCTCCACCCGGATTTCGGGCAGAATAGAACGACCGTTCGTTTTTATTCCGCACCCATGTCCGTCACGCCCCTGACCCTTAAGCCATCCCGTGCGCCCCGCGAAGGCCGGGCATTGCAGAAGGGCCAGCAGACCAAGGCGGCGATCGTCGACGCGGCGCTTGGCCTGGCCACCCAGATCGGCCTCGAGGGCCTGTCCATCGGCGCCCTGGCCGAAGTCACTCAGATGAGCAAGTCGGGCGTCTTCGCGCATTTCGGCTCGCGCGAGGAACTGCAGATCTCGGTGGTGCGCGAATACCACTCTCGTTTCGAAGAAGAAGTGTTCTATCCCGCCATGCAGGAGCCGCGCGGGCTGCCGCGCTTGTGCGCGCTCTTCAGGAACTGGATGAACCGCACCTCGATCGAGATCGATTCGGGCTGCATCTATATCAGCGGCGCCGTGGAGTTCGACGACCGCCCCGGCCCGGTACGCGATGCCCTGGTCGGTTCCGTCAAATCGTGGCTGGCGGCGATGAATCGCGCCGTGGTCCAGGCCAGGGAAGAGGGCCACCTTCGCGCGGATATCGACGAGCAGCAGCTGGCCTTCGAAATCCACGGCCTCATTCTCGGGCTGCACTACGAGGCCAGGTTCCTAAAGACCCCCCGCTCGATCGACCGTGCCCACAGCGGCTTCGCCAACATCCTCAAGCTGTACGGCGCGCAAGAAGCGCCGCGCGGCTCGCCCCGCCAATCCGTCCAATCCATCCCAGGCTCGAAGGAGTAATCAAAAGATGCCCACCTATACCCCGCCCCTGCGCGACATGCAGTTCATCATGCACGAGGTACTGAAGGTCACCGACGACTTCAAGGCCATGCCCAGGTATTCGGAGGCCGACGCCGGCACCATCAATGCGGTACTGGAAGAAGCCGGGAAATTCGCCGCCGAGGTGGCCTTCCCGCTCAACATGAGCGGCGACGAGCAAGGCTGCAAGCTCGACCCGGTGACGCACGAGGTCACGACGCCGACGGGTTTCAAGCAAGCCTACGACCAGTACGTGCAAGGCGGCTGGCCCGCGCTCAGCGCCGAACCGGCCTATGGGGGGCAGGGCTTGCCGCTGGTGCTGAATCAGTGTCTCTACGAAATGCTCAACAGCGCCAACCAGGCCTGGACCATGTATGCGGGCCTCACGCACGGCGCGTACGCGGCCCTGAGCGCCCACGGCACCGACGAACAGAAGCAGACCTACCTGCCCAAGATGACCAGCGGCGAGTGGACGGCCACCATGTGCCTGACCGAGCCGCACTGCGGCACCGACCTGGGCCTCATGCGCACCAAGGCCGAGCCGTTGCCCGACGGCGGCTACCGCATCACCGGCAACAAGATCTTCATCAGCGCCGGCGAGCACGACATGGCGGCCAACATCATTCACCTGGTGCTGGCGCGCCTGCCCGACGCACCCGCCGGCATCAAGGGCGTCAGCCTGTTCATCGTGCCCAAGTTCCTGGTCGACAAGGACGGCAGCCTGGGTGCGCGCAACGCCATCTACTGCGGCGGCCTCGAGCACAAGATGGGCATTCGCGGCAACGCCACGGCGCAGATCGTGATCGACGGCGCCACCGGCTGGATGGTCGGGCAACCCAACAAGGGCATGCAGGCGATGTTCGTGATGATGAACGCCGCGCGCCTGGGCGTGGGCTACCAGTCGCTCGGGTTGACCGAGGTCGCCTACCAGAACGCGCTGGCCTATGCCAAGGACCGCATCCAGATGCGGTCGCTCACGGGGCCCAAGGCCAAGGACAAGCCGGCCGATCCCATCATCGTGCACCCCGACGTGCGCAAGATGCTGCTGACGGCCAAGGCCTACGGCGAAGGCGCGCGCGCCATGCTGCTGTTTTGCACCGCTTTGCTCGACAAGGTTCACAACCATCCCGACGAGAAAGTCCGCAAGGACAGCGACGAGCTGCTGTCGCTGCTCACGCCGATCGCCAAGGCCTTTACCACGGACAACGGCCACATCGCCACCAACGCCTGCATGCAGGTGCTGGGCGGCCATGGCTTCATCAAGGAATGGGGGATGGAGCAGTTCGTGCGGGACAACCGCATCAACATGATCTACGAAGGCACCAACACCATCCAGTCGCTCGACCTGCTGGGCCGCAAGGTGCTGGGCAACAACGGCGCCACGCTCAAGACGTTCGGCAAGCTGGTGGCCCAGCTGGTGGAAGAAGAAGGCGTGAACGAGAAGATGGCCGAGTTCATCAACCCGGTGGCGTACCTGGGCGAGCAGATGACCAAATTCACGACCGAACTGGGCTTCAAGGCATTCCAGAATCCCGATGAGGTCGGCGCGGCCGCGGTCGACTACCTGCGTGTCGCGGGCCACCTGGTGCATGGCTACTTCTGGGCCCGCATGGCGCAGGTCGCGCTGCGGGAAATCACCGCGGGCAATACCGATCCCTTCTACCCGGCCAAACTGCAGACCGCCCGCTTCTATTTCGCCAAGCTGTTCCCTGAAACGGCGACGTTGATGCGCACCGCCCGCTCGGGCAGCAGGGCGCTGATGGACACTGATCTGGCGTTGGCCTGACGTCATCCATGGAGAGAACATGAAAGCAATCTGTGCGGCGGCTCTGCTGGCCGCCGGCGCCGGCGCATGGGCCCAGCCGACGCCCGTGGGCACCTGGCACAACATCGACGACAAGACCGGCGAGGCCAAGGCCGAGAT